>QBVC01000028.1 GCA_003058495.1 gamma proteobacterium symbiont of Ctena orbiculata | reverse complement strand
TGCCGGCATTGTTGACCAGGATGTCGATGCTGCCCCATGCCTCGATCATACGGCTGAACATGGCCTGCACCTCTTGCTCCCTACTGACATCGGCATAGAGCGCCAGCGCCTCGCCTCCCGATTTCTCGATTTCGTTGACCAGCTTCAGCGCATCCGCCTCGTTCACCACATAGTTGATGGCCACCTTGGCGCCGGCCATGGCAAGCCCCCGCGCCACCGCCGCGCCTATCCCCGAATTGGCGCCTGTCACCAGCGCCCGCTGACCCGCCAGCATCTCCGCGTTTCGTCCACTCATACTCCGATCACCTTCGTCTGATTATTCTGTCTAATCTAATCTATATCGAAACCGAATAGAGGTTACCACCGTGTTTATGCATTTTTAGAATTAGTCTTTTTCAAAACAATGACATAGAGTTTATGTCAAACTGATCCGCTGCTCTATAATGTATAAAGCACCTTAATATAGCGAAACCCTTGCCGATAACATTGCAGCATTTGGGTTTTTCTTTTTCTACTTAAATATCAACTTGTTACAGAGTCAGTCATGGAACATCCGAGAAATGTGAAAAAGATAACACCCTGTTCCTTGAGGCTCTCCCTCGTCTTTTTCCTCGTAGCCGCCACGCTGAGCTGCAACCTTCTCGCTGATCCGCTGCTGATCGGCATCTTTCCACGACGGGATGCGGTCGTCACGACCAAGCTGTTCCGTCCCCTCTCCCGCTATCTGGAGGAGAAGCTGCAACGACCTGTCAGACTCGAGTTGTCGCCCAATTACAACGTCTTCCTCGAGCGTCTGAAGAAACGCCAATACGACCTGGTGCATCTGAATCAATACGAGTATATCAACGCCCACGAAGAACTCGATTATGTCGCAATCGCACAGAATGAAGAGTTCGGGGAAAAGACGATCCGCGGGGCGATCTACGTCCGGCGTGATTCCGGAATCGAGAACATCGATCAATTACGGGGCAAGAAGATTCTCTTCGGCGGCGGCCCCAGGGCGATGATGAGCTATATCGTTCCCACCTACCTTCTGCGCCAAGCCGGATTACAGGCAGACGACTATGAGGAATTCTACGCCGTCAATCCACCCAATGCGGTATTGGCCACCTATCTCAAGCAGGCCGATGCGGCCGGTGCCGGCGAGGTAGTGCGCCGTCTGCCGATAGTACGCAACAAAATCGCTGTAGATGAATTAAACGTAATAGCTGTCAGTGAACCGCTGCCGCATCTTCCTTGGGCGGTGAAGAAAGAGTTGAAGGAAGACCTGAAGTCACAGATAAAGAGCCTCCTGTTGGGCTTGCATGAGACCCCCCGGGGGAAGGAGATCCTGCGCCGGGCAAGATTGAGCGCCTTAAATCCGGCAGACGACAAGGATTACAACACTCACCGCGTTATCGTTGATGCCATTTATGCCCGTTGAAGAAGAACATAAGCCAAGCAAAAGTGTTCAACCCCACTATAAAGGGGGCCTTCGTTTCAAGTTTATCTTCTGGATAAGCATCGTTCTCATCATCACACTGGGCAGCGCCGCAGTTTACGACTATCACACGCGTCGCGAGTTATTCGAGGACAATCTTCGCAGCAAGGCCAATGCAATCGGCCGCTTCATCGCATTGATCAGCCCGGATGCCATCCATAGCTATGATGTCAGCAGACTGGATAGATTCGTGCAGCAGATCACGAACGACGCGGACGTCTCTTTCGCCCAGATCCGCTCGTTTGAGGGTGATCCGATAACCACTTATCTTCCTGAAGATGTAAATTCCGCCAAGATCGACCGGTGGATAAAACAACAGCATTCGTCGAATACGCGCTTGGGGGTATCCAACACGGAGCATATCGTCCTGGAGTTCGCGATCAAGGATGATGACGAAATCATGGGTTGGGTGCTGGTGGGCCTGGTTACATCGCGCATTGAGCAAGTGACCCGTGAAGCCGTGCTCGAACTGATTGTTATCGACAGCCTTATCGTGCTGGCGCTTGGAAGCATAATCTTCGTCATTTTCAAAATGCAGGTCCTGCTGCCAGTGAATGCCTTGACCCAAGGCGCATCACGTGTGGCGGATGGAAATCTGGAAGCTGATGTCCCTATTGTCTCGAAAGATGAACTTGGCCGTCTTGCCCAAAGCTTTAATAAGATGATGCAGGAATTGAGGATCGACCGGGAAACGCTGCTCGGTATAAACACCCAACTTGCCAAAGAGATAGAGTATCGACAGAAAGTCTCCGAGGATCTGAAAAAACTCTCCTTGGCGGTAGAGCAGAGTCCCGCATCCGTCTTGATCACCGACCTGGACGGTATCATCGAATACGTCAATCCCAAGTTCTCCGAGGTAAGCGGCTACACGCCACAGGAAGTGATTGGCAAACATAGCCGTATCCTGGGCGCCGACATCAAGGACAGCGATTTGTTCGACACCATGTGGGAAACAATCAGAAAGGGTGGAGTCTGGAAAGGAGAGTTCTGCAATAAACGCAAGAATGGCAAGCTGTATTGGGAGTCGGCCGTGATCGCCCCTATCCGCAGCGACGACGGCAATATAACCCACTATCTGGCGGTAAAGGAGGACATTACCGAACGCAAGGCCTTCGAAGAGAAATTGCTTGAACAGGCGACCCACGATCAACTCACGAAATTACCAAACAGGTTTCTCGCTTTCGACCGCCTGCAACAACAGCTCCAGCACGCCAAACGAAACAATCAGTATGTTGCAGTTATCTACATTGACCTTGACAACTTTAAGAATATCAATGATTCGATGGGGCATCCGATAGGTGACCAGCTGTTGATCAAAGTGGCGAAGCGGATAAAGGAACAGTTACGAAACGAAGATACACTTGCGCGGTTGGGCGGCGACGAGTTTCTCGCCTTGATACCTGACGTGGTCAATCCATCGACCGACTTGGAACGGGTCGTCACCCGTCTCCTTGCCGCGACCGAATTGCCAATTTTTCTGAACAACCGGGAAGTGAGCATTTCATCCAGCCTCGGTATCGCTATCTATCCGGGTGACGGCACTGATGTCAGCACTTTGATGAGCAACGCCGACATTGCAATGTATGAAGCCAAACGCGCAGGTCGAAACACCTTCCGTTTCTTCACCCGGGATCTCAACAAAAAGGTCACGGAAAGAATAGAACTTGAGTCCCAGTTGAGCCATGCTCTGGAAGCCGGTGAGCTCTATCCTGTCTACCAACCCATTATCGATATTGAAAACGGAGCCTTGGTCGGTGCGGAGGTGCTGTTGCGCTGGGATAACCCGGTGCTTGGATCGGTGCCGCCCTCGGACTTCATACCAGTAGCGGAACAGTCGGGATTGATCAGGCCAATTACGGAATGGCTGTTTCAGATCATTCTCGATCATGCCGAATCCTGGGAACACAAACCGACCCAATTCTGGTTATCGGTCAACGTCCCTCCCAATTATTTCAGTGATGTCACGTTCATTAAAAGCGTCACTCGTGTCGCCCAGCAGGCATCGAGGATCGACCTGAAATTGTGCGTGGAAATCACAGAAAACCTGTTGCTGCGCAGCGACGAATCGGTGTTTGAAAACTTCCATCACTTGAACAGGCTCGGTGTTGAATCCGCGATGGACGATTTTGGAACCGGCTACTCCTCACTGGCATATCTCAAGCGATTCCCGCTGAATCATTTGAAGATTGACAGGTCTTTTATCAACGGCCTGCCAGACGATCTGGACAACAGGACATTAACCGAAACCATAGTGCTGATGGGTAAAAAATTCGGCATGTCAATCATTGCCGAAGGGGTAGAAACCCTGGAGCAGGCGAAATTCCTCAACTCGCTCTATGTCGATTACGCACAAGGCTACTACTACTCCAAACCCATACCCCACCAGGAGTTCGCATCCTATATCGCGGATACCCGGCAAAAATCGCTGGTAAACTGAGCCCTACCTCTTGCTATTGGGGAGTTCCGGAACTGTGCGCATCTTGTCAAGCAGATGGTAAAGACTCAGTAACGGATGGCGAAAAAGCATTTTAGGTCCGGCATAGCGCATCACGTCCTGCACCCTTAGGCGCATGTCCTTTGAGTAGCAGTGAACGGTACAGTGGTTGCAAGCCGGTTTTTTCTCCTGGAAAGGACAGGTATCCAGGCGCCTTTGTGCATAATCCAACAGCTGTTCGCAGCTTTCACACAGCGTTCCATCGGTGTGATGATGGTCGCGGCAGTAGATGGCCATCATTGCCGATATGGTCTGTTTTTCACGCTTGATTCGATGCTTACTCATGAGACTGGTGTCAACATTCGGTTGAATGCCGTCAGTTGTCATCAAATCGTCCTGGATCGAGCATGAGGATGTCGATAAAAACCCTGCCAATTTCAGGATCACGCCATCCCATCTTCAATTCATCCCTGATCACATCGATAATTTCATCGACAGATTGTGCATTGCTATAGACGCGATCGTGCCTCAGGGCATCATAGATATCCGCATACTGGAATACCCTCGCCACCAGCGGGATCCGCTCTCCCGCAAGTCGGTCAGGATAGCCGCTGCCGTCCCAGCGTTCATGATGATGGCGGATGATCGGTACCGCATCTCTCACGCTGTTTAACTGCAGGCACAGCTCGGCGCCGATCTCGGCATGTCTTTGCATCACCTGCCACTCGGTATCAGTCAAGCTGCCCGGTTTAAGCAACACGGAGTCGGGTATCGCGATTTTACCGATATCGTGCAAAATGGCCCCCTTGCGCAGTGCCTCATGCTCAAGTTCCGACAGCTTCAGGGCCTCCCCAAGAATTCGGCAGGTACGCACCAGACGATTGCAGTGCTCGCCGGTCGTTGGATCCCGCGCCTCCACCATTTTCGCCAGGGTAAACAGTACCGATGCGGCATTGTCCAATTGATCGAACAGTTGCTTCATTTCCATGGCCGCGCGGGCGCGCGACTGGAGTTCCAGCGGATCATAGGGCTTCTTGATAAAGTCGTTGGCCCCCCTCGACAGGCTTTGACGCAGGCTTTCAGGGGTGCCCAGTCCGGTCACCATAATCACCGGCAAGAGATGGTTGTTGAGATCATTGCGAATCCTGTGACAGACCTCGTCGCCGTCTATGTCCGCCAGCCGTTTTTCCAGCAGCACCAAATCGAAGTTTCCCTGCTTGACCAGCTCCAGCGCCTGCAGGCCTGAATCGGTGGTGGTGACCCGGCAGGGCAGATTCTGCATTGTCTCGATCTGCAGCGAGAGGTGCATATCGTCATCCTCGACGATAAGAACGTGATATGACCTGCCAGACAAACCAATCGGGAAGAAGCCGGAGTCGTCCATTCAGAATCGGAACTATTCGTCAGCGCTGGTCAGGCCCATAACCTGTTTAAGCCGATGCATGGAAAAAGGCTTCGGCAAACACTCCTCAGCACCCTGCTCAATGATCTTTTGTTGTTGTTGTTTTGAACAATTCCGACACATAGCAATCACTCTGATGAATTTTGTTTGATCATCGTGCTTTATAAAACTGCATATTAGAGTACTATCGATGCCTGGCACTCTTAGATCCAAAAGCACGACATCTGGCTTAAACTGCGACACCAGGCATCCCGCCATAAAGCCGTCATGGGCAACCGCCACTTCCGTTACACCGGATACACCGATCAATGACTTGTGTACGGCCTTGCTATATTCGACGTCACTGTCAATGATCAAAAGTTTGACCGAGGTAAATAGTGACGACTCTATCTCGACACCCTTAATCCTGGCCAGGCGAAGCACTTCACTGACAGGATAGCGTCGATGCCCCCCTCTGGTGGTCTCGGCGCGAAGCAACCCTTTGCGTGTCCACCCCCGCAGCGAGGCCGGTGTGACATCGAAAATCTCAGCTGTCTCACCCGGCGAAAGATAGTGTCTCATCCAGGGCTTACGATACATCGTATCAAATCCGATTGCTATCGATTTTAATAATAATCGATAATTTCGAAAACAATTCCCCGTCTCATCATTACACTGATCCCGGTCAGTTGATCAGGTCCAAAAAATTATTCCACATCAATATTCCGGTCATCTCCAATCCCTGCCCGGCCGCCCTCGGCCAACCGCGCGAAGATAGGAACCCCGGATCCTGTCTCGCAACAGGGGGCGGCTTCTCACCGCCCCTGATGATGTAGATCAATGTTTGATGGCTTGATGTCTTATCACCACCGATATCACCCCTGAAATTTACCGGCAATACTTCAAATTCTGGTCTCTATGGCTACCATGAAGAGTAGATAATGCGATGTTCCGCTCGCCTTCAATCTGATCTCAGCAATCTGGATCTTTTGGCCTGAGAGGCTGGCCGATGAATTGGGTGACTAAACGCTTGCCGCCAACAGACGATTCCCAACGACAGAATCGGGATAGAGGCATGCACTCGATCTGGCTGCCGGCACTGCTGTTGGCGCTCTTTATCATCCCCCTGACAGCAATCCTTGTCTTCTCTGGCATACAAGATGAAAAAGATTCTGAAATCAGGCGCTTACAGGCTATTGCCGATCTAAAAGTCGAACTGGTTGACGACTGGCTGCGTGAACGATGGCAAAACTCGCACTACATCAGAATCAACCAGGCCATCCACTCGGCGTTTCGGGACTGGCGCAGATTCAGCGATCGCGCCAACTACAATCGGCTAAGCGAGCAGCTTCAGGCGATAGAAAATATCGGCCAATTTGAGGGCGTCAATCTATTGGATGCTTCGGGCACCAGTCTCTGGAAGACCTCGGATGTTCACGCGCAAATCGATGCCGCAGCGATCAGATCGATAGTGCGCCTGGCAAAATCCGGCGAGGTAGAGCGCTTTGGCCCCTACCTGGACAGTCAAGACCATCCGCATCTCGACCACATCGTGAGCTACCGGAATGAACAAGATGAGGTCGAATTCATACTCGTGCTGCATATGAATCCGGCTAACTATCTTCTCCCCGCCGTCAGCGAATGGCCGGTTCCCAGTAAAAGCGGAGAAATAGTCTTGTTCCGCCGTGATGGAACTGAGTTGGAGTTCCTCAATAACCTGAAACATGACCCCGACGCCTCGATGCGGCTCCGCTGGTCGATTGATGACGAGGAACTGCTGGCAGCCCAGCTGGCCCGGGGCGATCTGGGCATTGCCCATGTTGTCGAGGGCAAGGACTATCGCAATGAATCCGTGTTTGGCGTGGGTCGCAACATACCTGATACAGACTGGTTCCTGCTGGCGAAAATGGATTGGTCCGAAATTTACGACCATGCGCTGAAGCGCGCTATCTGGATGGGATTGAGCGGATTGCTCGTCCTGTTGATCGGCCTCTTCGGGCTCTATCTGTTGCGGCAGCGGCAACAGCTTGCACTGGCCGACGCCACCTATCAGGCACAGGCCGAGCGTATCCAGGCGCTGAATCTGCTATCCACGATCGCCGACTCGTCCACGGATGCCATCTTTGCCAAGGATCTGGAAGGACGCTACCTCTTCTTCAACAAGCAGGCTGAGTTGTTCAGCGGCAAGACCAAGGAGGAGGTGCTGGGGCATGACGACAGACAGCTTTTCCCTCCGGAACAGGCGGAGTTGGTGATGTCCAACGACCGGATCACGATAGAGGAAAAAAGGGCTGTAACCTTTCACGAGCAGCTGGATACAAACATGGGTCCCATCACCTTCCTCGCCACCAAGGGACCGCTAAAAGACGAAAACGATGAGACAATAGGAGTCTTTGGCGTTTCGCGCGACATCAGCGAAATGCATGGCATGGAGGAGGACCTGCGACAAAAGGAGTCCCGTCTTCGCACCCTGTTTGAGACCCTTCCCGATCTGATCTGGCTGAAAGACCCCGAGGGTATCTACCTTGCTTGCAATCCGACCTTCGAGCGCTTTTTCGGTGCCACTGAATCTGAGATCCAGGGTAAAACCGACTACGATTTTGTGACTCAAGAGCTGGCGGATTTCTTCCGCGCCAACGATCAGGCCGCGATCGATGCGGAAGCGCCGCTGTCTAATACAGAGTGGATCGAATTCGCAGATGACGGCCATCGCGCCCTTCTGCTGACCACGAAAACGCCTGTCATCGATGACACGGGAGAGCTGGTTGGCGTGCTTGGAATCGGCCGCGACATCACCTCTCTTCACCAGGCCGAGGAGGCGCTGCGGGAAAACATGGAACATTTCCGCCTCTTCTACGAACATGCGCCCGTGGCCTATGAGTCGCTTGATGAGAACGGCGTTATTCTCGATGTCAATCCAGCATGGTTGGAGCTGTTGGGCTTCGGCGGCGATGAGCGCGATCAGGTCATCGGCAGGCCCGTCAGCGACTTTATTGTACCCGAACAGCACTCGCTCCTGGGAACGCGCTTCAATGAATTTCTAAGCCATGGCGTCACACGGGGAAAGGAGTATGACCTGATACGCCGTGACGGCAAAATAGTCACGGTATCGGTAGACGGTCAGACGGGACACAATCCGCAAGGTGACTTCAAGCAGACTCACTGCGTACTCCACGATATTACCGAAAGGAAGCAGCACGAAAGGTACATGGAGATTCAGGCTCGCCGTGCATCGACCCTATTGCAGCTGCCACGGATAGCGAAAGATCTCGACGATACCGCATTCATGCAACGGGGACTGGCGTTTGCCGAGGAACTGACCGGCAGCCTGATCTCCTTTTTCCATTCCGTCAACCAGGATCAGGAAACCATTGAATTGGTGACCTGGTCCCAGCGGACGCTGGAGCAATATTGCCAGGCATTGCACGACAGACATTATCCGATAAAAGATGCTGGGATCTGGGCCGACGCCTTTCGCCAACGCAAGCCGGTCGTATTCAACGACTACCAGGAAGTCCCCGACAAACACGGCTTGCCGGATGGCCATTCGGTGCTTACCCGCCTTATCAGCCTGCCCGTTGTCGATAACGAGCGTATCGTGATGCTGGCCGGCGTCGGCAATAAGGAGAGTGGCTATACGGAACTCGATGTGGAAACCACCCAACTGATCGCCAACGAGGTCTGGCATATCGTACAGCGACGGCGGAACCTCAATGCCTTGTCCGCAAGCGAAGCCCGCTACCGTGAGCTGGTGGATAACATGAGTGACGGCGTAGCGGTTTACGAGGCGGTGGACCAAGGAGCGGACTTTGTGTTCCGGGAATATAACAAAGCGGGTGAGCGTATCGGCAAGAATAGGCGGGAGGATGTTATCGGCCACCGGGTTACCGAGATGTTTCCCGGAATAGAGCAACTCGGCCTCCTGGATCTATTCAGGCGGGTCTGGCGCACGGGTCAGGCCGAGCACTTCCCTATCCGCAGCTATCAGGATCAGCGCATCCAGTTATGGGTGGAGAACTATGTCTACCGCTTGCCGGGCGGGGAAATCGTCGCGATATACAACGACGTTACCGACCGTAAATTGGCGGATATGGCGCTGGAACAGAGCGAGGAGAAATACCGTCTGCTGGTGAATAATCAGACCGACCTGGTGGTTAAGGTGGACACCCAGGGCCGTTTCGAGTTTGTCAGCCCCTCCTACTGTAAACTGTTCGGAAAGAGCGAAGATGAGCTGTTGGGTAACAAGTTCATGCCGCTGGTCCACGAGAATGACCAGGCCAAAACCCTTGAAGCGATGCGACACCTTTCCCACCCTCCCCATACGGCCTACCTGGAACAGCGCGCCCTGACCAGTTCGGGCTGGCGCTGGCTCGGCTGGATGGATACCGCGATCCTCGACCAGGACAACAAGGTAACGGCCATCATCGGCGTGGGGAGGGATATCACAGACCGGGTCGAGGCCATGGAGGCATTGCAGGAAAGCGAGGAACGCTATCGCGCCGTGGTTGAGGATACACCGGTCCTGATCTGCAGTTTCCTGCCGGATGGAGAGATTACTTTCGTCAACAAGGCCTATTGCGACTATTTTCAAAGAACTCCCGACGAGCTAATCGGTAGTAGCTTTCTCAGCTTGATCCCGAGCGAGGACGCTGACAGGGTAATGAGCCATATCAGGGCCTTGACACCCGATATGCCCTCCCAGTCACATGAACACCAGGTGATTACAAAATCGGGAAAGACGCGCTGGCAGAGCTGGATCAACCGTGCCCTGTTCAACGCGCAAGGCGAAACCGTCTCCTATCAATCCATCGGCCAGGATATAACCGACCGCAAACTCGCGGAAATCAAGGTCAGCCGCCTCAATAACGAACTGGAAGCGCGTGTCAACGAACGTACCCGCGAGTTGGCATCGGCCAACAAGGAGCTGGAGTCTTTCGTCTACTCCGTCTCCCATGACCTGCGGGCGCCGCTGCGGGCGGTGACCGGCTTTGCCCATATCCTGGTCAATCGCCATCTCGACAGTCTGGATGAACAGGGTCAGCACTATCTGGAAAACGTCCTCCAGGCGGGCAACCACATGGGCGATTTGATCGATGACCTGTTGCAGTATTCGCGCACCGGGCGTGGCACGATTCAGATGAGACCGATTGAGTTGGCCCCCATCATCGAGGGATTGGAGGTCACCTTTGCCGAACCCATTGAAAACTGCAACGCCAAACTGATCATCGAGAAACCACTCGCCACCCCCCTGGGTGACGCCACCCTGATCGGACAGCAATTCAGCAACCTGATCGACAATGCCCTGACCTATCGCAATCCGGATACTGCACCGATAATTCATATCGCATCGCAACGTCACGACGACCGGGTCTTCATTACCTTCAGGGACAACGGCATCGGCATCGCTCCGGAGTACCATGAGAAGATATTTCAAGTATTTCAACGTCTCCACAGTCAGGATGAGTTTCCGGGCACGGGTGTAGGTCTGGCCATCGTCACCAAGGCCGCCCGCATGATGGACGGCGAGGTTAAAGTGGAGTCCTCCCTCGGCGAGGGCAGCCTGTTCACCATCATTCTACCCTTGGCGGAGGTGCATTGATGTGTAGTGAAGCCGTTTGGGAATGCCGTTCTGTTGACAGTATTGCGAAAATATCTCACTTTAATAAAACCAGCCGGAGAACGATAAAAGGTCAAGGATCATGAGTAAGCCCGCCGTCATACTACTGGTTGAGGACAGTCGGATGGATGTTGAGCTGACCCTCGATGCGTTTAAGGAAGCGCGCCTTTCCAACCGCATCGAGGTCGCCTACAGTGGACAACAGGCACTGGACTATCTGTTTGGCAACGACCATTTCGCAAACCGCAGCCAACACCCGTTACCCGATCTGATACTGCTTGATCTGAAGATGCCGGGAATAGATGGCTTCGAGGTATTGAAACACCTGAAGGCAACCCCCTTGATCAAACGGATACCGGTTGTCATTCTCACCTCTTCAAAAGAAGAGGGAGATCGGGCGCTCTCCTACGATATCGGGGCTAACTCGTACCTGGTCAAGCCAGTCGCATTCACAGGCTTTATCGAAGTGGTCCGCCAGATTGAAGATTACTGGCTGACCCTCAATGTCGGAGCACCAATGACAGAAATCAGCTCAACCTGATCCAAAAATGACAATTAAGGTACTCATTGTCGAAGACCTGACCTACGATGCCGAATTGATGGCGCTGCGGCTCAGGGATGAGGGATTTGACATCGACTACAGCCGGGTTCAGGCGGAAGCTGACTATTTGGCAGCGCTTGCTGATCAGCCGGATCTGGTCTTGTGCGACTGGCATCTTCCCCAGTTCAGCGGCCTGCGGGCCCTCTCCCTGCTCCGGCAACAGGATCTCGATCTGCCTTTCATTATCGTTTCCGGCGGCATTGGCGAAGAGGCCGCCATCGATGCCCTTCGGCAGGGCGCCAACGACTATGTGTTGAAAGACCGGCCTGCCAGGCTGGGTGAAGCGGTAAAACGGGTGCTGGAGGATAAACAGCTGAGAAAGGCGCACCGTATTGCCGAGGAGAAGCTGCGCCTGGCGGAACGGGCCTTCCAGAACACGGCGGAGGGGATCACGGTAACCGATGTAAATGGAGACATCGTCTCCACGAATCCGGCATTCGAGGCCATCACCGGCTATACCCATGAAGAGGTCATGGGCCAGAACCCCCGGATACTCAAATCGGGTCACCATGAACCTTCGTTTTATCGTGACATGTGGGACACCCTGCTGAAGGCAGGCCATTGGCGGGGAGAGATCTGGAATCGACGCAAGAACGGTGATGTCTATCCGGAATGGCTCACCATCAGCGCAGTGAAAGACAATCGCGGCGATACGACCCACTATGTAGGTGTCTTCACCGACATCACCCAGATCAAGGAGGCACAGGATCAAATCAACTTCCTTGCCCACCATGACGCCCTGACCCAGCTGCCCAACCGGGCCCTGTTTCGCGAGCGCTTCGACCACGCCTTGATGCATGCCCGCCGCGAAAGCAATTCGATTGCGCTGCTGTTTCTCGACCTCGACCGTTTCAAGACCGTCAACGACACCCTGGGACACCCGAGCGGCGACCTGGTACTGTTGGAAGTCAGCAGGCGGATGAGTAATATCATCCGTTCCAGCGACACCATTGCTCGACTGGGAGGCGATGAATTCGTGCTGCTCTTGGAGGAGCAGACCAGTGCACAACATGCTGCAGTCGTGGCGCGTAAACTGATCGATTTGTTCTCCACTCCAATGAATATCGGCGAGCATGAACTTGTGGTGACGGCAAGTATTGGAATAACCCTCTACCCCAACGACGGAGACGACCCTGACCTGCTCATCCGCCATGCAGACCGCGCCATGTACGAAGCCAAACAGCAGGGCCGCAATACCTACCGTTTTTTCACCCAGGCCCTGACCGAGGGGGCGCTCGAACGCCTGATGATGGAGAACGAACTGCGGCGGGCCATCAGCCGCGACGAATTGATTCTTCACTATCAACCGATCGTGGATATCAAGACCCGGCAACTGCGCGGTGTCGAGGCGCTGGTTCGATGGCAGCATCCCAAACAGGGTCTGATAGCGCCAGGCCGCTTCATCGAGCTTGCCGAAGAGATCGGGATTATCGGCGATATCGGTAAATGGGTTCTGCATACCGCCTGCACCCAGCTCGCCAGATGGGACCGGGACGAGTTCCTGGTACCCCGCATCTCGGTCAATCTCTCCGTGCAACAGATCGACCAGACCCTGGTCATGCAGGTTTCCGACGAGTTGCAAATCAGCGCTCTGGCCCCCGAGCGCTTGGAACTGGAAGTCACAGAATCGATGTTGATGCGCAACCCCGAATTGAGCCGTACCGTTCTCGGTGAACTCAAGGCCATCGGGGTCAATTTTGCGATCGACGATTTCGGTACCGGCTACTCGAGCCTCGCCTATCTCAAGCTGCTGCCGCTGGACCGAATCAAGATTGACCAATCCTTTGTCCGGGATATCGGCCGCGACAGCAACGACGAGGCGATCGTGCGTGCCATCATCGCCCTGTCGAAAAATCTCGGACTCGAATCGGTTGCCGAAGGCGTGGAATATTCGAATCAGGTCGACTTCTTGCAGAAGGCGGGCAGCGTGCTGGCGCAGGGCTATCTCTATAGCCATCCAGTTCCGGCTGAGGAGTTATACCGCGATTGGTCCGGGATAGAGGTCCGGCAGACAAAATAGGCCGCCCTCAAAGTCGCCTATAAAAAAAACAGACACCCTGGACAGACCGAAACTGCTTGTTTTCAACGCCAGTTTCGAATGGTTCTAAAAAATATCTTCATGTTCAAATTCAGTTAGTTAGGATAACTGTGACTCCGCTAGTGGGTTGCTGATCCATAACTGCGGGAAATATGAATCCCAAGGTGGGGATTCACCTACTTGTGCCAGATCATGGATGTATTAGTTTTTCCAATGATCAGAGTCAAGGATGGTCCTGGCCCTCAAGCAGATTAAGACCACCTGGCGACAATGGATTGACCATTCCGAGGCAACGATATGAACACTCGATCATTGATCCGGGCGCCATTGTTCGCGCTGTCCCTGCTGTCTGTTCCTTTACCGGTTTTTGCTGAGCTGGAACCTGTATCCAATCAAGCCTGGAACCTGGCGGCGGTGAGGCATGTGCTTCACACCTTCGCCTATGGCGGATTTTCCAGTGATCGGCAAATCATAAGATGGGCAAACATGAGCCCGCAAACGGCAATTCAGGAAATGCTGACCTTCGATGAGATTAACCCGAAACTCTCCCCCATAGAGGACAGCACCGCGCAATCAGGCCCCTTTCTCACCAGCTTGCAGGAAGTCTGGTCGGCCGATGATCCCGCTAATCCCGCCTGCCCGAGCGATCAGCTACGATATTCCGCCACCAGGACACGCAACGACGGCGAAGTCATCCTCTCCAATGCCGGTCTGCAGAACACCTGGATTGCCGCCATCAACAAACGTGGATTGAACACCTTTGCCCACCATGTAGGTTTCTGGCTGGTCAACTATCAGATGGCAGTCAACACCCGCGACACGGAACCCTCACTGGTCATGTCCCTCTACGATCAAGCCCTCGATCAACTGCGCAGAGGCGAGCCCTTCCACCGCATTCTTGCGAATGGCGCAAGCTCTGCCGCGGTGGCGAGAGAATACGGACACCGCAATAACCGTTTCAACAATCGCAATGGAATGTTTATCGGCAATGACGATTTCGCCCGTGAATTTCATCAGCTCTTCTTCCGCATCAACGGCGATACCGAGGATACCGACTATCACGAGAATACCACTATCGAACACACCGCTTGGATCCTCACCGGGATGCAACTGGACCGGGAACCCTTTTTCAACGGCACCACGCTGTCGCATTACTGGTGGACCGCGCCCATCGATTTTACCAATCACATGGACGCAAGCGGCCGCAATATACAGAACAACAGGCAGCACATCAGTGATGCACCTGAAGTGCTTCATCAACCGATCACCGGACTGACCGCCGAGGACAAGCTGTTCAATCTGGCCGAAGTCGCCATTCAGCACCCGGAGAGCCTGGATAACCTGCCGCTTGCCTTCATTGAGTATTTTGCCGATGACAACCTTACCGATAACAAAAAAGATAAAATCAGGAAGTCCTGGCAAGCCGTTGTCGGAAATGCAGACGATTTCCTCCATTTCCTCCAAGCCTATGCGATCTCAACGACCTTTCACGATGCCAGTACCTATAAATACCGTACGGCCTTCTCCCGCAATCTCACTATCTACAACCAGAACACGGTTGACAACGAGGAGAGCTACGGCAACAGTAGCACACCCCGCAACGCCATGGCCCGCCAGGGGGCGGTTGCCTTCATTCCTGTACACGATGTCTTCGGCAACCAGACATCATTGAACGCCGCGAATAGCCAGAGCCTGTTCAAAGAGGCCTATAACAACAATGTGAATCATCCCAATCGTATCGCCAAGGTGCGCGAGGTATGTCGTGACGCTTCGGGCAGGATCGTCAGTATCTGGGAGAAGGACTGGGCGCGTCTCATGCCGACGAATCCCTCGGGCCTCTACAACGTCAAGGATGCGGGCAAGTGGCTCTGGAGGCGATTCACCGGTGACAGCGGAAGAAACTTTACCGTTCTCGAGCGCGCCCAGGTCGCGGCGTTATTGGCAGCCGGCAGGGATTTCGCCTCGCTGGCCGATCCCGCCAACCCGGATAGATTATATACCGCAACGCAGTTGAACACCGGTGCGGCCGCAGCACTTCTGTCGTCATTGGAAAATCAGACCTTGGCATTGAATAGCAACAGTATGGAACGTCGCAGACAGGCAAACCGGCGTGTCGGCATGGCCATCAACTTCATAACCATGACCCCTTTCATGTTTGCCAACGGAGGCAACTGAGATGAGAAGAAGAGAGTTTCTCAAAACCTCGATCGGCGCCTCCACCCTGCTGGGTCTGGGGAGCTACGGCTTGGCGCCGAACAAGGCGGCCGCCGCTGTCAATATCGATTATCAGAAAACGCTGATCAATGTGATGCTGCTGGGCGGTGCGGATCTCCGCTTTCTCTTCGCGCCGCAACCGGGAAGCGCATACGCCGCCAAATTTTGGCAGGCGAGGCGTGATATCTACAGGTTCAATACGCAAAATCAGGCAAGGTACCGGACCTATGCGGACGTCTGGACAGATCTCTATCTGCCGGCAGAGGACAGCGCAGGAAACACCTTCGGTATTCACAAAAACGCAGCCTGGTTGAAACAGCAATTTGATCTAGGCAATGTTGCAATCGTCGCCAATGTTATTGGCTCGGATAATCGTCGTCACGATCACTCGCAATTGATCGTCAACAGCGGCGACAACAAAACAAGCCAGTATGTCTATGACCGTGACGGCTGGGGCGGCCGCCTGGCCTATGCCATCGATACGGCAAATACGGTATCAGTGACCCGCGACATCTCTGTATTCTGTAAGGGCATTGACCCCACGAATAGAAACCAGAGAATCATCCACGCCAACGATACCCGTAATTTCGGACTTTCCAACGGCGATGGCAATCCGAATTCAAAAAGCTCCTCACTGGCTCGCGCCCTTAGAGGCTACTACCACGCCAAGAGACGCCAGGTCGCGAATAGACCCGCAGCCTGGCCATACCACAAGTTCCTGCAACATGAAGAGAGCCTGCGCCAATTCGGCGACGCCTACAATGCCCGACTTGAAACGGTTTCGCCGCTTCGCCCGGAAAGCCTGCAGGCACTCTTCACCGCTGGCTCAGGCAACAGGCTAAACAGCAGCGACTTTGGATTGCAATGCGCCAATATCTACGATGCCTTCCTCGGCGCCGATCTGTTTCAGATGCGCATCGCCTCGATGGAGTACCCTGGTTGGGACACCCACAACCATGAAATGAGTCGGTTTGAAACGAACATTATCGATCTTTTTGGCGCAGGCAAGGGATTGGACAGCCTGACGCAGGCGCTGGATCCGCTCGGGATCAACGATCAGTTGCTCTATACCTTCAATACCGATTTCGGCCGTCAGCTCAAGGCCAATGGTGATTTCGGAACCGACCACGGTTGCGGTAATTACATGATCCTCCTGGGCCGCGGCATCAACGGTGGCGTCTATGGTGAAATGTTTCCCGCAAGCGAGATAACCGGGATCACGGGGCAGACACGTTATGACCAGCTGGGCGCGGATATCGAGGGTTTGACATCGTTCGACCAGATCCTCAGCCGGGCCTGTGACTGGGTCGCTCCGGGAAGCGGTTTCCAGGTATTCCCCGATGCGGATATCGGCTATCCCATGATAGAGGCGGGGGTCGATCTGGATACCATTTTCCCGGCCTGAAACGGGCTGGTTTCCACATAGCCAGGGATATACATTATTCTGGATCGCAGGCGATAGCGGGATTCTCATTTCCAAATCCCGTCCATAAAAAAACCCCACCGTGGCATCGATCTGCCAGTGAGGTTTTCAGCAAGGGTGCCAGTATATCTAACCCCTTGTTTTCATTGGTAGGCGCGATTGGAGTCGAACCAACGACCTCTACCATGTCAAGGTAGCGCTCTAACCAACTGAGCTACGCGCCTTTGAGACGGCGAATCATACAGGCTGCTCCATGGCCTTTGCAACCCCGCCCGTGTTGGGAAATGGATCAGCGCGTTCCCGTCATCGGCACGAAGGAGACCGGCATGAGTCGGGTTTTGTGGATCGCCCCGTCCCGCGCTTTGTTGACCAGAATCAGATCCTGGCTGTAGCGACGCTCTCCAACCGGCAGTACCAGACGTCCCCCCGGCGCTAACTGGTCGACCAGCGGCTCGGGTATATGCGCCACCGCCGCGGTGACCATAATGGCATCGAAGGGCGCCTGATCCGGCCAGCCGTAGTAGCCGTCACCCTCGAGGAAGGAGATGTTGGAATAGCCCTCTCTTTCCAGACATCGGCGGGATTTCTGCGCCAGCTTGGGTATGATCTCGATGGTATAGAGGTGGCCGACCAGTTCGGCCAGAACCGCCGTTTGATAGCCGGAACCTGTACCCACCTCGAGGATTTTATCACCCCTCTTCGGCGCGATGAGATCGGTCATCAGGGCGACGATAAACGGTTGGGAGATGGTCTGACCCTTGCCGATGGGCAGTGGGCTGTTGTCGAAGGCGTGGGAGCGGAAGGTCTTGCTGACGAAATGGTGCCTTGGCACACGCTCCATTGCAGCCAATACATGATCGTTGAGATGGGTCAGTCCCGTCATGCGGCAGGCATAGTCTGCCTCCGCCTGGATGTCACTGAGCATACCTTGAATATCGCTCATATTCAGTACTACCTGCCGCAGCGTGCGCTACCGAGTTCGTCTATGCCTGATTATCCACTTAGAATGAATTTAATTCTAGAAGAAAGTTTAGAAAAATAAAGCATTTATTTTAAATACTTTACATTTCCCCTGTTAATAGAGACAGCCCATGATCGAATCTAAAACAGCACACGCCCGAGGCGGGATGGCCAGCGGATTCGGATCAGTCTAATGGGTTTCACCATGCATTCGCCGCCATACCCAGCGCAATGCCTCGGCGTCGGGGAGCTCGGAGGGGGCACGTTCGGGCGGGATCAACGGACCTATGTCGTCTTCCTGCCGGCGGCCGACAACGAAAGAGAATACGTAGCGCGGTTCGAAGCCCATGCGCAAATCGGTGATCTCCACGCGTCCGTCGATTTCCCGCACGCGATAAAAGCCCCGGGTGAACCAGCGCAGACGCGCCACCGCGGGTGTATCCTCGATAGACGAGAGCAGACTTTCGTCGCTCGCGTACTGCACGAAACGGACCTCGGGCTTCGGGTCGAGCAGCGAGTAGTAGCCTTCCCAGTAGCCTTGCGGCGCCATTGCGACCAGGCGCCAGAGCACCAGATTGAAAGGGGTCGGCGTCGCGATCAGCCGATCCTTCGCCGCGCCCTGGCGGACCAGTTCACTCGCGGCGATGTCTCGCACCTGCGCCTGGATGAGAATGGCGGCAGCGAGATAGGCGGTACTCAGGCCAAGGCCAACCAGGTTCGCGCGTCGCGCGAGGACCAGCCTGCGCCTGGCGAACACAGCCCACAGCACCCCGACAAGCAGCGGGAGCGTGTAGAGGGGATCGATAACGAAGATGCTGCCGAGCCCGGCGGGGGGCCCCGTGCTCGGCCAGAGGATCTGCGTGCCGTAGATGGTTGTTGCATCGAGCAAGGCGTGGGTTGCGAGCGCGAGCCACACCAGCAGGGTCCAGCGAACAGTCGATGCGCCGTCCCGCGCGTGCAGGCGAGCGAGCCCGCTGCCCAGGATCGGCGCGACGACGGTGTGGGTGACCAGGGAGTGGCTGAAACCGCGGTGGTTGGTGACCGCCGCCACCTCGTCCGCTTGGGGTATGAACACATCGAGATCGGGCATCCCGCCGAGCACTGCGCCCCAAATGAGCGCCTTGCGGCCCACATGCGCACCGAGGGTGGCGTGGCCGACGGCCGCGCCGAGCAATATTTGGGTCAACGGGTCCATAGATCACTCCGTTTCATTCACACCACCAGGCCTTTCTCCTGCAGATGCCTGATCTGATCCCGGATCCTTGCCGCCTCTTCGAATTCAAGGTCCTGGGCATGGCGATACATCTGCTGCTCCAGTTGTTGAACGCGCTTTGCCATCTGCGCAGGCGAGAGGCCGGCATACTCCATCTCCTCCTCCGCCACCTTGGCGTAGCGCTTGGCATTGACCTGCCCCCCCGGGTAGGCGCCCTCCATGATGTCGGCTATCGATTTCAGTATGGTCTTGGGGGTGATGCCATGGACCCGGTTGTATTCGATCTGCTTGGCACGCCGCCGGTTGGTCTCGTCGATCGCCCGTTCCATCGATCCGGTCATCTGATCCGCATAGAGGATCGCCGTGCCGTTGGCATTTCGCGCGGCGCGGCCGATGGTCTGGATCAGGGACCCCTCGGAGCGCAGGAAACCCTCCTTGTCCGCATCCAGGATCGCCACCAGGGAGACCTCGGGCATGTCCAGCCCCTCGCGCAGCAGATTGATACCGACCAGCACGTCGAACTCGCCCAGGCGCAGGTCGCGTATGATCTCCACCCGCTCCACGGTGTCGATATCGGAATGGAGGTAGCGCACACGCACCCCATGATCGCCGAGATAGTCGGTAAGATCCTCCGCCATGCGTTTGGTGAGGGTGGTCACCAGGACGCGTTCATTGCGCGCCACCCGCAGGTTGATCTCCGACAGCAGGTCATCGACCTGGCTGCTCGCCGCCCTGACCTCGAGCTGAGGATCGACGAGTCCGGTGGGGCGCACCACCTGCTCGACGATGGCGCCGGAGTGGTCGATCTCATAGTCACGGGGGGTGGCGCTGACATAGATGGTCTGGGGGGAGCGAAACTCGAACTCCTCGAACCTCAGGGGCCTGTTGTCGAGGGCGGAAGGGAGACGAAAACCGTACTCCACCAGGGTCTCCTTGCGCGATCTGTCGCCCCGATACATGCCGCCGAGCTGAGGCACGGTGACATGGCTCTCGTCCACCACCAGCAGGGCATCGTCGGGCAGATAGTCGAACAGCGTCGGCGGCGGCTCGCCGGCGGCGCGCCCCGAGAGATAGCGGGAGTAGTTCTCGATGCCGGTGCAGTAGCCGAGCTCGGTGATCATCTCGATATCGAAACGGGTTCGCTGGTCGAGACGCTGGGCTTCCACCAGCTTGTTGGCCGATTCCAGCTCCCTCAAGCGCTGCTGCAGCTCCAGTTTGATCTGATCCACGGCCTGCAGCAGGGTCTCCCTCGGCGTCACATAGTGGCTTTTGGGAAAGATCGAGTAGCGCGGCACCTTGCGCTTGATCTCGCCGGTGAGGGGATCGAACACGGAGAGATTCTCTATCTCGTCATCGAACAGCTCGACCCGCACCGCCTCGGCGTCCGACTCCGCGGGATAGATATCGATCACCTCGCCGCGCACCCGGAAGGTGGCGCGATGGAGCTCCACCTCGTTGCGCTTGTACTGCAGCTCCGCGAGCCGGCGCAGAATGGCGCGCTGATCGATGATCTCGCCGCGGCTCAGGTGCAGCATCATCCCCAGGTAGGCGCGCGGGTCGCCGAGGCCATAGATAGAGGAGACGGTGGCCACGATGATGGTATCCCCGCGCTCCAGCAGCGCCTTGGTCGCCGAGAGCCGCATCTGCTCGATGTGGTCATTGATCGAGGCATCCTTCTCGATGAAGGTATCGGAAGCGGGCACATAGGCCTCGGGCTGGTAGTAGTCGTAGTAGGAGACGAAATACTCCACCGCGTTGTCGGGGAAAAAATCCTTGAATTCGCCGTAGAGCTGGGCGGCCAGGGTCTTGTTGGGGGCCAGAATCAGGGTCGGGCGCTGGAGATTCTGGATCACATTGGCGATGGTGAAGGTCTTGCCGGAGCCGGTGACCCCGAGCAGGGTCATGCCGGCCTCGCCGTCCCTGATGCCCTCTTCCAGCTGCCCGATCGCCTCTGGCTGGTCGCCGGAAGGGGAGAAATTTGCGGTTAATTTAAACGCTTTGCTCATTAGGGGATTCTTCATCGTGCGTTAATTGGCTATTATGGCATCCCGACAACGCCATCTACGAATGGCTTTTTAACCAACCCGTCGATCAGCCGATTCGCTGATGTTTGAGAATCAGGGATAAAAACAGAAATGAATGCACAACTCTCCAGTCGCGTACAAGCCGTCAAACCCTCCCCCACTCTTGCAGTCACCGCCCGCGCCGCCGAGATGCGAGCAGCGGGAAAGGACGTCATCGGACTGGGCGCGGGAGAGCCGGATTTCGACACCCCCGACCACATCAAGGCGGCCGCCATCAACGCCATCAACGACGGTTTCACCAAATATACCGCGGTGGACGGCACACCTGCCCTGAAACAGGCGATCATAGACAAATTTCAGCGTGACAACGGCTTCGACTACGCGCCGGGGGAGATCCTCGTCTCCTGCGGCGGTAAGCAGAGCTTCTACAATCTCGCCCAGGCGGTGCTCGATCCGGGTGACGAGGTCATTATCCCGGCTCCCTACTGGGTCTCCTACCCCGACATGTCGATTCTGGCGGGGGGCGAGCCGGTGCTGGTCTCCGCCGGTGCCTCCCAGAAATTCAAGATCAATGCCCAGCAGCTGGCGGCCGCGATCACCGATAAGACCAAGCTGTTCGTCATCAACAGCCCCTCGAATCCCACCGGCATGGCCTACAGCCGCGAAGAGCTGGCTGCCCTGGGCGAGGTGTTGAAAGATCATCCGCGAGTGCTGATCGCCACCGACGACATGTACGAGCATATCATCTGGCCCGGAAACAGCTTCGTCAACATCCTCAACGTCTGCCCCGAGTTGAAGGACCGCACCCTGGTGCTGAACGGGGTCTCCAAGGCCTACTCCATGACCGGATGGCGAATCGGTTATGCCGGCGGACCGGCGGATATCATCAAGTCGATGAAAAAGATCCAGTCCCAGAGCACCTCGAATCCCACCTCGATTTCGCAAGTGGCGGCACAGGCGGCCCTGGAGGGGCCACAGGAGTGCATCCAGGAGATGCTGGTGGCATTCAAGGAGCGCCACGATTATGTGGTCGAGCGCCTCAACGGCATGCCGGGGATAGACTGCCTGCCGAGCGACGGTACCTTCTACTGCTTCCCCAATGTGGAAGGCGCCCTTGCCGCCATCGATGGCGTCAGCAACGATCTGGAACTCTCGGAGTACCTGATCACCGAGGCCGGCGTCGCCCTGGTGCCGGGCACCGCATTCGGGCTCTCCGGGCATGTCCGCATCTCAATCGCCACCAGTCAGCAAAATCTGGAAAAGGCGCTCGATCGTATTGAGGGCGTGCTCAAGGGCTGATAAGACCGGCATCGTCACAATCCAAATAAACGGGGTGCGTGATGCACCCCGTCAATACGCCATGGAGGGTGTTAATCATGCAGCCAACTGTAAACAAAGCGTACCCAGGAGCGCAGGGATTTTCACTTTTGGAACTGCTCGTCACCCTGCTCATCTTCTCCATCCTGATCACGATCGTTATCCCTTCCTACCGCTCATTTGTGGCAAAGAATCTGCAGGCCAGTGAAATCAACAGCGTTGTACAGCACTTCCGCCTCGCCCGGTCCCTGTCGATCGCCAGGGAGACCCACCATGTCGTCTGCCCCAGCGGCGACGGTGAGAGCTGCTCACCATCCAGCGACTGGAGCCAGGGTTTTATCCTCTATGAAGACAGCAACCGAAACAGGGCCCGGGATGGCAGCGAAGTAATGCATGGAGTGCATCAACCCGGGCATGACGTGGATATCGATATCCACGCCAGCCAGGGTCGCAGCGCTGTCGTCTACCAGGGTGACGGCCGGCCCAGCGGATACAACCTGACCCTCACCTTCTGTGATCCGGGCAACCAGGTTCCACCCAGGGCGGTGATCGTAAACAACGTCGGACGCGTCAGGATTTCGGAGACGCGGTGGAACGGTGAACCGCTCAACTGCAGCGGTTGATTTTAAGGTCGAACTATTGACGCTAAGGCCCAGTCTCTTTATTATGCGCCCCTCTTAAGCAATTCCCCGGTAGCTCAGTCGGTAGAGCGGGTGACTGTTAATCACTAGGTCGGCAGTTCGAGCCTGTCCCGGGGAGCCATATAAAACAAAGGCTTACATCATGATGGTGTAGGCCTTTTTGCCTTCTATTGTGCCCGTGAAAGGCCAATTGAGAAACCGATTGAATTAATCAATCCTAACCCTGGTGACAGTCACCCAGGCCTTCCCTTCGATCAGGTCATCCAGGGCCGAGCTGGATGTTGATTGCGGGATGCTTTTTCAACCCGCTGCCGAATCCAATACCCCGGTGATGCATATCGCCATCTGTTCCTTCTCATGCATCAGGCTGAAAGAGATCGCGCTCGGAGATGACAATTGAGGAGCGGGTTAACCGGCAACCAGGAGAGTTGATTCCCGATTCGCTCATAAGCCGATTTTCCGCGCTTAGATCAGATCCTTCCGCAGCTGACCTGAGTGGATATCGATTAGTGAGAAGGGGTGAACAGTTATTGTTCCATTTTAGGAATTAATGTCGGAAATTTTAACAGACTGTTTTAATTAGGTAATCTTATCTTACTGTTTTTAAAGACTATTGGCTTCCGGGTATAAATATTGCATTTTTCTTAAAGACAGGATTTCGTAACGAAAACAGATCAACGCCGAAACGCTTATGAGTCCAGAAAAGTAGTATTTAGCATGCAGTGACAACCATGATCACCTACTACACGTTCGAAGGTCCAATCATCAGTCTGGACGATAGATCCGGGTTGCTTATGCATGCGGGGATCAACGTCAACGACAATGTCCGCTACACATTCTTGGTCAACCGTGAATTGGAAGGCACTCGCATTGAAGACAACGGTTCGAGGCACACCTACGACAACGACAGACTCAGGGTCTACTTTTTCGCCAATCTCATAAGTTGCAGCCGAATAGAAGCACTGATTGAAGATGCACCCCACTCGAATACCCCGGTTGTAACCTATTACAGGGGATTTGAGTCGAACAAGCGTTTCGATCTGCTCTCCGGGTCGAGCAAACACTATGTAAATATCTGGGGTGTATCGATCAACGACTGGCCCTACGGACCGACCCTGCACGGTCTTGAGTGCGTTAACGGCAAGAACAGCAAACGCTCTGTTGTAAGCTCCAAGTTATCTCTCACATCCATTTCAGACCGCTACTCGAACCCCTTTGATAGTGAAGTCCTTTCAAGCAAAGAAATCATCCATCCCCTACACCATTAAGTCCCTGAATTTGACCTGATTCACCCTCGTAGACGAGGAGTCTCGGCTAAGACAGCTGCGCGGCCATCAAGCCAGTGAATGCCGGGTAACATTCAGTGCAACATAGCTACACGACATTGATTGGCAAGGGTCCGAAGACATCGTTTCCCACGTTAAACTTCAACAGCCATACACCTTCGGGAAAATCAGCAGCGTTTCGTGTGATATTGATGTAACCCCCGGTAGAGGAGGTAAAGCGTGGTACGGGAAAACTCGACCAGGCCGTTGGCTCGCTGTCATTACTGGGCCACAACTTTGTCCTCATCTCCTGCTTGGGCCACAAGTTCGAGACCCACATGAAGAAATAGTCACCCAATGCCTTATGGATGACCTCCGTATAACCGAATTCCGGCCTTCTCACATTTCCCCAATGGGCAAAATTCACAATAAGATCGTTATGCCCGAACAAACCTTCCCAGACCGGATACTCGGGACCATCCAGAAAATTCTGGTCGATCTCGTAACCATCTTGGGCAGCATCCAACTTGACCAGGCTTGACCATAGCAGATCAAAATCGACAAAATTGCCTATCTCCCTGATGTTCTGCAGGATAGGCAGCGCACTACGAATTGCGCTGTTCGACTGAAACTCCAGCCATATTTTCGAGAGCACGAAATAGTGGCCCAACGAATTCAGGTGGGTACGATCCCTCGTGGTCAATCCCATCCTGGAAGGTCTGAAAAAACTCGTGTTGATAGAAGTATCCGCCAAAGCCTGGGACTCGGCATCGAGGGCCCTCCAGTTAGAGAGTCTATCCTGCATAGTCGAGGACAGGATTTTCCCGAGTTCCGCTTCTTCAGAGGTGAAGAGACCTTCATCACCCGCTATTGTGGAGGTTTCGTGCATCCATGGACTGCAATACTTCTTCTTGATGCTCGCAACCGGTAGTGCGCCATGTCGTTCTTCGTCGTAGGGTATCAGTCTTGACAAAATGATATAGGCATTCGGATTGTTGCTGCGGAAAAATCCGTATAAGGCCTGCGCATCGGCAATCATCTCAGCTTGGGTGCGACCGACCGGAGCGACAATGGCATCGATAATACCCAGCTCGATAATGATCACGTCCGGATCCTTTTCGCTCGTTAACTGGGCATAGCTCTTGCCGATGAGTGGATCAACCAGGGAGAGTGCAGTCTGATAGGTAATACCCGTTGAACCCGTGGCAAAGACATTCACAGGAATACCTTCGGAAAGGAATGCATCCTGCAGATGATTTACCCAGGATTTCCCCCATGGCAGAACCGTCTCCGAGGCGCCTAATACGCAAATAGTTAATTGACCATTCATTTGGATATTCCGTTTCCTGCTGTTGATGTTTCTTGGCGCAAGGCCCGTTGGTGCAGGCAAGTCTGTTGCTGTGATCTGTTATCTACTGGCGACCTTCAGCAACTATCATAAATTTTATTACTGCACGAATAAGTACTGGCCTCAGCACCCTGTATGTTAGCAGATGAATTAAATTACTGTGATATTTTGTTGCGCTTATTGACTGTTATTAATGCAGCGCAGTGTTAACGGCGTTATAATTTTCAATATACCTGAGGCAATCTGTTCCAGAGGCGGAGGGTGGTTATGGACAACAATAAACAATATGTAATTGAACCACGGATCATCGAGCAAGCCGACCGCTGCAAACTATGCCATCTCTGTTTAAACGATCCCGAACACCAGCTCTGTAAAATCGATTTCGTGGCTGGAGACGGCGCAATTCTCTTGATGTTCAACGACCAATGCACCGAGTGCGGTTACAAGGTCTCCTTTGGCAGCGGCGCAGTCTGCGGATGCCCTATCCGCAGAGAGATCATGATCAAGTATCGGGTGTAGCGCCGATCTCATCGGGCAACATTACCAATCGCTTATCTTCCAGTGAGGCCGTGATGCGTAATCCGCACCCCGGCAACGAGCCATCGATGACCAGGAAGCGGCCCGGACCATCCTGACTCGCCCCAGTCGGCTCGATACGCCAAACCGGTCGGTCAGGTGCATTTGGCATACGCCCAAATAGATCAGGGCTATCAACTTGATGAATTTGCGCTATCATTTTGACAGGGGGCTGGCACCCGTTTCGGCGGTGGCAGTATATTAATACACGACACGATTCTCCCCGGTTAGTAGCAAGTATTGATTTTTTAGGAAAAAACAAAATGTTTTATGATAAGCGTTTGGGGAAAGGACCTATCCCGGCTTCTCCGGAAAAATATATCAACGAGAGGCAGGTGGACGGGCTGTCAATTCTAAAAAAATTCGGTTGGAAATTGATCTGTATCAGGAGAGCGACTGAGGGAACCGGCACTACGCTCATGAAGAACAGGCAAGATCAGGCGGTTGGGGTATTGGGTGAAGATGGTATCCTCAGAATCAGTCCCGATATTCAAATTCGCAAATCCAGCAAGAGATAGCTTTCCTGACCAAGATCTAGGACAATTACGCTACGAGCAATGCAAGCTATCCTTTTGCTTTTTTGTCAACAAAAATGACATAAAAGAGTAATAATGAGATGTTGATATAGTACCATTCATAGCCAAGCACCAAATGCCCCAACAAAATGTAGGATACAGAAAACACTAAAATTTACCGGTTAATCGCTGAACCATCGCTTGCCGTGTCAGCGCAATCTCTGATTCCTCGTTTATACTTTAAACTGTCGACACATGGATGATCGACTGATGATTAGCCCAAGGTGAGTTAGCGGATGTCAAGCAACCCCCTTCCCCAACAACAAGCCCAGTTCTCCCACGGTCTGTTTCTCTTCGTACTGGTATTTTTGCTCTGGCTCATGCTCACGGCCAGTCTCGAAATCGCTGAGCTGCTCGCCGGCCTGGCCGTGGCTGCGGTGGTAACCCTGGCGAGCCGGCCCCATCTCCCGCTTTTTGCCGGGTTGCGCCTCACGCCTGGCGCAATTCCTCCCTTTCTCTCCTACCTTGGGATCTTTCTGCTGGAACTCATACGCGCCAACTTCGACATGGCTCGCAGAGTACTCTCTCCCTCTCTCCCCTTACGCCCCGGTGTAGTTGAAGTCAAAACCCAGTTAGAATCCTCACTGGGTCGACTGATACTGGCAAACAGTATTACCCTGACCCCGGGCACGCTGACTGTCGACCTGCGCGGTGACAGCATCCTGGTGCACTGGGTCGATATTCCCCCGGGAAGTGACATCGAGAGCGCAACCCGCGATATAACAAGCAAATTTGAACGTCATCTGGTGGGCTTCGTTAAATGACCTTGACCATTTTGGAAACAGTCGCCCTTGCGATGCTGGGCGGAGCGGTTTTACTGAGCCTGTTTAGGTTGTTGCTCGGACCAACCGCGCCGGACCGGGTCGTGGCGGCGGACACATTGGCGGTGATAACAACCTCGGGCCTGGTGGTGCTGGCCGCGCTGCTGGGGAGTGCGCTCTATCTGGATGTCGCACTGATATACGGCACCCTGGCCTTTGTCGGCGTTGTCGCCATCGCCCGCGCCATCGAGGGAAACGGATCATGAGGCTGCTGGCTGATCTGATCCTCCTCCTGGGAGCGGCCTTTACCCTGCTGGGGGCCCTGGGCCTGGTGCGCATGCCGGACGTCTACAACCGGATCCAGGCCGGCACCAAGGCGGTGACCCTGGGGGCCCTGTCGCTGCTGCTTGGCATCGGCCTGCTCTATCCGCAATGGTGGTCCAAGCTGCTTATCATCGCCCTGATGATCCTGGTCACCAACCCCATCGGCTCCTCCACCATCGCCAGGGCCTTGCTGATGGCGGGGGTGAAGCCATGGAAAGGTAGCGAACAGGCGAACTCGGGACGGGAGCGCTCATGAGCGAGATCGAACTCTGGATTCTGCTGCTCCTGGCGGTGACCATGCTGAGCGCCGCGGTGATGGTATTGCTGGTGAAAAACCATATCGCCGCGGTCGCCGCCGCCTCTGTGGTCTCGCTCGGGCTGGCGCTGATCTTCGCCTTGCTGCGAGCGCCTGACGTTGCCATGACGGAAGCCGCCGTCGGGGTCGGATTGAGCAGCCTGATCCTGGCACTTGCCCTGCGTCGCCTCGGCCTTTGGAGGCTGGACGGCTCGAAGACGAAGACCAACCTGCTGGAGCATCATGTGGAGAATCGGGATGGGTAGTCTCACCGGTCTGCTTTTCGCTGGAGGATTGGGCTTCATGCTGCTCGCGGTTGCCAGCGGACTCGATTTCGGCGCCCCGCCGATGCTCATCGGCAGCGAGATACAGGCCCATGCGCCACAGCAGACGGGGGCCGCCAACATCGTCACTTCCGTCGTCCTGGGTTATCGTGCCATCGATACCCTGGGGGAGCTATCGATCCTCTTCGCATCCGCTGTCTCCGCCGGTCTCGTACTGGGACGCCGCCACACCACGGCAGGTACCCAGACCAAGGGGGGGTTTATTCTCCAATCAGGGGGCTCGCTGCTCTTTCCGTTGATGATGACCATCGGTTTCTACATCATCTTTCACGGCCACCTGACCCCCGGTGGCGGATTTCAGGGGGGCGTCATACTGGCGGCGGCCTTCTTCCTCCCCCTGCTGGCCCGACCCGGCGCCAGACTGCACCACAAGAGCCTGAGTCTGATCGAAGGTTTCGCCGGCGCCAGTTTCATTCTCATCGGCCTGTTCGCAATGCTGGAGGGTAAGGCGTTTCTCCAACCCATGCTGATTCAGGACACCCTGGGCCAACTCGTCTCCGCCGGCACCCTGCCGCTGCTCTATCTCGCGGTCGGCCTGAAGGTAGGCGCCGAGCTGGCGAGCCTGTTGTCGCGGTTGATTCAGACAGAGGCGCCGCAATGATCCCGGCCGTCACTCCCGAACTCATCCTCTACACTACGGCCATCGGCCTGATTGCGATCGGTCTGGCCGGCGTGGTCCTCTCCTCCCACCTCTTCCGCATGGTGCTGGCGCTGGTCATCGCAGAGGCGGGCGCCAATCTGATGCTGGTGCTGGCCGGTTACCGCTGGGACGCGGTGGCGCCGATCCTGACCTCCCGGGCGGAACCCGCCGCGATGGTCGATCCGGTGCCCCAGGCGCTGGTACTCACCGCCATCGTCATCGGGGTCGGCATCCAGGCCCTTGCCGTGAGTATCCTGATTCGCATCCGCCAGCGTTTTGCCACCCTGGATAGAAAGGAGGCGGCCGAACGGATGGACGCGGAGATTGCCGCCACCCTGGGCGCGCCGAGAGACATCAGTCAGGAGGCGCCGCTGGGTGAACGCCCGCTGCCGACCCTACCCGCCGATCAGATCAATATGCGGGGAGATTCACCATGAGCACCAATCTGGTGCTGACCATAGCGCTGCCGTTGCTCGGCGCTTTCCTGTTGCCGGTGCTGATGCGCAGCTCGGTGGCAATCGCCCTTTGGAGCGGACCTGCTATCTTGGTCTACGGCTGCTGGACTGTCGCCGAACTCTGGCTCAGTGGATTCGCCCAGCCTCTCTCCATCGCCATCGGCGGCTTTGCCCCGCCCCTGGGGATCAACCTCTATGTCGACTCCCTCGCCCTGCTCTTCGCCTTTGCCGTACAGCTGCTCGGGCTCGTCTTCTGGCCCTTTACCCTGGACCAGGAGAGCGCCCGCCGCCAGTCCCTGATGCTGCTGCTGGTGGCCGCCTCCACCGGGCTTGCCCTCTCCGGCGACCTGTTCAATCTCTACGTCTTCTACGAACTGGCCGCGGTGGCCACCTTCGGCCTGGCGAGCGCATCGGGAAGCGGCGCCGCCTATGTGGCCACCCTGCGCTACCTGATACTCAGCGGCATCGGTTCGGTGCTGACCCTGTTCGGCATCGCCCTGATCTACAGCCAGACGGGCACCCTCAATCTCGCCCATCTGGCCCAGCTCGCCCCGGCGCAGCTGAACAACAGCCTGGGCCTCACCGCCTTTCTCGCCATCCTGATCGGGATCGGGGTCAAGGCCGAGCTCTTTCCGGTCAACACCTGGGTGCCGGAGATCTACGCCACCGCCTCGACCAGGCTCTCCGCCTTTCTCGCCGGTCTGTTGTCCAAGCTGGCACTGCTGATCATCCTGCGCCTGCTGCTGTTGATCTTTCATCAGCCCGAGGCGGCCCAGGTCATCCTGATTCTCGGCATCCTCGGCGTGATCAGCGGTGAGTTGGCGGCCTGGCGCGCCAAGGAGATGAAACGCATGCTGGCCTTCTCCTCCATCGGTCAGCTGGGGATGATCTTCATCGCCATGGCCCTGCCGGACGGCAAGGGGATGCTTGCCGTATTGGCCCTCGCCCTGCACCACCTGATCATCAAGTCGGGCCTGTTCATGCTCGCCGAGGACTGGGGCGGCGCCCTGGAGCGCCTGCGCGGCAGCGCCAAGGCCTCGCCGCTGGGGGCGGTACTCTTCGTGCTCTTCTCCCTCTCCCTGGTGGGCATGCCCCCGCTTCCCGGATTCTGGGCGAAATTCGTCCTGATCACCGAACTGGCCGCACAGGTCGAGCCGCTCTATCTACTCGGTCTTACGGTCTTCCTGCTCGCCACCGTGGTGGAGGCAAGCTATCTCTTCCGCATTGCGGCCACCCTATACAGCAATCCCGCGCCGGATACCCTTAGCGAAGAGATACCCAAGAGCAAGGGACTTTCACTGGCGACCGCCTCGCTGTTCGGGGCGGGGATGATTGCCGTGGCACTGCTGATCGCACCCGTCGGCGACGGTCTGCAGGCCATCGCCGCCCAGGCGCAGGATGTCGACCTCTATATCACCACCGTCTCGCCAGCCGTCTCCGGAGGCAGCCAATGATGCTCACGCTTCTGGATGAACTGCTGCTCTTCTCCGGCGCCACGCTGCTGGTGGCGCTCTTCATCGGCCGCGGTCTCGCCGCCGGCTGGATGGTCACCATCCTCTACGGCGGCCAGCTGCTCGCATTGCTGAAGATGGCCGTCCTCGGCTACGGGGGCGGCACCATCGCCTCCTCGCTCTCATTTGAGATCATGGGGCAGGAACTGAGTTGGCGCTTCGATGGACTGAGCTGGTTCTTTGCCCTGATCACTATCGGCTCCGCCCTGCTCAGCAGCTGGTTCTCCTGCGGGGCCTGGGAACGCAGCTATATCAGGCAGGGCGGCAATATCTGGCTCTTCCACACGGCGATGGCGCTGAATGTCTTCACCATGCTGATCCTGCTTGCCAGCGGGGACCTGCTCTCCCTGTTCATCGGTTGGGAACTGGTAAGCTGGGCCGGCTTCCTGCTCATGGTCCTCGCCGGGGGTGTCGCCACGAGCGCGGCGATGCGCTACATCACCTATGCCATGGCCGGTGGGATGGCCATCTTCGGTGGCTTGGCCCTGATCTACACCGCGTCCGGCTCGCTGCAGCTCGAGGCCGTAACCACGGCGGTGGAACAGATGAGCGGCGCCAAACTCTGGCTGCTGGTGATCCTCTTCGGCGGCGGCTTCGGGGTCAAGATGGGGCTCATGCCCTTCCATCTGTGGCAGGCGCCCGCCTACGCGGAGACCCCCGGCCCCGGCAGCGCCTTTCTCGGCGCGATCTCCTCCCGCATGGGTCTGTTCGCCATTCTCCTGGTCCTGGTGAAGCTGTTCGGCATCGTCAACATCGAGAGCCTGAAGCTGCCGTTCACCCCGATCGATGCCCGCGACCTGCTGGCATGGATCGCGGTATTCACCATCATCCTGCCCACCTTCACCGCGATGAAGCAGAACGACGCCCGCCACCTGCTCGCCTGGCACGGCATCGGACAGGGGGGTTATATGCTGCTGGGCGTGGTCGTGGCGGATGCCATGGGCGGCGCCGGCGGTCTGCTCCATGTCTTCAACCACGCCACCTACCAGGCCGCCCTCTTCATGGCGGTGACCGCGGTCATCTACCGTACCGGGACCTCGGATCTGAACAAGCTCGGCGGTCTCGTGGTGCGCATGCCGCTCTCCTTCGTGGTCCTGCTGATCGGCATCATCGGGCTGGCCGGGCTGCCGCCGATGAACGGCTTCGTCTCCAAATGGCTGGTCTACCGCTCGCTGCTCAACCAGGGCATGCCGCTGCTCTTCCTGGCGGCGGTCATCGGCACCCTCGGCACCATCCTCTCGGTCTACAAGCTGATCCACAATATCTTCCTGGGCCAGCTCCGGGTGGAGCACGAGCATGTCAGCGAGGCGCCGTGGAGCATGATGATACCGATGCTGATTCTCAGCGCCATCATCTTCGTCACCGGCCTGCTGCCTGGGATACCCCTTGAGTGGGTTGCATCGGCCTTGCAGACAGTCGGGCTCCCGGTACCCGACCACACCCTGGGCGGTATCGAATCGGCCAGCGGTTCGCTGGACATGATCTGGGTGATCGGCGTACTGTTTGCCGGCTTTGGCGTCGGCGCCCTTGTCTTCTACTCAGCCGGACGCAGCAAGCGCGTCCACCAGCTCGACAACTATGCCGGCGGCCACTTCCTCTCCGCGGATGTACGCTATCAGTACAGCGACAACTTCTATGCCGGACTGATGCATCTCATCGGCGGCTGGTACCGGGGCAGCTTTCTCTGGCTCGAGCGGAGCATTAGGTCGCTGGTCGAGTTCCTCTCCCTGGGCATGCAGGGACTCTACCGGCGGGCCAATGCCGAATTCTATCTTCTGACAACCGCGCTCTTCGTTATCGCCTGGGTGGTAATCTGATGTCAGCCACTGAACTGCTAATCGAACTGACCCTGATGCCCCTGGTCGCCTTCGTCGTCGGCATGATGATGGTGCTGATGATGCGGCGCATCGCCGCCAAGCTGCAACGGCGGGTCGGCCCCCCCTTCTTTCAGCCGCTCTACGATATCGTCAAGCTGCACAGCAAGCGAACACAGGTCTCCCACGGCCTGATTCACGATATCGGTATCGTCATGGCGATGGGCGGCTATATCGCCGCCGAGACCCTGCTCCCCGTGCCCGGCATGAACGGCATTGCCGAAAAGGGCGGCATCATCACCCTGCTCTATCTGATGATGATTCCCTCTCTGGGGCTGGCGCTCGGGGTGGGCCAATGCGCCAATCCCAACGGCTCCATCGGCATCGCCCGGGCCTTGACCGCGATGCTCGCCTACGACATCCCCCTGGTGATCGTCGTCTTCGGCGTCGCCTACGCCGCGGGCACAACCAACCTCATCGATATCATCGCCACCCAGCAGGCCGGCGGATTCGAAACCTGGGGGGTGACCCAGATGCCGCTGCTGGCCATTGCCGGCCTCATCGCCATGCATGCCTCCCTTGGCAAGCAGCCTTTCGAGATCTATATCGCCCCGGCGGAGATCGCCACCGGTCCGATGGTCGAGATGGGCGGCAAGTATCTCGGCGGGCTCTTCGTGATGCAGTGCTTTCAGCTCTACACCACCGCCGTGCTCTACGTCAGCCTGTTCCTCGGCGGCGGCACCACCTGGTTCGATTTCCTGTTGAAGAGTTTTCTAGTCCTCGCCATTCCCATGAGTATCGCCTACCTCTTTCCCCGCTACCGCACCGAGGACCTGTTGCGGCTGATGTGGAAATGGCCGGTGATGCTGGGGCTGATTGGGATTGCGTTTGTTATTTAATTTTGAATTGTGAATTTTGAATTATGAATTGACGTGTGTGCTTCGCACACAACCTTTTCAAATAAACGTGAGCGTAGCGAACACCAAAATTCAAAATTAATAATTCAAAATTCAAAATTAGAGGAGCCATTATGAGCTCGATAAAACAGATCCCGGTTGTTGAAGCAAAGCGAACCAATCCGCTGGCGCGGGTTTTCGACGACCTTGTGCGCTTCTGCCGCTCCCGCTCCCTCTTCATCCTCCACTACTGCACCGGTTGCGGCGCCATCGAGCTGCCCCCCGCGATGACCTCCCGCTTCGATATGGAGCGCCTGGGCATCCAACCCATGGTTTCACCGCGGCAGGCCGACATCCTGCTGATCACCGGCTATGTCTCGATCAAGACCCTGAAACGGGTGATCCTCACCTATGAACAGATGGGCTCGCCCAAGTATGTCATCGGCATCTGCTCCTGCACCGTCAACGGCGGCATGTATTGGCAGAGCTACGCCACGGCGAAAAAACTCGACGAGTACATGCCGGTGGACCTCTATATCGCCGGCTGCATGCCAAGACCCGAAGCGGTGATCGAAGGTCTGCAGCAGTTGATGGACAGAATCCACGCCGGGGAGGCGAACAGCTGGGAGGACTACTACCGCAATTACGACTACTACCTGGGCAATCAACAGAAGCTGTTTGGCGAGGATTGGCAGACGCCCACCGATGTGATCAGTGAAGCGAAACACTACGACCTGCTGAGCAACGGCACCCTGGGCGACCACACCCGCCTCCTGGAGCAGCATCAAAAACCCCTGGAGGCCCTTGAGATGCGCCTCGGCCATGAGCAGAAGGAGCCCGCGAAATGAGCAAGCAGATAACCCACTGGCTGGATGATCTGCTGGCGGAGATCGAGGGCATCGTCGTCCGCCGCAAGAGCAGCCGCCGGGTGCGGGTGGATGTCCCCGCCGATGCCCTCCCCGCCCTGTTGGAACTGCTGCAGGGACGCGCCGGCTATATTCACCTTTCGGCCATCAGCTGCGTCGACTGGATCAAGGAGGATGAGTTCGAGCTGGTCTACCATGTCTGGTCCTACGAGAGCCACTCCCTGGTCTCCGCCCACATCCGCATCGCCCGGGAACCCGGCGTCTATCTGTCGGTATACGACCTCTATCAGCCCGCCGCCTTTTTCGAGCGCGATATCCACGAGATGTACGGCATCCACTTCGAGGGCAGCCCCAACATGGAGAAGTTCATCCTCACCGAGTGGGACGGCCCGCCGCCGATGCGCAAGGAGTTCGACAGCGAGGCCTATATCAACGAACACCTCAGCTGGCAGGAGTACAACCCGGAATGGCTGCAGGAGCTGGTTGCCGAGGGAGGGGGGGTGATTATACCGCCGGAGGAACAGCGGTTTAGTCAGAAGAAGAAGTAATTGTGAATTTTGAATTATGAATTGATGTGTGCGCTTCGCGCACAATCTATTTATAACGTGAGCGAAGCGAACACCGAAATTCAAAATTTACAATTCAAAATTCAAAATTTACGAGCGCAGCGAGTATGAGACCCGAGAATTACGAAGCCCAACGCCAGCCGCCGAGCAATGAATTCGAGCTCAACTTCGGCCCGAACCACCCGGGCATCGAGGGCAACTATGCCTTGAAGGTGAAGCTACACGGGGACGTGGTGTTGGAGGCCCAGGCCGATGGGGGTTACCTTCATCGGGGTTTTGAAAAACTGATGGAGCAGCGGCTGTGGATTCAAAACATCGCCCTGGTGCCGCGTATCTGTGTGCCCGACCCCTCGCCCATGGAGCTCTGCTACTCCATGGCGGTTGAACAGCTCTGCGGTCTGCATGTCCCGCAACGGGCGAACTGGATCCGCGTCATGCAGTTGGAACTCTCCCGTATCGCTGCCCATCTGTTCACCTTCGGCGGCCATGCCGCCACCACCGGCATGTACAGCACCATGTACTGGGGGGTTGCGGATCGCGACCTTGTCCTCGATCTCTTCGAGGAGTTCACCGGTGGGCGCGTATACAGCATCTACAATATACCCGGCGGGGTACGGCGAGAACTGCCGAGCGGTTTTTTACAGCGGGTAAGCGAGACCCTCGACTATATCGAGTCCCGTCTCCCCGACTACGACAACCTCTTTTTCAAGAACCAGGTATTCGTGAAACGCGCCAAGGACGTCGGTGTAATGACCCAGGAGCAGGCCCTCGCCTGGGGGGTCACGGGACCTAACCTGCGCGCCACCGGTCTCGCCTTCGATGTCCGCAGGGACGATCCCTATCTTATCTACGATCAACTCGAGTTCGAGATCCCGACCGAAGAGAGCGGCGACGCCTGGGCCCGGACCCTGGTGCGGCGCCATGAATTGATGGAGAGCATTCGCATTGTCCGCCAGGTTGTCGAGGCCCTTCCCGATATTCACGGCCCGATTCGCGCACCCATCCCCAACCCGCTGGCCTGGAACGTACCGGCTGGAGAGACCTACACCCGGGTCGAGTCTTCCAAGGGCGAACTCTGCTACTACGTAGTCTCGGACGGCGGCCCCAAACCCTACCGGGTGCACGTTCGGGGTCCCTCGTCGATGCATGCGGTGCAGGTGTTGGAAAAGCTGTCGGTGGGCTCGCGCATCGAGGATATTGCGCAGACCATGTTTTCGCTTGATGCCTGCCCGCCGGAAGTTGATAGATAATTTTGAATTGTGAATTATGAATTTAAGAGGTACAGAAAGTGGATTCGACAGGGAATGTCGTCAAAGAGAAGAGCTTTTTATTTGCCATTCGGATTGTGAATCTAGCGCAGTATCTTCGGAGAACCCACAAGGAGTTTGTTCTCTCGAAACAGCTGGTGCGCTCGGGAACAAGCATTGGTGCGAATATCGAAGAGGCGTTGGCGGGACAAAGCAGAAAGGACTTTATCGCAAAGATGGCGATCGCTTCAAAAGAGGCGCGAGAAACAGATTATTGGATTCGTCTATTGATTGCGACCGGATACCTGTCAGAGCAGAGAATGGCTGAGAAAACCTTGCAAAACGATTGCGAAGAACTGAACAGGCTTTTGACGTCAATCGTCAAAACAAGCCAAGAGAATTAACCAATGGCAAAACCAATTCAAAATTCAAAATTCAAAATTCAAAATTCGCCCATTGCGCACGAAGACAGCGGCTCTATTCTGTCGCCGCTGAAGTCGCTCCAGTTCTTCGCCCGCAGACCGGTCACCGTGCCGCTTGAACCGCGACCGGCGGCAGCCAACTATCGTGGTTTTCACCTCAATGATCACGAAAAATGCATCGGTTGCAGTTCCTGCCAGAAGGTCTGCGACAATGCGGCGATCACCATGGTGAAGGTCCCCCACCTGCCGGAAGATCCGGTCAACGGTGTTCGCAACCTCAGACCCGCCATTGACTATGGACGATGCTGCTGGTGCGCCCTCTGTGTCGACATCTGTCCCACCAGTGCCATATCGCTCTCCAGGGAGTATGTCCACACCTGCACCCAGGAGGAGATCGACAGCTATTTCATTCTCCCTGACGAGAAGGGTATCCACGGCAAATATTACGGCCTTGGCTGGCAAAAGAGTGCCGATTCGGATCTGCTCGACCTGGAGCGTCAACAGATGGAGGAGTTGGGTCCGGATGCCCGAATCGACAATTTCGATGAGATCGTCCACGGCTACAGCGAGCAACAGGCGGTGATCGAGGCCTCGCGCTGTGTCCAGTGCGGTATGTGCAACGACGCCTGCCCGACCCATATGGACGCACCGGAATATATACGCGCCATCTGGCAGGGAAAGCCAGAAGAGGCGGTACGCTGGATCTATAAAACCAATCCCTTTTCCCACGTCTGTGGCCGTGTCTGTACCCACCGCTGCGAAGATGCCTGCTCCATAGGCCGGCGCGGCGAACCGGTCGCCATTCGCTGGCTGAAGCGCTACGCCATGGATGCGGTTGATCACGACAGGATCAAGCAGATTGCCGCGGAAGAGAAGGCCGACTATCTGAGCGGCAAACGGATTGCGATCATCGGCGCCGGCCCCGCCGGCCTCACGGCCGCCTACGATCTGGTGCGAAAAGGCCACCAGGTGACCGTGTTCGAGGCCAGGGAGGCGGCCGGCGGCATGCCCAGATACGGCATTCCCTCCTATCGCCTGCCCTATGACATGCTGGACCGGGATATCGACGTCATCGCGTCGCTTGGGGTGAAGATCCAGACCAATACCCGTATCGGCGTCGACATCAGCATGCAGCAGCTGCGTACAGACTACGACGCCGTCGTGCTGGCGATCGGCCTCCACCTGGGACGCTCAACCCGAATTCCCGGATCGGATCATAAGCAGGTGGTGAAGGCGGTCGATCTGCTGCGCATGATCACCAATGATGAAAAGTTCAAACTGCCGAAAAAGGCCGTGGTCATCGGTGGCGGCAATGTGGCCATGGACATTGCCCGCAGCCTTGCCCGCCTGCAGAAGCGGTCCCAGGATCAGGTGGGCGTGACAGTAACCGCGCTGGAAGACAAGGCCCACTTTCTGGCCGATCCCGTTGAGGTCAAGGAGTGTCTTGAAGAGGGCATTGAGATTTTCGATGCCCGGGGCCCTCAGGGCTGCATTGTCGAAAGGGGCCGTTTGAAGGGTCTGAAGACCTGGAAGGTGCGTTCCATCTTCGATGAGCAGGGACGCTTCGCACCCGCCTATGACGAGAACGACGAGCAGATCCATGAAGGCGACATGGTGATCGAGGCCATTGGCCAGATGTCGGACGTCTCGTTGTTAGGCGAATCCCTCAGTGAAGAGCTGGAGTGGAACCGGGGACGCCTCAAGGTGGACGAAAACGGCCATACATCGGTCGACTGGCTCTGGGCCGCCGGAGACTGCGTCAACGGCCCGGACGTGGTGCATGCGGTCGCGGACGGTCACCGGGTGGCGGCTAGTATCGAAGCATGGCTTGGGAAAAAGGCTTAATTTTGAATTTCGGTGTTCGCTACGCTCACGCTAGTTTGAAAAGGATGTGTGCGAAGCACACACATCAATTCATAATTCAAAATTCACAATTCAAAATTCGAGGAAACACCGGATGAAAGAAGGACAGAGCAGCGGCCGTGAAAAGCTGCAATCAAAAAAGAGCCTGAGCGAGATCCTCGAGGTGGCGATCGAGTTCGAACGTACCGCCCGGGACTTTTACAATGACCTGATTCCCAAGGTCAGCAAGCAAATACGCTATCTGGTGGAAGAGCTCGCCGAGGAGGAGCAGCGCCATTTCGATCTCTTCAACGAGCTCAAGTCTCGCCCCGATATCGAACAGCATATCCAGGCAATGGTCGATACACCCGCCAGTGACAAGCGTTTTTCGGATTGCATCCATCTGCCCGATCTAGGGGACAAACCGGATGACCAGGCTGTCCTTCAGTATGCCCTTGGCCGCGAGCACGCCGCCATGGAGCAGTACCATGCGCTGGCGGAGAGCACCGAACCGGGTCCGATCAAGGATCTGTTTCTCTACCTTGCCAACGAGGAGACACTGCACAAGAACCAATTGGAAAGGCTCTACTACGAAACCATCCACAGTGGTGGCGTCTAGTTCCCTGAGAATAAATATGAGAATTAGCTTATTTGCTACACATTATTTCTGGAATTAATCTAATATTGATGTAGTAAATGGAACACTACGCTTCTTGGTTGGCAAGCTAAGAAGATCTCTGTTGACGTTCTGCATGGCGCGTTCATGGTAGGACCCCGTGCATTGTGCAGAGGATAAGATGAATAAACGACTCAAAAGGGGGGCTATTCAGCCTGTCTCGACACGCCTGATATTTCCTGCATCGGCTTTCGCTTTACTACTTTTATTCCTGTTCTTCACCCTGCTCAATCCGGTTCTGGCCAACAGCCCCAGGTCATACACGCTGGATGAGGCAATTGCCACGGCGTTGGAAAATAATCGTCTGAAGACTATCTCCCAGAAATCCGTAGCGATTGCTGAAGCCCAGTATCAACAGGCTCGTTCCACTTATTGGCCGACACTCAGCCTGAATGCCAATTTCATGCGCCGGGATGAGACCGCAATCTTCGAGTTCCCGGCACAACGATTCGATCTGGCCCCGGGCATGCTGCCGCCGGTGGAAACACCGCCGGTGGATGTCGAATTGTTGGACAGGGACACAACCTACTACTCCCTCGATATGACCTACCCGCTCTACACCGGGGGCAAGCGCTCCAGCCTGATCGAACAGGCGAGGCTGGGGGTCGATATCGCCACCAAGGAGGTCCATCGCACCAATCTGCAGATCGTGCAGGATGTCAAGCGCTACTACTACGCCGCGCTCTATACCCAGCAGCTTGCCGCCCTGGCCGAAGATATCACCATCTCCTTCGAGGTGTTGCGGGATATCACCCAGGCCTTCTACGAGGGCGGCTCGGATAAGGTCAACAAGCTCGACCTGCTGCAGAGCAAGCTCGCTCATACCCTGGCACACGCGACCTTTGAAGAGCTCGCGGCAAAGCACCAGGCGGCGCTCGCCGCACTTGCCTTTACCATGGGCTTGGATTGGCAGGAGCAGATCCAGCTCGGCACAAATGAGTATCCGCATGCTGCGCGAGATCTGGAGCTTGACCGGCTTATCGAGCAGGCACTGAAATTCAATCCCCGGATTGAACAGCTGGCGCTGGCCGTGGAGGCCTATGAGGCCAAAGTCGACGAGGCCAAGAGCGACCACTATCCAACCATCGGCCTGATGGCCTCAGTGAACGGCTTCGAGAACGACCTGGATGGCGGCCTCAGTGTCGACGAAAACAAACAGGCGTGGCATTTGGCCATCGGCATGGAGCTGAAGCTCTTCGATGGCGGTCTCACCAGGCATCGTGTCGCGGCGGCCAAGGCGGAACAGGCACAAAAGGAGCAGCAGAAGCTGCTGCTCAGCGAAAGCACTGCCACACAGATCAAACATCTCTTCCTCCAGACCGGCGCCGCACGCAAACAGGTAAGCATCACCCGGCATGCGGTCGACACCTCAGAACAAAACCTCGATCTCAGTAATCGCGCCTACCAGACCGGTGCGGTGAAAACCGAAAAGGTCATCGAAGCGAATCTGATGGATGCCATGGTACGCGCCAACCTGGCCCGCGCCTCTCATGATCAGGCACTCCACCTGGCCGAAATCGCCTACCTGTTGGGGAGCAAGGCTATCGAATAGCACACGATTGTCGCAATGTGGTGAACAAAAAGTCCATCTATCTCCATGGATTGACCTGGCTCATTGGATTGGTTTTATTGGTTTCAGTTACAGCTGATGCCGATGAACGGAAAATCATTCGCGTCGGTGGCAGTGCGGAATCCATCTATGACATGCGGATTGCTGATCTGGAAATCCTCATCAGCCTGCTGTTCAATGAGATGTACAGGGATGATAATTATCAGCTCAAGGTCAAGATCTACGAACGGGACGAGATGCTGGAAAGCCAGCTCACATCAGGTAAGCTTGATGCCATATTCATGAATCCAATTTTCTATCTTGAGAATATTGAGTATCTGAACAGCAAATTCACTTATGCGGTACAACATGGCTCCTCCATCAAGCCAAATTATCTTCTTCTGGTAAGACGTGACAGCGGCATCAATAGTTTAGAAGGACTGCGTGACAAAAAACTTATCGTACCTTCCGGCCATATGGCTGGCCTGCGCTTTCTCGATGTCGAATTGCTGCGTACCGGCATGCCCATGGCGGCCGAGAGTTTCTCTGAAGTACGTTACACAAAGGAGGCGAACGCTGCCATCATCAACCTCTTTTTCGGCCAGGTTGACGCCGCCCTGGTGACCGACTTTTCCTATGAAGTCGCAACCGAACTGAATCGTCAGATTCCAAAGTCCCTGCAAATAATCCGTACCTCTCAGCCATTGATCCATATGGTGATTGGCATCCGTAAAGATTTTCCTCCTCATCTGGTTGAAAGGTATCTACCGTTTGCGGAATCACTCAACAAATTTCCCCGTTTACGATATTTGAAGAAGAATTTTCGTTTTGCCGGGGTAAAAAAGATCACCACTGATGACTTGTTCACTCTGGTTGATCTCAACAAAGAATACGCACGACTGAAGAACAAGGTTGCACCTCAATGAAACAGACCACGATCTTCAGACATCTATTCAAGCGGATCGCCCTGATTCTATTGGGCGTCAATCTCATATTCTCGATTGTCCTGCTACCGCTCTACAACGACAAGCTTATACGGATGATAGCCATACAAGGCGAAACTTTTTCCCACTCAACGATTGCGGCTTGCAGTGAAGCGCTGTACACCGAGGATTACAGCTTTGTGATCTCCTATGTCAGGAAGGTACTCAAGCAGTCACCTGAAATAACTTTTGTCACCTTTACCTCGACGAAGGGTATCAAGATCAAGCTCACCGGGGATGAGTGGAATGTTGAAAACCTTGATCGGCCCTTTGACTACTCACTCTTCAAAGCAGCGAATCCCTATACGATTGAACATGTAAAAAATATCGATAGCGAGGCAGATGCCAACGAATTCGTGTTCAGCAAACCGATCAACATCAGCGGCCTGGAGTGGGGCATCTTCACCCTCGGGCTGTCCGACACGGAATATGAAGCATTGAAGTCAAGCTATTTCACCAATGTACTGGTCTTTAGTTTTGTCCTGCTGTTCATTTCCCTGCTGCTGCTGCACGGCAGTTCCTTGAAACTCGGACAACAACTGAGCAGACTGAGGGATACCGCCAACAGACTGGCGAACGGCGAACTTTCCGCGCGCGCGCCCACAGATGCCATCGGTGAAGTCAGCGTGCTTGCAAGTACCCTCAACGGCATGGCGAAAAGCCTCGACAACAACACTCAAGAGCTGCGCCGACTCGCACGCCTGGTCGAGGACACTAATGACGCCATTGCCATATTCGACAGCAACGATAAGATAATTTTTGTCAACGCCGCCCTGAAAAAGATCATTAGTCAAACTGATGACTACTTCAGTGGCATGACACTCTTTACCTTCCTCAGCCATCTTAAAGTAGGAAGAAACAAGCAGCGTGAGATTGCAAAAGAGTTCTCCAATGTCGACCAGCACGACTGGTCGACCGATATCACGATCAGCACCATCAATCACGAACTGACTCACATGACCATGCGCATCGAGCGTTTTGATATCGATGAAGTCGATAGCGGTGGTTATTTCGTCATTCTCTCCGATATCACCCGGCGAAAACAGCTCGAGCATGAACTGGAGGTCTTGGCCTACATCGACAAACTGACGAAACTACCCAACCGTCGCTACTTCATGGACCAGCTGACAGAAGCAGTCGAAAAATCGGAAACCTTCGACAGTGGATTAGCCGTCATTTTTCTGGACCTGGACAACTTCAAGATCATCAACGACTCTCTTGGTCATGAGATCGGCGATGTGGTATTGGGTGAAGCCGGTTGGCGCATTCAGGATGCACTTCGCAGCGATGATATTGTTTGCCGCCTGGGCGGCGACGAATTTACCGCCATAATCAAGGGTATAAAGAATAAAAAATCTATCGCTCAGGTTGCCGCTGCCATCCTGAAGCGCTTTCAGGTACCCTACTATTGCAATGATCGCGAACTACGCGTCAGTGCCAGCATAGGCGTTGTGGTCTACCCGGATGATGGCCTCAGCACGAAAGAGCTGATCAAGAATGCCGATACCGCCATGTATGCAGCGAAAAAGAGCGGCAAGAATGCATTCCGGTTCTTTTCCGAGGAGATGCATCACGATATCCGCGATTTTCTTGACATCGAAAGTTCATTGAGACAGGCGATTAATTCAAACGGGCTCTACCTTGCCTATCAGCCTTTCGTAAACTCCGAGAATCGCGAGATTCATCACTGCGAGGCCCTGCTGCGCTGGAAACATCCTGAACGCGGCTTGATACCACCGGGCAAATTCATCCCGATAGCCGAACAGGCGGGTTTGATTGGCGATATAGGCAAATGGGTTTTCGACAAGGTCTGCAGACAGATCAAGGCCTGGAAATTTGATATCACTGTTTCCATCAATGTATCTGGAACAGAATTGCTCGACAACCACTTCGCAGAGCGCTTGAACAATACGCTCATTGAGCATGATGTATCTCCACACCACATCCAGCTCGAGTTCACGGAACATGTCCTGGTCAGCAAAGAGGGCAAGAATCTTCCGATACTAAACCAATTAAAAAGAATTGGATTTGGTCTCGCGGTGGATGATTTCGGTACCGGCTTTTCGTCGCTCAGTTATTTAACCGAGTTGCCCGTCGATGTCATCAAGATCGACAAATCATTTATCAACAGAATACCCCATGACCGCAAAACGGTAGCGGTCTCCAACTCAATCATATCCCTGGCCCATGACCTGGAGATAGTAACCATCGGTGAAGGGGTTGAAAACCAGGACCAGGTGGAGTGGCTTCGAGCTCATAATTGTAAATTGATTCAGGGATACTACTTCCACAAACCGATGAGCGCTGATGAACTGGAGGGATTGATCAAAACAACCAATGTCACCCTGATCGACGTTCATCGGATAAAGCGAGAGAAGACATAATCAACTGGCTCAGTCCAATACCTGCATGAACAATCGACTGATTAGATAGTGCTTTAGTTGACCATGAACTACCGAACAGCCATATCCTGCCTGCTAAGTTGTTGGTTGCTAATGACAACGACAATAGCTGGATCTACCCCACTCCCAGAACGTTATAAGAATGATCCGGAGATAGGCTATTTCGGTCGCATGTCCAAAATCCTCTTCGATGCCAATGTGACTGATACTACGATTGCCACCGACATGATTATCAGGAACGTCTTCGGCATGATGGACATGAAATCAGAGATCAAGATCTACGAGGACAGGAGTAAATTGATTCGCGACTTATCCGAAAACCGAATCGACGCCGTATTCACCAATGTCATCGATCATTTTGCTTTGGAGCATTTGATCAACAGCGATTACATCTATACCCTTGTCTATGGATTGAACCCCCAACAAAAGGTCTACCTGCTGACGCGTAAAAGTCATCGCATCGACAAACTCGAGGATCTGCGGGGGAAAAAGATATCCATACCCAACGGACACTATCTCGGCAAGCTCTTTCTCGATGTGGAGTTGAGAAAATTGGGACTTCCCGACACCGATCAATTTTTCTCCAGCATCGAGCGGACGATTGACACCAATACAGCAATAGTCAATCTCTTTTTCGGCAATACCGATTGTGCCCTTGTCTCGGATATCGCCTTTGAATTGGCGACAGAATTGAACGATCAGATCTCGCACGAATTGGAGATACTCATCGCATCGAAATACATGGTTCCACAGATTATCGCCATCAACAAGAATGTTCCGCAATCGATCTTTGATAAAGTTGACGATTTTCTCGTAAGGGCACATGAAAACCGGCGCATCAAGCATCTACTCTCCCTGTTTCGCGCCAGAAAGTTTGTCAAACTGGAGAAGGACCAATTATCCGAAAGCCGTCGCTTGTTTGATCAATACCAGACGCTTCTGAAACAAACTCGCTCAATCAATAACAACCATGCCACAAACACACAATCCAGCCGTTGATCTTTTACACTTCGTATTCGCAATCTGCTTGATTGTGACACTCATATTCTGGCGCGAATGCCACGCGGATGACCCTTACGATCGGGATGTTGCCTACATCGGTATCATGTCACGCGCAACGTTCTTCTCCAACCCTACCGATAGCAGCATCGCCACGGAAATGATTTTTCAGGATGTCATGCGGAATATCGCCAGAAAGGGAGTGTTTAACCGCTATCATTCGACCGAGGATGTGGTGCGCGAGATGAAGCGGCATCGGCTCGATGCTGTCATAACCAACGTCTTTGATTACCTTGAAATTGATCACATGGTCAATCCAAACCAACGGTATTCGCTAGTCATCGGGCATGATCTGTTGCAGCAAGTCGTTCTTTTAACCAGACGCTCCGATAAAATCACCAGCCTTGCGCAATTGAAGCATAAACGCTTGATCCACCCTAGCGGTTTTAAACTCGCGAAGATATTTCTCGACGTCGAACTGCGGAAAGCGGACCTTCCCGCAACCGAGCAGTTCTTCTCCTCTATGGTGGCGAACACCGACATCAACAGTGTCATTATCGATCTGTTTTTCAACAAGGCTGACGCGGCGCTCGTTACAGACACCTCCTACAGAATCGCCAGTGAGTTAAACAAACAGATTTCCCAATCCTTGGAGGTATTGATCGCATCAAAGCCGATACCGCCTATTGTGATAGGCGTAAATAAGTCTGTACCCGTCAATTTCACCGATAAAGTCGATGAAATGTTGGCCAATTTGGATGATTATCCGAAAACCGTCCACCTGCTCTCACTGTTCAAAGCAGATACCATCGTCAAAATCAACGACGATGATCTGCAATCCGCACGGCACCTGAAACAGGAGTATGAAAAACTGATCGAGAGGGATTATTGACGGTACGACAGGCAAAAAAGAACCCGCATGTGGGGAGGACACGCGGGCAAGGGTAAATTAACCAATCGGTTACGAAACTTCAAAATCTTCGTAACACTCGACACAACCAATCATTCAGTCCAGCACTCGGCAGTTGAACAATTTCTCGCCAGGATCAGCCAGCTTCGGAAAAACGCCTTGATGACCATGGTCTCACATCAATGCTTGACCAGACATGGATTGGTTATAAAAAAACTAGCAGGCTTAAATTAAGTTTTACTTAAAACAGGTATAAACAACTTCACAGTTAGCCCAGCTCCCCGATCCGGGTCGTCTTGGATGCTGCTTCCCTGGTCATGATCTAGCGTTTTGCAGACGTGCCCGTTGGTTTTTCTATCACGTATCCCACCCCGCGCACGGTGCGTATCGGATGATCTCCGAGTTTTTTGCGTAGATGATGGATATGGACCTCGATGGCGTTGCTTTCGACATCGTCATCCAGACAATATACCTTCTCACTCAGCTTGCGGCGCGACATCACCCGACCCATGTTCTCCATCAGGCTCTGGAGAATATCAAACTCCTTCACCGAGAGTGACACCTCGTTGCTCTGTATGGTCACCGTGTGCGCGGAAGGATCCAGAGTCAATTCACCATGGCGCAGAATCTCCTCTCCCTGACCGCTGTGACGGCGATGGAGAGCGCGAATGCGCGCGCACAACTCCTCGATATCGAAGGGCTTGACCACATAGTCGTCCGCGCCGCCATCCAGAGCCTGAACGCGATCGAGAACCTCTGAGCGCGCTGTCAATACGAGGACCGGAATCTGATTTCCCTCCGAGCGCAAACGGGCCAGGACCTCCAGCCCGGAGAGCCAGGGGATATTCAGATCGAGCAACAGAACATCATAGCGGGCAGCCTTCAACGACTGCATGGCCGTGAGGCCATCACGCACCCAGTCTATCGACAATCCGCGACGCCTCAGAACGGTCTGGATGCCATCACCCAACATTTCATCGTCTTCGACTAGCAGCAGGTTTATTGCACTTGACATAGATCCCCCACGCTACATTTATGTATGTTGGGCCAATAAGTTGCGGGCGGTTCAACAACCCATTGGCACAGACATGCCTATCCTGTTTGCGCAGCTTCGTCCCTTCCCTGCTGTGACCTTCCTATAGAATATCCTCATCTATAGGGTAGTACTCAATCCAGATTATCAGCTCAGCTGGAGCATATAGTTGGGAATTATATACCAATTTTGACAAATTCCCTATGAATATCATTGTGATTACTGACTCAATTTAGTGAACGCCGTTAATTTATTGAAAAGTGGCACCCCCGGCATCCATCTTGATAATAAGATTAATTAATAAGGGTAAAATATATTTTAATAGCTGAGCCCGGGGAGATGAGTCAAAACGGTACGGCGTGACCATTTCAGTCTCGGCGGCTCGACAGCCTATCCACACACGCCTCGAGTCCGTGGCAACTTCAGCCCACAAGCAGAAAGAAGGCCACGGCGGCGGCTGTCACCAGGCTTATTGTGGTGGGCATGGTCACCAACATGTCGCCGGAGCCCAGCATCAGGTAGGCGGTTTCCACCACCAAAATGGCCATGGCAATACCCAGGGCCCGCGGCGTATGCATCCAACGGGTAACGCCGGCCAATGAGATAAAGGCCAATCCAAGCAGGGCCGCCCCCATCATGCCGGCAAAGGCCAGATTGACCGGCTCGGCACTGAAATAACCGGCGATCAAATGGGGATCGACGATCAGGACTACGCCCCATACACTCAACATCACGATAGCGAGAATCAGCGCAAGACGCTGCAGGACCCGGTTCGGCATGACTCTATCCCCAAAATATCTTTTATTTATCATGGGATTGTAGGGAATTTCTCGATCAAAAACAAAGAGGTTTGTTTAATTTTGAATCTTGAATTATGAATTTTGAATTGATGCGTGCGCTATGCGCACACCCTTTAGTAAACAATCGTGAGCGCAGCGAACACCAGAATTCAAAATTCACAATTCAAAATTCATAATTCATCCCCCCTATCAAAAGTTCCTCTAATGTTCTAAACTCTAAGTCACTCAACGGAACATTTGGAGAACAAGCATGCTAACCCCTACCCAGGACCGGACCCTGGCCTTTATCCGCCGCTACCTGAAAAGGCGGGGATACGCCCCTTCGCTGATCGAGATCGCCGAAGGCATCGGCATCAGCTCCAAAGGCACCGCCCATCGCCATGTGCAGGCCCTGGCCGAGGCAGGAGTGATTCGCCTGATAGCCGGCCGCAAGCGCGGCATCGAGCTGGCCGATGAGGAGGCGCTCTCGAAGACCAGCCTCCCCCTGCTGGGCCGCATCGCAGCGGGCCAGCCCATCGAGGCCATTGCCGGCCAGGAGCGCCTCGAGCTGAACGACCTGTTCGGCCCCGACCGCTACGCCCTGCAGGTGAAGGGAGACTCCATGATCGACGCCGGCATCCTCGACGGCGACCTGGCGGTGATCGAGCGCTGCGACACCGCCGACGACGGCGCCATCGTGGTGGCCCTGATCGACGACCAGGAGGCCACCCTGAAGCGTCTCAGGCGCCTCAAGAGCGGCCGTATCAAGCTGATTGCCGAAAACCCCGAGATCCCCCCGATGATCTATGCGGCGAAGCGGGTGCGGATTCAGGGGGTGTTGGTGTGTCAACTAAGAAGGTACTGATTAATTTTTAATTATGAATTTTGAATTGATGCGTGCGCTTACGCGCACACCTTTTTTAAATAAGCGTAAGCGAAGCGAACACCTCAATTCATAATTCAAAATTCACAATTCACAATTATCCCAAATCCATGTTTTCCGACGACACCCTCCCCCACACCCACTGGTCCCGCGCCATGATCCTGGTGGACATGAACGCCTTCTTCTGCAGCGTGGAGCAGATCGACCACCCGGAGCTGCAGGGGCGGCCCATCGGCATCACCAACGGCGCCCAGGGAACCTGCATCATCACCTGCTCCTACGAGGCCCGCGCCTATGGGGTGCATACCGGCATGCGGCTGAAGGAGGCGCAGCGGATCTGTCCCGGATTTATCCAGGTGCCGGCCAACCCGGAGCGCTATGCCCAGGTCTCCACCCGTATCATGGAGGCGCTCTCCACCATCACCCCGGACAGGGAGGTCTTCTCGGTGGACGAGGCCTTCCTCGACATCACCCATTGCCAGCGCCTCCTCGGCACCCCGCAACGGATCGCCCGCCAGGTCAAGCAGACGGTGCTGGAGGCCTCCGGGGGGGTGCTCTGCTCGGTGGGGGTCAGCGGCGACAAGACCACCGCCAAGTACGCCGCCAAGCTCAACAAGCCCAACGGCCTGACCATTATCCCCCCCGGCACGGCGCGGCAGACCCTCGCCAGGGTGCCGGTCACCGAGTTGTGTGGTATCGCCAGGGGGATAGGCCGCTACCTGGCGGAACGGGGCGTCTACACCTGCGCCGACATGCGGCGCCTGCCCATCGGCGAGATCGGGCGCCGCTTCGGCAATCCGGGACGGCGCATCTGGCTGATGACCCAGGGGCTCGATCCCGAGCCGGTGCACACCGACGTCGAGGCGCCGAAATCGATCGGTCACGGCAAGGTCATGCCCCCCGACACCCGCCAACGCGAGGTGGTCGAAACCTTTCTCCTGCACATGGCGGAAAAGGTGGCCACCCGGCTGCGCCTGCACCATTTCCGCGCCAGCCACTTCTATGTCGGGGTGCGTATCGCCGAGGGCTATCTGGCCCGCAAATACCGTTGCGACCCGCCCACCGACCACGGCCCGACCATCGTCGCCATGTGCCAGGACTTCCTCGACCACCACTGGGCCGGCCAGGGCTGTCACCAGGTCCAGATCACCGCCCTCGATCCCCGCTACGCCGACTACCAGTTCGATTTCCTGGAGCCGGACCACCAGCGCCAGGACCGCCTCAACCAGGCCATGGACCATATCAACCAGCGCTACGGCGAATTCACCCTGGCCCCCGTTCGCCTGCTGAGCCGATCGAAGATGCCCAATGTCATCGCCCCGGCCTGGAAGCCGTTTGGGCACAGGGAAACCATTCTTATGAATAATTTTGAATTTTGAATTATGAATTTTGAATTAAGGTGTTCGCTTCGCTCACGCTTGTTTAAAAGGGATGTGCGCGTAAGCGCACGCATCAATTCAAAATTCATAATTCAAAATTCAAAATTACCCAAGTAACCGTGTGCACCGCCGTCCACTACACCCTAAACGGCCGGGAATTCCGCACCAAATTCCCCGACGCCAAGGCCTGCCTGCCGGTGAAAAACCGGCACGGCGGCGCCGACCTGTTGCCCTGGGGCCGGCGCAGGCAGCAGCTCGGCAGGCTGCCGTTGGGGGGCTGGGCGAGGCTCGATGCCATCTACGGCGGACGCTGGGACCGCTGGCGGCCGATTCCGGTAAAGCTGCTGGTCAGCCAGTTCATGGAGGTGGACATGGAGGGCCGCAGCCACTGGTTCGACGTCACCCCGGGGAAATGGATCCAGGGCCTGGTGGCCCACTGGGAGAGGGAGCGACGTGTCTACGTGGTCACCATCACCCCGGAGATGGAGGACGCCGCCTATGAGCGTTGGCCTAGAATACTCAGCCACAATACCACTGCCGATATTTCATAGGCGCCGCTAGCAGTAAAACCCGTTTGATGGTGCTTACCGGATAACGTATGCTGCACCTCAAACCGAATGGAACCACAAGGACAGTAGGCAATGGAGATTGCACAGCTCTTATCCAGGGACTTTGATGAGACAACCTACTTAAGACTGAATCCCGATGTCTCTGAAGCGGTAAAAAACCGCGCTTTCGCATCCGGCCTGGAACACTGTCTCTCATACGGCCTAAATGAAGATCGCCCCGGCATACCGCAATCGATAAAAGACCGGATGCTGTACAACAACCCGGCAACATCGCCTCCCGAGCATCTGCGAAAAAGGGTTCATGGCGACGGGAGCCTGAGCAGCTTTCACGGCGCAGGCAGACTACTCGCATATAATATATACAACACAACCCGCACAATTGATGACATGAAACCACACAGTCGCATCCTGGACTTCGGCTGTGGTTGCGGGCGCGTAATCAACTATCTTTCAAAATATTTCAGACAGAGTAGATTCTACGGCAGTGATATTGATGATGAGGCAATAGCCTGGTGTCGAAGCGAATTATCCTATGTGGGTGAGTTCGTAACCAATAAAGCCATGCCGCCTCTGCCATTTGAGGATAATCTATTCGATATGGTCTACTCCATATCCGTATTTACCCATCTGCCTGAAACCATGCAGTTTGCCTGGCTCGAAGAGTTAAAGCGGGTTACCAGGTCGGATGGCATTTTACTGCTTACAACTCACGGCGAAGAGTTGTTTGCCAACGCCCCTGAAGAATATAGGACACAGCTGGCCGAATCCGGCTTCTTCTACACGGTTGGGGACGGCACTGACGGTCTACCCGAGTTTTACCAAACCACATATCATACGGATGACTATATCCTGGAGAATTGGGGCAGATACTTTACCATCCGTAAAATCCTGAAAAGAACTATCATGTGTCATCAGGACCTGGTGATTTGCAAGAATAGCTAGGAGATATCGACAGTCCCCTTGTATACCTCCTCTAATTTGCAGCTATGAGTCAACTTGTCCGATTAGCCAGGTGCAATCGGCCTGCTATCCAGCCTATATCGCAGGATCAGGATCGCGGAATGACTGCTGCTTGAAGCGGGTATATTGTCGGGACTAAAGGTGATGTGCCTTTGAATATAGGTTAGCGACAGCAAGATAAATAGAGTCATGGAAATCAGAAAATCCACAGCGGCCGATAAATCAGAGATTGAAACAGTACATATCCAGGCATTTGGAGAGCAGGAGGGCCCTGAAATAGCAAAGCTCGTTAATGATTTGTTTGAGGATGAAACTGCGTCTCCTTTGTTGTCTCTTGTTGCGGTAAGGAACGGTAGAATTGTCGGTCATGTACTCTGCACAAACGCATCCATCACACAAACTGACGAGTCGTTATCGGTACAATTACTTGCACCACTCGCGGTTCTGCCCGAGGCCCAAAATCAAGGAATCGGCACTCGCCTTGTCAGAGAGGGACTAAGTCAATTGAGCGGGTCGGGGGTGGCGTTGGTCTTTGTGCTTGGCCACCCAGAATACTATCCGCGTTTTGGATTTAGCACGGCTGGTATTATCGGCTTTGAAGCGCCCTATCCCATAGCTGAAAAGAATACGGATGCCTGGATGGTGGTGGAATTAAAACAAGGGATTATCGGCAAGGTCAAGGGAAAGGTTCAATGCGCAGAGGCACTGAATCAGCCGCAATATTGGCATGAATAAAAAATTTCGAACAAGGAAGAACATTTCGTGAAAAAAATATTTTCGTTAGTTTTTCTAGTCTTGGTTTCAGGAGCCGCTATATCCAAGCCTGATTCACCAATCACGTCTAATTCGGCCAAGCCCCCATTCGACTGCAATCATTTTCTCGGTTCGTGGGTGTCCTCCACCTACAACCATGTCCAGGACTATACCAACACTCAAACCGTCACATACACCGATAACGAAAAAATGTCATTGAATATAAAAATATATCAAGCAGGGAAACTGGTGGAGCATGGTCCGAGCGAAACCAGAAGCTGGTATTGCGATGGGTATCTATACGTAACCATAAATGACCCTACTGTCGATAAAAGTCCTTTCGGGCCTGAAATCAAGGTCTACCAGATTCTTTACGCAAGCCCTAACAAGATTAAGTATAAAACCCTGATTGGCCATTCGCCGGGGGTGACATATACCTTGGAGCGGAGTAATGAGTAGTGCCATTTACCGCCACTACTCCACCAGTGCCTTCATCTCCTCGAGGATGATGCGGGCGCGCTCCGGGTGCTGCTTCATCTCCCTGCTCTTGGCGGCGATCCACTGCGCCTCCTCCTGCAGCAGCCTGTTCAGGTTCTCTTCATAGACGACCACCGGGTAATCCTGTCTGCGCAGCTCCGCCAGGTAGTCGTTGAGGCGCTCTTTCAGCAACAGCTTGCGGGTCTTGTGCCGGGTATCCGGATCTTCGATAGCTGTATACTTCGCCGTCTTTTGTTCGCTCACTACTACGATATGCCAGCCGGCAGGGGTCTCAACCGGGCCTCCCAGCTCACCGATCTCAAGGGCGAAGACCAACTCATCCAGGGCGGGAAATCCGCTGCCCTCCTCGACCCAGCCGAAGTCGCCCAGGGTCTGTCTCGCCCTCGGATCGATGGAGTGGTCGCGCGCGGCCTGGTAGATGGTAAGCTCCCCCTTCTCCAACTTTTCCAGTATATCCTGGGCTGTCCGCTCATCCTGCAGTACCACCATCTGCAGTTTGCGGTGTTCGTTGAAGGTGATGCGCTGCCGGTGCCTTGCAAAATAGTCGTCGATCTCCTGCGCGCTCGGTTCCATGCCCGCTATCAATCGACTGCGGTGCAGATTCACCAGCCGCGTCACGCTGAACTCCGCCAGCGCCGATTGATAACCGGGATCCTGATCCAAGCCTGCCTCGCGTCCCCGCTTTGCCAACAGGCGGTTGTCTATGAGTTTGTCCAGGGTCTGCAACCGCCTGTCGAGATCGATCGAGTTGTTCAAGGTCGTGAGGTACTTCTTGGTCTCGCCCCAAGTCATTTTGATGCCCGCGTATTCCGCGATCACCTGTTGATCGCTGCGCAGTGGGTCATCCTCGATCTCGAGGTGCCGGATCGCTATCTTCACATCCATGCCGTCACGCAGATGGGCACGCAAGCCCCGTTTGTGCCTTACGTATTTCGCCTTCTTTACCTTTGCCTCGATCAAAGGGCGCATCTTGTCGTCCAATACCGTTCCCCGTGCAAAGTGACGCTGCATATATTCGGCGATCTCGTCTTCGCTGATGGCGATATCCTTTTTCAGGTAGGCTTTACGATAGAGCCCGGCCAGCATGCCGTCGGTGTACGCCTTGAGTTCCTGACGGTAGCCGGGATCCTCAGGCAGCGCCTTATCGAGCGCATCCAGGTAGAGCAGATTGAGGCTGATCGCCCTGTCCAGCAGGGTCAGCATCACCCGGTGTCGATCGGGGGTGCCCAATGCGGGGATCGAGACGCCGACCACAGCCGTGCTGTTCAGCTGGGTGTTCAACTGGGGAAAGGTGATGATCCGGTCGCCGACCCTCGCCAGGGTGTTCCGGTCGGTGACCGCGCTCTCCGCGGCAGGATCCCCCCAGGCGGATGCGGCCAGCAGCGTGCCGGCGATCAGTGTCAGAAGAGTTTTCATTTTGCCTCCGGATTGCCTGCTCAACCTGTCATCCAACTGCATCGGCGCTGAAGCAGGTCCGCGGTTTATCGTTTATGATGATTGAGTGAAACAGTTACCCTAAACAGCGATTTATGATGATGGAGAACCGGGAGGGAGGGGAAACAGCCTGTTTCCCCTCCCCAATAATACCGCCAGTCTAGTGTCCTGCACGACAGACTGGGTGTTGCCTGTTACCACTCACAGGTTGAGCCGGTTAGATCCGTGGATACATGCTCCCATACGCTCTCCGACACCCGGCCTTCCGAGAGATGGAGTTTCCACTCCCGGCCATCCTCGCCATCACAGGCCACCTCCTGCCGTTCATCTCCATGGCAGCCCTGGCAGACGGTATTGAGCGGATCGTCGGAACCGAAGACCGCGCCGGCCAACGCAACCTCGACCTGGTCCATGGTCTTGCGCGAGACCCGCCCCTTCATGGCGTGCTCCAGCCACTCTTCTTCCTGGACGCTGACATCATCGTTCTCGTTATCGTGACAGCTGAGACAGAAGTCCTCGGTCGGATCGTGGTTGTCGGTAAAGGTGTGGGCCCAGCTGACCGCGGCGTCAAAATCCGAGGTGATCGGGACCCCGTCAAACGCCAGGCCGCCGCCGCCATCGCAGTTGCCCCCATCCTCGCCCGGTTCGCAGACCCGTGCCGGTATCTGGGCATCCGGATTGTCGGTCAGGGTCTCGTACATATGGCAGGAACCGCACTTCAGCGGGCCATGGCTGTCATCGCTGTTGAGATAGGCCGCCTGGGCGTAGGTGGTGGAATCCACACCGTCGACACCCGGCCCCTGCTCGAGATGGGGCGCCACCGGATAGAGGCCGTGGATCGATTCATGACAGCCCTGGCAGGTGATATCCCGGTGGCCGCGGGAGTAGCGCATCAGGCCCGCCTTGCGCGGATAGTTGAAGGGCGAATGGTCGTTGCCGGGCTGGTGTCCGCTCGGCTCCACATAGGGCGCCTTGTGGCAGTCGGCGCAGTGGGGCTCACCGGCGGCGAGCCAGTGGTCACGACCGTCGGTGGCCGCCGAGAAGGGGACAGGCGCCGCCATCGAACCATTCAGACCCGCCTGCGCCTCAGCCACGCAATCGTCCGTGGTGCAGAGGGTGAGGATGTTGACACTGAAGTCGCCATCGCCGTCGAAGCTGCCGCAGATCTGGAAATCGGCATTGCCGTTACCGTCACAATCGGGACCGGATGCCGCGCTCCCGGTACTGCAGGCGCCGACATCGCCGGCCACCTCGATGGTAGCGAGCTTGGCATCCAGCGCGGGATCGGTGCTGCCGCCCAGATAGGCGCAGAGCCCCGGGTCTCGACGCCAGATCCCCATGGTCTCTTCCGTCTCCCGGGTCACGCCGTCGGCGGTGGGGAAGACGGTCGGGTCTCTTGGATCGAGCCAGCTCTCGGCCTGTTCCAGGCTGACATCCAAGGCATCGGCGATCTCACCCAGCGACCCGAGGGCACGGATGTTGACGGCATCCTGGCCGGTGGCATCCTGACCAGGCTCACCCTTGATCAGGCTCACCATGTTCTCGCGCTTCCAGATCTCCTGGCTCAACTGGTTGTGGCAGTTGGTGCACCAGATGCCCCGGTTGTCGCGATCGCTATCCGCGTAGCCGGCCTGGTTCTGTGAGACGTTGACCCGCAGCCACTCGCCGACCGCGGTCAGGTGCTCAGGGGTGCCGGCGCCGTCGATATCCTTGAAGGGGTTGGAGTGTACATCACGCCCGACGAAACAGCCCCCGGCGCCCAGCCGATTATCCGTATCGGCGTAGAAGTTGTCACCCTCTTCGGTGATCGGATAGCCCGCCATGTCGCCGTTGGAGCGATGGGCGGGATGACAACCCTGGCAGCCGCCGAATCGACCGAAGCTGTCGGTGAACGCGATAGGACCGCCCTCTCCCGCACCGCGATGGGTCTGATGAATCGCCTCGGACATGGGTAGAATCACCCTGTCCACGCCCTCCTCATCCATGAAGCTGGCCGATTTGACCTGGGCGATCACATTGTCCGCATGACAGCGTTGGCAGAGTACGGTCGCCTCCCCGATACGGGTGCTCTGGGCAAAGATGGGACGACCGTTTTGCGCAGACAGATCAGCGGCATAGGCATCGCACTCCTCGGCTGTGGTGCAGGCCGGATAGTTGTCCAGAAAACCGGTGCCGTGGTTCTGGTCATGCAGACCGAGGATACTGATGGCCGCACTCTTGAGTCGCGGGTACCAGTCGGACTCCTCACCCTCGATGATGCCGTAGTAGCCCATCCAGAAATCGTACTCCTGCTTGACCATGGACCAGACCTCGTCCCCCGTCCGATGGGGCGAGTTGGTGGTATCCACCTCGGAGTGGCAGCGCTCGCAGTTGGGAATATCGATCGGCGCGGTGCCGAAGCCCTCCACCGGCACGCCGTTCTGGGTAACCGGCTCTCCCATGCCGCCGTAGGCGTTTTCATCATAGTGGCGCAGCCTTGCCTTCATCGCCACGAAGGGTCGTACGCTCTCCTCATACATCGCACCCGGATTGGCAAAGAAATTGATGGAGTCCTCGAATGGCGTCAACGGCAGGCCCAGGGCCTCCCAGATGCGCGGCGAGGTCAGGGTGATCGGCAGGTTCTCCAGCACCTTCATCTGGGTGTAGACCACGGTGCCATGTTCGCCGGAGAAGGTCAGCACATTACCGTTGGACGCACCACCGCAATCGTTCGGCACAGCCGGGTTGGTCGGCAGGCCATCCGGGTGGGAGACCGGTCCCATCGGGTGGAGGCCGGCGCCGCAATCGTCCGGGTACTCGATATGGCCGGTCACGCCGAGTCTGATTTTCTTGCCTTCCAGCGATGTATTCTCCGGATTCGCGCCTTCCAGATCGGCATAGATGTAGAGGTGGTTCCAGACCGCGTTCCAGTAATCGTCGGTGGGATCGTCGAAATCGCCGTCGCCCAGCATCACACCCTTGACATTGGCGCCATCGGGATCGTCGTAGAGCCTGGGATTCCCCCCCTCTCCGGACAGCACCAGGGCACCGTTTCCATCGACAACGGCGGAATCGGCGATGGTGTTCCACATCAACAGGGAGTTGCCCTCGACGGCGCTGATCATTCTCGAGGTCTGAGTCACGACTCTTGGCGCCTCTTCCCGGGGCTGTGCCTCATGCCAATACTCGATGACATATCTCTGGAAGTTTCCATTCTCATCGAGATCATGATCCCGCAACACGGTCTGGCGGCCCAGGGCATCCAGGCCCACGTTGGGATCGCCCTCCAGCAGGCGCGCAAAGGCATTCTCACCCGCACCGCTCTGTTGGGTCTTCACAACCTGGGCGAGGATCGAATTGTAGGGAGGCAATACACAGCAGTAGGCGAACTCGAATCCGGTGCAGTGCATACCGAGTTCATAGTTCATCATGATATTGAAGGTATTCTTCGGCGCCAGCGCCAGACCACTGCCGCCGCCGCCAACTGAATCGCTGTCTGCAGAACCCTCATCTTGGGAACTATCACCACCTTTGTGGTCTTCACTCTCCTCTTTATTTCCGCTATCACTACTGCCTTCTTCTTTTTCGTAGCGATACTCCTCCTCATCATCACTACTCGCCCAGGCACCGCCCGTGGCGAAAGCCAGTGTGAAGATGAAGATAATCGAAGCTATTGCTAGGCCATGAGATTTTTTTAGTAGAAACAGAGATTGCTTCATATCCGGACACCTCCACGCAGCCCATTGGTTTTTGGTTTGTAGGACGACACCCAAGCTGAATGGGCGTGATTGTCTCCCCACCTTAAACCTACTTATATATTGTTTTACTTACTTATTGTTTTTACTGTATTTTTTTATTTTTTAGCCATTTCTAAGACGACGATTTGTCGTCTATATTTGGGCAGGCTGTCCCAAAAGCTAGCAAAACAAACTTAAAAGAGACTTAAGAAAAAAGTCACATAGGAAATAAAGTACTAGGAAGATTCAAAAGGTGTGATCCAGCTCATGGTCAGCCCGCGGAACAGAAGGTTCACCTCCTCACACAAACTGTAAACTGGTTAAGCCCCTACTCCACCGCAAGCCGACGAATAATCGAGATGACTTCGTCGCTGTTCCAGTCGATTGGGCCAATCGCTCGATAGCGTAGGCGTCCCTCTGGATCGACCAGAAAACTGCTGGGAAAGACCTTTACCTCCCAGGTATCTCCCGCCTCGCGTCCAGGATCGAGGAGCACCGGAAAGGTCAGTTTTAAGCGGGACGCGAAGTTGCCGACTCGTCTTTTCCTCTCCTCGACATTGACCGCAAGAATGACAAAACCACCCTGCTCCATCTCCCTGTTCAAGCCGATCAACGACGGCATCTCTTCAATGCAGGGCGGACACCAGGTGGTCCAGAAGTTGACCAGGACAGTCTTACCCTTGAGTCCCTTCAGCTCGTATTTCACCCCCGCCAAATCCTCGAGTTTAAGGCTGGGCGCCCGCTGAACAGGGGTGACGGCCTCGAGCCAGCCGGCGCTCACCGGGCCGGAAGCCGTCAAGGCGACGATGATCACTGCCTTCAGGTAGTCGAGATAATCCGGTCGTGTTGAGTGCGTCATCCAGTTGTTTACTGCCTGCACAGGTGTGATCGATCGAGCGGCAGCGCTGCTGATCTGCCGAACGCCGTTCCTCTCGGTGTCGTCAGTATCCGTTTGAAAAGGTTCTGTAGGCTAATGATCTGAATCATTTTTTTTCACATCTCAACCAATCCCCAGGGAACGACTCCCAGGGTCTTGCTGGGTTAAAGTTTTACACATCCACGACGATAAGTCCTGCAGATAGAGAGAAGAAGGGGTTTCAACAATACACCATTAAAAACCCCAACAATTACAACGACTCGTTCACAGGTGGCTTGTGGGCATAGATTCACGGCACTTGCGAATAAATAAAAAACGACGCAAGGGAAACGGATATGGAACATCCATATCAGGGAAACGATAATGTCAATGATGCATAACGTATCGATTCGCACAAAGCAGTGGTTCGGATTCGGGCTGATCCTCTGCGTACTTACCATATCGTCCATTTTCACGCTCATCAGCCTGAATAATGTAGAGCAGAGCGTGAACGAGGTGGTTCACCAGGACCAGCCGCGACTGATGTTGACGAAGGACCTCGCCAACAGCTTGAAGCAGTCAACCGGTTCCCTGGGTTTCTATTTGCTGACCAGGGAGGCGGCTCATTTGGAGAATTACTCCAGCCAAAAGAACCATACCAAGTACATACTCGAGTCACTGATAACAAAAAGCGTCGAGGTCGAGGATGCCAGTTCGTCACAACTGCTGAAACGGCTGAGTCTCGATTTGAAACAGTTCGAACAGTCTGTTGATGCCCTGCTGAAAAAAACGGCGACGAATGAGGGTAATTTCCCGGGGATTGCCTACGCCAATGAACATATCAACCCGATCAGTCGCAATCAGCTGCAACTGACGTCGCAGATGATCATATCCGAGATGGAAGAGGATGCCGACGAGGAACGAAAACGGATCTTGAGCCATCTTACCGAGCTTAGGTATGCATGGAGCAACATTATGAACGGTATCCGCGGCTACCTGGCTTTTCGCAACAACTCCAATCTAAGCGACCTCGACCTCTACCTGGAGAGAGCGAAATCCGTACTCGACGAAATCAATGCGAAGAGCGACCTGCTGACGCTGGATCAGGCCGACTCTATCGAGCAGTTCTCGGACAACCTGGGGCTGTTTGATCAGCATTACAAAAAACTCCGGGCGATACACGGCAGTGAGCAGTGGCGCAGCGATGCATGGCTGGTGCGCAGCCAGATCACGGCCCTGCTGGATAAAATCGATACCGGAGTCGATCAGCTCGTGAGTCATCATGAAGCAACGATTAATGATACCAGTCAAGGATTAATCGATGATGCGAGCTCCACCACCAGACTCGTGGTCAGCCTGTTGGCTTTTGGCCTTATCACCGGACTGCTGATCAGCTGGTTGATTACACGCCTTATCTTCAACCCCATCCAGGATGCAGTCAAAACCATGCAGGATATCGCCAATGGTGACGGCGACCTGATGAGACAGCTGGACAAGAAGGGAGAGGATGAGCTTGGACTCCTGGCCGAAAGCTTTAACCAGTTTGTCGCCAAGATACGCAAGCTGATACAGCAAACCGCGCATTCAACCGAATCTGTGATTCGTGGCGTTGCGCTAACATCGGAAAACACGGGACAGATCAGTCGCCGTATTCAGAGCCAGGAGAACGAAACGGACCAGGTTGCAACAGCAATGAGCCAGATGGCGAGCTGTATCTCGGACGTCGCAAAAAATGCTTCAGTCGCCGAACAGGCAACCAGGTCGGCATCTGATGAGGCGCAGACCGGCTGTAAAATAGTCAAACAGACGACGGAGGCGATTCAGGAACTGGCGAATGAGGTGGAACTTGCGGAAAAATCGATTCTCGGCGTGGAGCAGGAGAGCGTACGCATAGGATCGGTGCTTGACGTTATCAAAAGCATCGCTGAACAGACCAATCTCCTCGCCCTCAACGCCGCCATCGAAGCCGCCAGAGCAGGCGAACAGGGGCGTGGTTTTGCGGTTGTTGCCGATGAGGTTCGAAGCCTGGCCAACCGCACCCACCAATCGACCGGGGAGATCGAATCGATGATACAGGCGCTGCAGAGCGGCACCCAGCAGGCAGTCGCTGTGATGGCCGCCGGCAGAGAAAAGGTGGACAGTGGCGTATTGAAGGCGACCGGCACATTGAAGTCACTCAGCGAAATCAGCAATGCGATTGACACCATCAACAACATGAACACCCAGATCGCCACCGCGGCGGAACAACAGTGCACGGTTGCTGACGAGATCAACCGGAATATCGCCAGTATCGTCGAAAACAGCAGGCAGACCTCGCAGAGGGCGAAGGATACCTCAAATACCGCCGACGATTTAGGCACCCTCGCCTCTGAACTGCAAAGCGTTGTCCGGCAGTTTAAATTTTCCGGCGACAGCGGCTTCGATTTCAGCTCAGCCAAATCCGCTCATCTCGCCTGGAAGGCCAGGGTGCGTTCATTCCTGGACGGCAAACAATCTCTCACCCGGGAGGAAGCGGTCTCCCACCATGATTGCGCGCTGGGTAAATGGTACTACGCCGAAGCGCTCAAGCGTTACGGCGATATCGCCGAGATTCGCTCGATTGAACAGCCACACCAACAGCTGCATGCATTGATAAAAGAGATTATCGAACAGAGAGAGAGTGGCAGCAGCGACAGAGCCGAGCAGCTCTACAATGAGATCGAGCCTCTATCGGGAGAGATCATCGGGCTGCTAAACCATGTGGAAAATCAAATAGCCGGAAACGCCTGAGCACCCGCCGATCATCGCTGAGGCCGGCAGTTGGGTCACCGCTTCCCGCCACGTTTTTGCCATAAGGACAGACCGAGCGTGGTCACCCCCAGGGCGACGCCGGTCGACAAAACCATGCGCGCCAGCCACTCTGGCCATGCGGGTTGGGGCGTCAGCAACGCCGCTGCACCGATGACGATCAACCAGAAAGCGATTTTTCCAAGCAGTGCGGACTTCAATTAAACCTCTGTATTGCAGTGGATACGCATAGCCGGCTTGACCGCTAAAGACCATCAAAAGGCTATGTTTTTCTATCTGCGATGACTGATCCCGATTCGGATATACTCTTATATCACATCTGTATATGGCACAAAACAGACACATCGCATGCCCCGTCTCTATTACATTCATGACCCTATGTGCAGTTGGTGTTGGGGATTTCGGCCGACACTCGAGGCGCTCCTGGCAGCCTTGCCCAGCGCTCTCTCATGCAGCCGTCTGCTGGGTGGTCTGGCCGCTGACAGTAGTTCTCCGATGCCGGATGAGATGCGCATCAGAATACAGGCCACATGGCGTGAGATAGAGAGAAGAATACCGAATACACGCTTTAACTTCGATTTCTGGTCACGCAATACGCCGAGAAGATCGACCTACCCCGCCTGTCGTGCGGTCATCGCCGCCAGAATCCTGAATCCCGACGCTGAAGTAATGATGATACTTGCGATTCAACAAGCCTACTATCTGGAGGCGAGAAATCCCTCGGACGACTCAACGCTTGGCGAAATCGCACGCGAGATTGGCCTGGATCAACAGCGCTTCAGCGAATTACTCAATCACCATTCAACCCAGCAGGCACTCGAATCGGAAATCGCCGAAACGCTGCGTCTGGGAGTGCGCAGCTTCCCCGGCCTGGTACTTCAGCTTGGTCAGGGTATGTGGCCAGTGGCAGTGGATTATCTAAGCCCGGAGCCGATGCTGGAACAGATTCACAACATCCTGGATGCCTGATATTCAGCCTCCGGGATTGACTTAATCCCGGCCCCGGGTAAAACTCCGCCTCCATGCTGACCAAAGAGAAACTCAACAGGCTCCGCCAGGACATCGTCTTCAGCGACAAGCTGGCCGGTGAACATCTGCGGTTCCATACCACCTGGGGCATCTTCTCGCCGCGTGAAATCGATGAGGGAACCAGGCTTCTGGTGGAGCATTTGCTGATCACCCCCACTGACAACTGCCTCGACCTTGGGTGCGGCTACGGCCCCATAGGCCTGTTCATGGCCAGACGCTCTCCCCAGGGCAACACGCTGATGGTCGACAAGGATTTCATGGCCGTCGACTACAGCAATGCCAATGCGGAACGCAACCAGGTGCGCAACGCCAAAGCCATGCTGAGCAACGGGTTCGATCACATCGATCCGGCTCTGCGCTTCGATGTAGTCGCATCCAATATCCCCGCCAAGGTGGGCAAGGAGATGCTCTCTCTGATTCTGCATGACGCCAAGCAGCGCCTCAATCCGGGAGGCAGGCTCTATGTCGTGACCATCAATGGCTTAAGGCAGTACATGAAGCGGAATCTGAATGAGATTTTCGGCAACTATGAGAAGCTGAAACAGGGCAGAAGCTATACCGTTGCTTTGGCAGTCAATGCTTGATTCAGTCGTGATTTAATACCAATCGGAGAAGCGACGACCAAAAGCCCGGCTAGGCTGCGGATAGACGCTTCAGCACATGGGAGACCGCGACCAGACCAAAGCCGGCGGTAACGGTCATTACCGATCCGTAACCACCGCAATTCAATGAACTCTCGAATTCAGCGGGCCGCTCTCGGCAGACAGCCCCATCGGCATCGGGATAGCGCTGTTGTTCCATCGAGAAGACACAGGGGACGTCGAATCGACGCTTGGTATTGGATGGGAACCTATACTCCCTGCGGAGTAATTTACGACACTTGGAGAGAAGCGGGTCCTGTTCACTGCGGCTGAGGTCGGCCAGTTGAATTTTTGTCGGATCGCTTCGCCCCCCCGCTGCGCCCACCGTGATAACAGGTATCTTGTTTCTGCGGCAGTAGGCGATCAAGGCTGCCTTGATGCGATAGTTGTCGATGCAGTCGATCACATAATCGAATCCACCTTCAGCGATCATGCGCAGCGACTCCGGCTCTATGAACTGCTCGATGGCGTAGACCCGGCAGGATGGATTTATTGCCAACACCCTTTGCTTCAACGCCGCGACTTTGGCCTTGCCGAAATTACCCTCGAGGGCATGCAGCTGCCGGTTGACGTTTGATTCGGCAACATGATCCAAATCGAAGAGGGTCTGCACGCCTACACCACTGCGGGCAAGGGCCTCCACGGCCCATGAACCCACGCCGCCGACACCGATCACGGCAATATGAGAGCGCGAGAACCGCGCCAATGCTTGACCACCATAGAGGCGTGCAATACCGCTGAAACGTCGTTCATTGTCCACAACAGGCAAATCCTTTGGTGCTTCAGTCAAAGGTGCTATTTTGCACTATTTTTGGGAAAACTGATCACCTGGTCAGGTATATTGGGCTCTTCTGTCAGCCCTTCCATGAGTTCCACGAACCGATCGCTCAAGGCCTCGAGCTCTGCAGTGCCTTGTTGAGCATCCGATTTGCTCCCCATGTTATTCATACTGATCAGCTTGTAGCCCAATGCATGGATCTGTTCGTGCAGCCTGTTGATCTCACCATACTGCGGTGAATTGCCATACTGGATGAAACCGATACCATGGAACCAATAGTTGAAATTGCAGTGCTTGCTGTCCAGGTGACCATGGTTGAAGTCTGTGCCCTGGGTGACATATCCGATTAAATTCCCCACCCACTTTCGATGACTCGCAAGCGCCACTTCAACATCGATATGGTGACTTTGCGTCACCCTCTCTTTCAGGCTCCGCCACATCGTATTGGCATGCCATTGCACCAGCCATTGCGGGATCTCATCGGCCGGCATTGGCTTGGCTATACCGAAACCCTGGCCTAGCCGGCAACCCAGCTGCAGAAGCGCAGAGGCGTGCTCGATGGACTCGACACCTTCCGCGATAACCGGGTGTTCGAACGCATGCGCCAGGCGCACGACACTGTCGACAATGGTCAGATCCTGCGGATCGTCCAGCATGTCCTGGACGAAATTCTGGTCGATCTTGAGGATATCGACCGGTAGCCGATGAAAATAGGCCAGGGATGAGTAGCCTGTACCGAAATCGTCCAATGAGATCTTGATCCCCATCTCCCGGCAATCCGTCAGGGTATGGTAGATGTCATTGGTATCCTCTATCGATGAGGTTTCGAGTATTTCCAACTCGAGCATATCCGGTGTCACGTCTGTGTAGGTTGTGAACAGCCTCCGTAGATGGCTGATGAAACCGGCGTGTTGCAGATGGTGGGCGCTTATATTCACACTGACCGGAAGTCGTAGATCCAGGCGTTGCCATTGGCTCACCTGCCGCAAGGCATGTTCAATGACCCATTGACCCAGTTCAATCTCCAAATCGGTATTTTCCGCGAGGGATAAGAATTCCCCCGGCACGGTGAGCCCCGATCGCGGATGCATCCAGCGGATCAGCGCCTCGACCCCTATTACATCACAGCTGAACATATCAACCTTCGGCTGAAAATAAAGTATAAGCTCTTGATTTATCAAGGCATTATTCAGCATTTCGAAGTTTTCGCGGTTTGCCTTGATCTGCTTGTCATGCTGGGGATCGAACAGGTGGTAGCAATTCTTCCCCGCATCCTTTGCCCAATACATGGCCTGATCGGCATGCCGCAGCAGGATGTCAGCGTCCACGTCATCCTCGGGATAGTGGGTGATGCCGATACTCGCACTGACCACCAGGGCGGTATCATCCAGCTGTATGGGTTGCGCAATAATCTCCAATACCCTGTCCAGAATGAGGATACACTCATCCAAATTTGTCAGGTTCGTCAGTATCAGGACAAACTCATCACCGCCGATACGTGAAACCGTATCCTCTTCGCGTAAAACGGTTTGTAGTCGATTTGCAACTTCAATCAGTATTTTATCGCCATAGTCATGGCCGAAGCGGTCGTTAATCGGTTTGAAGCCGTCGAGATCCAGGTAACAGACACCCACACTGGTACCGTTTCGCTTACTGTGTGCGATCGCCTGGCGCAGCCTGTCGGTCTTCAAGCGGCGATTGGGCAGGCCGGTCAAAGAATCGTAGTGCGCGATATGTTCAAGCTCTGCTTCCGCCCTTTTCCGGTCTGTAATGTCATGAACGATCGAGTAGAGGACCTGTTTGCCATCCCAGATAAACGGACCGGAATGCACTTCAACATCCCTCACCTCTCCCGACGCCAAGGCGTGGCGAAAAATGAAGTGGTTGCGCTCTTCGTTTTTCGCCTTCGCCATTTCGTTAGCCACTTCTTCCCTGCTGAGCGTATTGATGTCGCTGATGTGCATCTGCAGGAGCTGGTCCATGGTGTAACCGTAATACTCGACTGCCGCCCTGTTTGCGAAGAGTATCAGGCCGGTTCCAGGGTCGATGGTAAGCATTACCGCCTTATTCGCCTCGAACAGCATCCTGAAGCGCTCCTCGCTGAATCGCAGCGCCTCGGAAAGCTTTTTCTCGCGCTCCAGCGCCAGCTTCAGGTCGTGGTTACTGGCCTGCAGTGTCCTATTCGCATCCTCGAGCTGCCGGGTGCGTGCTTCAATTTTCTCTTCCAGCTCGAGACCTGAACGTCTCATGGCGTCGATCTGTTGCTTGATCGTGCTTCCCATTTCACGCAACGCGCTGGATAGCCTGCCGATCTCATCCTGGTTGCCGATCTCATCCTGGCTGCCAATCTTTACCGGCGCTTCAAATCGGCCCTCGGCGATGGATGTCGCGTACTCGGAGAGCTGTTTTACCGGCTCGACAAGCTTTTTACGCAGGAAAAAATTGAGGATCAACGCAATCGCGGTAAAGGTAAGCAGGAAATTGACCAGGATCTGCCGGATTGCCTGCACCACTTTTTCGTCGATATTTTCAGTGGAGAAACCGAGCCGGATGACACCTATCGCCCGATCGCCGTGAATAACCGGGATTGCCACATCATAGAAACTCATGCCGTCATGCCGATGGTAGGTCTGCCACATTGGGTCGCTGGAGGATAAAGTGTTGAGGGTCACCGTATCGCTGTATCTTTTGCCGATTTGCGCGCGATCACCGTGAAACAGCACCCTGCCCTTCATATCAGTTACACCGGCATATTTTATATGCGGATTCTTATCGACCACTTCCTTGAATTTTCTATCCATCCCGGAAAGCGATTCGAGTGGCAATCCCAGGTCCAACAGTTCATTGAATATACTTTCAATGCTATGACCGATACCAAAGCTGCCGGTCAACAAGGCATCCGTGTAGTTCGAGCGAAAGTTCATTACGTTCACGGCGGAGCTGATGAACAGTGAGAACGCAAGGGTACCGATCGTGACCATCAATATCTTACGGTTAAGTCTCATTGACTACAGCCTCTGCAACATTTCGGCAAGAGATTCATATTCGTATGTTTTCTCCAGCCAATTGCAACAAACCTACTGGTATGGTGATACCGAATTGTATTGCCTTGGTTATATCCACCGCATAGCCGAAGTGCGCCGGCCATTGAGGAGGAATCTCCCTGATCGGCTTGCCCGCAAAAAGATCACGGATCATTGCGGCCGCTTGCTGTCCGATCCTGCTATGGGAGGGGTAAATCACAGCGGTTGCACCCCAGTCCTCCATGACGTCCTTCTTGACGATGCCGATCAGCGGTTTGCTCGCATGGGCGTAGACCATCTCCGCAAAATGGCGACGCGCTCCCAGCTGATCGTTGGGCTTTATAAACAGGTCAACTTCGCCATCGAGCTCTTTTATCAAGGGTATCGCCATCTCGGCCATGCGCCGGTCACCCTCTTCACCCTTGACCAGTGGAACCTTGCGAAACACCACCTCGAGGTTCTTGAAATAGGGATCATGTTCCAGCATCTCCCTGATCCAGGCATTGTAGCTATGCGATTGGGGCATATCCGCATAGATCATTCCGATGCGCCTGGCCTGCGGCATCAGTTCCCGGATAAAGCGGAATCTCGAACTTACCGGCACCGGGTAACTGATGCCGGTAAAGTTGCTTTTCGGTGGCAGATTGAATCCATCGATCACGCCTATCCCCACCGGATCGGTTGGCGAAGCGAAAACCACGGGTTGTGCGGCTCCGTAGAGCACCTGCCTGGCGGCGACCGTAGCTGCCGTGCCTCCCACGTAGTAAAGATCGTAGCCCCTGGCTGCTGCCGATCTCAGGATCGCCTCGCCCTTGTCGATGTCGTTGCCTGCGGTTTGCACAACCAGTTGAAGATTCTTGCCTTCGACGTATCCGTACTGCGCCAGAGAGTCCAACATCGAGAGGCGAACATCGCGATAGGGGCTTCCCAGTTGAGAATCGAGGATGAAGAGACGGTAACTCCCGCCGTTTTGCGGAGCGGACAGCGCCTCTCCAAACCAAATGAGCAGCAGGGCCAAAAAACTGTAGCGGAGTAGAGTTGCTACTGATGATAACAAGGACACCTCCAGATGAACGTATTCAATCAGAGTCGGTGCTTCCTGCATCGATCAGGCAGATACCAAACGGGTCTTTTTAAGAGCGCCTAGACTAGCCTTCAATACCTCTTAACGGGAAATGCAATCCCATGCTGAGCCATTCAAAAAAAATTGAATTCAACAAACCTATAGTCGGCAGTATGGGGCCACACTGTAATTGCCCTTGACCAGGCAAGACTCAGATCCAGCTTTTTTTTAATTTATAACATTAAAAATAAGTAATAATTAATTGTTTTTACTTAGAATATTTTTTGCATTCGAAATAAATCCAGATTTGGGATTTCCCACCGGGCAGCCCCCGGTTACAACTTGTTACAAGTGGATACACCCCTGAGAGGATCTTCATCCGCCGGCGGTTCAAACTCGCTATCAAGGACAGCCAGTCCGACATTGCCATTGTTCAAACAAGGAGATCATCATGGGAAAGGCCCTGATTATTACACTTATCGTTGTGGTCGCGCTGTTGATCAGCGGCGTGGCAATCGCACGCTACAAAGGCTACTGTGCCGGTCCTGACGGGCGCATCAGCTGGATGACCGACCGCCTCGGCAGCCAACTCGATCTCAACGATTCGCAGAAGCACCAACTGACCCAGCTAAAGGAGCAGATCCTGCTCAGCGTCAACGAACTGAAGCGGGACAGATCGAGCTATGTGGATCAGGCCATCGATCTGCTCGAAAACCCTCAGTTCGACCGTGAACGCGCGCATACATTGCTGATGCAGAAGCAGGCGCAGCTGGCCAGCCTGAGCACGGAGATCATCGATGCCTTTGCCGAGTTCAGCGATAATCTCGATCAAATCCAGCGGGATAAACTACAATCGATGATCAGGCATCACCGCGAACATCGCCATTGCAGATTCGCCTGCGGTGATAGCGAGCCGATGACTCAGGAGTAGCCGGCCTTGCCTCCCCTATATGGGGAGGCGCTGCTGATCAACCCTGACGAGATGACAGTTTTGAATGTCATGATAATAAAAAACCGGGATTGCCCGCGGTGATCGGGCCATCCCCAGCCATCAACCGAACGCTGGACATAGTGATGCCGCGCATCCTGCTGATTGACGATGACCAAGCCCTGGCAGCACCGCTGAAAGAGTACTTCACCCGATACGATTTGGAGCTGGAAGCAGTCACCCTGCCATCGGAAGGCCTGAAACGCATCGAGCACTCAAACCCGGACCTGGTGATTCTCGATATCATGCTGCCGGAGATGGATGGTTTCGAAGTCTGCCGAACCATCAGAAAGCAGAGCAGCCTGCCGATTCTCATGCTCACCGCCCGCGGCGAGGTGATGGATCGGGTGGTCGGCCTGGAGCTCGGTGCCGATGACTATCTGGCAAAACCCTTCGAACCCAGGGAGTTGGTGGCAAGGATACAGAACATTCTCAAACGCAGCCGGGTGCAGCCGCAACAGGCAGAGGAGATCATCCTTGGCGATTTGAAACTCGATCTGGTGCGACAGGATGCCTATATCGAGGAGCGCAGCCTCAACCTCACCACCCTCGAATACCGCCTGTTGGCCCTGCTGGCGCAGCATCCCGGCCGGGCCTACAGCCGGGACGAGATTCTCGCCGCGGTCAAGGGCATCGAGGCCGACCTCTATACCCGCTCTGTTGACATCCTGGTCAGCCGCCTGCGGCAAAAGCTCAAGCCCCTCGACTATATCAAGACGGTGTGGGGCACGGGTTACCGTCTGGTAGGTCCCGCCGCATGAAGAGGCGCCATAGTCTCAGCGGACGTCTGATCCTACTGTTCATCTGTGTCAGCGTGCTGATCGCTCTCACGGTACGAAGCGGATTCCGCTATGGCATCCAGGGCGAGTTTCGATCCCTCGCCGCACCCCATCTGTTGGAATATATCGACCATCTGGGCGAGGAGATAGGCACCCCTCCCGACACCGCGGCAGCGGAGAGGCTTGCGCAACGACTGCATATCGATATTCAGATCAGTTCCAACGACCTCCTCTGGTCGAACAGCGGCGAGATCCTCGATACAGAAAGGCTGTCTTTCCACAGCCACCGGCTGGCGGATGGCCGCCTGGTACAATTCAGCCACGACGAGCACCGCTTTCTTCTCCGCCTGCAGGCGGGCGACAGCACCATCCTGCTGATGACCCGGGAGAATTTGGCCAATGGCTCCCTGGCCTTGATCATAGGCGCGACAATTGTAACCGTGTTGTTGCTGATCGCGCTCACCTACCACCTGGTGAGGCGCCTGTTCCAACCGATAGAGACCATACGCCGGGGGGTGGCCAGATTCGGATCCGGCGAGCTGGACCACCGCCTCGCCATCAAACGGAGGGATGAATTGGGCGAACTGGCCAACAGCATCAATCGCATGGCCGATGAGATCGAGGCGATGATGGAGGCCAAGCGCCAACTGCTACTGGCCATCAGCCATGAGCTGCGATCGCCCCTCACCCGCGCCCGCCTGAACGCGGAGCTCATGCAGCGCAGCGAACCCCGCGACCGGATAATCGCGGACCTGCAGCTGCTGGAGCAGGAGCTGACGGAGCTGCTGGAGACGGAGCGTCTCGGCAACCGGCACGCCAAACTCGATCTGCAGCCGATGGAACCAGGAGGGCTCATCGATTCCGTCATCCGCCAGCACTTCTCCACCGCTGCCATCGACTGCAGGCACGACGATGACAACCTCCACATGGCGTTGGATGGGGTACGAATCCGCCTGCTGATCAAAAATCTGCTGGAAAACGCATTGAGACATACCCCTGATTCGGCACACCCCGTGGAACTCAGCAGCCGGATTACGGCGCGGAAATGGCGCGTCAGCGTAAAGGATCATGGAGAGGGCATACCGCAGGAGCATCTGCCCCACCTCACCGAGCCCTTCTACCGGGTCGACAAGGCCCGTCAGCGTGAAACCGGGGGGTATGGCCTGGGACTCTATCTCTGCCGGGTCATCGTGGAGGCCCATCGAGGAAGCCTGAGTATTCAAAGCAAACCGGGCGAAGGCACCCGGGTCGACTTCTCACTGCCGATAGACAAGGATCAGTCCGCAAATGAACGCGAATGTTACTAAACATCCAGGGTGCGGCAAGCCGCGCCTACTCCTTGATCTGCAATTCACATCGATTCCATGCTCCTGGACAGGAATTGGAGATGTCCGTTCTTGTGTGGGGAGGGACCCTGCCCGCACGCATCATCACCAGCCTTTTGACGGCCTCAACCCGCTAGCGCATAGTTAAAATTAACCAGGCTTAACCCGGCAATGAGATGCCCGTGACTTTCTTGTACAGCGAAACCGCATAGGAATCGGTCATGCCGGAAACAAAATCGGTGAGTCTCAAAAGCCGGGTGTAGTCATCCTCGGCGGGCGTGGCCTGGGCACCGATGAACTGCTCCGGGATCAACCGAATCATCATCTGGCTGCGCGGTCTGGCGCTATTTCCATGCGCCGCCACATCGTCGACAATGGGGATGAAGCGCTCCAGCAGTTCACTGATCACCTGAAATCCGGCGGTCTCGATCTCGATCACCTCCGGCGCGATATAGATCTTATCGTTGGCGACCTCGATCAGGCGGTCCATCTCGGCACGATGAGGAATCTGGCTCATCAGCGGCTGATCGAAGCGACCATGAAGAATCGCCTCTTCATGATCGAGAAAGCAGCTCAGGATCTCGCTGATCGCCTGGCTTATCACCTTGGCCCGCAGAAACTCGATCTTCTCCTTCTCACCGTTGATGCCGTCGAGGCGTCCGAGTCGTGATGGCGAATCCGGCAATACCGCAAGAAACAGCTCCATCGCCTCCTGGAAGCTCAGATGCCCGAGGCGAAACCCGTCCTCGATATCGATCACCCGGTAACAGATATCGTCGGCCGCCTCCACCAGGAAGGCGAGCGGATGTCGATGCCAGATGGCCAACACCGGATCACGGCGCAACAGCCCAACGGTCTCGGCGACCTCTGTGAAAAGCGTCTGATCCTCTGCGGTAAAGCCCGGTTTCTTTGCGCTCACCCCCTGAAAACGCCCATTCCCTATAAAGGATTCTCGCGGGTATTTGGCAAACGCGGCAAGGGTGGCGCAGGTCAGCTGCAGACCGCCCGGGTTATCCCTGTTCTGCAGCCGGGTCAGCACGCGAAAACCCTGGGAGTTGCCTTCGAAGTTGAGAAAATCCTCGCGCTGGCTGCCGTGCAACACCGCAACCCGCTGCTTGCCGTAGGCGCCGTTCTCGGCCCAGTGACGAATCGCATCCTCGCCGGAATGGCCGAACGGCGGATTGCCGATATCGTGGGCCAGGCAGGCGGCGGCGCAGATATCGCCAAAATCGGAGGCTTCATTCCTCTCGAGGCGATGACGGGCAATGATCTGTTCCCCGACCAGGGTACCCAGGGAGCGTCCAACGCTGGAAGACTCCAGGCTGTGGGTGAGGCGGGTACGCACGTAGTCGATCTTCGAGAGCGGGAAGATCTGTGTCTTGTCCTGCATGCGCCGGAACGCCGAGGAGAAGACGATCCTGTCCAGATCGCGCTGAAAATCGGTCCGTGTGGTGCTGTCCGTTGAGGATTCCCGCGAACCCAGGCGTTTGTGGGAGAGGAGTTGGGACCAGTTCATCGACATCGGGCCATTCTAACCTAGTGTCTGTTTGGAAACATCTTTGACGAGCAAAACCGCAAATGAACGCAAATCACCGCAAATAAACGCAAACTCTGTCCAGTCATTTTTCGACAGATATGTCTCCAAAGAGAAAAAACTATCGTTTCATGAACCCTTGAAAACTTAAGGAAGGTCTGATTAATTTGTTAATCGTCATCCCGGCGCATGCCGGGATCCAGTCCCTCGGCTGTACAACGTAGCTAACCAGTAGACCTATCTACCTTAATCCTGCGTGATTCGCGTTAATTTGTCGTTTAATCGTTTTAAGGCCTGGTCGGATCGCTGACCAGGGTGTCATCGATGCGCTCGCGAAAACCGATTGCCAGGATGCCCGCAAAGGCGATCAGCAAGGCCCCCAGGACAAACTGGGTGGTCAGTGTCTCCTGCCAGAAGAGGTAGCCGTACAAGGCACCGAAGAGTACGGATGCGTAGGTCATCGGACTCACCGTGGCCGCCGCCGCAATCGCATAGCCACGGGTCAGCATCAACTGGCCAAGGGTGCCCATCAGTCCGATCAGCGCCAGCCAGCCCCATTCCGCCGGAGTGGGCTGTTGCCAGCTCCAGAGCATGGGAATTGCGGAGATAATGGAACTCAACAGGGCAAAATAGAAGACCACGCGCACCGAGGGCTCACTGCGCCCCAGACGCCTCAGCGTCACCTTGGCCAGCGAGGCAAACGCGCCTCCCAGGAGACCGATCAGGGCAACATGGTTGAATTCGCCCTCGGGATTGAGCACCAGGATCACGCCGACGAAACCGATGCCGATGGCGAGCAGTATCCGAGACCGCAGGGGCTCGCTGAGCCAGAACCAGGCGATCAGCGGCATGAACAGGGGTGAGGTCATCTTCAACAGCATACCGTCAGCGAGCTGCAGGTTGGCCAGGGCATAGAAAAAACAGTACATCGCGGAAACGCCGGCCACCGAACGCAACAGATGGAGGTGAAAAATATGGGTGCGTAGACTGACCAAGCCGTTACTCCACACCAGCGGCATCAGCAAGGCCAGGCCGAACAGATTGCGCATAAATACAGCCATCTCGCTGGGCAGCGTCTGGGTCACGTATTTTACCGATGCCCCCATCGAGGCGAACATCAACTCCGACAACAGTATGAGCAGCGCCCCCAGGAGCAGGTTCTGCTTATACAACATGCCAGCACCGCTTTGTATAGAATTTCATCCCGCCCATCTCACGCTTCGCATACCCCGACTCAGATATTGCCATCGCCAAAGAGTTCACAAATGGTGACATTCCGTTGCCGCCGAGGGCCTTGGCAGCAACAGACGAATGGGTAATAACTGCCTGTTATCGCAATCGCCGATCACTCTGTGGCAAAATTGTGCAATCTAACAGATTCTACGGGGAATTGTTCACATGCTTTCACTACGCCTTTACCTATTGCCTGCGCTGATGCTGCTTGTCAGCGCCTGTTCCAGCGTCTACTACGACACCATGGAGAAGGTCGGCATCCACAAGCGGGATATCATGGTTGACCGGGTGGAATCCGCCCGGGACGCCCAGTCAGAGGCGCAGGAGCAGTTCCAATCGGCGCTGGATCAATTCGCATCGGTGATCAATCTGGAAGAGAGCGATCTGAAGCGGGCCTATGACAGCCTCAACCACGAATTTGAGGCCTGTGAATCGGCGGCCTCGGAGGTGTCGGAGCGCATCGACAAGGTTGAATCGGTGGCCGAGGATCTGTTTGAGGAGTGGCAGGAGGAGCTGAACCTGTACGAAAACAAGAGCCTGAAAGCGACCAGTTCGAAGAAGCTGAAGCTGACCAAACAGCGCTATCAATCGATGCTCGCGTCGATGAAAAAAGCCGAGAAGAGCATGCAGCCAGTACTCAACACCTTTCGTGACAATGTGCTGTTTCTGAAGCACAATCTCAATGCCCAGGCGATCGGGTCCCTACGCGGTGAATTCGGCAATCTGAAGGCCGACATCGACAATCTGATCAACCGAATGAATCAGTCGATCAAGCAATCCGACGAGTTCATCAGCGGGATGCAAGACGCCTGATACAGATGGACTGAGTCGAACTGCTGGCGCAAGAGAGCATGTCGAAAACCGAAAACAGCGCTGTCACCGCGGCGAATCATCTGCTCGCCCTGCTCTTTCTGGGCGCCGTCGGCATCATCTATCACTATCTCTACAGCAGCCTCGATAACAGTTTGTTGATGATAGCGGCCGCTGTTCTCGGTGGTTATCTGGCCCTCAACATCGGCGCCAACGATGCAGGCAACAACATCGGGCCCCTGGTGGGTTCCGCCGTCATCGGCCTGACCGCAGCCATGCTGTTCGCTGCAGTGTTCGAAGCCGCCGGGGCGTATCTTGCGGGCGGCGAGGTGATCAGCACAATCAAAAAGGGAATTGTCGACACCGATCGATTCAGCGATGCCGAAACCATTACCCGGGCCATGTTTTCCGCCATGATCGCCACCGCTATATGGCTCAATCTTGCCACCTTGACCGGCACCCCCGTTTCCACGACACATACCATCGTCGGCGGCGTGGTGGGAGCCGGGATAGCCGTTGGCGGTGTTGACGTGGTGAATTGGGATACCCTGGCCACCATCACCGTCAGCTGGTTTTTTTCACCGGTCATAAGCGGAATCATCGCCGCGCTTCTGCTCTACCTGGTGAAGCGCACGATCACCTATCAGGAGGATATGTCGCGGGCGGCGGGTAGGGTACTGCCGCTGCTGGTGGGTTTCATGGCCTGGAGTTTTTCCACCTATCTGATGATCAAGGGGGTCAAGGCGAGTTGGCGGGTTGACACATTGACCGCCCTGATATGCAGCTTCGCCATCGGCCTGGGTGTCTATATGGTGACAAAACCCAGTATCGTCCAGCGCACCGCACTGCTGCCAAATACAAAATCAGCGGTCAACCGACTGTTCAACATACCGCTCCTGTTCGGCGCCGGATTGCTGAGTTTTGCCCACGGATCGAATGATGTGGCAAATGCCATTGGACCTGTCATCGCCATCAAGGAGGCAATGACCGCCACGGCACAGACATCCCCTGCGCATATCTCCCACTGGGGGTTGCTGATCGGTGCGGTTGGGATACCCATGGGTTTGGTCCTCTATGGCAGGCGCCTGATCAAGACGATTGGCAGCGAAATCACCGAACTCGACCAGGTCAGGGCGTTTTGCATCGTCACCTCGGTAACCATCACGGTGCTGCTGGCAAGCCAGTTCGGTCTCCCGGTGAGCAGCACGCATACCGCGGTCGGCGCGGTATTCGGCATCGGCTTCATGCGCGAAATCCTGAAGACGAATTACGCCATCCTCCTGGAGACCCTCAGGCGACACCATCAACATCACGATCAGGAACAGGTCGAGGCATTCATCACCCAGTTCGATAATGCAACCTTCAATGACAAAGGCCGCCTTCTCGCGGAGTTGGACAGATCGGACAGCCGGCTGAAGCTGAGCAAGAAGGAGCGGGGCTCGCTGCAAAAGCTCTACAGCTATGAGTTCGTCAAACGCACCACATTCTTACGCATCCTGATGGCCTGGGTCGTGACCCTGCCCGTATCGGCCGTTTTGGCCTCCCTGATCTTTGTTCTGCTCGATTGATCCGGCTCGCGGGGAAGGATTTTCAGCGCCCTGGCGAACCGGCTTCCCATCGGGGAATCCGCAGGGACAGAGGCCATGTTCAAAGTGCGAATATGATCAAAAATCCCATAAAACTCATTGATTTGTAAAAAATCCGCAGACATAGGAGAATCTATACAGGTGGAATTGATTTGTGCCACATGGAAATATGCCCTCAATGTCCCGTTATTACGCATATCAGCCGTTGATGCGTTCATGGCGATATGGCCGTCGCCGGTGCCGGTCCGTTGCCGATGTCCGGTATCCCGCCCCATCTCCCCGCCTCGGAGATGGCAACGCAGTCTCAGCCTAGCCTTTTTTCCGCCATGAACAGCAGCAAGCGCTTTAGAGTCAGTCTGGATATGCTGGCCCATAGCCATATGCTTGCGTTCGTCTTCATCACCTTGGCTATTCTCATAATCCTGCTTATTGCGGCCTATTGGCAATACAGCCTGGAGCCAAGACTGACCGCCCATGCAAATGCCCATACCAATGTGCTTGCCCAGGCCCAGGCCGGCATCTTGTCGAAATCCTTGAGCGGCGAATCCCAACCTTCCCTAAGTGAAGTGGAGAAGGCGATGGATTCGATTCTGACGTTGCGCGATCCAGCCACCCTGACGCCCCTGGTGCAGCGGGTAGAGATAAGGCTCAACAAAGCCATTGAAAGAGGCTCGAGCAAACTGTATGAGCACTCCAGGGGGCAATTGAAATGCGTCAACTGCATCGTATCCGAAGTTACATTGGTGAATGAAGGGACAGGCCTTCCGCTTGGCATTGCCCGGATCCATGCAAATCGGGATTTTCTTTCCGATCTGAAGGATGATATCCGGGAAAAACTCTGGTGGTCGGGTGCAATAGCGACATTGATCGTGCTTTTTGCCTGGCTATCGATCGAAACCTTTCTGCGCAAACTGCGCAACAACGAGTCCAATCTGCAATCCATTATCGACGGTGTTGCCGATCCGCTCTATGCCTATACGACAGACAGGGAGTTGGTCTTGCAAAATCAGGCCGCGCGCAAGCTCGCCCTATCCAATCATGGCATGGACGATGAGGAGTTCCAGAGGCATATCCTCCCCCCCATATCGCTGATCAGAGAGGTTATAGTCAATAACAGGCCGTTAAAGACCATCCATAAAATACCCCAGGCTGAAGGCAAGAACCTGCGCATGGAGCTCCAGGCAAGCCCGCTCTCCGACGGCAGCGACAACAACACGGGGGTGATCGTCACCTACCGGGATATCACCGAATACCTGGAGCTGCTGGATGAACTGCAGAGCAACAAACATCAGCTGCAACAACTTGCCGAAAGAGACACCCTGACACATTTGCCCAACCGGTTCATGTTCAACCGGCTGCTGGATCAAGCGGTATCCAGGGCGGCGAGAAACCACTCCATGCTCGCGCTGCTGTTTCTCGACCTTGATCGTTTCAAGGAGGTCAACGACAGCCTCGGTCATGACGCGGGTGACACCCTGCTCGAAATCGTCGCCAAGCGGCTGCTGAAAGCGGTGCGCAGGGGTGACGTGGTCTCCCGCCTGAGCGGGGATGAATTCGTAATATTACTTGAGGATATCAGACGACCCGACGACGCCACCTCGGTGGCTGATCATATCATCGACTCGGTGCGCCAGATGGTGATCATTCAGGGTAAGAGGCTCCACCCGTCTCTCAGTATCGGGATCAGCCTGTTCCCCAATGACGGTAAACGAGGCAAGTTGCTGCTGCAATGTGCCGATACCGCCATGTACCGTGCGAAACGGGAATCGCAAAACAGCTATCAGTTGTACGATCCCAGCATGACCGTCCTGGTTCAAGAGCGCCTGAACATGATTGCCGCCCTGCAGAGCGCCGTCGAGGAGGATGACTTCATTCTGCTGTTCCAACCTCAGTACGAGCTGCACACCAAGAAGTTGATCGGCCTGGAGGCCCTGCTGCGTTGGAATCGCGAGGGGCGGGAACTGGTTTCGCCGATCCATTTTCTCGATTTGGCGGAAGACGTGGGCCTGGTATACCCGATCGGCCAGTGGGTGGTGCGGAGTGCCTGCAAGCAGATCCAGGCATGGCGCAGCATGGGATTGAATCCTCCGCCGCTGGCGGTAAACGTTTCCGCCGCTGAGTTGTTGCACAAGAATTTTGTCGAAACGACCAAAGCGACCCTCGAGTCCACCAGATGCTCAGGCGAGTGGCTGACGATTGAGATCACGGAGAGTCTGTTTAGCGGTCAAGTCGAACTCGCGGCCAATGTGCTGCATCGTCTGAAGGATCTCGGTGTCGCCATCGCCATCGATGATTTCGGAATCGAACACTCCTCCCTGGCAAGATTGAAACAGCTGCCCATCGACAGATTGAAGCTGGACAAAATCTTCCTGCAAAACCTTCCCACCGACTCGGCTAACCAGGCGATCATCCAAACCGTGCAGGATCTGGGTCAGCGGCTTGATATTGAAGTGGTTGCCGAGGGAGTCGAGACCGCGGAGCAGGAGACCTATCTGATTCTTTCCGATTACCGCATGGCCCAGGGATACCGCTACGGCAGGCCGATGACAGCGGATGAGTGCGCGAAACGGCTCCACTGAGAGCAATCCCTGTCAGTCAAGCGATCAGTCAGGTGCGATTGCGGGCCTATCAGTTAGCCGGATTCTGACCTGCCGCCTGTTGCAGGACCGGCAGATTGTCCGGAGGCGGCATCCGCTTGACGATGGATTCGGGTACATCGCCCCGTCCGGCCTGGTAGATGGAGCCGGACTCCAGTACAAAGCAGATCATCACGGTAATCAGGGTCGGGACCACCGCAACCCGGGTGATGGCCACCATCATGATCTCCCCCTTCGAGCTGCCGCTGGTGGCCAGCATGGCCATTCCCAGGATTACCGCACTGATGGCGTACCCGACCAATAAGATGCGGGTACGATTGGCTGAGAGCCGCCAATGAGCGGCCACGAACCAGGCTTCAGTCGATGTTTCCACCTCGGACCGATACCAGATAAACGCAATCACGGAGAGTGAGAGCAGCAACGGAATCAAAAAGCCCATGAAGCCGATATCGAGCACGATGGAGGCGGGAGCCGCAATCAGGTGACAAGCCACCAGATTTACCATCGACAGCTCGTGAGGTGTCTTGGCGCGCTTGCGAATCGACTCATCGACATCGAAAATCATTGTATGCTCTCTCCCGGAGACCCGCTAACCTGCAGATACAACTATGACATGTTCAACCGCGGCCAGCGTTGATATTACGCAAAGCCGATACAACAGTGAACTGAAGCGATGAGAATTGACACCGATCTACTCCGTGATCTGCTGGTCGAGAGCGCGCGGGCTGAACTGATACCCCGATTCCGGCGCAGCGACAGCCGCATCAAGGCGGATGGAACCCTTGTCACCCAGGCCGACCTGGCGATGCAGCAGCGCATCCTCGGCCGACTCAATCATCACTACCCGGAGATTCCCCTGCTGGGCGAGGAGATGCCGGCCGATCAGCAGCTGGCGATCCTGAATGACGATACACAGGGTTACTGGTGTCTCGACCCCCTGGACGGCACCGCCAACTTCGTAGCCGGCATGCCTTTTTTTGCCGTCTCCCTTGCCTATATGAGCAACGGGCGGGTCGAGCTGGGCCTCGTCTACGATCCGATCAGGGACGAACTCTTTCACGCCCGGCGGGGTTCGGGGGCCTGGTTGAATCAGACCCCCTTGAACCTCGACAACAGGCTCGATCGGCTGCAGGAGTGTGTCGCGATGGTCGATTACAAGCGCCTCCCCCCGACGCTGGCCTGCCAACTTGCATCGGCTCCGCCCTACCGTTCCCAACGCAGTATAGGAAGCGTGGCGCTGGACTGGTGCTGGCTGGCGGCGGGGCGCCTGCAACTCTATCTGCATGGCGGCGCCAGGCTATGGGATTATGCCGCCGGAACGCTGATTTTCAGCGAAGCCGGAGGCCATTTCAGTCTGCTCGACCCAAAAACCGCTGGGAATGCCCGCTCAGAACCTGGTCTGTTACCACAGATGGCGGTGGCCGGGGCGAACCGAAGGCTGTTTGAAACCTGGCTATCCTGGTTGCAAGGTTTTAGTTGACCTGGGCGTGAAAAACCTTAAACTATCGCGCTCTCACAAGGAGCGGTAGTTCAGTTGGTTAGAATACCGGCCTGTCACGCCGGGGGTCGCGGGTTCGAGTCCCGTCCGCTCCGCCATCTCCATAATCCGGCCTTACGACCTTGACGCTCCAGGCATCCCCGGGAATCGGATTCCCCATTCCGTTCTGCTCCAGCCTTTTTATGCACAACCCGATCAGCCCTCGCCGAATCCAGGGTCATGGAACCAGGCGAGACGAGGCGCGGTGATCAGGCTCCCGGTCGATGTTAACAAACAGTGTAATATTTTTTCTGTCATCCGGCTGACACCAGGTAGCCCTCAAGATTCGCCCTGAGCAATGGATAAAAACATGAAGCATTGCTCAACTTGCTGAACTACAACATCCTATTCTTGGCGCTAACCAAACCAACAGCACGATTCCCGGCTGTCACTGCAGCCACTGCACAGTCTACCGAGCAGCGAGAAATGGAAGTGTCGAACTCTCTGAAACAACTACTCCCCATCCTGTTGTCCCTGGCGCTCACCGGATGTCTGAATGACGATAACAACGCACCGGTCGCGACCGACGATCGCATCATACTGGATCAGGGCAACAGCACGACAATCGATCTCTTACGGAACGACCGGGATCAAGATCATGATCCGCTTGTCATCCTGATTGACACACCCCCATCCCACGGAACCCTGACCGTGCGGGATGATGGCCTGGTGGTCTATCAACACGACGGCTCAACCGCCGGATCAGACAGTTTTACCTACCTCACCTATGATGGCGCCACCTACTCGGCACCCGCCCAGGTAGCGCTCACGATTCTGATTCCTCCCCACTACGCTGAGGATGGCACGACAGCCTCCACCAACCAGCCACCGGTCGCGGTGGATGACCGGGCCAGGGTCGCACCGGGCGGCAGGGTCAGCATCGACCTGCTTGGCAACGATTCCGACCCGGAGAATGCCCCCCTCAGCATTGACAGCCTGGGCAATCCGCAGCACGGCGATGTGACATTGGAACCCAACGGGGAGGTCACCTATCGTCATGACGGTTCGAACACCAGCAGTGACGGTTTCAGCTATACCGTCAGTGACGGCAGCAACCTTTCTGCTGCCGCGAATGTCTCCATCACGATCAGAGCGGACAACCAGCCCCCCGCATTCATCCACCAGGGCAGCGATATCGAGCTGCCGGTCGATACGCTCTATGAGTTGACCGTTGAAGCGGAGGATCCCGATGGCGACATTTTGAGCTACTCGGTCTCCCAACTTCCCTATTGGCTGGATTTCTCCGCCGCCACCCGCAGCCTCTCCGGACAGCCCACCTGGGCTGATCTGGGAAATTCGTACCCGGTAGTGATCAGCGTCGATGACGGGGAATCGAGTATTGAGAACCGATTTACCATCACCGTGACGGAACCGCGCCCCGTGACCGACACCGCGGCCCATCGCCTGCTGCTGCAAGCCACTTTCGGACCCACCCTGGATGAGATCGACAGGGTAAAGCAGCTGGGTGTGACCGGTTGGATCGATAGTCAGCTCGCCATGAGGTCCGCCTACACCAGCGCCAACGATGGTTGGCTGAGCCACCTGCAGCGCACCCGGGATATCGCCGTCAGGGCGGAGCCCGCCAACAACTGGTTCACCGGCGGTGTATTCAATCGATCGACCGCGGACCGTTCAACCCTGGACTACCAGATGGCCGCCTGGTGGGAGAACGCCCTGGGCAAGCGCTCGAATCCCAACAGCGAGGTCGGCAGCGATCAACTGCGGCAGCGGGTCGCCTATGCACTGAGCCAGTTGCTGGTTACATCGGACAGCGTGCCGGTTATGGCATCCCGTGGCGAGGCCCTCGCCGCCTACTACGATCTCTTGGCCCGGCACGCCTTCGGCAACTACCGGGCGTTGCTTGGTGAGATTGCCCGCAGTCCCGCCATGGGCGTCTACCTCTCGCACCAGGGCAACCGCAAGACCGACCCCTCGACAGGCGCGAGACCCGATGAGAATTTCGCCCGCGAAGTGATTCAGCTGTTCTCCATCGGTCTCTATGAATTGAACCTGGATGGCAGCCCAAACCGGGACGGTGACAGCAACAGCTATCCCGATCCCGGCAGCAGACTGATTCCGACCTATACCCAACACGATATTGAAGAGCTGGCCAAGGTGATGACAGGGTGGGACCTGGCAACCAACAGCAGATTCGGCAGGCTGGTCATGAGGGATGGCGACTACACACGACCGATGGTGTTTCATCCACAGCATCACGAAGACGAATCGGCCAGCGGCGGCGATGGTTATGTCACCGTACTGGGGCGGAGGTTTGCCCTCAATTCCGGGAGCGATCGGAGCGGACTCGACAGCGCACTGGATGTCCTGTTCGACCACCCGAACCTCGCCCCCTATGTCAGCAGGCACCTGATCCAGCGTCTCGTCACCTCCAATCCATCCTCCGCCTACCTGGCGCGGGTTGCACGGGTTTTCAATGACAATGGGAACGGTGTAAAGGGTGACCTGAAGGCGGTGGTGCGCGCCATCCTTGTCGATCCGGAAGCAAGAGACGATCGCTATCTGATCGATCCCTCCTATGGCAAGGCAAAGGAGCCCCTGCTTGCATTTACCCATCTGCTTCGAGCGGTCCACACAACGCCTTTAGCCGGATGGAACAGTCAAGGCGGGGTGGCGATGAACGGCGTCTACTGGTTCAGGGCGCCGCAAAACCGATTGGGACAAGGGCCACTCCGTTCACCCTCCGTGTTCAACTTCTACAGCCCCAACCACATACCGAGAGACAACCGTTTTATCAGTCATGACCTGGTGGCCCCGGAGCTGCAGATACAGACGGAACAGATGTTGATCGAATACAACAACCTGATCTTCACCACCCTCAACAGCTTTGAAAAAAACCGTGTCACCCATTTGAATGGAGATACCCTGGCGGGGTTCGGCGCCTCGTTCGACAGCAGTTCTGAAAAGATATTGCTGGCCAACTTTGACACGGAGCTCGCCATTTTCGAACAGGCGCTCGAGGGTGACCGCAACAGGGACTTCGCATCGATCGATGACAGCTCCGTGGACAGCGAAGGTGATACACCCAAGGCGAATGCCATTGACGCCCTGCTCGACCACCTCGACCTGCTGCTGCTGGGGGGACAGATGTCATCCGAGTACAGGTCCGCACTCAAACACTATCTGCTGCTAGGCAGTGGCGCCAACCAGGGCAGTCCACTCGCCGAAGCGCACGCTCTGATTCGTGATGCCATCACCATGATCGTCACCTCCAGCAGCTACATGATTCAGAAATAACCGGAAACCCGAAGCAACCGATCAGGATATCGCAATGAATCGCAGGGATTTTCTTAAACGCAGCACGCTGATGGGGGGGCTGAGCCTGATATCCCCCCTGGGCCAGCTCCCATTCACCAGGCCTTGTAGGGCAGCCGCACCCTCCTTTTCAGACTACAAGGCTTTGGTCTGCATCTTCCTCTATGGCGGCAACGACACATTCAATATGTTGATTCCCTATGGCAGCAGCCCGGGCAGAAGCTACCGGGACTATGCCTCCGTCAGAGGAAGCCTGGCGGTTGCCGATAGGGACCTCGGTCTCTCCACGGTGACAAGAAACAATACCAGCTTGAATCGGGGCAACCTCGGATCGGGCGGCGCCAATCCCTATAACGTAAGTCAGCATCATGGCACCGCCTATACACGCGGGCTCTATCCGTTGACCGGCAAAGGGATCGACCTCGCGGTGAACGGCGTCATGCCGGAGCTGGCCCAATTGATTCATGATGACCGGGTAAGCGTGGTGGCGAACACCGGCACCCTGGTGGAACCGGTAAGCCGCGCAGACATCACTGCCGATAGCGCTGAACTGCCGCACTTCCTGTTCGCGCACAATCACCAGCAACGGGAACTGCAGACCGGACGGGCGAATGACCTTGGCCAGATCGGCTGGGCGGGACGCATCGCGGATGCCTGGAACGATATCAATGGCGGGAATCCCGTCGGACTCAACCTATCCTATCTCAAGAGCGATCTCATGCTGGTAGGCCGAAACAGTTCTCCCCTGGTATTGCAGACCGACGCTCCGCCCATCATCAATCACCTGAGAGCCGGTGTCAGTAGCATCAGGGACGACCGGCGCGGACTGTTTCATGCCCTGGCCGGTGTGCAGGGCAGCACCGGCCGACTCGATTTCAACGCCGCGAACACGCCGACCACGGGCGACTATTTCAAGGCGCTCTACAATCGACTGTTACAGAGATCCACATCGACTTTCGATTATCTGGAAAGCAGTTGGCGCGCAACCCGGATCGACTTCGCCACCTCCGATTCCTATGGCCGGGAGCTGTTCTCCATTCCCTCCTCTCAACAACTGGGCTTTGCAAAAAATATCAACGGGGTATTGATCGATCAGCTCGCATCGGCGGCGAAGATGATCCATATGGGTGCCTCGGGAGCCCTGGGGCCTGGTTACAACAGGCAGATTTTCCTGGTTCAACTGGGCGGTTTTGACACCCATGCCAGCCAGGCGGAGGATCATCCCCTGCTATTGCGGGAATTAAGCCTTGCCCTGTGGAAATTTCAAAGGGCGATGGAAGAGCTTGGCTACGCCAAACAGGTCACCACATTCACCATGTCGGACTTCGGCCGCACCCTGACCAATAATGGGGACGGCACCGATCACGCCTGGGCCTCCAACCAGCTCGTGATGGGGGGTGTCGGTGATCGCTCGGCCGGCAGCCTGGATGGGGGAAGAGTGTTCGGCACCCCGCCCGACCTGCGGCTCGGTGGCGCCGACGACCAGGGCGACAAGGGGCGCTATATTCCCACTATCGCCCAGGACCAGGTCAACGCCGCGATCGCCCGCTGGTTCGGTGTCGATGACTCCCTGATGCGGTCACTCTTCCCGAACCTGGTGAATTTTCAGACCGGAGCCGATTTCGACTCGAGCTATATCGATCTGTTCGCCTGAGCGCTAGTCCAGACCGAGCGGATTACCGGGATCCACGCCCTCCATAAAGGGGATGTTGCGGACATGGTGGGTGATCTGGTAGACCAGGCCGATCCAGTTGCCGATCACCGCTTCCGCGGTGTCATGCCAGGTGTTGTCCAGGGTATCGATCACCAGGTCTTCGGGAAACTCGGGCATCGTCTCCTGGTTTGACTTGGCCAGTTCGAGACGCTCGCGATACTCATTGAATATTGCCTGGTCGCGCAGGGAGAAGTAGTTCTCCGGAAACGGAGGATAGTCTAGCCGTTGACCGTAGAAATAGAGTGTGACCTCGCGCTTGTACTCCTTGAGAAGACTGATGGTGTCATACTCGGGATGACCCTGGAAATAGACCACCCTGAGCCCATCCTCGCTGACCGCCAAATGGACCCCCGCCTCTGCGCTCTCCACCAGGACCTTGAGGTCCGCCTGCTGGAACTGACCGCTTGTAATCTGGTTGAAGCGTGAGTGAGGAACATCGAAACGGGTGTTCACATCATTCACCAGCGGGTGTTTCGGGTCGATGACCCGATGGCTGTAGACACCCCAGAGCTTATCCCCCATGTGGGTGCGTTTCTGGCCATGGTGGGATTGCACCACGGCGTGGGTCGCCAGGCAGGAGCAGAGCACGGAGGTCACGCTGTCATAGGCCCAGTCGACCACTTCGGTCAGCGGCTTCCAGAACGCCTCTTGGGCGAGATCGGGGTGCGTCACATTGGCGCCGGTAATGATCAGTGCATCCAGCCCGTCCCGCTTGATCTGGTCAAAGGTCTCGTAATAGGCATCGATATGCGCCTTGGCCTTCTCTCCCCGTGGCAGCGCCTCCAGGGTGAACGGGTGGAGAAAGAACTGCGCAATGGGATTGGCCTCCCCCACCAGGCGGAAGAACTGGCGCTCGGTGGCCTCGATGGCGGAATCGGGCATCATGTTCAGCAGACCGATATGCAGCTCACGTATGTGCTGGTGCGTCGCCCGTTCGGGAGACAGGACATTCTGCCCCTCCTGGCGCAGGCGATTGAAGGTAGGCAGTTCAGTGTGTGCAACCAAAGGCATAATGGCTCCCATTCAAAGCGCTACGGAGTGACCGCTCGACTCCCTGTCGATAACCTTCTCCAGCAGCTGCAGGAAATCAGCTTCATCCTCCACAGCCGAGAGTTCCTTGGTGGTCACTGTGTAGCCATAATTTGCGGCAATAGCCTCGTAACGCGGTATTCTGGCGCGAAACAGGCGTGGAAACACCCAGCGGCCGAAATCATACGGATCGATCAGCGAGACGTAGTCGATCTCATTGATCCGCATGTACTCCGCCAGGTGTTCATCGAGAAACGCCTCCCGATAATAGAGTGGCTTCGGATGCGACATGGAGCGCGCGATCAATGCGGCCTCATCCTCCTCGGTGGCCTTGATATAGATGATCAGCGAGTGCTCGGCTATAAACTCAAGCAGGCCCGGCTCATCCAGTTCGCACAGGCTGCCGCCAACATCGTTGATAAAATGAGAATAGCCATAGATCATGCGGGATTTGCGTATAAAGCTCGGCACATCGTACATGGCCGCGATCTCAGCCTGCCGATGCAGATTCTGCCGGCGTTTGAATTCGGTCAACGGTATCCCGCCCGATTCCGGATTGCCCAGCATGCCGAGAAAGGTGGATACCGGCTTCAGGTTGTGAAAGGTGATGTTGTTGCGAATGAAGATAGAGTCCGAACGCAACAGGTCGCGGAGCAGGGGCACGCGCATCGCCTGCTCCTTGATGCTGTCGAGAATAGGCTCGTCAAGATAGCGGGTACCGATGCGGTAATCACCTGAATAGTGAAACCAATCCTTCCGCCGCAGCAGATTCGACAAACGGGTCTTACCGACACCGGACATACCCAGCAGGGTTATGCATTTCCGGTCCCAGGCCCGAAACTCTTCAACACTCAATCTCACGATATCTTCGCTCCAGTCCGGTAAGGGGACAATTCTACGGGCTAGTCGGGTGCGAGGAAAGTCGTTGGCGCTCCCGGACCGGGATAATTGCCGGCTACAACTGACCCGGCTTGCTTGCTATGATGAATTCGGACGCTACGTAAACGACGACCTGCCGCAAGCGGATGAACATCACAGACCTCTCAGTCATCCTGGTGGAACCCTCGCTGACTCAGCGAAAACTCATCGCTCAACTCCTCGGTGGGCTTGGGATCAGCGCTATCGAAGCCTATACATCGGGTGGCGATGCCCTGCAGGCACTGCCTGTCAGCAAACCGGACCTGGTTATCAGCAGCCTCTATCTACCGGATATGACAGGCACGGATCTCGTCTACAGGATGCGCAACGACGAAGAACTCATGCAGTCCGCCTTTATGTTGATCTCCAGCGAGACCAGCCTCTCCTACCTGGATCCGATCCGCCAGGCGGGCGCCGTGGCGATACTGCCAAAACCCTTCTCTCAGGACGATCTCTATGTCGCCATGCAGGCCACCCTCGACTATGTGGAGACGCCCAACCTGGAACTGCAGGATATCGATACCGAGGCGGTGCGGATCCTGATAGTCGACGACAGCAGCATGTCCCGCAAGCATATCCGGCGCATTCTCGAGGCCATGGATATTGAAAACATCACCGAGGCGAATGATGGCGCCGAAGCCGCGCAATTGATCAATGAACACTACTTCGACCTGGTCATCTCTGACTACAACATGCCGGAGATGAACGGTCAGGAATTAATCGATTATATCCGTACCCGGAGCGGCCAACCCGGACTCCCCATACTGATGGTAACCAGTGAATCCAACGAGAATCGACTGGCGGCGGTGCAGAAATCTGGGGTTTCGGCAATCTGTGACAAGCCCTTCAACAGCGAAACCATACAGAATATGCTGCAGCAGATTCTGCAGGATTTGTGAATTGCACCTCTCGCATCAAAATTAAAAATCAGTTAACATTTCAGGAAGTTAATTCATATTGCACAAGGATGTCTCATGGTTGGGTTCAATAGCGGAAACCTCTGACCGGTCCATGCTGTGTCGCCGGCTCTTGAAAACAGGCGCCAAGTGCAGAAATCGCAGAGAAGTAGTGATGAGGATCGACCCTAGATGCGGACAGATGGACTATCCAATCAGGGACGAGTCAAGCATTGAACGACGATGCCGTTATAGAGCAAGGCAGGTCTCCAGCTGTATATTTCCTGCTTATGTCATGACGACCAAGTAAGCACCTGAGCGGTCAAAGCCTTTATACGGGGCAGCAATGCGATTTAGGTGGTTCCAGGGTCCTAGCAAAAATGTAAAACGAAACCTTGTCAATATGTCTCAAGTACTTATCATTGACGATCAATCGATAACCAGGATGATATTGCAGGAGTTGGTCGGATCGATAGATAAGGATATCGCATCAACCTGCTTTGCCGATCCCACCCAGGCTCTGGAATGGGCCAAGACCCACGATATTGACCTGGTGATCACCGACTACAAGATGCCGCAGATGGATGGCATCGAATTCATCAAGTGGCTCAGGCGCATCCCCCGTTGCAATGATGTACCGGTCATGATCGTCACCTGCGTGGAGGATCAATCGGTTCGCTATCTCGCCCTCGAGTCCGGCGCCAACGATTTCATCACCAAGCCCATCGACCACACCGAATGCCGCGCCCGTTGCCACAACATGCTCACCATGAGCCTGCAGCGGAAACTGATCAAGGACCGGGCGCTACTGCTCGAGCGGGAGATACGCAAGACAACCCAGGAGCTGCGTGACAGGGAGCAGGAGACCCTGATGAGGCTGGCAAAGGCCGGGGAATACCGGGATGAGGATACAGGCAACCATATCCTGCGCATCTCCCGCTACTCCAAGCTGATTGCCCATCGCCTGGGACTATCTCACGAACGCTGCGATTTGATCGCCCAATCCGCTCCAATGCATGATATCGGCAAGATCGGCATACCCGATGCCATTCTGCTGAAACCGGGCCGACTGACATCCGAAGAGTACGAGATCATGCAACGCCATACCGTGCTGGGCTATGAGATTCTCAAAGACAGCCTGTCGAAGTATATTCAGACCGGCGCTGTTATCGCGTTGAATCACCACGAAAAATTCAATGGCGAGGGCTATCCTCACGGGCTCAGTGGCGAGGCCATACCCATTGAGGCACGGATTGTGGCCATCGCCGACGTGTTTGACGCCCTGGTCACCGACAGGCCGTACAAAAAGAGCTGGTCAATAGAGAAGGCAATCGAATATATTAGTGAGGAGCGGGGAAGGCACTTCGATCCGGACTGCGCTGAAGCCTTTCTAAGTGAACTACAGGAGGTAGAATTGATTCACCATGCATTGAAAGCCACGCCCAGCAGGACCGATGCATGAAGCTGTTTCCCGAACAGGGCCGGCCCACCGCCGGCGATACAGCCTTCACGGATCGCCGCTATCACACAATGGCGTTTGCGGTCAGCTGTGTCGTCGTCTGCTGCCTGGCGGGAGAGTTTCTCTGGCGGGCGCCATCGGCGGATCAGCTGGCGACCCTCACCTTGGCCGCCTATTATGCCCTGATACGGTTGATCCAGCTGATTACACTGGGCAGATCCTATCATCGTCCCCTGCTGCTTCACGGGCCGCTGCTGATCTTCGATCAAATCTATCTGGCCGTGATGGCATTGTCAGGGCTGTCTCTCTTTGTCGTCGTTCCTCTCAGCGGACTACTGCTCTACATGACCAGAACGTTGGGCGCGCACCATCTGATCGTTGCCGCTCCAGCGGCATTCGTTTCCATCTTTTTCTCTCTTACCAGCTTCTCGACCTTGCAGCTGGCGTGGCATGCCGCGGCCGCCGTGGCACTGGTCGTGGTAGCAGGAGCCAGCCTCAATTCGACCCTGCCCCTGCTGAGGAAAGGATTCAGAAAACAAGGGCTGGCAGCCGACGATACAACCCGGGACGAGGCGCAGCAGAATCCCACCCGCACCCCGCGGCAGGAGGACCGTTTCGTCACCCCTGTCGCAGAAGCGGCGGGACTGCGCATCCTGATAATATCGAATAACGATGAACGCCTGGCGCTCCTCTCCGATCATCTCAATGATTGGGGTTACGACTACACCATCAGCAAGAATTGCGTTCAGGCATTCAGGCACATGCTTTCGCGCAGCCAGGTCGACAGGTTTGTCTCCTACACGACGCTTGTAGTCGATCAACATGGATTGGACCTCGATCCCCTCTCCCTGGCGCAGCTCATTCAGGATGAGGAGAAACTCGATGGATTGCGGCTGATCTGTTACAAGAGTCCCTCCGCCATCGACTATCAGTCTCAGCGGCTGATCCAGGCAGGTTACACCGCCCTCCTCGATAGCCCGCTCAACAAGGCCCAACTCTTCGACGCGCTCCACGGAAAACAACAGCAATTTCCCGATTCGAGCAATGTCGTCAGCCTCTCGGAACACAGGGCGAACAGAAACAGCCGGGCGAAAAAGGGCATTATCCTGCTTGCCGATGCCGCTTCATCCGAACGGACCGCACTCAGCAAGTTATTGATCCAGGCGGGCTATCAAGTGCGCATGGCCGACGATGGCGATCAGACCCTTGACGCCCTCGATGAGCAGCCGATCGATCTTGCGGTCGTCAATATCAAACTCTCCATCATGAGCGGCACCCAGGTACTCAAACTGCATCGCTTTACCACGCCCTACAGGCAGTGGGTGCCCTTCGTCTTCCTAAGCGACGAAAACAACGCGGAAACCCTGCGCCTCTGCCGCTCGATCGGGGTACAGGCCTGTCTCTTCAAACCCGTGCTGGCCAAGGACCTGCTGGAGATGATCCCCACCCTGCTCACCCATCATCGATCCACCGCGCGGGCAGCAAAATCCAACCGCGGTCCGTCCGCGGAAAGCAACGTGACACGTTTTCAGCATGCCAATCTGCTCGATCACATGACCCTGCTGCGCCTGGAACGGCTCGACAGCGGCATCGCTTTCATAAACGACCTGTATAAGATTTTCGAGGCTGAAGGGGCTTTCATCCTGCGCACCTTGCGACAGGCGGTGGAGAGAGGACAGTTCGGCCAGTTTATCGACCAGGCACAGATATTGTTGGACAGCGCGGGCCAGCTCGGGGCATTTGCGCTCTATGATCTCAGCAGACAGGCAACCAAGCTGCGGGCGCAGGAATTTGAGTATAGAGGCCAAGAGGTATTTGAAGAGTTGGAAAGGACCTTCAACCTGACCTTGCAGGCCTATACTCACTATCTGTCCCAGCGCGCCGCGGCGCTGCAAAGAGACCGGAACTAGGGCCTGTTAACAGGCCCTAGGCCTACGGGTTCCGTTGCTGCAGATAGTGGTGCAGCGCCTGGCAGGTTACGGTGTAGGTGGAGGATATTTTCGCCAGCATCTTCACCCCGTGGCTGTCGAATTCCGGTTTCTCGATAGCGGATACCGCCGAGCAGACGGTTTTCAACGAAAAGGCCCCCATTCCCGAGGCATTGTCCGCGATAGCATGGGCGCAGTCCCGGTATTGATGCAGGTTCCCCTCCTCCAGAGAGATCTGCATATTGACCAGCAGCTCATCGCTGTCGCGAAAAAAGCTGTCGGTCATACTCTGCAGAAATCCCGGATCCTTGCTCAGTTTCTCCAAATCGGCCAGGGTCTTTAGGTCGAGAACCTGGTGATCCCTCAAGGCCTCGGTCTGCCTCACCGGCTGATCCATCAAGGTCTCGGCCGGAATCTTTATCTCTTCAACGCCGAGGATACGATTAACGACCTCGAGAAGATGGGAGGAACGGACAGGTTTTGTGAGATAGGCGCTTACTCCAACATCATCGCATTGCCTGATGGCATCCTTGGTTGCGTTCGCGGTAATGATCATGAACGGCATCTGTTGCTGATCGTTGTGCATCGCGCGGTAGTGCTTGATGACTTCGATGCCACCCACATCCGGCATTTGCAGATCGACAATCGCCAGATCGTATTTCTTTGCCTCCAACAAACTTATCGCCTCCTCACCATTGGCAACCACATCGACTATATGACCCTGCAATTCCAGGATCTTTTTCACCACCTTCTGGTTGATAAGATTGTCTTCAGCCAACAGTATCCTCGATACTCTGGATTCTCCCTGCGACAGCGATTTAAAGACCTTGGCGCCGAGCCCGACGCCTCCGCTGCGCCTATTCTTCAGCGTATAATGGAGCGCGTGCTTGAGTTTCTCCGCGCTGACCGGTGTTGTAATAATCGCTGAACAACCGTTATCCTCGCCATTCCGCATGGCATCCCTGACGCAGATTATGGCAAGACTGTCGAGACTCGATTCCGCCCTGATCGCGCTCACCAGCTCCTCCACTGCAAGGCCTGCCTGATTCTCGTCTATGATCGCGATGTCGAACGGCGCATCCATTTTTTCCGCATTCAACAACTCAAGAAAACCATCAGTAACGCTGCTGCAAACATTGGTGATCACCTGCCACTCCTGGAGGTGGTCGAGAATTTGATTTGCATCCGTGTGCAGATCGGCAAACAACAGCACCTTCGCTTCATCCAGATGAACATCGTCAATCAGGAGTTTTCCAGGCAGCGCGGGCAGATCGAACCAGAAGCGACTGCCTTCACCGAGACGGCTTTCGACACCGATCTCCCCTCCCAGCAGTTCAACCAGCTGTTTTGTGATCGTGGTGCCCAGCCCACTGCCCGGCAAATGACTGGCAGCAGCATCCTTCCCTTGGGTGAAGCGCTCGAAAATTCGCTGCTGTTGGGATTCCGTAATCCCGATCCCGGTGTCGATCACCTCGAACAACAGTTTGGAATTTCGACTGTTGCCATTCTTGGATGCGCCCGGCGAGACCCGCAAGGTGACGCTTCCCTTCTCGGTAAACTTGATTGCATTGTTAAGCAGATTGATCAGTATCTGCCGTAGCAGTTGCGGATCGGTGCGGACAACCAGCGGCACAGACATGTCGATCAAATTGTTCAGCTTAATCGATTTTGCATCCGCGCTTGGCTGCATCATGGCGAGGATGTCATTGATGAACTGCACAATATCGAGATCCTGAAGCGAAACCTCCACCTTCCCCGCCTCGATTTTCGAGAAATCTAGGATGTCTTCTATCAGGTTGAGCAAGGTTTCGGCCGAGGCCTGTATCGTGCGCATCATCTCCCGCTGTTCGACGCCCATCGGGGTTCCCGCCAGGAGGTCGGTCATGCCGACCACCCCGTTCAGGGGCGTACGGATCTCGTGGCTCATGTTCGCCAGGAACCTGCTCTTGGCCATGCTCGCCGCCTCGGCCCGCAGCTTTTCATTCTCGAGGCGTTTCAGCAACAGCGTGACATAGAGGGAGGTTATCAATAGCCCGACCATAAGGCCCGGGCCCAACAGTTGTTGCTGGAGCCAAAAATCACTGTTGAGGATGACGATGCTGAAGCCGATCATGCTGAGCCCGCTGGTCAGATAGAGCGAGCGGGTACCGAAACGAAACCCGTTGCCCAGACTGATCCAGAGAAAGAAGACATAGAGCATGGCCGCACACTCGCCGCCCGCCAGCATTGCCCAGGTGACCATACCCACATCGAACAGCATGGTGAGGTGCCGGCGCAGGTGATAGCGCTTCGGATCGATGGTAATCGCAGCCACGATGCAAAAGGCGAAAAACAGATAGAGATAGGCGATATCGCAAAGCATCCGAACCTGCACGTCCAACGGCATGATGTAGCGCAGGGTGAGACAGTAGCCAATCATCAGCGTCGCAATTGTCACACGCACCAACGACTGCTCCCATTCGCGGTCAGGCGCGGTCTTGAGTCGATTTATTATCGTTTTGAATTGCATGACAATCGCTACTTCGATGTAAAAGAGTATTCACTGCATCCGTAACTCTACCCCAATCGCCTCCCTGGTAGTAAACACAGCCACTCGATCCTGTTCTGCGTGATCGCTGATTGCGTTACCTTCCCATCCGCCTGGGGCAGATGACACCTGCGTTCCGACGGGAGTCATATTCCCTGGATGCCGATGATACAGCGTACTAAATGGAAGTATAGTTACTTAAGGTGGGGACATCCGGATGGCGGGGCCGCCAGGGTCACGCCGGAATGGGGCTCAGAGTTTACAGCTTATCTGTGCTGACGGAGTTTCGCTATCGGTGGTCAGGGTAATCGGCTCTTCTCCATAGACATGCAGATCGCCGACTTTGCAGCAGGCGGCATTGTCAGTCGAAGGCATCTCGAACATCACGTTTCGCAGCAAGCCCTCCATGACCGCGCGCAAACCCCTCGCCCCGGTACCCCGCTGGATGGCGCTTTTCGCGACCGCGGTCAAGGCCTCCGGGGTGAATTCGAGGGTCACCCCTTCGAACTCGAACAACTTTTGATACTGTCTGTAGAGTGCATTCTTGGGTTCGGTCAGGATCTTCACCAATGCCGCTTCGTCGAGATCATGCAGCGCCGTGATCACCGGGAAGCGCCCGATAAACTCCGGAATCAGACCGAAGTGGCGCAGGTCCTCGGGCTGCACCTCTTCAAGCAGCCGCAACTGGTCGTAGTCCTCGCCGGCGTGCGACGGATCGACATGGAAACCTATACCTGCCCTGCCCCGATTGAAACGTTTCTCCAGGATTGCCTGCAACCCCTCGAACGCGCCCCCGGCGATGAAGAGGATGTTTTGGGTGTTCATCGTCTGATCGTCGCCCTGATCCTTGCGGCCCTTGGACCCCAGCTTGACCTTCGACCCTTCCACCAGTTTCAGCAGTGCCTGTTGCACCCCCTCACCCGATACATCCCGGGTGCCATGGGAGGTCTCCCCGGAGCGTGCCAGCTTGTCGATCTCGTCGATATAGATGATGCCCCACTCGGCCAGCTCCATATTGCCATCGGCGCTGTCCAGGAGTCGGGTGAGGATGCTCTCCACGTCCTCGCCCACATAGCCGGCCTGGGTCAGGGTGGTGGCATCGGCAATCACGAAGGGAACCCCCACGATCCTCGCCAGGGTGCTTGCCAGCAGGGTCTTGCCGGTGCCGGAGGGCCCCAGCAGCAGGATATTCGACTTCTCGATCTCCACCTGGTCCTCATCCGCCGTCATCGCCGAACCTTCGCTCTCCATGTTGAGCCGCTTGTAGTGGTTGTAGACGGCGACCGAGAGGGTCTCCTTGGCCAGATCCTGGCCCACGATGTAGCGATCGAGCTTGTGCTTCAGCTCGATCGGCTTGGGCATCCGCTTGAAGGGTTTGGTGGCGGCGCGGCGGCGGCCCCAGCTGGCCACCACCCGCGAGGCGAGACGCACGCAATCCTCGCAGATGTGCCCATCGATGCCGGCGATCAGCGGCAGATCCGCGGTCTGTTCCTGGCTGCAAAAGGAGCAGCAGGTCTTTTTCGCTGTCATTGCGTCCCCCTAGGCATGCGCTGTTTTTTGCAGGCTGGCGAGCCATGCCTTCTGGCAGTTGCGCCGATGCCGCGCCTGCAGCTGCTCGCGGATGCGTGGAAAGGCCTTGGAGAGGGGCATGCATTTGGCGGGCTTGATCTTTTCGCAATAGAGCAGATGCAGGCCGAGCTCGGTTTCGACGATGTCGCTGATCCCGCCCTCCCGCATGTTGAAGAGCACGCTGTCCAGCTCCTCGTAGAGCTGGCCCCGTTTCACTTCACCCAGGCTGCCGCCTTCCATCGCCGTGGGACACTCGGAGTAGCGCCTGGCGAACTGTTCGAAGCGCCTGCCCCTGCCCCCCAGTTTGTCGATCACCTGCTGCATGCGCTGGCGCGCCGCCAGCGGCGTGTTCTCCGGATAGTCGGGATTGACGGTAATCAGGATATGCCTTGCCCGGCGGGTCTCCGGGGTCTCGAAACGCTGGCGGTGCATCTCGTAGAAGAGGTGGACGTCGAGGTCGTTGACATCCGCGCTGTTGGCGGAGACAAGCTGCATCACCCCGTCGAACAGCAGTTCGCGATAGAGCGCCCGCCTCAAACCCGCCTCATCCAGGCCGTTGCAATCGAGATCCTCGAGAAACTCGTCCCGGCTTGGATAGCGCGCGCTCACCGCGTTGACCGAGCTATCGAGCTGCTGCTCGGTGACGATCACCCCGTTCGCCTCCGGCGAAGCGATGACCAGCGATTCGAGTTCGTAACTCCTGCTCGCCTTGCGATGGACCTGCCGGTACTCCGCTGCCTCGAGCTGGCTCAGGTTCTTCTGATAATCCTTGAGCGCGCTGCGCAGCATGTGATAGTTGAACTCCGGATCCGTTTCCAGGCGCTCGGCCAAGGTCATGATCCCTCCTCGTACTCCGGGGAGAGAAACGCCAGGGCCGACTCGGGCACCTGCAGGGTCCGCCCGTTGACCCGGAGATGGTAGGCGGGTCCGCCGGGATGGTCCCGCAACACCTTTTCGATCTCGGCGGCATCCCCCGGCCTGGCGATGACCTCGCCCTGAATCGCCAGGGTGAGCCTGGGGGTCACCTTGTCCCTGAATTCGAACCGGGTCGGAATCCAGGGATCGGAGGCCGGCTGCAGCTCCTGTTCCCGGCAGCCGACGCGGCGGTTGGCATCGAGAAAATCGACCGAGTAGATCAGCTGGTCCTGGAGAAAGGTGCCGACATCGCGGACGAAGCCGACGCTGCCCCGGCGCACCAGCAGGCGCCCGGTGGCCTCGCCGGGGTAGGTGCCGTCGTTGCGCAGGTTGCGCACCACCCGCACCTGCTCGCCATATTCAAACTTTGGGCGCAACGGTTTCCACCTGCCGGGTCAGATCGGGCAACGGCACCTTGACGCTGACCGGCTCATGCATATGAAAGACCTTGAACACCTTCTCGGTCAGCGCGTCCGACGTGACGAAGTCGTGATAGGCGCTGTCGAGCATGCCGGCATAGAGGGCATGTTTCTCCTCATCGCTCCCGGGCATCTCCTCGACCCCGTCGAGATAGTCGTGAAAGCGCTGCAGGATGTGCAGGCGATTCACATGGACCACCGACGGGTCGTAGGCAATGCCGAAGTAGTCGAGAAAGTCCTCGGCACTGCTGAGCTCATCCATATCGAGGTCGAACTCGCTCTCGTTCATCATCGTCTCTCCTGGTTCGGTTAATGGGTTGCCAATCCGGTTTCATTTCCGATGGCGTTTTTCGCCACTTCGAGCAAGGCCTGGGCACCCAGGCGGTCCTTGGCGTCGAGTTCCGCCACCTTCTGCAGCCGCTCGAGGGCCGGCTGATAGCGGCCGAGGCGCAATTCGAGATAACCGGCGCCCTTCAGCGCCAGCATATAGAAGCGGATCATGGTCATGGAGATCATCACCCCGCTGCCGATCCCCGGCTCGGTGAGCTGGCGCCAATCCTCGGGCAGATCCAGGCGCCTGCCGATCACCTTCAACACCCGCTCCGCCACCAGCAGGGACTCCTTGAGCCGGTGCTGGTAGTAGTAGAAGCGGTAGAGGGCGACCAGCACCATCGGGTGCTCCGGCTCGAGGAGATAGGCCCGCAACAGCGCGCCCTCCGCCGCATCCGTGCCGTACTCCTCCGAGGCCCGCTGCAGGCACTGTTTCGCCTCCTCGTCGATCGCCTCGTCGAAGTAGAGCTCTTCGCTGTCGAAGGCCAGCAGATCGATGCTCATGATCGGTCCGCCTCCCGGGTTTCAGGGCGAGGCGGCTCGCAGACCAGCCTGGCATCGCAGCGGTTGCACTCATCCTCCGGCAGCTCGCCGCCGGGGATGCAGCCGTGGACCCCCACCTCCTGCTCCAGCAGGCGGATGCGCTCCAGCAGACAGCCGATGGCGTCGGCCACCGGGTCGGGTATCAGATGGTGGTTGAGATCGATCCCGTGGATGCCGTCGGTCATGCCGCGGCTCGGGGTCACCACCTTGCCCGGGATGCCCACCACGGTCTTGCCCGCCGGCACCGGGGTGATCACCACCGAGTTGGCCCCGACCCGCGCCTGGTCACCGATCTCGATGGGCCCGAGGATCTTGGCGCCGGCGCCCACCACCACCCTGTCCCCCAGGGTGGGATGGCGCTTGCCCTTGTTCCAGGAGACGCCGCCGAGGGTGACGCCGTGGTAGAGGGTGACGTCGTCCCCCACCACGGCGGTCTCGCCGATCACCACCCCGGCGCCGTGGTCGATGAAGAAGCGGCGGCCGATGGTGGCGCCGGGATGGATATCGATGCCGGTCCAGATCCGGCCGATGTAGGCAATCAGCCGGGGCAGATAGCGCCGGCCCCGGCGCCAGAGCCTGTTGGCCATGCGATAGAGCAGGATGGCGTGGACCCCCGGATAGGTGGTCATGATCTCGAAGCGGGTGCGCGCCGCCGGATCGCGTTCGAAGACACAGCGGATATCCTCGCCGACCAGCCGCCAGAGAGAGAGGGATTTTTCCGGGCGCTCGATTTCCACTACCGCCTCATTGTTCATCATTGACGCATCCATTCCCGGTTCCCGCTGTAGATCTCCAGATAGAAGCGGCGCAGGTCCCTCGCCGCCGGGGGGCGTTTGTTCTCCACCGCGTGGCGCCGGACGAGGAGCAGCAGGGACTCCGCCTGCGCCCGGCTCAGCGCCATGCCCATGTCGGCATAGGCCTGGATCACCGCATGGCTGCCCGAGTGCTTGCCGAGCACGAACTCGTGATCGCGGCCCAGCTCGGCGGGATCCACACCCTGATAGTTGCGGCGGTCCTTCATCAAGCCGTCCACGTGGATCCCCGCCTCATGGGTGAAGACCCCGGCACCCACCAGGCTCTTCTGCCAGCCGACGCTGCGCCCGGAGGCACGCTCCACCAGCCTGGAGAGCAGTGAATAACGGGTCATATCGATCTCTTGGCCCTGATCGTGGAAGCGGCGCAGCCCCATCACCACCTCCTCCAGCGGCGCATTCCCGGCCCGCTCGCCGAGCCCGTGCACCGTGGTGTTGGCATGGGTCGCCCCGCCGCGAATCGCGGCCAGGGTGTTGGCGGTGGCCAGCCCGAGGTCGTCGTGGGCGTGCATCTCGATCTCGATGTCGCTCATCGCCCGCAGGTCGCGGATCGCATCGTATACCTGGAACGGCTCCATGATGCCCACCGTATCGGCAAAGCGGAAACGCCGCGCCCCGGCCCGCTCCGCCGCCTCGACCACCTGCCAGAGAAACGCAGGATCGGCCCGCGAGGAATCCTCGCCCCCGACGCAGACCTCCAGCCCGAGCTCATGGGCCTCGGCCACGCAGGGGGCGATCTGAGCAAGCACCCATTCACGGGAACGTCCCAGCTTCTTGCCGATCTGCTGATCCGAAACCGGCATCGAGAGATCGACCATCTGCACACCGAGATCGCCGCAAAGACCGATATCCTCGCTGTGCATCCGGCACCAGACCATCAAGCGGGCGTTGTCCACGCTGGCGGCGACGGCACGTATCGCCTCCCGCTCCTCCTCGCCCATGGCCGGAATACCGACCTCAAGCTCCGGCACCCCCAGCTCGTCAAGGGAGCGGGCAATGGCAAGCTTCTCCTGCAGGGTGAAAGAGACCCCGGCGGACTGCTCCCCATCCCTCAGGGTGGTGTCGTTGATGGTGGCGTTGGTTGTCGGTTGCTGCATGTTTGTCTCCTTGATAGGAGAGTATTAGCAAACCCTGTGCCATGAGTTTTTTGCTTGATATTACAGTATGTTATCCCTGTCTCGTATTCGTATTGAATGTCATCAAAGGGCTAATTGTAGGGAAGATGACAATCTGCTTCTCATTGGTCAAAAACGATCAGGGTAACGACTGCAGGAAACATATTCTAACTGTGTAAGAATGCCGCGTGACGAAATGAAAAAGCGATACGGATTCCAAGTATTTGGAGATAGTTGGTGATGCATTTATAGTATTCAGCTAAACCTCATCTTAGGAATTTATAGGGACCAGCCAATTAGAGATATGGATATGCGCAGATATGGATCTACTCTCCTCCTCATTTTTTTTCACAGCACGACTCAATATTTGTGCCGCCTACTTAAGCCATATTAAGCGTTACAAGGTAAGGTGATGAATGGAAAACAACATCTATCTCTATTGCTTAGTATCTCTGTAATAGTCATCACCTTTTAGAGGTATATGGGGGTATATGGGTATATGGGGACACCCGAAAAAATATTGCCCTCACTTCCAGGATAAGATAGCGTTGTTATAACTCATCAGAAACAACAAGGAGGTTGTGATGACACGTGCACGAGAAACCCTAATCAGCTTGGAAGCTACCCCCTACTACCACTGCATCTCCCGCTGTGTGCGCCGCGCCTGGCTGTGCGGAGCAGATCCCTATACCGGTCAAAGCTTTGAGCATCGGCGGCAATGGGTACTGGATCGGCTATGGAAATTGGTGGATATTTTCGCCATCGACGTCTGCGCCTATGCCATCATGTCCAATCACTATCATGTCGTACTACATGTAGACGTAGACAAGGCCAAAGGGTGGACGGATAGACAAGTAATAGAACATTGGATGCGGCTATACAAAGGCCATATGTTGGCAGATCGCTATCTGACTGGTGAGGTGATGAGCAAAGCGGAATGGTTGGCACTCTCGGAGTTGATTGAAAAGTGGCGATTGCGCCTCTATGACATCAGCTGGTTCATGCGTTGCATGAATGAAAACCTTGCACAGCATGCCAATGCGGAGGATCAGTGCAAAGGCAGGTTTTGGGAGGGGCGATTCAAGAGCCAGGCCCTGCTGGACGAAGGTGCGCTCCTGATCTGCATGAGCTATGTGGATCTCAATCCCATACGAGCCGGATTGGCAAAGACACCTGAACAATCAGATTTTACCTCGATCCAAGAACGTATCAAAGCCTATGCCGAGCGGCAGAACAGCCGCAAAGCCAAGCAGTCACGAAGACAACAGCCAGCAAAACTCCATCCACTAAAAATAGCGAGAGATACTAAACCAACAAAACATATTGATTTTAAGCTTGATGACTACCTGCGTCTGGTAGATTGGACAGGACGAGCCATACGAGAAGACAAAAGAGGTGCGATACCCAATGACCTCGCACCAATCTTGGAGAGGGTTGGTTTGAATTCGGATGCCTGGTTAAAAAGTGTCAAACACTATAATCGAAATTATTTCTCGGTAGTGGGTGCGATCGATCGAATCAAAGCCTTTGCCCAAACGCAGGAAAAAAATTGGCACCGTGGACAGTGTGCGGCATTGAGTAGTTATCGACTGGTCATGGCTTAACAAAGTTGTTTAGATATGGAAATCAACAGGTGTCCCCGAATCCCCCGAATCCGGTACCCGAATCCTGTATTGTAAGATATGACTATATCTGTAAAGAAATAATGATTGAGTACTATCTAAATTCGAACAGCAAGATATCTGTTTCTCTAAAGCAACTTTTTCGACAGGCTCGTTAGGTTAAGGAGAAAACACTATGATTATTAAAGCTGCGATAGCCTTATTAGCCATTTTAGGATGGCTTTTTATTATAGCTGGGATATTGATGTTGATAATGACAAGCCTTGGTGTCATCGGGACTATTCTTGTCATTGCTGGAATAACGCTATTGATCATTGCCGGGGTATTAATTAGTAGCTCTAAATCTGAATGGAAGGCGTTAGCCAGCCTTGAGCCTGAGAGACGATACAAGATACTAAAAAAGGCAAAGGAGTTTGGGAGTATAACAACTATTCAGAACGTGACATTTCCAAAGGTAACGGCTAGTCATACCAAAAATGTAAATGTTTTGGGGCTTGATGATACTGGCGCACAAGTATTAGTTGGGGTTGACGCGGTAACCCTGGAGGCAGTGAAATTTTTCTTACTTTGCCCTAGAAACGAGGATGAAGCCACTGAAGTAAGCATTTCAGAAGATCAGGCTAAATCTACTTGTATGGAATTCTTGAGGCTAAAAGGAGTTTCTGTGCCAGCTTCGTTTGAGCTTAAAAGTTCTAGGATAGTCTCTCTTGGCCCCTGGAAAAGGTGGAGATTCGTATGGCAGCATCAGGAAAATGGCGTGACGATAATGCCAGATTTCATCATGATCGAGGTAAATGCTACTGAAAAGGCAAATGTGTTGTCCTTTTCAAAAGTGGAGCATCCTGTTCAGGTAGATTTAAGTTCTAGTTTGTCAGCACAAGAAGCGCTAAACCGTGCCAATGAAGTCATACATGAAACCCAAGATCTACAGCTTGTGGATAGCAGCCTATCTGTTGTTTACCCCAACAAATTATTCAATAGGCAAGTTTGGGAATGGAGTGACAACCAAGCCTTATCCTGGATCCTTAGATTCGAACGGGAGCAGAAACATGTAATGGATGTTTGGATTGATGCTGCAAATGGGAATATCCTGGGTGGGTACATGTGTCATTTGCATTCCCCCGAGTTATATGGGATTGATGCCCCAGGTGATACACACATGGGGTCCCATATAGACAATATTTGGACTCCCTTCTTTGATATGATTAAGTTCGATGCCAGCGCCTCTAACTATTCTAACAATGCTACTGGATTTCTCGAGGGGACCGTCTCGAACTCAATAGCAAGTGGCAGGTATTTCATAGTGGAAGGACATGGTGATGTTACTGCCACAGCCGAGAAGATGAACATTGCCTACCAAGGGTCGGCAGACGAACAAGCCTTTACCCCGGATGAAGTTCCGGCTAACAATCTTCGTTTTGTATTTCTTGACACCTGTCAAAGTGGCCATGATGGAACTGGTCAGGATTTCAAAGACACCTTTATCAGCCAGGGTTCAGATGTGTTCATCGGCTTTGATGAATATATGTGTGCCTGGACTTATGAAGAGAGTTTATTGCATTACCTGGCGCAGGGATTGCACCTAGCCAATGCCCATAATCTTGCCGAGGCCGAGGCCAGCCCTTGGTATCCTATCGTCATTACCTATAATTTGAGTTGCCTCAATAGAATCCGCTTGGCACCTATCCTGGTAACCGCTAATAAGTCGCCTACAGGTTCAATTACTGTAGGTAATACCTTTCAAGTGGAAGCGTCCATAAATAACCGGGAAGACGTTGACCATACAATCGCGACAAATGTTCAGGCAACTCTAGTGCTTCCTCCTGGTTTTTCTATCGTTTCAGGTGCAAATCCCCAAAACGTTGGGAATGTTAATTGGAATTCACCATTAACAACAACTTGGACAGTAAGAGCCCCAGTTAATTCTGGAACTTATGATCTAGATATTGAAGTTAGTTCTGATAATCTTGGCGTCGCAGTAGATGATCCAGACGAGCCCTTCCAAAAATTCGAAGTTGAGGTAACTCCACACTTCTGGATGATTATCATCTATTTAGTCAAAATATTTACATGGATCCTTCCCACATGGAAAGAACAGAAAAAATTGGGTGTTGAGGGGCGAATTATGGAACGACTACGATGAGAGGTATCCCTGGAAATAAACAGGACAAAGCTTTAATAATGGGACTGTAAATTAGATTGTGTATCTGCCTATCATTAACCTCTGAAGGGAGATAGGCATATGAACAAGAAGGAACTGCAGGCCCTGGCCGCGCAAGCGGCAAAAAGCATCAAGACCGAGAAAGATCTCTGTGATTTCAG
>QBVC01000006.1 GCA_003058495.1 gamma proteobacterium symbiont of Ctena orbiculata | reverse complement strand
CAGCAGCACGATGACGTAGCACTCCGGATGGTTGTGGGTGATCGACTGGGCGATGTTCTGCAGCATCATCGTCTTACCCGCCTTCGGCGGCGAGACGATGAGGCCTCGCTGTCCCTTGCCGATCGGGGCGCAGAGATCGATGGTGCGCGCGGTAATGTCCTCCGTGCTGCCGTTGCCTATCTCCAGATGAAAGCGCTTGTTGGCGAACAGCGGCGTGAAGTTCTCGAACAGGATCTTGCTCTTGGCGTTTTCCGGCTTGTCGTAGTTGATCTCGTCGACCTTGAGCAGCGCGAAGTAGCGTTCGCCATCCTTGGGCGGGCGGATCTTGCCGGAAATGGTATCGCCGGTACGCAGGCTGAAACGCCGGATCTGGCTCGGGGAGACGTAGATGTCATCGGGCCCCGCAAGGTAGGAGCTGTCGGCGGAACGCAGAAAGCCGAATCCATCCTGCAGAATTTCCAGCACCCCATCGCCGAATATACTTTCCCCTTTTTTCGCGTGCGCTTTGAGAATAGCGAATATCAGATCCTGCTTGCGGGTCCGTGCCATGCCCTCGATTTTCATCTCGTTGGCGAGGTCTGCCAGGTCGGATACTGGCTTTTTCTTCAGTTCAGTCAGGTTCATAGTGATTCAGGATTGTTTTTTCTGGGAAAATGGTTGGAAAGGAGACAGGCCACACTGGGGGCAATATGGGGTTAATGGTTGATTCGCTATTCAGGCCCTACCAGAACGAAACGAGGTGGTCTACGGCGGACTGTGTTCGGCAGACAGCGACGGTACGCCCGGCGCCTGAGATTGTTTACAGGTTACTATCGATAAATGCTACGAGTTGAGATTTTGAGACAGCGCCCACTTTCGTTGCCTCGACTTCACCATCTTTGAACAGCATCAGCGTGGGAATTCCACGGATGCCGTAGCGGGGTGGTGTATTGGGATTCTCATCAATATTCAACTTAACGACCTTCAGTTTGCCGTCATACTCATTGGCAATATCATCAAGCACCGGCGCAATCATCTTGCACGGACCGCACCATTCGGCCCAATAGTCGATCAGCACCGGCTGAGTCGACTGAAGCACTTCCGATTCAAATGAATCATCCGTTACATGAACAATCTGCTCACTCATAGATCGAGGATCTCCAACTGAATGATCGGGGATTGCAGAGCTGAATCATTCCGCTTTATTAATATCTCGTTATGAATCCAGAACGGCACCGTGAGACAAGCTTTCAAGACAAATCGAGGGGGGCATCTGGATAGGACTGATTATTCAATCCCAAAATTGATCTTTTTTCAAGACCTAATTATATAAAAAAACAACGGCTGTTCCACTTCGTTCCTATTTTGGAGGCTCAGCTGCACCCGTCCAACAGCGACTCCACCTGGCACAGACGGGCGATTGAGATCATCGACTCCGGGATGCCGGTGAATACGATCTTGGCGTTTCGCTCTCCCGCCTGCGCCATCCACTCCAGCACCAGCGCCAGGCCCGCACTGTCGGCATGATCCACCTGGGAGAGATCGACTTCCAGCTCATCCACGGACGAGAAGAGCTCCGTGGAACGCTGCAGTAGATCCTTGACGCTGGAGAATGTCATATCTCCCTGAACATGGAAACGGAACGCCCCATCCCGTTCAACTTTGGTAATAGTCATAGCCTATAGTTCATCCTTGATTGCGTTCTCTTCCGCCTTGCTGAAGAGAAACTGACCGACGATCTCCTCCAATACCAGCGCGGACTGGGTCAACATCACTTCACTGCCCTGCTCCAGGCTCTCCAGGCTGCCGCCGGGATCGAGACCGATATACTGCTCCCCCAACAGCCCCGAGGTATAGATCTTGGCGATGCTGTCATCCGGAATCTGATTATAGGCCGGATCGATGGACATGGTAACCACCGCCTCGTAGCTCTGCTGATCATAACCGATATTCACCACCCGACCAATGCGCACCCCCGCCATGGAGACGGGCGATCTCACCTTCAGCCCGCCGATATTGTCGAACCGGGCCGTCACTTCATAGCCTTCGCTGGCGGTGATGCTGGCCAGGTTGCTGACCTGCATGGCGAGAAAGAACAGCGCGACCAGTCCGGCCGCCATGAAGGCGCCGACGCTGATTTCCAAACCTCTAGTATTCATGACTAATCTCCGAACATCAGTGCGGTCAGAACGAAATCCAGCACCAGAACCGCGAGGGCGGAATGGACCACGGTGCGGGTGGTCGATTGGCTGACACCGGCAGAGGTGGGGATGGTGTCGTAGCCCTGAAACAGGGCTATCCAGGTGCAGACGAAGCCGAAAACCAAGCTCTTGATAATCCCGTTCACCACATCCTCGTTCCAGTCGATCTTGGCCTGCATCTGGCTCCAGAAGGCCCCCTCGTCGACCCCCAGCAGTCCGACGCTGACGAAATAGCCGCCGATGATGCCCACGGCGCTGAACAGCGCCGCCAGCAGCGGCATGGATATGAATCCGGCATAGAATCGCGGCGAGAGGATGCGACGAATCGGATCGACCGCCATCATCTCCAGGCCGGAGAGCTGCTCGGTGGCCTTCATCAGGCCGATCTCCGCGGTGAGGGCGGAGCCGGCGCGTCCGGCAAAGAGCAGGGCGGTGACCACCGGGCCCAGCTCCCGCACCAGGGAGGCGGCGACCATCACCCCGAGGCTGTCCTCGGCGGCGAACTGGGAGAGTACGTAGTAGCCCTGCAGGCCGAGCACCATGCCGACAAACAGGCCCGATACGACGATAATCGTGGTGGTCAGCACGCCGATGCTGTGGAGCTGGGCGACCAGCAGCCCCAGCCGGGGCAGCAGGCTGGTCAGACCCGCCAGGATCTGCACCAGCAGCAGGTGGCCGCGTCCGAGGCGCTCCAGCGCCGCCAGTCCCTGACGGCCAAAGCGGGCCAGGGCATCGAGCATCAGCTCGCCCCCCGCATGGTCAACAGATCGTCGCTCAGGGTCGGCGCGCTGTAGTGAAAGCCCACCGGACCATCGGGCAAGCCGCCCATGAACTGTTTTACCGCGGGGGACCGGGAGACGCCCAGGGCCTGCGGCGTGCCCGATTCGATCACCTTGCCCCCGGAGAGCACATAGATCAGATCGGAGATCCCGGCGGTCTCCTCCACATCGTGGGAGACCAGGATGCTGGTGAGCCGCGCCGCGTCGTTGAGGCGCCGCACCAGCTGCGCCAGGACCCCCATGGAGATCGGATCCTGTCCGGTGAAGGGCTCGTCGTACATCACCATCATCGGGTCGAGGGCGATGGCCCGGGCCAAGGCGACCCGGCGCGCCATGCCGCCGGAGAGCTCGGCGGGCATCAGCCCCCGGGCGCCGCGCAAGCCCACCGCCTCCAGCTTCATCAGCACCAGGCGCCGGATCATCGATTCCGGCAGGTTGGTATGCTCGCGCAGGGGATAGGCGACGTTGTCGTAGACCTTGAGATCGGTCAGCAGCGCGCCGCTCTGAAACAGCATCCCCATACGCATGCGCAGCCTATAGAGGGCCTTGCGGGAGAGCCTGTGCACGTCCTCCCCATCCACCAGGATCGTCCCCTTGCTGGGCCGCAGCTGACCGCCGATCAGCTTCAGCAGGGTGGTCTTGCCGGTGCCGCTGGGCCCCATGATGGCGGTCACCCTGCCCTGGGGGATGTCGATATCGACCCCATCGAATATCACCCTGTCGCCATGGGAAAAGTGGAGATCGCGGATTTTGACCAGTGGTGCCTGACTGTTCACTGTAGCCTTTTTAACGGGAGTCCCTGTCGATGGTTGAGGATCGGGGCATTGTGGCTGTGGGATGGAGGGGCGTCAAGCCGAAGCGAACGGGATTTACCATTATTTAACTCACAAATCCCTGGGAATAAAACAGATCACTGACATCCCACGCAACGCCACCCGTTGAAGAGTGGACGCACGGTGTTTATGATCATTCTATCTTTGCACTGTAATCCAATTAATAGATTACTTAAGCAATGAAAGCTGGCGTTAGCAAAGAGACTCTGCGGGAGAGTGAATCCTAAATGCTACCCGCAGATGAGAAGGCATGGCTTGACGTTTCCTACATCCCTGTAGTTCAACTGAAGACAATAGAAGACCCTATTACCTGTTGTCGTGCTCTGATTATGCCGGGATCGGCATGAACCATCACTTTCAAAATTCTAAAAAATATCCCGGTTCTCAATACCACCTGGCGTGGTAACAATAACCGTCAATGGAGGAACCCCATCGCCTGGTATGGCGAACCAGAACTCATCGAACCCATTCCGATCGCCCAGTCGGGCATTGAATTTGCTGTTCGGCACCGTATAGGACTCATCGATGCTGCCATCTTCGAGCTCAGCCGTGATGCTGGTTCCCGCAGGCATGATCTGACCGTTTCTCTCACCCACTATTTCGAATGTCACTACATTGCCTGCTGCCACTGTGCCGCTAACAAGTGTAATCGTGGGATAACTCTCAGCCATGATCATGACGGTTTGTTGGCGCACACTGATGTTCTTCTCGCTGCTGCAGACAGGTGAGGTGGTGGGTGTGACACCGAAGCAGACGCCAGGATCCTCACCCTGCGCCACTGCCGCTTCCGCCGTGGCCACAGCTGCGGCGTCACAGCAGAGTACACCGTTGTAGTCGGTATCGCTGTCGGCATCGTCATAGATACCGTTGGTATTGAAATCCACAAACTCCTCGTAGGTGGGATGCTTCTCACCGTCCTCGTTATCATCCCGGAAGGCCTCGGGAATATTAGAGAATGCGGGATCTCCTGCATCCAGAACACCGTTGCCGTTGGCGTCGATGAAACTCTCTTCCCCCAGCATGGTGGCGAGGATCGTGAGCCGCCCCGCCATGCCGTCTGGCACGTCATTCTCATCCGGTCGTGGATTTGCACTGGTCCAGTTGACACTGCACGTACCGTTTGCGATCTGGCATTGGGACTGGATCTGACCGCCCTCGGTGGTGAAATAGACCGAGGCGCCGTCGGGTACCGGATTATTGAAATGGTCGGCGGCATGGACCGTTAACGCAATTTCCACTCCGTTGATATCCCAGGTTTCCGGATTGAATATCTCCGGCCCCAGGGTCATGCTGTTCTGATCGGAAACACCGGTGGAGATAATCAAACCGTCCGACTGGCTGGAGATCAGCGGATTGGAGGCCAGGGAGGCAGTGACGCGAACCGCCGTGGGAATGGTACCGGATTTGACATCGGTGCCGACCAATCCGTTGGAGTCACTGACTGCGGTCTCCGCCCCTGCTGGGATGTTCGCTCCGCCGACATCGGTACTCAAAGAGAAATTGACCGTTTGCTGAGGAACCGCATTGCCATTCTGATCCAGCACCCTGAAAGATACCCGGGAGACCTCGGTCAGGCCGACACCGCGCAAGCCGATGAGGGAGGGCTCGGCAGAGACAAACTCCAGCGATCCAATCTCGGCGGGCTGTACCGTGATGGTGCCTGTCGCGGTGGTCGTTTCGCCATTGACAGTCACCGTTGCCCGCACGATGTCTGCACCGGAACAGCCCTCAGCCACATAGGTGGCGGTCACAACCCCACCGACAGATTCTACGGGGGTATCGATAGTGGCCAACGAGGTCGAGAAGCAATCGGTGTTGAAGGAGACACTCGCTTCATCCTGATAGAGATTGCCAGCGGAATCGGCGAGGGTCGCCGTGACCGTGGTCTGACCGCCGGCCGCCAGGGAGGTCACCGCGATATCCAGGGTACCGGCACTGAAATCGGCTCCCGAACCACTGCCGATGAAGATATCGGCCCCACCGGTACCTGCATCGTCGATCGTGTCACCATCCGCCGTCGAGGTTGTATCCCAAGGTGTATCGGCGTCGCCGCCTCCACAGGCAACGAGCAGTAACATCAGAAACAGGGCGGTTAGAACGCGGGCTAAACCTGACATGGCAAACTCCAAAATCCCATAGGAAACAGTCCATTAAGGGTAGAAACTTAGACTAATTTCTTAATAGTATACAATCACTCGTGTATTGCAAGTGATTATAAGCAATCACCTGGCTGATTTTTCTCCTCTATGCAAAACCACTTCACGCTTTTGCAAGGAAGCAAAATCGGCCGCCAACCCCCTAATCAGGGCGTCAGTAGGATAGCGGCAGCTCCCGCCGCCTCTTTAGCATCAAACAGCGCAATCCCGACAGGATTCACAGATCATCGACAGCCGCCATTCAATCGAGCAGCAGCCGCTCCACCACCCTGCCCTCGAGAAGATGGGATTGCAGGATCTCATCCAGGTCTTCATGGTCGACGAATGTATACCATACCGCCTCGGGGTAGACCACCAGCACCGGCCCCTGGTCGCAGCGATCCAGACAGCCCGCGGTGTTGATCCTGATCCCTCCCGGGCCGGAGAGTCCCATGGCCTTGACCCGTTGTTTCATGTAGTCACGCATGCGCTGTGCCCCGTGCTGGGCGCAGTAGGGACGGCCGTCGCTGCGCTCGTTCACGCAGAAGAAGAGGTGGTGACGATAGTAGGACATGGTCGACTGTTCTATTTTGGAAAAAGGTGCCTGTTACTACCCAACGGCGATGATACAACGACGATTAACCGTTATCATAGGGCCTGTTTCATCAATTCCGGCCCCGCGCAACCTGTAACGTGACCCCAGAAGAGCTGCTTACCGAAGCGGACCGCTGTGTAAAGTGCGGCCTCTGCCTTCCCGAGTGCCCGACCTACCGGCTCCTCGCCCACGAGGCCGACTCACCCCGTGGGCGCATCAGCCTGATGCAGGCCCTGGCGGCGGGGGAGATCGACCCCGGGACCGGCATCGAGATCCACCTCGATCGCTGCCTCGGCTGCAGAAGCTGCGAGACCGCCTGCCCGTCCGGGGTCAGGTATGGCCTGCTCCTCGATGCCAGCCGCAACCTGATCGCCAGACGCAAACCGGGCGGATCCGGTCTGCGCTGGCTTCTCACCCTATTGGCGGAGCCGAGGCGACTGGCCCTGGTCAGCCGCATCTACCGCCCGTTTCGCCGCGGCAAGATCGCCAGATGGGCCTCCACGCTGCTGCCGCGGTGCTATAAACGCCTGCCGGCGCTGGGCAGGCAGCTTGCCGGTACACCGGCCCTCCCCGCGGGGCTCTACCCCGCCGATCAGCCCAAGGGCAGGCTGGTGCAGCTCTTTACCGGCTGCGTCGCGAGCCAGGTCGATCAGCCGCTGATCGACGCGGGACTGGCCCTGCTGCGCAGGCTCGGCTATGCGGTGGAGATACCGCAGACCCAATGCTGCTGCGGCGCCATGCATCGGCACAACGGCGCCGAGGAACAGGCGGAGCGCTACTGCGAGACAAATCGCAAGCAAACGGCGAAGAGCCGGGCGCAGGCCCTGATCACCCTGGCCAGCGCCTGCGAACTCGAGCTTTGCGAACAGCAGGCCAGCAACCTCCCCGTGGTCGGCATCACCGATCTACTGCTCACCCAGCTGGATGGGGGGATCCCCTCGCTGAAGCCCTATCCGGGCAGGGTGGCGGTTCACCTCCCTTGCAGCTGCCATGGCGACGGCGGGATCGCGCTGCTGCAAAAAATCCCCCAGGCGGAGATCATCCCCCTGGCGGAAAACGGTCTATGTTGCGGCGCCGCCGGGAGTTATCTGCTGACCCAGCCGGAGCTCTCAAGGCGCCTGGGCAGGGCGAAGATCGAACAGCTCCTTGCCAGCCGGGCGGATATCCTGATCACCAGCAACACCGGTTGCGCCCTGCAATTCCGCCAGCTGCTCGAAGAGGCCGGGCTCGATACCCGGGTCATGCATCCCGCGGAACTGATCCACCGGCAGTGGCCCGGCTGAGCGACAAGGACGCACGCCGCGGTTGTATCACCCTGTTCAAAAGCGCTATGGTTTGGTTATGAGCATGCGAACAATGAATAGCGCCGACCGGATGCTGATCGGATTCGACACGGCCCTGCGCACCCTGTTCGGGCGCCCCCAAGTGACCGAGCGGGCCAATCCCGCGGAGAGGGTCGAAGAAGCGGAGATGGACGAGGCCGAGCGGGACCTGGCGGCGCGCCTGATGAGAATCAACCATACCGGCGAGGTGTGCGCCCAGGCCCTCTACCAGGGCCAGGCGCTGACCGCGAAACTCCCGGCGATACGCGACTCCATGGAGCGCGCGGCAAAGGAGGAGAACGACCACCTCGCCTGGTGCGAGAACCGCCTCGATGAGCTGGACGACAGGAAGAGCCTGCTCAATCCCATCTGGTATGCCGGTTCATTCCTCATCGGCGCCACGGCCGGGCTGGCGGGGGACAGGTGGAGCCTGGGGTTCGTCGCCGAGACCGAACACCAGGTCGAGGCCCATCTGGATGATCACCTAGGCCGCATCCCGGCCCAGGACCGGAAGAGCATCGCCATACTTGAACAGATGAAAGAGGATGAGATACACCACGCAACGGTGGCGCTCGAGGCTGGCGGCGCGGTACTGCCGGCAGTGATCAAATCGGCGATGAAACTGACATCGAAACTGATGACAAGGTCAGTCTATTACCTCTAGATCCGCTTTTTCCGGTTAGCCCGCCTTGGGGATCGTCTCGGTGACCTCGCTCTCCACGACCTGATTACGGTCAACCAAACTGACCTGTACTGCCAATGTCAGACCAAATCCGAGCATGACCAACACCAGGACCACGGCAAAGAAGTCCGGTTTGCGATGGTGGTAGTGTCTGTTCATTTACCTTACAAGCCTATTCAATAACTTAATAAAGATTATTCGTGTAGATCTCCAGCTTTACTTAGACCCTGTTCACGTTGTTGTCCAGTTTTCAGTCAATTTATTCCTTTACTTACTAAACACTGATAAATAACCATCCGAAGCGATACGGGACGCTATTTTGCATCCTTCTCTTCACTCTCCTTCGCACCCATCTCGGTGAGCAGTGCCGATACCTCCCCATGCTTGCCCCGGTTGGCGAGTCCGAGGGCGGTGTTGCCGGCCTTGTCGGCCGCATTCACCTCGACGCCTCGCAGCAACAGAAGCCGCACGATCTCGAGATGCCCGAATGCCGAGGCCTCCATGATGGGAGTGACCCCCCTGGCATCCGCCAGGTTGGGATCCGCACCCGCCGCGAGCAACGCCTTGACCGTCTTCTGATTGCCGTTGAAGGCGGCGATATGCAGGGCGCTGCGGCCCGACGGGTTGGTGCTGTTGGCATCGACCCCCTGGGCCAGGAGATCGTTTATCCGCTCGACCTCGCCCAGCATGGCGGCGGCGACCAGTGCCCGGGTCTGCGGCGTCAGCTCTGCCGCCAGGCAGCCGGCGCCGAAAAACAACAGCAACAGGGTTGTCAATCCAAGCCTTCTCACGGGTCGATATCCTAAATGGCCATGTTAACCCCAATATCGGCACCGGCATTTAATTCTTAACCCATTGCACAACCCGCACCCCCTCAGTTATCTTGCACCCTATAGAAGTTAACAACGCGCAAGACCGGGGCGACTACCTTCAAATATGGAAAAACGATCAACACACCATATCGATGTTCAGGTTGAAACCAGCTATGTGGAGTCCCAATCCATGCCGAGCGAACATCGTTTTGTCTTCTCCTACACCATCACCATTCGTAACGATGGCGAGTCGAGTGCGCGCCTGTTGAATCGGCACTGGATAATCACGGATGCGAACGGCAAGGTGCAGGAGGTGCGCGGTGAAGGGGTCGTGGGCGAGCAGCCTCAGCTCAATCCGGGTGAGACCTTCCGCTATACCAGCGGAACCGTTCTCGACACGCCGGTGGGCAGCATGCAGGGGAGCTACGACATGGTCGACGGCCAGGGCAACCATTTCGATGCCCAGATACCGCCCTTCTCCCTCGCCCGTCCGGGCAGTCTCCATTGAGCGCGGCGGTAAGGTTTCACTGATCGAAGACCCAACTCCAGAGTAGAGGATCGATGGTGCTTGAGAGGCAAAGTGAATTGCTTTGGTTGGGTGGCGGCGTCGCCCTGCTGCTGATTCTCAGCGCTATCGATCCGGTTGCAGACCGCTATACCTGGTTTTTGGAAACCCTGCCTGTGATGATCGCCCTGCCGCTCCTCTACTACACCCGTAAGGGGTTTCCCCTGACCATCCTCGCCTACCGCCTGATTGCACTGCACGCCGTGATTCTGATTATCGGCGGTTACTACACCTATGCGGAGGTCCCCCTGTTCAATTGGCTTAAAGAGAGTCTTGAGCTGTCGCGCAACCACTATGACCGGGTTGGCCACTTCGCCCAGGGTTTCGTCCCGGCCATCCTGGCCCGCGAGATCCTGCTGCGACGCTCGCCCTTGCAACGGGGGCGCTGGCTCTTTTTTCTCTGTCTCTGTTTCTGCCTTGCATTCAGCGCATTCTACGAATTGATCGAGTGGTGGGTGGCACTGCTCAGCGAGCAGGCCGCGGACGCCTTCCTCGGTACCCAGGGCGATCCCTGGGACACCCAAACCGATATGTTCCTGGCGTTGATAGGGGCCATCTGCGCCCAGCTCCTGCTGGCCAAAACCCACGACGGGCAACTTAAGCAGCTCGGTGCGCTCTGATGTCCATCTATGCCATCGGCGACATTCAAGGATGCTATGACGAGCTGCAGCGGCTGCTCGAGGCGATCCGCTTCGACCCCTCCAAGGACAAGCTCTGGTTTGCCGGCGACCTGGTCAATCGCGGCCCCAAGTCCCTGCAGGTGCTTCGTTTCGTGAAGTCACTCGGCTCACGGGCGGTTACCGTGCTCGGCAATCACGATCTCCACCTGCTGGCGCTCTCCCAGGGCAATCGCAGCCGCAATAAATACGGCACCCTGAAGGAGGTTATCGAGGCACCTGATAGCCGGGAGATCATCGAATGGCTGCGCCACAGACCGATGATGATCCATCACAAAAAAAGCGGCTACAGCCTGGTGCATGCCGGCCTGCCGCCGCAATGGGACCTGGCTACCGCGATGGCCTGTGCAGGAGAGCTGGAAGAGGCGCTGCGGGGTCCCAGGTTTGCCAAGTTCTGCAAGGTCATCTATGGCAATCTCCCCGATCTCTGGTCCGAGGAGCTCGCGGGGATGGACCGGCTCCGCTTCATCACCAACTGCTTCACGCGCCTGAGGTACTGCACCCCGGATGGCCGCATCTCGCTGCTCGACAAGGGACCGCCAGGGACCCAAACCAACGGCTCCATTCCCTGGTTCGAGGCTCCGGGACGTCTGACCAGGGGGGATCGCATTCTGTTTGGGCACTGGTCGACCCTGGGCTACCGGCAGAACGCCGACGTCTGCTGCCTCGACAGCGGCTGTCTGTGGGGCGGCAAGCTCACCGCGCTGCGCCTGCGCAGGCACAAACAGCCGAAACCCTATCAGATCGCCTGCCAGCTCAGGGATTGATGCGATTCAATATGACAAAGGAGTAGGCGAACAGGTTGCGCTCATCGGCGGCATGGGACTCGCGACTCACCTCGCGCCATTGGCGCCAATCGATTTCGGGAAAGCAGGCGTCCCCCTCCACATCGGCCTCCACAAGGGTCAAGTAGAGGCGGTCCGCCCTGGGCAGCATCTGGCGGTAGAGTCCGCCGCCGCCGACAATCATGATCTCCTCCACATCCCCGGCCAGCTGCAGCGCCTCATCCACCGAGTGCACCAGTTCGCAACCCTCCGCCCGGTAGTCCCGATTGCGACTGACCACGATATGGCGCCGTCCCGGCAGAACCCCGGGAAGCGATTCCCAGGTGCGACGCCCCATGACGATGGGCTTGCCCATGGTCAACGATTTGAAGTGTTTCAGGTCGGCGGGCAGGCGCCAGGGGAGGCTGTTATCAACCCCGATTACTCCGTTGTTCGCCACCGCGGCGATAAGGGATATCAGCGGCTTCATGTTCGCTCGCCAGGCTACACTGCCACCGGTGCCTTGATATGGGGATGAGGGTCGTAATCGACCAGCTCGAAATCCTCGAAGCGGAAGTCGAAAATCGACTTTACCGCTGGATTGATTCTCATCACCGGCAGCTTCCGGGGTTCACGGCTCAGCTGCAGCTCCGCCTGCTGCAGGTGGTTGTTGTAGAGGTGGGCATCGCCGAAGGTATGGACAAACTCGCCGGGGGCCAGGCCGGTCACCTGGGCAATCATCATGGTCAACAGCGCATAGGAGGCGATATTGAAAGGCACCCCGAGAAAGATATCGGCACTGCGCTGATAGAGCTGGCAGGAGAGCCTGCCCTCGGCGACATAGAATTGAAACAGGCAGTGGCAGGGAGGCAGCGCCATATGCTCCACCTGCGCCGGATTCCAGGCCGAGACGATCAGTCGTCTCGAGTCTGGATTCTCCCTGATCTGCGTTATCAAATGGCTGATCTGGTCGATGTGCCCCCCCTCGGGAACCGGCCAGGAGCGCCACTGATAGCCGTATACCGGACCCAGATCCCCATTCTCATCCGCCCACTCATCCCAGATGGAGACACCGTTTTCCCTGAGATAGCCTATGTTGGTGTCACCTTTCAGAAACCATAGCAGTTCATGGATGATGGAACGCAGATGCAGGCGCTTGGTGGTCAACAACGGAAAACCCTGATCCAGGTCGAAACGCATCTGATAACCGAACACACTGCGCGTCCCGGTACCTGTTCTGTCCTCCTTGACGACCCCCTGATCGCGCACATGCCGCATCAGGTCGTGATACTGTTTCATCCCGTCAACACCCCGCTTGAGCCCTGGCTGCCCGACGCGCGGTCAGAGGTTTGCCACATACAACATCTAATCTCATTACTAATACCTGCTAGCCATGACTGCCCTTCGGTCGGTAGGCCAGATAGAACAGCAATATACCAAATAGAATCATCGGCAGACTCAACAGCTGACCCATGGTCAGCCAGTCAAATGCGAGATAACCGATGTGCTGATCGGGCATGCGCACAAGCTCGACCATAAATCGAAACACCCCGTAACAGATCAAAAACAGACCTGAAACCGCCATCCTCGGCCTGGGCTTGGCGGAGAAGATCCACAGGATGAGGAACAGCACCAAACCCTCGAGGAAGGATTCGTACAGCTGGCTGGGGTGGACAGGGAGCGAGTACTCCGCATCCGGCGCCATGCCAAGCCGGGCACAGAGACCGGCCGCCACCTCACAGGGCACACGCATACCCCAGGGCAGATCGGTGACCCCGCCCCACAACTCGGCGTTGATGAAATTACCGATGCGCCCGGCCCCCAGGCCGACCGTGACCAGGGGCGCAATAAAATCGGTCGCCTCAAAAAAACTGCGGCCGTGCCTGCGGGCAAAGTACCACATTGCCAGGATCACGCCCAACAGCCCGCCATGAAACGACATCCCCCCCTCCCATACCTTTAATAGAGTAAGGGGGTTGGCCAGAAAGGCGTCGAGATTATAGAACAGGATATAGCCGATGCGCCCGCCCAGCACCACACCGAGGACGATGTAGAAAACGACGTCGTCCACCTGCCTGGCGTCCCATACCATACCCGGTTTTCCCACCCGCAGGCGGCCCAACCACCAGCCTCCCAGAAAACCGACAACATACATCAATCCATACCAGTGGATACTCACCGGCCCAATGGAAATCAGGGTGGGATCGATTCCGGGATAGGTCATCATGGGGGTGCATGGTAACACAGGAATTCCATTCGCCAATGTGCCGGAAAATCGTAAATCAGCAATTTCACGACATTTTTTCCGTGATAGGATAGTGTGAACTTGGTCACATTTCCCCCGTACACTGGAATTTATTTCGCAAGCGCTATGACGGACTTCTACAAAGTGTCAAGTTTTTGAACGCAGCGCCGCTACCAGGTACAGACGATGCACACCCACATCAGCATCTTAACGGGAAGGACCATGAGCTACGTACACGCACAAAAATTTGAAACATACATACCGCGGGAAATGGATACACTAGGCTCTCGACTACGCAGGAAAAGACGGGAAAGGGGTTGGACCCAGGAGGAGCTGGCGCTCCGCGCGGGCACCAATCAGGCCGTGATACAGAAAATCGAGAACGGCAAGAGCCTGCGTCCAAGAAAGATCGATGAGATCGCCCAGGTGTTGGATGTCAATCCGGCCTGGTTGATGTTCGGCGAAACCACCACCTCGGTAGTGGACGACGAAGCGATCGAAGTGGCAAAGGCGTGGCACAATCTGCCCGAGCCCATCCGCAGCCGCATCAAGAGAAACATCTTCGAACAGGTCCTGCTCCACTCGAACAAGAAGTAGCTCAACTTCGAACCGGGATGCACCCGCGCATCCCGGTTGATCAATCCCCAAAACCCACACCACCAGCAACCTTCCGACCAATCATCCGGTCAGGACCTTCCTTGATGTTCAACAGGCTTTACCCGATCGACCGGGTACAAGCGAAAAAAAAGAAAACCGCAAATAGACGCAGATAGTCTTGGCTAAGGCCGGCAGTGACCGATGAGCGCTGTCTTGGGTGATGTGCCTTGTTCTTAAATGTCACTTTTTTCCCACGCCAGGGTGGCTGCATCATCGCTCTCCCGCGCATCCACCCAGCGTTCCCCCTCGGCGGTGGTCTCCTTTTTCCAGAACGGGGCCCTGGTCTTCAGATAGTCGATGATGAACTCGCAGGCCTGAAAGGCCTCTTTGCGATGGCGGCTCGCCACCGCGACCAGCACGATCGGATCGGTGGGCAGCAGCGCCCCCACACGATGGACCACCCTGCAATGCTGAATATCCCAGCGGCTGTTCGCCTCATCGACGATCTCCTGCAGGGCGCGTTCGGTCATCCCCGGATAGTGTTCGAGGTAGAGACGTTCGATCCTGTCACCCTCGTTGATGTCGCGCATCAGGCCGATGAATGTCACCAGGGCGCCGATCGACGGGTCATTGCCCCGCAGCAGTTCCACCTCCCGGTTCGGATCGAAGGGCTCTGCCCGTATCGATACGCTGTCCACCTCTCAGCCTCCGGTCACCGGCGGAAAGAAGGCAACCTCATCCCCCGCCTTGAGGGGAGTGTTTTTATCCGCGAGTTCCTGGTTGACCGCCATCATCACCCGTTGATCCTCGGCAAAGAGCCTGGCCCAGGCCTCGCCGCGGCCACGCAGGATCCGCAGAAGATCGCCGATCGAGGAGGGGCCATTGAGCTCTATCTGTTCAGACTCGACACCCAGCTCCTCGCGAAAACGGGCGAAAAAGAGGACCTGAATCATGACATCAACTCGCTGAAGGGGATGAACTCCACCGCATCACCGGGCTTGATGGCGGTGAGCGGAGGCAGTACGACAAGACCGTTTGCCCACACCACGGAACTCAGCACACCGGATGAACGATTGGGGTAGAGCCTGACCACCGCCTCCCCTTGATCACCTCGTTCCAGGCGTCCGCGGGCATACTCCTGGCGTTTGTCGGTGGCGGCCTTTTCGAATCCCGCAATGACCCTGACCGGCGTTGGCAGGACCTCACCGGCGATCCCCTGCATGCGCAGGATGAATGGCCTGGTAAAGATGGAAAAGGTGACAAACAGGGAGACAGGATTTCCCGGCGCACCCATGAAAGGGGTCTCTCCGATATGGCCGAAAGCCAGGGGCTTGCCGGGACGGGAGGCAATCTTCCACAGCTCCAGTGAACCGAGGCGCTCCACTGCCGGCTTGACGTGATCCTCCTCACCCACGGACACCCCGCCCGAGGCCAGCACCAGGTCGGCCTCCTCCGCACCCCGGGAGAGCGCTTCGCAGGTCGCCTCGAAACTGTCTTCCACGATCCCGAGTTGAATCACTTCACAGCCCATGCGCTGCAGCAGGCCTGTCAGTGTGAACTGGTTGGAGTTGTAGATCTGGCCCGCCTGCAAGGTTCCTCCCGGCATCACCAACTCGTCGCCGCTGGAGAAGACCGCGACCTTGAGTCGGCGATAGACCGACAGCTCGGCCACACCCACCGAGGCGGCAAGTCCCAGGTGTTGGGCATCGAGCCTGATCCCGGCCGACAATATCTCCTCGCCTTGGAGGATATCCTCTCCCGCTCTGCGGATGTTGGCGCCGGCTGCAGGTCTTTCCTCGATCGCCACCTGTTCGCCGTCGACCTCGCAGACCTCCTGGATGACCACGGCATCGGCACCCGCGGGAACGGGGGCGCCGGTGAAGATGCGCGCCGCCGTCCCCGGATCGAGTCTGCCGCCGGCCGATCCGGCGGCTATCCGCTGGGCGACGTGCAAGCTGCCCCCTTCGGCGTCGAGATCGCCGCTATTGACCGCGTAACCATCCATGGCGCTGTTGTCCCAGGGCGGCACGTCAACCTGACTCTCGACCGCCGCCGCCAGTACCCGTCCCAATGCCTCTTCCAGGGCTGCCTGCTCCCGCCCGGAGATCGGCTTGACCTGAGCAAGGAGGAAGGCCAGGGCCTCATCCACCGGCTTGAGCTGTGACTGCCGAGCGTCGCAATCATCCATTTCAACTCTCCAGCAGACGGGGAAACATCTGCGCGAAATTGCAGGGTCTGGTGCGCATATCGAGCTGGGCCTTGAGGATCTTGTCCCACCCGGTGCGGCAGGCCCCGGTGGAGCCGGGGAGGCAGAATATCAGGGTGCCGTTGGCCAGACCGGCGATAGCCCGGGACTGAATCGATGAACTGCCGATCTCCTGCAGCGAGATCGCACGGTAGAGTTCGCCGAATCCCTCGATCGACTTATCGAACAAGGGCTGCAGCGCCTCCGGGGTGCTGTCGCGGCCGGTAATGCCGGTACCGCCGGTGGAGATGATGATGTGCACATCGCTATCGGCTATCCAGGCCGATACCACCGCCCGCATCTGGTAGATGTCATCGGGTACGATGCGCTTCTCGACCACCCGATGACCGGCCTCCAGCGCACGCTCCTTGAGGGTCTGACCCGACTTGTCGGTCTCCTCCGTGCGGCTGTCGGAAACGGTCAGCACGGCAAGATTGAGGGGGACGAAATCGCTCTCTTTAAAATGTCCAGACATGGCTTTTATTTCTAATCAAATTTGTAGTCAAACGCCTTCTCGAAACGATGACCGAACTCCTCCGGCGATACAAAGTGGTTCTGTGTACCTGCCTGCTCTATCTTTATCGCGCCCATCAAGGCTGCGATTCGGCCCGTGGTTTCCCAGTCTATATCGTTCATGAGCCCGTACAAGATGCCCGCACGATAGGCATCGCCGCATCCGGTAGGATCCACCACCGCCTTGACCGGTGCGGTGGGGATGGCATAGACCTTGTCCCTGGTGATGATTTCGGATCCCTCGCCGCCACGGGTCAGGATGATGGCCTCGACCATCTGCGCCAGCTGTTTCAGGCTCTTCCCTGTACGCTCCTGCATCAACATCGCTTCATAGTCGTTGAAGGCCAGCCAGTCAGCCTGCTCACTGAACGCCAGCAGACTATCGCCATCAAACATGGGCATGCCTTGACCGGGGTCAAATATAAAGGGCACACCTGCCTCGGCGAATTGCGTCGCATGCTCGATCATACCCTGGCGGCCATCCGGAGAAACCATGCCCAGGGTGGTGCCATTGATCTTTGAGACATCGATCTGGTGGGCCTGGTTCATCGCGCCGGGGTGAAAGGCGGTGATCTGATTGTCATCCTTGTCGGTGGTGATATAGGCCTGCGCGGTATAGCTGCCAGGCACCTCGAGCACCTGATCGCGACTGATTCCGCACTCATCCATCCATTTGGCATAGGGGGCGAAGTCGTCGCCCACGGTACCCGCCGGTTTGCCGTCGCCACCGAGGATCTTGAGATTATAAGCGATATTGCCGGCACAACCGCCAAACTCCCTGCGCATATCGGGCACCAGAAAGGAGACGTTCAGGATGTGCACCTGCTCCGGGAGTATGTGGTGCTTGAAATGGTCATTAAAGACCATGATGGTATCGTAGGCGAAAGAACCACAGATCAGGGCCGACATGGTTACCTCTTGTCCTTTTGAATTAGCGTTTATTTGCGTTCATTTGCGAACTGACATAGGAAGCCCATTTACACAGCGTCTGTTCAATCTTCCCTCCAGGCCAGGTCGAGCTCACGTGCCGCTCTCACATCGTCGAGCCGCCTCACCGGCATGGTATGGGGCGCCTGTTTGACCATTTCCGGCTGGGTTTCCGCCTCCTGGTTGATACGCTTCATGATCTCGACAAAGTTGTCGAGCTCCTCCTTCGCCTCTGTCTCGGTGGGTTCCACCAACAGACATTCGGGCACCAGCAGGGGGAAGTAGGTGGTGGGGGCATGCACGCCATAGTCGAGCAGACGCTTGGCGAAATCCATGGTGTTGACGCCCAGCTCCTTGGCCTGTCGCTTGAGGGTGAGAATGAACTCGTGACTGGCGCGGCGATCGGGATAGGCGGCATCGAAACCGGCATCCATCAAACGCTTCAGCAGGTAGTTTGCGTTGAGGGTGGAAAACTCGGCAACCCGATGCATCCCCTCACGGCCCAGCAGGCGGGCATAGACATAGGCGCGCAGCAGCACCCCGGCATTGCCGGCGAAGGCGGAGAGACGCCCCATGGTTTGCGGGCGATCCCGTTCCGTCAACCAAAGGTAGTCGCTGCCGTCGAAATCGACCATGGGCACCGGCAGATAGGGTTCGAGTCGTTTACTGACCCCGACCGGTCCGGCCCCCGGACCGCCGCCGCCATGGGGGGTGGAGAAGGTTTTATGCAGATTCATATGAATGACATCGAAACCCATATCGCCGGGCCGGACCTTGCCGAGTATCGCATTGAGGTTGGCGCCATCGTAGTAGAGCAGCCCCCCGGCGTCGTGAACCAGTCCGGCAATCTCCTTGATGCGGCGCTCGAACACACCCACCGTCGACGGGTTGGTCAACATGATGCCGGCGGTCTGCGGACCCAACGCGGACTTCAATGCCTCGACATCGATGTCGCCGTCGTCAGCGGTGGGGATCTCCCGGGTCTTGTAGCCGCACATCACCGCGGATGCCGGATTGGTGCCATGGGCCGCATCGGGCACCAGGATCTCATTCCGCTCCCTGTCACCCCTTTCATCATGGTAGGCGCGGATCATGGCGACACCGGCAAACTCTCCTTGCGCCCCCGCCGCCGGGGTGAGGGAGACGGCATGCATGCCGGTCACCGTTTTCAGGATCTCCTGCAGCTCATAGAGACAGCCCATAAAGCCCTGGCTGTGGGTCTCCGGCGCCAGCGGGTGCCTGGCGAGCAGGGCGGGCAGACTCGCCAGGGTATTGCAGGCCCTTGGATTGTACTTCATGGTACAGGAACCCAGGGGATAGAAATGGGTGTCGATGGAGAAGTTCTTCTGCGACAGCCGGGTGAAGTGGCGGACCGCCTGCATCTCGGATATCTCCGGGAGCCCAGCTTGAGTATCGCGCAGCATCGCCGCGGGTATGGACGACAACTCTGCCTTCTCCAATGGCGCCTGGGCCGTTGCCCTACGCCCCTTACGTGAACCTTCGTAGATCATACTCTTGTCCTTACCAGTCGGGTTTCAGCTGACAGGGTGTCTCTACCTGCGACGCGATCACCCGCTCAAGCTTGCTTCGGTAGCTCTCTATGTCGCTCTCGCTTCTCAACTCGGTGGCGCACACCAGGATCGCATCGCCCAGCTCCGGATAGTCATCGCTCAAATCGAAGCCGCCCAGGACATTGTGCGCAGCCAGTGCACGCAGCGCCTTGTTGGCGGCGATGGGCAGACGCACGACCCGTTCATGAAACACCGGCCCATCGAACAGGCCCTCCACCCCGGGCAGTGAGGTCAGGGCGTGGGTCAGCTCGGCGGCGTTGGCGTGGCTGGCGGCGGCGACGCGCTGCAACCCCTCGCTGCCCATCAGCGACATATGGATGGTAGCCGCGGTCACCATCAAGCCCTGATTGGTGCAGATGTTGGAGGTCGCCTTGGAGCGTCGGATATGCTGCTCCCTCGCCTGCAGGGTCAGGGCATAGCCGGGCTTGCCATCCAGATCCACGGTCTTGCCGATGATCCGCCCCGGCATCTGGCGCACCAGTTTCTGGGTGCTGCAGAGAAAACCGAAATAGGGGCCGCCGGAAGCCAGGGGCGCGCCCAGCGGCTGGCCCTCGCCGCAACAGATATCGGCTCCCTGCTCGCCCCACTCCCCGGCGGGTTTCAACACCGCCATGGCTAGCGGATTGACCACGGCGATGGCCAGCATCCCATTGGCATGGGCCCAGTCCGTCAACTCGTCCACCGCCTCCAGGACACCGAAGAAATTGGGCTGGGGAATGATCAGGGCGGCATAGTCCTCACCGCTGTGGCGATCCAGATCCGTGCTGTCGATCCCGCCGCTGGCGCTGTCGTACGCCACCTCCACCAACTCGATCTGCTGGTTTCTCACAATGGTATGGGTCACCTTGCGATAGACGGGATGGAGGTTGCGGGGAACGAGAATGCGCTTCGACTTCGATTTGCGGTTTGCCCTCACCGCCATCAGCACCGCTTCCGCCAGGGCGGATGCGCCATCGTAGAGCGAGGCGTTGGAGACATCCATCGCGGTGAGGGCGGTCATCATCGACTGATACTCATAGAGCAGTTGCAGCGTACCCTGACTCGCTTCCGCCTGGTAGGGGGTATAGGCGGTATAGAACTCGCCCCGGGTGGTCAGCTCCCAGACCGCCGCCGGGATATGGTGATCGTAGGCACCGGCGCCGATGAAACAGAGCGGTTGTCCGTCGGCGCGGGCGCGCGCCTGCATGAGACGGGCGAGTTCCATCTCCGGCATTCCGGGGGGTATGTCATCCAGCTCTCCGCAGCGCAGTTCATCGGGGATTTCGTCAAATAGCGCATCGATAGTCTCGACCCCGATGGCGGCCAGCATCTCTTCTATATCGTCTTCGGTATGGGGGATGAAAGGCATAGCTGTCTCGTCTGCTAAAACAAAAGTCGGCGGCTCCGCGAAGCCCTGATTCTCGGCGCCGGGAAGTGATCTGAATCCTGCCTCAGTCCTCGTCGGCGATCATCGCCTCGTAGCCATCGGCATCGAGAAGATCATCCATGGCGCCTGTGCCCGACAGCTTGACCTTGAACATCCAGCCGCTACCGTAGGCATCCTCATTGATCGTCTCGGGCGCGCCGTCCAGGGCTTCATTGATCGCGATGACCTCGCCTGTCACCGGACTGTAGACATCGGAGGCGGCCTTAACCGATTCGACCACGGCACAGTCACCGCCGGCCTCGACCTGAGTGCCCACTTCAGGCAGGTCGACGAATACCAGGTCACCCAGCAGCTCCTGCGCATGGTCGGTGATGCCGATGGTATAACTGCCGTCACCTTCATCCTTTATCCATTCGTGGGACTTGGCATAACGGCGATCAGTAGGTGTCGTGTTCATAGTTTTATCCTTCATGGAGATTTGTCTAGAAGTTGAATGCTTACGGATTATAAGTCGATGACGGCCTTGCCGTTGCGTACGAACGGCGGCTTGACCAGCTGCGCCTTGACACGTTTTCCACGCATCTCCACGTCACAGGTCTCACCGGTATCGGGCAGGACCCTGGCAAAGGCGATGGAGCGCTCCAGGGTCGGGGCGTAGCCACCGGAAGTGATCTCGCCCACCTCCTTCTCTCCATCAAACAGCTTCAAATGGTTGCGCAGCACCCCACGCCCGGTCAACACCAGGCCGACGAAACGTCGTTTTCGCCCGTCATTGCGTTGCTGTTCCAGCACCGAACGGCCGACGAAATCGCGCTCCCGGGGTTCCCAGGCGATGGTCCAGCCGAGCCCCGACTCCAGGGGAGAGCTCTCCTCGTCCATGTCGGAACCGTAAAGATTCATACCCGCTTCCAGGCGCAGCGTGTCCCTGGCGCCGAGCCCACAGGGTTCAACCCCCGCGGCGTGCAGTTGGCGCCAGAATTCTGCCGCCCGATCCCCCGGCAAGATGATTTCGAATCCGTCTTCACCGGTATAGCCGGTTCTGGCCAGGAACCAGTCGCCATCGGCAACCGCGTTGAACGGTTTCAGCTCACCGCCCGTCTGCTGCAGCTCGGATGACAGCAGCGGCAGCGCCTTGGCGCGTGCATTGGGCCCCTGCACCGCAATCATGGCAAGATCGCGTCGCGGTTTTATCGCCGCATCATAGCTTGCGGAGCGCTTCTCCAGCCAGGCCAGATCCTTCTCCGTGGTAGCGGCATTCACCACCAGTCGATACCACTGATCATCCAGATAGTAGACGATCAGATCGTCAACCACGCCGCCCGCCTCGTTAAGCATGCAGGTATAGAGCGCCTTGCCCGGCTGCTTCAACTTATCGACATCATTGGCCAGCAGATATCTCAACAAGGCCTTGACGCCGGCGCCCTTGATATCGACCACGGTCATGTGTGAAACGTCGAACATGCCCGCGTCCCGCCGCACATGGTGATGCTCCTCCAGCTGCGAGCCATAGTGCAGCGGCATATCCCAACCGCCAAAAGGGACCAAGCGTGCGCCCATGGCCTTGTGGGTATCATATAGAACAGTCTGTTTACTCATAACCATCTCCCGGTCCAAAACGTAAAAAGGGCGGCGCGGATGAATCCTCACCCGCGCCGCCCCTCTGTCCAAAACCTGAGAGTTTGGCGCTGCCGCAGGCTTGCATCGTTACGAGGTTATCTACGATGACCAACCGTGCCCGCTGTTATCGAGCGCCTGCCCCTTCGGTGGGTGTTGTGACACCACTCTCCAGAGTCGACCTAAGCCTCTCGCAGTCTGGCGCCCACAAGACGGCTTACCCCCCACGGTCCTTTTGCCTGAGCGATTCCGGGCGGGATTGCGCCTTCGGCGCCGGTTTGGACCGGCCTCTCCCACGGGGGTGGATCGAATTGAAGACTATACCCTGCCTCCAGGCGCTTGCCAATTGCGAAAAACCTCATGCAACCCGTCACTCTTGCCGCCATCACCGCGCGAGGGTTGGCAGATCGCCGGCTATACCCATCGCCCGGCGAATCAGTTGATGTTTGATGAATCCGGAGCGGTCGGCAATGTCCAGGCCAAGGTTTCGCATCAGTCTGAGGGGCATCACCTCATTGCTGAATATTCGCTTGAAGGCATCCATGGCGCCAAGCATGGCCATGGTGGGGCCCTTCCTCGCCCGTTCATAGCGTCTCAGGGTCGTCATGGAACCGATCCCCCTGGCCGCGCCATGGGCCTCGATCACCACGTCGGCCAGGGTCATGGCATCCATGAAACCGAGGTTGACCCCCTGTCCCGCCAAGGGGTGCATCGCATGCGCGGCGTCGCCCACGAGCACGAAACCCGGACGGATATAGGTCTCGGCATGTCCGAGCCGCAGCGGGAAGAGGCCCCGGGGTCCGACTTCCAGGATCTCGCCGAGAACCTGCTCGCTGGCCTCGCCCAGCCGCGCGCAGAAGATCGCATCGGAAAGCGCCATCAACTCATCCGCCTGGGTTGGCGATGTCGACCAGACGATGGAGCAGCGTCCGTCGTCGATGGGCAACAGCGCCAGGGGCCCAAGGGGCATGAAACGCTGCCTCGCCGTCCGCTGATGGTGCAGGGTCGGTTTGACCGTGGCCACGATGGCGTGTTGATCGTAATCCCAACCCTTGGTGCCGATGTCGGCCAGCTCGCGCAACTGCGAATCCCTGCCGTCGGCGGCAACGATCAGCTCTGCACTCAATCGATCGCCGTCCTGCAGCAGAAGTGTCGGTCGTTGATCCAACACCAACTCTGCAACAGCCGCGGGGTAACGCAGGGTGACGTTGGGCAGTGCCTCCAGCCGCTCCCATAGCGCCAGCTGGGTGACGCGATTTTCCACGATGTGGCCCAGGTCGGGTTCACCGATTTCAGCCGCGTTGAAACGGATACGGCCGTTTCCTCCCGCATCCCAAACCTCCATATCGGTATAGGGACTGATGCGCATCTCTGCCATTCGCGGCCAGACCTGCAGCTTTTCCAGCATCCGTTGCGAGGCGCGGGTAAGCGCGGAGACGCGAAGATCGACCTCACTCGACGGCCAGCCGCGCTGTGGCTCTCTCGCCTCGAGGATGCAGATACGCAAGCCGACACCGGCCAGGGCGCAGGCCAATGCCGACCCCACCATGCCGCCGCCCACGATCACCAGGTCGTATTCGGTTTTCGCCTCAGTCAAGGGACACCCCCCGCGCCAGTCTCGGTAAACGTCCGTTCAATCCCATGAATTGACGTGCCACCAGATGCTTCAGGCTCGGTGCAAGATCGAGCCCCACCATGCCCAGGTTGCGCACCAGGCGCAGCGGACCGAACGGATTGGCGAACAGCCGCGCCAGGGTATCGGTGATCAGGGCAACACTGTTCTGATCCCTTTTGCGCCAGCTTGCATAGGCCTTCAGGAGTGCGTCATCGCCAGGATCCTGATCCCGTTGCACCGCATCGAACAACAGATCGGCAAGCACGGCCACATCCCGCAGGCCGAGATTGAATCCCTGGCCGGTCACCGGATGAATCGCATGCGCGGCATTTCCGATCAGGGCCACCCGCGAGCGCACCTGCTCTGCGGCCTGCCTCAAACGCAGGGGATAGGCTGATCTTTTGCCCAAGGCATACAAGCGACCGAGCCGATAACCGAAACGATCCTGCAACCCGAGGAGAAATGCCTCATCCCCAAGCGCCATCAGATCCGCCACCTCCTTGTCTCTTGCGGTCCATACCATGGAGAGGCGATCCTCCCGCATCGGTAACAGCGCCAGGGGACCGCTGTCGGTAAAACGTTCATAGGCGACGCCCCGGTGCGGCTGTTCCGAACGCAGGTTGGCGATGATCGCGGTTTGGCCGTAGGGCTTCTCTCTCAGGGGTATGGAGAGAAACTGCCTGACCTGGGAATCGCCTCCGTCCGCGGCCACCAGCAAACGGGTGGAGAGCCGCTGCTCCGAAGCCCCCCGCTCGATCCGGACCTCGACCTCCTGGTCGGATATGCTGAAACTCTTTAGTTTCGCGGGACAGATCAGCTCGATCTCCTGACGCTCCGCCAGATCCTCCATCAAGGCCTTGCCCAATGCCCGCGCGGTGACAACGTACCCCAAGGCGGCAACCCCCTCCTGGTGATGATTCAGGCGGGTAAATCCGAAATGGCCCCGATCTGAGATATGGACATCCTGTATCGGCTCGGCGGCCCTCTCGACAGCGCGCCAGATCCCCATCGCCTCCAGGATCACGCGGCTGCCCCAGGAGAGCGCAATCACCCTGTCGTCGAAACTCGGCTGGGCCGATGAATCGAGGGGCCATGCCTCAATGACGCCGATCCTGTACCCCAGGCCGCTGACCGCGCGGGCGAGACTGACGCCCACCATGCCGCCGCCCGCGATCAGAAGATCAAAACGCTCTGCCATCTCATGCCGCCATAATGGCTTCGATTTCCGCCACTGATTTTGCAATATCCCTGGTCAATACTTCACAACCATCCTTGGTTACGACCACATCATCCTCGATGCGGATACCTATATTCCACCATTTTTTCGCCACGCCCCTTGTTGCGGCAGGTATGTATACTCCGGGTTCTATGGTCAACGCCATGCCCGGTTCAAATAGACGCCAGGCGCCATCCACCTTGTAGTCACCCACATCGTGTACATCCATACCGATCCAGTGTCCGGTGCGATGAGGAAAAAAGGCCTTGTACTTCTCCTCGCGTATCAATTTGGCCAATGACCCCTTGAGGATTCCCAGCTTGATCAGGCCCCTGGTTATGGTGCGCACGGCGGCATCATGGGGATCGTTCCAGTGATTGCCCGGCTTGACCTTGGCGATCGCCGCTTCCTGCGCCGCCAGAACCAGCTCGTATAACTGCCGCTGCGGTTCGCTGAAGCTGCCGTTTACCGGATAGGTGCGGGTGATGTCCGAGGCGTAATAGTCAACCTCGCAGCCGGCATCGATCAACAACATCTGCTTGTCACCCAGCTTATCCCCGTTTTCGGTGTAGTGCAGTGTGCAGGCATTCACGCCGGTGCCGACGATGGGGGGATAGGCCTGGGACTTGGCGCCCTGGTGGGTGCACTCACATACAAACTCGGCCTCTAGCTGATACTCCCATACCCCGGGTTTACAGAGCTGCATCACCTTTTTATGGGCCTTGGCGGATATCCTTGCCGCCTGACGCATCACCTTCAGTTCTGATCGGCTTTTGAACAACCGCATCTCATGCAGATAGTGATCCAGGGCTATGATCTCGACAGGCCCTTGAACCCCGCTGCGCGCTTCACAGCGAATGGCGTTGATCCACTCCGACAGTCGCTTGTCGAACTTTGCATCACAGCCCATGATGTAGAAGATCCGCTCACACTGCTCCAGCATGCGCGGCAGGATGTCGTCCAGGTCGCCGATCGGGAAAGAGTCATCCGCATCATATTCGCTGCAGGCACCCTCCTGGCCCGCTATCGGACCCTCCCATTGCTCCTTTACCGGATCGCGCTCCCTGTTGAAGAGAATGTACTCCGCCTGTTTTCTTCCCGGAATCATAACCAATACCGCATCCGGCTCGGGAAAACCGGTCAAATAGTAGAAATCGCTATCGGGCCGGTATGGATAGTGCACATCCCTGTTACGGATCAGCTGGGGTGCCGCAGGGAGTATGGCGATACTGCCCGGCCCCATCATCCGCATCAATTCGCGGCGACGCCGTCTGAATTCACTCTTCACCATGGCCATGCTCCCGAATATCCGCAAGTTCCCCCCAGACAAGCAAGGTCACAACCTTCAAAAACTCCTGCAGCTCGGCATAGGCCTGTTCCGTTGCCTCTCCCGATTCGAGGGACTCATAGTCGAGGCGGGTGAAATGGGAGATATCCTGCAACGCCTCCCTGGCGTCACCCTCGAGCTGCCGATCGCTGATGCCCGCCAAGCCCAATCCATACAGATATCCTACACACCAGTCACGCAATCCCTTGGCCCTCACCGCGATCGGCTGCGAATCGTCTGCGAGAAAGGGCATGAAGCTGAAATCCTCATTGCCGATCTGGTCACGGGTAACGAAGTAGAGTTGGCCGATCAATTCCCTGGCCTCACGGGCCAACAGATCCTCTTCGGGCCAATCCTCGAACAACGCCTCCATCCAATCCACATGGCTTTGGCTGGTGCCGGCGGATACCAGGCCACAGATAACGCCATGAATCTCACTGGCACCGACAGCAAGGCCGATTGAGTTCAACGCCCCTTCGAGGCGAGAATAATCGGGCATTGAGCTATTCTCTATCATCTTCATTCCTCTATGAGAGGGCGCTGTTGAGACCATTTCCATTGCCACTATTGTGTCTAAAAAAACGTCAATCAAGACACCAGGTGTGTGGTTTGGTTGCTACAAACCAGCGACAAGCAACGTCGAGTAACGCAAATACCGCGGCAACACTCAGGTTCAAGGCTGTTTTCGCCTAGCTATACCCTCAGGCGCTCATGTAGACTTGACAGACAACGCTCCTGCAACCTGACCGGTCAAATACGGGACCTTGGGAGTGACAATATACTGGGTGTTAACAGACCCTGAATATAGATCATAACATGCAGATCTAGAGATTGACCCACCACTATCTGACCACTATATTGATGGCCATGACAGAAAAAGAGACACAAAATCCGGCAGATCTGGACCTGCGCAAGCTTGAGATCCGGGTAGAAGAGCTTATAAGAGCCTGTTCCTACCTCAAAGATGAGAATAAATCCCTGCGCGTGAGACAGGATAACCTGGTAGCGGAACGCGCAGCGCTGATTGAAAAGACCGAGCTGGCGCGGGCCCGCGTTGAAGCCATGATCACTCGATTGAAATCGATGGAAACGCCCCAGTGAATAGCGATCGACTGCCGGTGACGGTCAACATACTCGACAAGGAGTACCGCATCTCCTGCCTGCCGGAAGAACGAGAATCCCTTTTACAAGCGGCAGCCTTTATCGACGGCCAGATGCGCGAGATCAGGGACACCGGACGCATCATCGGCACCGAACGGATCGCAGTCATGGTTGCGCTCAATATCGCCAATGAGCTGCTCGTCAACCGCCAAAACAAGGAAGACGGCTCACAAAACATCTCCCGCCGCATCAAAAATCTGCAGGAAAAGATCGAGATTGCCCTCAATACCACCAATCAACTGGAACTTTGATCGAAATAGGTTTAGCCTAGAGGTATGACATCCCCTGCGGTGTACGTATGCAACCAGGGTATTTTCTTGAGCCTAACATCTACCCAGGGAACATGACGACGGTGCCAGTGAGCATGTCCGCAACCTAGCGGAAAGCCTGAGGCGCCTCTGTTGTTCCCACTTGAACCCACTGGTTCAAGAACAAAGGTTCGCGACGGCACAGGTGGGGGATGTCTCTTATCACAACCTGTTCTAACAATGGATTCCCATCAGATCCGCCGCCAGATCAAGGCAAGTCGGCAACAATTGAGCCGACAGACACTGAAACTCCATAGCAGGCAGACCCTTCGCCTCGCCAACCGCTACCCACCCTTCAGGCATAGCCGGCGAATCGCCTTCTATTTTGCCGTACGGGGGGAGATGGACCCGGCACCCCTGATGCAGCTCGCTCAGCGGGCGGGAAAGTCCGTTTTCCTTCCCGTGTTGCGCGATAGACCCAGTAAGAGCCTATGGTTCGCGCCCTGCACTTCCGATACAAGCTATACCGACAATCGCTTTGGCATACCTGAACCAAACTTCAAACATCGACAACTGGTCATGCCCTGGACATTGGATCTGGTCTTTGTGCCACTGATCGCATTCGACCATAAAGGTAACCGTTTGGGTATGGGAGGCGGCTATTACGACCGGACATTCGCCATGCGAAGAAGGCGCAGCCACCTACGCGGCCCCAGGCTGGTCGGTTTGGCGCATGAGTTTCAAAAACAACCTCTGTTGTCGGTCATGCCGTGGGATATTCCCCTTGATGCAGTGATAACAGAAGCAACGATATACAACTTCAAATACGGTTAGTCATATAAACAGAACCTTTATACGGTCCGTATATTGCCGTTTACACCCTCAAAAAACACTTAGCATCTGTTGTATATCAACAAAGATTTGAAATAATTGATAAAAGATTGCTTTCTATTCTGGATTTTTTTAAAAGGTGAATTATACTCAGTTCATCTGTTCAGGTAGTTCTCTCGGGAGGGAAAGTAAATGGCGAAGAAAAAGGCCGCCAAAAAGAAGGCAGCAGTTAAACGTTCAACCACAACCAAGAAGGTAACCGCAAGGAGAAAGGTTGCCAAGAAGAAGGCAACGACGAAGAAGAGAGTCGTAGCCAAAAAGAAAGTCTCAAAGAAGAAGGTAGCCAAGAAAAAGGTTGCTAAGAGGAAGGTTGCTAAAAAGAAGGTAGCTAAGAAGAAGACAGCGAAGAGACGGGTAGCGAAGAAGAAGGCCGCACCCATAAAGAAGGTAGCCAAGAAGAAGGCTGCCAAGAAAAAAGCTACCAAGAAGAAGGCTGCTAAAAAGAGAGTAGCCGCGAAGAAGAAAGCCACCAAGAAAAGACCGGCGCGTCCGAGGAAAGTAACGCCGCGCAAGAAGAGACCGGCCAAGAAGTAGTTCGGTTTTTTCTACTCGATCCTAAACCCCGCTCTGCGGGGTTTTTTTATCCCCACCGTCCCGTTTCCCGCTTCGTAACGACGCAACCAAACACAATTTTTTCTTTTATTTACAAAATGTTATTTCCAGTCCCCCAGGGGAGTTGGCGATTGATGAAAATCCCGCCAGCGGCCGCTCACCGACCTCAGAAGCGAGATGGAATAGGGACATGACCAGGATACCCGGAGGGGTGTTTTCAGGTTGTGCGGACGCTCTCTGTGGACAGCCCTGTGGCGGGTTTTACAGGCTGTCTAATTGACGCCCGCAAACAACTTATAGGCAGGATTATCGGTTTCATCCCAAAATGGATAATTGAGTCTTTTAAGACGTCTGAGAAAGGCGTTGGTGTTGGAACCGGACATCTGTATTCCCATCAATACACGCCCATAGGCGGCCCCATGATTGCGATAGTGGAAGAGGCTGATGTTCCAATCCGTACCCAGGTGATTCAAAAAGTAGAGCAGCGCACCCGGCCTCTCGGGAAACTCAAAACGTATCAATCGCTCTCCCTCGAGTCCCAGTGCATGCCCACCCACCATGTAGCGGATGTGCAGCTTTGCAGTTTCATTGTCGGTCATATCCACAATGGAATATCCCTTTTCTACAAATCGCTGGAACAGGGCCAATCTCTCCTCGTCGCCGTTGCTCAATTCGATGCCGACGAATATCTGTGCGCGTTCAGGGTCGCTAAAACGATAATTGAACTCAGTTATGCTGCGTTTGCCTATCAATTTGCAAAATCGCAGAAAGCTTCCTGGCCGTTCAGGTATCTGCACCGCAAACAGCGCCTCTCTTCGCTCGCCGAATTCCGCCCGTTCGGCCACATGACGCAACCGGTCGAAGTTGATATTCGCACCGCTATTGATAGCAATCAGATCCTTCCCGCTGATACCCTCCCGCTTTACATAGCGCTTGAGTCCGGCTATGGATAGGGCTCCGGCGGGTTCCGCGGTGGTGCGGGTATCGTCAAATATATCTTTGATTGCAGCACAGATTTCGTCGGTTGTGACCAGGATCACTTCATCCACCACCTGTTTCGCCAGGCGATAGGTCTCCTTCCCCACCTGCTTTACCGCCACCCCGTCGGCGAATATACCCACCTGCTTTAGTTTTACACGCCGTTTGGCGCTCAATGCCGCGTGCAGCGACGGCGCATCTTCAGGCTCGACACCCACTATCTTTACCTTCGGATAGACATATTTGACATACGCCCCGACACCCGCGATCAATCCACCCCCACCGACAGGGACGAATATCGCTTCGGGAGGCGCCGGGTGCTGTCTCAGCAACTCCATGCCGATCGTTCCCTGGCCGGCTATGACCTCAACGTCATCAAAAGGATGGATGAATGTCAGCTCCTGTTCCTGGGCTATCGACTGGGCGCGGGTATAGGCAGCATCATAGGAGTCACCGGCAAGGATGATCTTCGCACCAAAACTCTTCACCGACTGGACCTTGATCGGCGGCGTCGTCTTCGGCATAACGATCAAGGCCTGAATCTTCAATCTTTGCGCCGCCAGGGCCACCCCCTGGGCATGATTGCCCGCCGATGCCGCAACCACGCCCTGCTGCTTGAGTTCATCCGGCAGATTGACCATTTTGTTGTAGGCGCCACGCAGTTTGAACGAGAACACCGGTTGCAGATCCTCACGCTTGAGGAAAACCTGGTTATCAAGCCGCGCCGAAAGACGATTGGCTCTATCCAGGGGTGTCTCCCTGGCAACGTCATAGACACGGGCACGTAGTATTTTTTCTATATAACGCTGTGGCATGTACTCATCCGCTATAAGATGCACGGCATCTCATGGTAAACCTGACTTTCCCCATCGGTATGGTTATTATTACCCACATAGAGGGAAAAAGCTTTGGCAAACCGCGCCAATCCTATATTTTGTGCCAAAGTGCAGCAACTTTTCTAGATCTTGGTGATGCCACGAAGTAAATATAACGGTCAGCCCCTGCGGCAAAACACCCGTAAATCATTTTCTGGTAGCCAATCCTCACAATGAGAAACTATAGGGCCCCGATCAACGGCCGCAGCAGGAGAATAATATGAATGCAGACGATCTTAAAAAACAGGCAGCGGAGGCTGCTGTCGAATATGTAAAAGGCGGCGTGATAGGTGTCGGCACCGGTTCGACGGTAAACCATTTCATCGACTTTCTGGCAGGCATCAAGGGCAAAATCGAGGGTACCGTCTCGAGTTCCGAGGCATCGACCGAGCGTCTGAAGGGGTATGGCATACCCGTATTCGACCTTAATGCAGTCGGGGAACTCGATGTCTACATCGACGGCGCCGATGAATCGGATCACTATCTCAACCTGATCAAGGGCGGCGGTGGCGCACTCACCAGAGAGAAGATCATCGCGGGGGCAAGCAAGCAATTCATCTGTATCGCGGACGAGAGCAAGCTGGTCGATTTTCTGGGCGCCTTCCCGCTGCCGGTCGAGGTCATCCCGATGGCGCGCAGCCACGTGGCCCGGCAACTGGTCAAGTTGGGCGGCACTCCGGTATGGCGGGAAAACTATGTCACCGACAACGGCAACGCCATCCTCGACGTGCATAACCTTGAGATCATGAAGCCCCGCGAGATGGAGAACGCAATCAATGCCATTGCCGGGGTTGTCACCACCGGCATCTTTGCCATGCGCGGCGCGGATGTGCTGATCCTGGGCACGGAGCAGGGCGCTAAAACGGTTATGCCGAAATAGCCCCGACCCGGCTACGCCTCGCTGGTCTTCACAGGCGGAAAACGCTCATCCAAAGCGACCGAGGGGCCATCCGCGGTCACGATCCTGGCATGGTGCCTGCGCAGATCACGCGGTGACTTGACGCCGCATGAGTGGGCGATGACCCCGACCTCGTGCACCAGATGGCCGACGTAGTTTGCCACCCGTTGCGCCTTGACCTCAGGCACCAATCCCTGTTGCAGCTTCGGATCGTGGGTTGTGATGCCGGTGGGGCAACTGTTTTTGTTACACTGCAATGCCTGGATACAGCCCAAGGCGAACATGAAGCCTCGCGCCGAGGCGACAAAATCGGCACCCACACAGAGTGCCCAGGCGATATCGGCCGGGGTGATCAGCTTGCCCGAGGCAACCACCTTGATGCGTCTCCTCAGGCCATGGACATTGAGCTTATCCACCAATATATAGAGGCTCTCCCGCAATGAGAGGCCGACCGCATCGATCAACGGCATCGGCGCTGCACCGGTACCGCCGTCGCTGCCGTCGAGGGTGATGAAATCGGGTGCATAGGCCACACCCCTTGTATTGATTTCGGTGAACAGCTGCTCCAGCCAGTGGGGACCGCCGATCACGGTCTTGAAACCAACAGGCTTTCCGGTTACATCCCGCACCCGCTTGACCATATCCAACAGATCCTGGTTGCTGCATATATCGACATGCCGGTTGGGGCTTATCGCATCCGCGCCAACGGCGATGCCTCTGATTCGGGCAATCTCCGGGGTAACCTTTCCGCCGGGCAGAATACCGCCCTTGCCCGGTTTGGCCCCCTGGCTCAGCTTGATTTCAAACATCTTGACCTGGGGATTGGCCGCAACCTCGCGCAGTTTTTCATCATTGAGGTTTCCCTCCAGGTCGCGAACCCCGTTCTTCGCGGTACCGATTTGAAAGACGATGTCCGCGCCGCCCTCGATATGGTAGGGCGATACCCCGCCTTCACCGGTGTTGATCCAGCAACCGGCCCGCTTCGCACCCATGGAGAGCGCGAGTACGGCCGGTTTCGAGAGGGCGCCGTAGCTCATTCCCGAAATATTGAATAGCGAGTCCGTGGTGTATGGGTGAGGGCAATCCTCCCCTATGGTGATCGCATGCGGCGGCACGGCATCCTCACCCAGGGTGGGGAAGGGACAGTTGACGAAAAGAATCGAACCGGGTCTGCGAATATCGCGGGTTGAACCGAAGGCAACCGTATTCGGCAGATCCTTGCAGGCCCGGTAGACCCAGGCCCGCTGGGCGCGGTTGAACGGCAGCTCCTCCCGGTCCATGGCAAAGAAATATTGCCGAAAGAACTCGCCGAGGTGTTCAAAAAAATAGCGGAAGTGTCCGATGACGGGATAGTTGCGGCGAATCGCCGTCTTGGTCTGGGTGACGTCATAGATGTAGGTGACAATCACCGCAACCAGGAGCCCCCCCAGCAGCAGCAGCAGAACGACCGCAAAGACCTCCAGGGCGCCATAGAGAAACCCCTCGTTCGTAAAACCTGTTTCATTCATACCAACCCCCTGCAATTACACTATCTCCAACGAACTGACTACAGAGAAAGATGAGATCTGATGAAACTACAGCATACGGAGTTGCAGCCGGCATCGGCCGTTGCATGCAGAGAACGGGAATCGACTCACTCGGGACTGCCGGGACTTCATCTCAACCATGGTCAGGGTGGGGTCAGGATCCTTATGCCCTGCAGGGCATTCAAATCCGGATTCACGACAGCGCATGCATGTTAAATTCCGAAGTTTCACCCTTGGTATCGGCCTCAAAACAGGGAACTTAATCGGTGCGGCGGGTGAATAATTTCGTCGCCGCACCTAAAATAGCCGCCAATCGCAGATAACCGGGTGGTGAAAAAATGAAATGCATATCGAAATGGCCATGGCCGATCCTGTTCTTGATACTCCTCTTTCCGGTTCCCAACGGCTGGGCGGAAGAGCCCGCGAATGAGAAGGCAGAAGTCACGGTCAACGCCGAAGAGGCCGTCCCGGAAAACCTGAAATCGCCCCGTGCCACCATGGAGACCTTCCTCCATGCCATGAACGACATCAAGCGTGGTGCGACGGACCGGATAGAGGCGGCAATCTCCACCCTCGACCTTTCTGAAATCAATCCGCTGGTGCAAAGGGAACGGGGAGAGGACCTGGCTTGGATGCTGCTGGAGGTACTTGACCGCACGAAAATCATCGATGTCAAAAAGATTCCCCGCCACAACGAAGGGCCAAGGTATCTGTTTAACCGCTATACCAACGGCGAGATCGCCATCTCCCGCAGTGGCAACGGACGTTGGCTTTTCGACAGCAATACCATCCGCAATCTGCCCGCGATCATGGACGAAGTGGCGGCAACGGAACGGGTAGCGGGCAAGGGCGACGAGGCCTCCTATGTCCCCTGGCATATCCGCTTTCGCCAACAGGTGCCGCAATCGCTCAAGCAATCAACCTTTCTGTTACAGAACTGGCAGTGGATCGGTCTGCTGCTGACGATCCTCGCCGGCGTGGTCATCGACAAGCTGGTGACCCTGCTCCTGAGAACCGGCGTCCGCCGCTGGCGCGGCAGCAGCCGCTACGACGAGTTCAAGGAGATCTCCGAGGATATCCTGCGCCCCCTCGGCCTGATGGCGATGGCGATCATCTGGTGGGGCAGCATCAACCTGATGGGGCTGCCGGAAAACGCCATGCTGGTACTGCTGCTGGCGGTGAAATTCCTCGCCAGCATCTCCGGTGTCTGGGCCGCCTATCGCCTGGTCGATCTGGTCTCGGCCTATCTGCACAAGCAGGCGGAGTTGTCGGCAAACAAACTGGATGACGCACTGGTGCCGCTGATCCCCCGCACCCTCAAGGTGTTTGTCACGGTGATCGGCTTTGTCTTTATCGCCGACAACCTGAACGTCGACATTTCGAGCCTGCTGGCCGGCCTTGGTCTGGGCGGCCTCGCCTTCGCCCTGGCGGCGAAGGACATGGTACAGAACCTGTTCGGTTCGGTAACGGTACTGATGGATAGAACCTTTTCCGTCGGCGATTGGATTGTCGTCGACGATGTGGAGGGAACCGTTGAGCGCATCGGCTTTCGCAGCACCCGGGTGAGGACCTTCTACAACTCGGTGGTCACCGTTCCCAATTCCAGGTTCATCACCGCCACGGTGGACAACATGGGTGAGCGGCGCTACCGGCGCCTCTCGTGCAAGCTCTCCCTCACCTATGACACCCCACCCGACCGCATCGAGGCGTTCTGCGAGGGGGTCAGGGAGCTGGTTCGGCAACACCCCTATATGCGCAAGGACTACTACCACGCCTACCTGAACGAGTTTGCGGGCTCATCCCTCGATGTCTTGCTCTACGTCTTTTGGGAGACCCCCGAGTGGAATACCGAACTGCGGGAACGCCATCGCTTCATGCTCGATATTCTGCGCCTGGCGCAGCGGCTGGGGGTTGAATTCGCCTTCCCGACGCAGACCCTCTATATGAAGAAGGAGGATGAAGCTGCCGCATCGGCAACCGAGATGGATCAGCAGCAGGCCTTCGAGCTCGGTCAATCCCACGCCAGGTCCATCGTCGCCGAAACCACCGGGACCGGGGTCAGGCCGCCACCCGTGGTCTTTCCTCCCGCACCATAAAAAACGTAGGGTGCGGCTTGCCGCGCCATTACCGGTCCTTTCGACTTCGTTCCCACGCAGGGGCGTGGGAACGAGGTAAATTCGCGAGTGATAATTTAAGGGTGGGGCTACCGCGGCATCCATGCCGCTGCCGCGAAAGAAGAGCGCCGGACGCTTCTGCGCCATGTAACAGGAAGCAGAGGACAGCTAACCGCAGCTTGCATTTGTTGTTTGGTTGGAGAGATGCGCTAACCGTTCAACTCAGCAGCAGCCTTTCAACGAGCCGGATCAAGCGATCCAATGCGCCACGGTTTTTCTCCACCAACTCCCTGCCCGCCTCGCCGACACGGCTGCGCTCACTGGCGTCGCTGAGCCACTTGGCCACCTGCTCGGCCAGGGACTCCACGGAGTCGACTTGAACCGCCGCCTGATGCTGCAGAAACAGTTCACTGATCTCACTGAAATTGAACATATGGGGACCGAACAGGACAGCGACACCCTGGGCTGTAGCCTCAAGGATGTTGTGGCCGCCATGGGAAACAAGGCTGCCGCCGATGAAGGCGACGTCGGAGGCGCCCAGGAAGAGGGTCAGTTCCCCCATGGTATCACCGAGAAAGACGGCGGTTTCCTTTTCGCAGGGTAGTTGCTGGGTACGTTTGACCAGGCTAAAACCGGCATCTTCCACCAGCTGTCCAACCCGCTCGAAGCGCTCGGGGTGACGGGGAACCAACACCAACAGGGCATCGGGCAACACCTGCCGGATGCTTGCATGGGCCTGCAGTATCAACTCATCCTCACCCTCATGGGTGCTCGCGGCGATCCATACCGGCCGCTGTCCACCCCATTCACGGCGCAACACGTCGACGCGTTCCAACAGACTCCCCGGAAGATGGACGTCGAACTTGATACTGCCGATCACCTCGATCTTCTCCGGTCTGGCACCCAGGGTATGGAAGCGTTCAGCATCCGCTTCGGCGTGGGGAGCGATCAGGGTCAAATTGCGCAGCGCCTCGCGGGTCAATCCGGCGACCCGGTGATAGCCCCGTGCGGAGCGCACCGACAGCCTGGCATTGGCGAGCAGTGTCGGCACCCCTTCCAGCTTGGCGTAGTGGATGAGATTGGGCCAGATCTCCGTCTCCACCAGGATCAGCAGGCGCGGTTGATATGCGCCCAGGAAGCGCCTCACCACCCAGGGCAGATCGATCGGCGCATAGCGGTGGGTGACATCGTTGCCAAACATGGCCTTGACCCGGTCCGCACCCGTGGGCGTTGTGGTCGTAATCAGCAGCGGCATGTCGGGATAGCGATCGATAAGACGCCCAACCAACTGGGCGACAGCCTGCACCTCGCCCACCGATACCGCATGTACCCAGATCCCACTCTGTTCGACCGGGGTTTCAAAGAAACCGAACCGCTCCAGCCAGCGTTTACGATAGGCGGGCGCCCTGAAGCCGCGCCAGTAGATCCGTAACAGATAGACAGGTATCAACAGGGTAAAAATGAGTGTGTAGAGATACCGCATCGAAGTTCCGTCTCGAGTTGCTTACTCCAAGCTCTCAAGCTGGTCGCTGAACTGATGACGGCAGAGCTGATAGTAGACGCCCTTGCGCTCGATCAAATCCTGATGCCTGCCCTGCTCGACCAGCTCACCCTCCTGAATCACCAGGATCATATCGGCATGTTGGATGGTCGAGAGGCGATGGGCGATCACCAGGGTGGTGCGCTCTTTAGTCAGTGTCTGCAACGCGGCCTGTACATGGCGCTCCGACTCCGTATCCAGCGCCGAAGTCGCCTCATCGAGGAGCAGGATCGGCGCATCCTTGATCAGTGCGCGGGCAATCGCAAGACGCTGCCGTTGCCCTCCGGAAAGACGTACCCCGTCCTCTCCGATCAGGGTTTCGAAGCCCTCGGGCAAACGCTCTATGAACTCCAGGGCGTGGGCGCTTCGCGCCGCCTCGACGATCTGCTCCTGGCTGGATTCGGTGACCGCGCCATAGGCGATATTCGCCGCCACGGTGTCATCGAACAGCACCGGATCCTGTCCCACGTAGGAGATCTCTCTGCGCAGGCTCACCAGACTCAGCTCCTGGATGTCTACCCCATCGATAGCGATCCGCCCGCCTGTCGGGTTGTAGAAACGGGGTATCAGGTTGGCGATGGTTGTCTTGCCGCCACCGGAGTGACCCACCAGCGCCACCGTCGATCCCGGTGGTATTTCGAAACTGATCGGTTTCAATGCATCCTTTGCCATGCCGGGATAGCGGAAGGAGACCGCTTCGAACGACACCCTGCCCTCAACCTGCCGCAATTGTCTTTTGCCTTCGTCGGCTTCGGGCTGTTCGTCCACCAGGCCGAAAACACTCTCCGCCGCCGCCAATCCCTTTTGCAGGGGTTGGTTGATGCCGGTGAGTCTCTTCAGGGGGGCGAACAGCAGACCGATCGCCACCATCAGCGAGACAAAGCCGCCGACGGTCAGCTCACCCACCGCGGTCTGGTGGGTGCTGACATAGACCAGCATGGCGATCATCGCCGCACCGACAAACTCCACCAGGGGCATATGGGCGGACCCGGCCACCTTGCTCTTCATGTTGTAGCGGCGCACCCAGTTAGCCCGCTCCATGAAGCGCCGCTGTTCGTAGGGCCTGCCTTCAAATATCTTTATCACCTTGTGTCCCCGGATCGACTCCTCCAGCACCTGGGTCATGACCCCCATGGTCTGCTGCAATGCCCGGTTTACCCGCCGCAGCCTGACCGCCAACAGACGTACCGCGACAACGATGATCGGCATTGCCAGAAACACGCTGAGGGTCAGCATCCAGTTGAGATAGAGCATATAGGCGAGCAGGCCGATGATGATTATGGTGTCCTTGACCAGGGTGGTGAGCACCTTGGTTGCCGCCATGGTCACCTGATTGACATTGAAGGTCACCTTTGAAATCAGGGTGCCGGTGGCGTGGCTGTCGAAATAGGCGGTACCCATGGTCAGGATGCGTTCGATCATCATCCGGCGCAGATCGAGCACCACCTTGCCGGCGACCCACTCGAAGGCGACGCTGCTGATGAAGTTCATGATGCCGCGGATGGAGAAGAGCAGGACCAACAGGATCGGCGACCAGAAGATGATCACCGGATCCTTCTCCACGAAGCTGCCGTCGAGCATCGGCTTCATCAGCCAGGGGATGGCCGGTTCGGTCATCGCCAATACCACCATCGCCGCGAGGGCGCCGCCAAACTGGCGCCAATAGGGGCGCACCCGCCGCAACAGCCGCAGATAGAGTTCGCGCCCCGTCATCCCCGGACCGCCTGGCGCCCCGGTCTCACTCTGCATCGCGCATCGCCTCCAGGATACGGCTGGTGGAAACCCCATCAAGGTATTCAAGCACCCTCACTTCGCCGCCGTTCTCAACCACACAGTCGTAGCCGGCAATCTCCTCCGGCCGGTAATCTCCCCCCTTGACCAGCAGATCGGGCTTGATTTCGCAGATCAATGCCTCGGGGGTATCCTCGCTAAAGGCCACCACCCAGTCCACCGAGGCAAGACCGGCGAGCACCGCCATGCGCTGCTTGATGCCGTTGATCGGACGTCCCTCCCCCTTCAGCCTTGTCACCGAATCATCATCGTTCACCGCCACCACCAGGCGGTCTCCCAGCTGCCTGGCCTGTTGCAGGTAGCGCACATGACCTTCGTGGATAATATCGAAACAGCCGTTGGTCATGACGATCCGTTCGCCGTGAAATCGCGCCTCATCGGCGGCTTCGCGCAGCTCGTCACGACCCAGAACGGTCTGGAACTCCCCCTGACGGCGCAGCGCCCCCTTCAGCTCGCCCAGGGAGACACTGCCCGCCCCGAGCTTCGCCACCATCAGACCGGCCGCCAGGTTGGCCAATCCAGCGGCCTCCTGAATGGCCATACCGGCAGCCATGGCGGCGCCCAGCACGCCGATCACCGTATCGCCGGCACCGGTCACGTCGAAGACATCCCTTGCCCGGGTCGGCAGGTGCAGCGGCGGTTCGTCCTCGACGATCAGCAGCATGCCGCGTTCGCTGAGGGTGATCAGCAAGGCCTTCAAGTTGAGCCGTTTTCGAAGCTCAATCCCCTTCTCGTTGAGTTCCTGGTCGGTGTCGCAGCGACCAACGATCGCCTCGAACTCCTTGAGATTGGGGGTCAACAGGGTGGCGTTTCGATATTTGGAAAAATCGCCCCCTTTCGGATCCACCAGAACGGGTAGACCCAGTTCATTGGCGCGATCGATCAAGCGCTGCGGCCGTTGCAGCGTGCCCTTGGCATAGTCGGACAGAACCAGCAGGTCAGAGGCCGGCAGCTGCTGCAGAGAGAGCGCCTCGAGTTCGGAAAGATCGCTCTCCCACAGCGGTTGCTCGAAATCGAGTCGAATCAATTGCTGATGTTGGCTGATCACCCGCAGCTTGGTGATTGTCGGCATCGCGTCATCCACCTGAAAGTGACAGGCCACCCCCGCCCGCTGCAGATGCTCAGCCAGACTGCTCCCCGCTTCATCCCCGCCCACCAGGCCGCAGAGCGCCACCTTGATCCCCAGCGAGGTCATGTTCAGCGCCACATTGGCGCCACCGCCCGGGCGCTCCTCACAGTCGTGGACATGGACCACGGGCACCGGCGCCTCGGGGGAGATCCTGGCGGCGGCCCCCTGCCAATAACGATCCAGCATCAGATCGCCAACCACCAGGACACGGGCCTGGCTAAAGTCGGGAAGATGAAATTGCATCAAACAGTTAACTATCAGTTGGGTTATGGGTAAAACGACCGATCAGTGCATAATAAACAATCGAAGCGATAAAGGTAACAAGCTGACTCCAATCCAATGCACTGCAATTGATGGCAAAAAAGCGCAAATACTCCCTCTACTCACCCCGCACCTGGCTCGCCTGGACCGGGTTGGGCCTGTTATGGCTGTTGAGCCAGGTGATCCCCTACCGCCTGGCGCTGCCCCTGGGTCGACTGATCGGCAAGCTGATCTACCACGCCTCACCCAAGCGCAGACATATCGCCGCGGTCAATCTAGGCATCTGTTTTCCACAACTGGATGAAGGCCAACGCATCCGGCTGCTGCACGACCACTTCCACTCGCTGGGAATCGGCATCCTGATGATAGGATACGCCTGGTGGGCCAGTGATCGGAAGCTCCGCTCCCTGGTCGATATCGAGGGGATAGAACACCTGCAAAAGAGCCTGGAGAGGGGCAAGGGCATCATCCTGTTGAGCGCGCACTTCACCGATCTGGAGATCACCGGCAGGCTGTTGAGCCTGTTTCAGCCGATAGCAGTGATGTACCGGCCCCATGAAAATCCAGTCATCGAGTGGGCCTTCAGCCGCAATCGCCGCATGCGTTTCGAGGCGGCAATCCCACGCAACGATATCCGCCAGGTTGTGCGGACACTGAAGCGGAATCTACCCGTGTGGTACGCCCCGGACCAGAGCTTCAAGGGCCGCAGCAGCACCCTGGCCCCGTTCTTCGGCGAGCCCGCCGCTACCAATACGGCCACCTCACGACTGGCAAGGATAAGCGGCGCGGATGTCATCCTCTTCAGCGGTTTTCGCAAACAGGACGGCAGCGGCTACCGTCTGGTCATAGATCCGCCTTTGAATGAATTTCCCAGTGAGGATGCGCAGCAGGACGCCAGCCGCATCAACGGGCTGATTGAACAGGCGATCGCCCATGCCCCCGAGCAATACCTATGGATTCACCGGCGATTTAAAAAGCGCAAAGTGATTCCGGATCCCTACTAGGGCCTGCTCACAGCTTTTATCCAACCATTTTTCTCCCCCGTCCATGGCGGCTATACTAACGCCTTTGCCGTCACCGCCCTCGTCATCAATGCCAGCAATCAGCATAATCATCCCCTCGTATAACCACGCTGACTATATCGTGGAGGCGATCGAAAGCGTGCTGCAGCAAAGCTTCCAGGACTGGGAGCTGATCTTAATCGATGACGCATCCGCGGATGCGTCATGGCCGCTGATCGCCAGCTATGAGGACAAGCGGATCCAAAGCCTGCGCCACACTGAGAACCAGGGTGCCCACTCCACCATCAACGAAGGCCTCGGGCTGGCGAAGGGCGACTATCTGACAATACTCAATTCCGACGACAGCTACGCGCCCGACAGGCTTGAGCGGCTCTATCATCACGCGAAGACGAGCGGTGCCGCTTTCCTGGCAACCAGGGTGCAGCCAATCGCCGCCGACGGCACCCCGGCCGACGATCCGAACAGCCACTGGAACAGCTGGTATGCGGGGCTGCTCGATGCCTACCGGGAAACCGATCAACTCCTCACCGGTCTATGCAAGGGCAATCTGCTGATCACCACATCGAACTTCTTTTTCCAAAGGGAGGTATACGAAAAGTGCGGCGGCTTCGCCGACTATCGCTATGTGCACGACTTTGAATTTGTCCTGAGGTTGATTTTCGCCGGCTACAAGTGCGAACTGCTCCACGACGACGCGCTGGTTCGCTATCGGTTGCACGATGCAAACACCATCCAGGAGAACCCGGTTGCAGCCGTGGTCGAGACCCTGCAACTGCTGGCCGGCGCGATACCTGAGATCCTCGCCCACTCCGGCCAGGATCAACAAACCAACCTGAGGCTCATCAAGCAGCAGATGGCTTGGCTCGGCGGTAACGTGCAGGCCACCCTTGGGCAAAAGGAAGCGGAGCATCAACGATCCCTCGACCTGTTTGATCAACAGCAGAGGCTTAGCGAGGAAAACCACCAGCGGCGGATCGCCGACATCTACGCCAGCACCTCTTATCGGCTGGGAAACAAGATCGTGCGTCCGATAAATCGGCTGCGAAACCTGGTGATCCGCCTGCGCGGCAGAAACAGCCACCGAATATACGACATAGAGCAGACCAGGGCGGTCATCCTCGAAAACCGCAACCGGCTCAAGGCCGTCTCCTTCGATATCTTCGATACCTTGCTGGCGAGGGTCATCGAACCCCCGGAGGCCGTGCAGTTGGCGGTCTGCCGCGAGGTGGCGGCCCTCTTGGGCGGAGACCATAGCGAACAGAGCGTCTGGCTTGCACGGCAACAAGCGGAGAACCGGCTGCGTGCCGCATCCCGGGAGATGAATGGCGATGGGGAGTGCCATTTCGACGAGCTGGTGGATGATTGGGTGAAGGCGCTGAATGCGGAGATGCCGAGCGACCGGCTCGCGTACCGGATCCATAGGATCGAGCTGGAGATGGAGTCTCTGGCGCTCTACCTCAAACCGCAGATTGTCGAACTGCTGGCGTGGATCAGAGGGCTTGGCCTCAAGGTGATAGCCGCCTCCGACATGTACCTCGGTGAGCGCCATATCAAGGAGATCCTTGCCGACAAAGGGGTACTTGCGCATCTGGATGAACTCCATGTCTCTTCGGAATCCGGCCTCTGCAAACACTCAGGCAAGCTGTTTCAGCATATTCTGGCGACCCACGGTTGGCATGCGGATGAGCTGCTGCACATCGGGGACAACCCGATCTCGGACAGTCAGGCACTCTTGATGCAGGGTGGTACCGGCCTGCATCTGCATGAAAAAGGTGAGCTGATGAGACGCGCCGAGCAGAGCCTGGATCATGACATGTGTCGCTATGGAGGTCCCTGGCCGGGGATCTGGTTTTCGCGGATCTACGATGCACTGCTGACCCAGCAGGCGGACAATTCCGGCAAGGGTTTCTTCTATCGCTATGGACGCCACCGGCTCGGTCCGCTGTTCAACATTTACATGGCCGGTCTGATTGAGGCGGTCCGGCGTGACGCCATCGACAAACTCTATTTCGTCGCCAGGGACGGTTTTATCTTCCAGCAGCTATACCCCCTCTGGAAAGGCGAACAGGATCCGCAGGGCGACTATCTCTATGCCTCCAGGAAAACCATCATGGCGGCATCGATCAGCGATGGCATGCGTCTCGACCAGGCCCGCATGGCGCTCTTCAATCCAAAGCAGCAGGGGCTCCTCTCCATTCTGAAGACCTTCGGTCTGCAGTACAGCGAGTTCGAGGTCTTCGCCCATCGCTACGGCTTCATGGAGATGGACGAACCGCTCCCCGACCATCAGGACAGCCGGCTTCGGGACTTTCTCGCAGACAAGCAAGTCCAGGCCAAAATCAAGGCCCATGGCGCCCAGTGCCGCGACCACCTCGAACGCTACCTGGAACAGCTTGGATTCTTCTCCCACAAGGCGATCGCCTTTGTCGACATCGGTTGGAACGGGACGATCCAGAAATACCTCAAGCGCGCATTCGGCCATCGCCCCGACTTCCCCAAGATGTCCGGCTACTACTTCGCCTTCGTCGGCAAGATTCACAAGGAGTTCGGCGAGGACAACCGGGTCCACGGCTTGCTCTATGACGCCAATAGCGACCCGGAGGCGTTCAAGACGGCCGCGGATTTCGAAGAGCTGTTCGAGCAGGGCGCGCGCGCGCTGGAAGCGACGACCCTGGGATACGCGGACGATGACGGAACCCTATCACCCGTGCTGAAACAGGATGACGTCAGGGATCGCATGGCGGAGATCCGTTGCAACGAGTCGATCGGACAGATACATGCCGGCGTGCTCTCCGCCACCCAGGCCTTCATCGATGCGCAGCGCCTGACCGGACTGCGCTTCGACCGGCTCCGCCCCTATGGTTTCGCGTTGCTGGAGAGGGCAATCGTCTATCCGACCAGGGAGGAGATCGAACAGATTACCGGGCTTGCCCACAGTGAAGACTTCGGCCATGAGAACATCTTGAATCTGAAGTCACCGCCCATCAGGTTCGGCGGCCTGCTGCTGCATCCGCGCGCCGTATGGCACAACCTGATGATGGCGCCCTGGAAGGCCGCCATGTTCGCGGACCTGCCCACCAATATCTGGAATTTCATGTTCAGGGTATTGAAAGTGATAAGGCACTCCTGAAGATGAACAGACGCCGCCACAACCCCGCCGGGTCGAACAGCAGCTATCTCAGTCCATCGAGGGTCTTCGTCTATGCGCTGCCCTTTCTGTCCATACTCAAGCGGGGGGTGCCGTTCTGGCCCGGACTGATCCCCTTGCTGCGCTACTATCGCAAGTGGATCAGTCTCTATATAAAAAACCGTCTGATCTGAGTTTGGGCTTAAATGGTGAGAATTCAAACCGCGAATGGCCGCCAATCACCGCTAATGAACGCAAATAACGGTGAGTCCGTAAATGAACGCGAATAAAACGCAAATGCTGTTAATCCGCGGTAGTCGCGACAGGATATGACTGTTGACGTTGGTTTATCCGGAGGTGATTGTTGACAGCAAACAAGCCGGTCTTCCTGGCATCAGATCAAATAAATTGCTCGTCATTCCGGTGAATGCCGGAATCCAGGGGATCGTACTACCGGCCCTCATATTGGCTCAGCTTTTTAATGCGCTTCTCAATCTTGAGTTTATCCGTCACTTGGCTCATGTCCCTGTATGTCCAGATTCCGGCATTCGCCGGAATGACGCGCACCTTAATTATCCCGAAAACGCACTATTTACGCTCGTCCAAAGCAAGACGGATGGCCCGGTTAGGGCATGACGGTGATCAGCGGTGTTCCAGCAAGTAGCGATAGAGCTCAACATAGGCCTGCATGATCGCATCCCGGGAAAACTCCTGCACCGCCCGCCGATGGCCGCTTTCCGCCACAGCCTGTCGCAGCGCCTCATCGCTCAAGGCCCTTTCCATCGCCGCCGACAGGGCCGCGGGATTCTCACATTCGAAGACCAGCCCGTCCGCTTCGTGGCGCACCACCTCGGTGGCGCCCATGGAGGCCGATGTCACCAGGGGCTTGGCATATCCCCAGGCCTCGATGATGACATTGCCAAAGGGTTCGGCATAGGTGGAGGGAAATACGATCAGATCCGCCAGCCGATAGTAGGGGTCGGGGTCGAGCTGCCATCCAGCCCATACGATTCGCTCGTCGATGGCGGCCGCTTTGGCCTGATCCTGCAGTGCCTGTTTAAGCGGACCGTCGCCCAGTATCAGCTGCCATACCGGGCGTCCCGCAACCGTCGCGGGCAGCCGGGCCAGGGCATCGAGGAGAAACCTGTGCCCCTTGAAGGCGACAAATCTGCCCGGGGTCATCAGCACCCAGGCATCCTGCGGGATACCGAGTGCCGCCTTCAGCCCTTGCGGCGGCGGCCCGGGCGGCGGCAAATCGGCAAAGTTATAGAGATGGAACACCCGCTGCCTGGGCAGTCCCGACCTGATCAGGTAGTCGCAGATACCCTTGGTGTTGCCGATCCAGGCATGGGCATGGCGATAGCCAGCCACCTTGTAGTAGCCGCCCAGCCTCGCCACATGCACCGGGCCGTTCCCGGGGGGAAGATGGGTGAGGCGGGTGGCCCTCCCCATGTAGCTCTGCACGATATCGGGCTGCAGGCGCTTCACCAGCCGGCTCACCTCGAAACGCGACAGGGGATCCCAAACCGTGCGCATGCCCAGGGGATGACGGGGCAGGCCCTGCCAGTGATCGCCATCGAGCTCATGATCCCGGCGCACCCCGACCTCCGTGGGATGCCCCATTCCGGCGAGGGCCAATGAGAAGCGCTGGAACCAGCGCTCCGCGCCGCCGAAGCTCTTGCTGCCGATCAGCTGCAGTGTATGTATCGCCGACATCGTCAATCCTTTGCCTCGCCGTTGTCCAGGAGATCGCGATAGACCGCCAGGTTACCCAACACCATCCGCTCCACGGAGAAGCCGCGCCGCATCTTTTCCCTGCCGGATTCGCCCATACGCCGGCGCAGGGCCTCATCCTCCAGCAATCGATAGAGGGCGTCAGCCAATGCCTCGACACTGCCCCCCGGCACCAGCAGGCCGTTGACACCATCCTCGACCGCCTCCGGCATGCCGCCCGCATCCACCGCCACGATGGGCAGGCCGGCGCTCGCCGCCTGCAGCAGGGAGACACCCAGGCCCTCCATCAGCGCCGGATGCACCAGCAGGTCGAGACAGGGCAGGAGCCGGGGCAGATCGTCGCGAAAACCGGCCAGGGTGACGTACGGTTGAAGCTGCAGTGCCTCGATCTGCCGCGCCAGCTTCTCCCGCAGGGCCCCCTTGCCGAATATGAGCAGATGGAGGCGGGGAAAGGCCCGCGCCAGTCTCGGCATCGCCTCAAGCAGATAACGGTGTCCCTTGCGGGGTATCAGTTGGGCGACCACCCCCATCACCAAGGCATCCCCGGCGAGGCCGAACTGCGCCCTGAACCAGGCCTTGTCACAGGGCTGCTGATAGCGCTCCAGATCGACGGCACTGCGCACGCAGACAAGCCTCTGCTGCGCAACGCCCTCCTCTCTGAGGACATCGGCAATGCCCTGGGATATGGCGATCACCCGGTCGAAGAGGGGATATTTCCACCTCACTATCAAGCGCCGTTCCGGGTTGTCGACGCGCCGGGAGAGTACCGATCTGACCCCGCCCAGGCGTGCCGCCACACCCCCCATGAGATCGGCCCCGCGACGGCTGTGGACGTGTACGAGGTCGGGCTGAAAGCGCTTGATCGTACGCCGCAGGCGAAACATCAATCCGATATCGAGATCCCCACCCATGGGCAGCTCCTCGACAGCCACGCCGATCTCCCGCGCCGCCTCCGCCACCGCGCTGCCGGGGGGGCAGACCAGGAGCGAATCTATGCCCTGCTGCTGGAGCCCGGAGAGTAGATAGAGAACCTGCTTTGCACCACCGTAGAGATGCTTTCCGGCCTCGACGTGCAGTACCCTCACCCGACCTCCCGCTGCAGTGCGGCCAGGCGGGAAGCCTGGCTCATCACCTCTGCTACCTTGATATCCCGCATACAGTCGAAACGGCCGTTGCAGGTGGGTTTGCGTTTGCAGGGCGAACACTCCCGGGGATGGTAGATCACCGCCGCATTCTCGTGGGTGGTATCGAGATAGGGTCGGGTGGAACCGAGCAGGCATAGGGTGGGTCGGTTCATCGCTATTCCCATGTGGGTCAAACCCGTGTCGACGCCGATTATCAGTTTCGCCCGTTCGATCACGGCAGCCGCCTGGCGCAGGCTGGTCTCACCCACGAGGCTGATCAGCCGCGCCTGTCCCTTGTCGCCAATGGCCGCCGCGGAGTCCCTGTCCCCCGGGCCGCCCAGGATCACCACGGGCAGGCGCCACTCCGTCTCGATTGCGGCCAGCAGTTCATTCCATGAACTGTTGAACCAGTGTTTTTGCGCACGGGTGGTGAAGGGAGCGATCACGATGAACCCCCCCTCCAGCCCGTTAGCCGCAATCAGTGCCCCAGCCTCCGTGCGATCCTCGTCGCTCAGGCCGATCCGCATCTCGAAACGCTCCGTCCCCAATCCCAACCGCTGGGCGAAGTAGAGGTATTCCGAGGCGATGCGCCCCGGCTCACCTCCCTTGTCGATGACCTGGCTCATCAACCACTGACTCCCCTCCCTGGAGCCCAGGCCGATGCGCATCCCGGCAGCGGACAACCAGGCGAGGAAACCGCTCTTCATCAAACCCTGCACATCCAGTGCGATATCGAAACGGAACCCCCTCAATTCGCCCCTGAACTGCCGTACCGCCCGCCACAGACGAAGCCATTGCCGCGCCTTCCAGTGCCGCTCCCACTGCTCTCTCGGCCAGACGATCACCCGATCCAGGCCGGGATGGCACTCCAGCAGGCCTTTCGACTCCCGCTGCACCAACCAGCTGATACGGGCGCCCGGGTAGCGCCGGCGTATCGCTTCGACCAAGGGCGTTGCAAAGACGATGTCCCCGATCGCACTCAGGCGAACGATCAATATCGACGGATTCTCATGATCAGGCAATTTCACGATATTCTTGGGTGGAGGCTCGGCGCTCTCTGCCATTGGTCCAGGTAAATCCCGCTTATAGTACAAGCTGGCAGATGAATATGTTAGCGTTAGCCCTTCGCTATACGTTTCAACTCATGCAGAAAGTCGACACGCCAGAACTGATCTACCTGGGCCGCAGTCGGTTGCACCGCAACCGCGCCAACCTGATCCAGACCCTACACACCGTCGCCGCCCTGTCCGAGATCGGGGTGAAGACCCGGCTCTATCTGCCACCCTGGCACAACACCGTCTCTCCGCAACAGCGATGCGAGGAGATGGGAATCGGCACTCCACCCGACATCAGAGCTGTACAGCTGTTGCATCGACGCTGGCCCACCTCCCTGTTTCCCCGCTTCTACAAGGGAGCGCTGCGCAGCGCGAAGGCGGTCTACGTACGTTCACCGGAGCTCAGCCTGGGCTTGGCCTCGCAGCGGATCGCCCACCATTTCGAGGTGCATACCCTGCAGCCCATGCGCAGAAAGGGGGTGTTGAAGCGGATCATCGCTCTTCATCGGCAGGGGCTGATCGGCCACCTCATCCCAATCAGCCAGAATGCGGCGGCGGCCCTGGTCGAGGCGGGCGCCGATGAGCAACGCATCCATGTCAGCCCATCCGGCGTCGATTTGAGGCGCTTTGAATCGATCCCCCCCCTCGACCCGCAGCGACTCGGCAAGCCGCGGATTGTCTACCTGGGCAGAATCAGCCTGGACCGCGGCCTCGGGATCCTGAGCCATCTCGCATCGGTCGGCTGCGGCGAGGTGCGCCTGGTGGGCGATTGCGACAACCCACTGGCGGATCTTCCCGGGCTGCACCATCTACCCCCGGTCCCGCATCGCGAGGTGGCGTCCCTCTATGCCGAGAGCGAACTGGTGGTGCTCCCCTACCAGCCGGAGCTGGAGCATGCCGATGGCATCAGTCCAATGAAGCTCTTCGAGGCGATGGCCGCAGGGAGAGTGATTATCGCCAGTGACATTGCACCGCTGAGGGAGATACTGGAGCATGGCCGCAATGCCATGCTGGCAGACCCGCAAGATCCCGCCGCCTGGGAAGAGGCGGTAAAAACACTTATGCAGAATCGCCAACTGGCGGGTAAACTTGCGCAGCAGGCAAGGCGGGACGCCGCTGCCTATGGCTGGCCCGAACGGGCGGCCGGGATCGCCCGGGCGATCGGTCTGAGGAGCTAGGTCCGCCACTGCGGATCGAATCGGCCCCGGGTGGCTGAAATTGAGTGCTGTAAGCCCCTAAGCGAGGAACCAGAGAGATTTATGTTGCACAGTTTTCGGGAGAGCCTGCTCCCGATAGAGAAACCCACCACCATAGCTGAAATGATCGGCAGCTGGTTCGGCCTGGCCGGCCTCTATCTATTCTCGTTCTTTTCCCTGTTGAGCATCGCAGGAGCCAATATCGGTCTGGGCCTGATGATCATCGGCCTGATGTTGTCAAAACAGGCGTGGAGAGTGCTGCTGCGCCAATGGATCACCTGGATCTGTCTGTTGATGATCGCCTATGTCATCCTGCGCGCCTACTGGTCTCTCGGGGAGATCGCCGCGGAACGGGAGACCCAGCTCAACCAGGCCAGGGACTGGGTGCTACTGTTTCTCTTTTTTATCCCGGCCTGGTGGCTGAGCCAGGCCAAACAGCGGATTCCCATCAGCATCACCCTGATGTTCGGCGGATTCGCCCTCGGCATGATCACCGCCCTGGATGGCGAGACCCTGTCGCAGATCCTGCAAGGGGCGCGTTCCGGACTCCACTTCGGCAAGCCCGTGATAATGGGTTTCGACTGTGCGGCAGCCATCCTGGGAGTGACCGCGCTGGCCATCCACTGGCTCGATGCCAGGCAGGAGAAGGGCAGGCTTACAACCGCGGTGCGTTTGAGCCTGACCCTGCTGGCCTTGCTCTTCTTTGCCCAGGGACTGATTATCAGCCAGTCCCGGGGCGTCTGGCTTGCCATCCTCTTCGCCCTGCCCTCGCTCTTCCTGACCCTGCGTTACGCCACTCCCCGCCGCCGCCAAAGCGGCAGGATCGGGCTTCGCTATCCCGTCATCGGCCTCGCCGCGATCGCCGCCCTCAGCCTCGCACTGAACTGGAACACCATCAGCCAGCGCATTGCCAGCGAGAGCGAGGGCTGGAGCACCATCGTCAGCCAGGGCCTCGACGAGGCGCCCCTGGACGCCTCTTCATACCGTCTCCACCTGTGGCAGTTTGGTTTGAGAAAATGGCTGGAGAGACCCTTTTTCGGCTGGGGTCCCGGGACAACCCACGCCCTGGTGGAGGCGGAAGACAGCATCAAGCTGCAAGACCCTCCCGGCTCCAGCCTGGACCATCTCCACAACGCCTATCTGGAAGTGGTGTTTCAGTTGGGCCTGTTCGGGATTCTCCTCATCGCCCTGCTCAGCGGCGCGCTCATCTCCAAGCTGGTGGAGAGCTACACCAAGCGGCGTCTCTCGATCTATTTTCTCGCATTTCTGGCAAGCAACTTCATGCTGATCGCCATCTACAGCCTGACGGATTTCAGGCATCTCCACTGGAACTGGCGTTTCTACTGGTTGATTATCGCCGGGGCCTCCCTCGCCTTCGACCTGGCCGGCCGCAAAACCGCCGCGCCGAGGATGGATCATGGTCAAACCGATTGACCATCGACCCGACCTGTCGATTCTGGCCTCGTTCTCCGGTGAAGGCGGGGTGGAGCGGATGGTGCTGAACCTGGTGAACGCCATGGCGGAACGCGGGCTGCGCATCGATCTGCTGCTGATCAAGACCCGCAGCAGGCATCTCAATGAAATCCACCCCGCGATAAACCGGATCGACCTGGGCAGCCGCCATACCCTCACCAGCCTGCTTCCCCTTGCCCGCTATCTGAAACGCACCCGACCACCCTGCCTGCTTGCGGCCAAGGACAGGGCGGGTCGCATCGCGGTCATTGCCCGGATCCTGGCCGCCGCATCCCGTACGCGACTGGTGCTGCGCCTGGGCACCAACCTCACCGCGGCCTTTGCCCACAAGTCGGGCTGGCGGCTGTTCCTGCGTCGTCTGCCGATCCGCCTGCTCTATCCACGCATCGATCGAATCATCGCGGTCTCCGAGGGGGTCAGGGAGGACACTTTGGCGGTCTCCGGCGTCAGACCGGAAAAGGTTGTCGTTGTGCGCAATCCGGTGATAACGCCTCAGTTGCTGGAGGCGGCGGATGCCCCTTCACCAGATCCATGGCTGGATGATGCGGAAATACCAGTGATTCTCGGCGTCGGGCGGCTAACGGTACAGAAGGACTTCCCCACCCTGTTACGCGCCTTTGCCGAGCTGCGCTCGCAGCGGCCCTGCCGGCTCATCATCCTCGGCGACGGCCGCCAGCGGGAGAAACTGCTCGCCATGAGCGAAGAGCTTGGCATCTCGGAGGCGCTGGCGCTTCCCGGTTTCACCGCCAATCCCTATGCCTATATGAAACGGGCGGATCTGTTCGTACTCTCCTCCCGCTGGGAGGGCTCACCCAACGCCCTCACCGAGGCGATGGCGCTGGGCACACCGGTGGTCTCCACCGACTGCCCCAGCGGACCGAGTGAATTGCTCGATGGGGGACGCATAGCGCCGCTGGTGCCGGCGGGTGACTGGCAGGCGCTCTCCAAGGCGATGCAGCGGATGCTTGACCAACCGCCGGACCCGGCCCTTCTGCGCGAATCCGTTCAGGAATACAATGCGCAGCAAAGCGCCGCCCATTATCTTGAAATCATGGGACTGGCCAGTGTTTGTGCAGGAACAGTATGAACGCAGGGAGGCGCCTGACGGTTGTCTCTCTCCGACGCCCCGACAGCACATCCCTGCGCCCGAAGGAAGCGCCCTTGGGGTATGCTGACGGGGCTTACGCGGCATCCCTGCCGCTACTGCGAAAGACAACCGTCAGGCGCCGTAGGTAGAGACATACTCATTGTTTCATCGCAGACACTAGAAAAAGTCTGTTAACACGAAGAGCCATTCCGATGCTGCTGTCAGTCAAATACAACTTCCTGTTCGTGCATATCGCCAAGACCGGCGGCACCAGCGTGCGCGCGGCATTGCAATCCCTGCGCTGGCGAGATCCCTGGTACTACCCCATGTACCTCTGTTCACGCCTGAGCCATCTCAGCGGCCACCGCCTGGGCAGCAAGTTCCCCCGGCACTCGCGCATCGTCGCCGCCAGGGAGATGCTGCCCGAACCCTTCTTCGAACAGCTCTTCAAGTTTGCCATCGTACGCAACCCCTGGGACCTGCAGGTCAGCTCCTACCACCATATCCGTCGCGAACGGCCCCACCTGATAGCCCATATCGAAGACTTCGACCATTTCATCCGCTGGAAACTCGACCCGGAGAGGCCCTATCAATACCATGTCGACACCTCGATCCAGTCACAGCTCGACTACCTGGTCGACCTGCAGGGCAAAATCCTGGTCGACTTCATCGGCCACTACGAAACCCTGGACAGGGATTTCAACGAGATCACCCGGCGCATCGGCGTCGAGCAGCTGCAACTGCCCCACAAGCGCAAGGCGAACGACAGAGGGAAGGACTACCGCGGTTACTACTCCGATGAACTGGCGGCGCTGGTGGACGACTATTTTCGCAGGGATATCGAGGCGCTGGGCTACAGCTTCGATCCGCCTGCGGAAGATGACAACGGATGATTCAGAAGTCCGCAAATGAACGCTAATAAACGCAAATGGATCGATTCCGTTAGTGCAATTTGATTGCCGGATCGATGCTCCGCCGCAACATGCGGGCCAGGGTGGTAAGGCCGGTGCGCCACCAGCCGAACAGCGTCAATTGATGCATCTTGTAGAGGGAGAGGTAGACCCAACGGGCGATCCAGCCGCTGACCCGTACGCTGCCGGTGATCGCCCCCATCAGGCTGCCCACGGTGCTGTAGCGCCCCAGGGTAACCAGGGAGCCGTAGTCGCGGTAGACATAACGTCCACTGAAGGCCTGTCCCTTGAGCCGCTTGGTCAACGCCTTGGCGACGAATGAGGCCTGTTGATGGGCCGCCTGGGCCCGTGGCGGTACCAGATCCCCCTCCTCGTTCATCACACAGGCGGCGCAGTCGCCGATGGCATAGATGTGTTCATCGTCCTCCAGGGTCAGATCGGGATTGACCTTCAGCTGGTTGATGCGGTTGACGCTGAGACCGAGGTCCGCGAGAAAGTCGGGCCCCTTGATGCCGGCGGCCCAGACCTTGATGGTGGCCGGGATCACCAGTCCGGAGGCGGTATGGACCGCGTCCGCCGTCACCCGGGTGACCATCTCCGAGACGTGTACCTGGATCCCCAGGCGCTCCAGTTCCTGCTGCACCTGGCCGGAGAGCTTCTCGGGCAGGGCGGGGAGGATGCGCGGACCAGCATCGAGGATATGCAGCCGCACATGGCGGTCCGGCTCGATGGTCTCGAAGCCGTACTGGGCGATCTGACGGGTGACCTGGTGGAGCTGGGCCGCCAGCTCCACACCGGTTGCCCCGGCACCGACGATGGCCACATCGAGCTGCCCATCCTGCAGCGGCGCCTTCTGGGTATTGGCGCGGATCAGCGCCTCCAGCAGCTGCTGCTGAAAGGCGCTGGCCTGGGACTTGGTGTCGAGCATCAGGCAGTGCTCCTTGACCCCGGGGATGCCGAAGTCGTTGCTCACGCTGCCGATGGCGAAGACCAGGTGATCGTAGCAGAAGCTGCGGCTGGGGATCAGCTCCTCCCCCTTGTCGTTTCGGAGCGGGGCGAGGATGACCTTGCGCTCAACCCGGTCCAGGCCGGACATGACGCCGAGGCGGAAGCGGTAGTGGTTCCAGCGGGCATGGGCCAGGTATCCCAGGGCGTGCTGGTCCGGATCGAAGGTACCCGCCGCCACCTGATGCAGCAGCGGTTTCCAGACATGGGTGCGGGTGGCGTCGATCAGGGTGATCTGCGCCCGCTCCCGTCTGCCGAGTTTCCGCCCCAGGCGGGTGGCGAGTTCCAGACCAGCGGCACCGCCGCCGACGACGATTATCTTCGGTGTCTCCGACATCGATGGCTCCAGTGTGATAAGAATAATTGAAAAGGGTATTTACGCAGTTTATGGATGCGTACTGTAACAGCTCGGCGCCCGCTTGTCCCGAGGGCGGTGAACAGACCACCCGATCGGCGCTTCACCCAACAGGGAGCCCCATCGCATTGAGGTAGGCCGCGACGCTGTTTTCCAGCCGATAGGCATCCACCGCCGCCGTCAGCGCAGGCCCGGGAAGCGGATTGTCCAATTGCCCCGCCATCGCCCGCGCCAGCGCGGCGGCATCCCCCGGTTTCACCAGAAGCTCGGCGGAGAGGCCGCCCAGCAACTCCGCCGGACCGCTGGGGCAGTCCGTGGCGACCACCGGCGTCGCCGCGGCCATCGCCTCGATGAGCACCACCGGCATGCCCTCCCACAAAGAGGAGAGGACAAACAGGGAGGCCCGCTTCATATAGGGATAGGGATTGGCGACGAAGCCCGGCAGGCCGACACGATCCGCAAGCCCGAGACGCTCGACCTCCCGTTGCAGCCTATCCCTGGCGCGCCCCTCGCCGAGGATCAGCAGGCGGCAGTCGTGGCTCCCGGCCAACTGGGCGTAGGCCCGGATCAGGGTGGTGAAGTCCTTGCGCCGGCAGAGTTCCCCCACCCCCAGGATGACCGGCGGTTCACCCGGCGCGAACCAGGGGTGGTCCAGGGGTTGATCGAGCTGGCGCAGGAATCCGGGGGTGATGATCGGGCTGGGCACTACCGCAATCCGCTCCCTGGGGAGGCCGATGGTCGCGGCGAAGTCGTCGGCGGCCCCCTTGGAGGGCATGAGGATGGCATCGGCCCGGCGATAGAGATGGCGCATCGAGTTGCGTTGCACGAAGCGGTCGAATGCGCCCCTGCTGGCGAGGTTGACACTCACCGTGGTGCCGTTGCGCAGCGCCAGGCGGCACTTGCCGCCACTCATTGCGTGGGCCAGTATCGCGGTTCTGTTGACCCGGTCCTTGTCGGTCAGAAGCACTGCGGGCCGCGCCCGCCTGAGGTAGCGTACGAGCTCGGGCAGCGCCGGATAGACATGCCTGGCGTTGAACTCGATTATCCGCAGGCTGTCCCCTCGCCCCCCCTCGAGATTGGGCCCGTGGTTCCGGATCTTCAGCAGGTCCACGGCATAGCCCGCCTCTGCCAGGCCCGGCAGAAGATTGCGCGCCACGCGATCGACGCCGCTGTGACCCGAGGTGGCGAGAAAACAGGCGATGCGCGGCCGACTAGTCATCGGTCGGCGGTTCGCTGTTGAAACCGAAGGCCGCCAGATAACTGCCGGCGCTCTTCACCAGGGTATAGTCGCTGACCGCCTCCTTGAGGCGCTGGGGATCCAGCGGCTCCCTGAGGGTCTGCAACATCGCCTGCGCCAATCGCTCCGCATCGCCCATGGGCACCAGCGGCGCCACCTCCCCGCCGCGGGTGACCTCATGGGGCCCGGAGGGGCAGTCGGTGCTCACACAGGAGGTCCCGAGCGCCATCGCCTCGGTGAGCACGTTGGGCGATCCCTCCCACAGGGAAGAGAGGACGAACAGCCTCGCACCCTTCAGGTAGGCATAGGGATTCTGCACAAAACCGGGGAGACGAAAATCGTCGCTCACCTCCAGCTCCCGGGCGAGATTCAGCAACTGCCCCTGCTTGTTTCCCTGCCCGAGGATCATCAAGCGACAGGGCAGCTCCCTCCGCACCCGGGCAAAGGCGCGCAGCAGGGTCGGAAAATCCTTCTGCCGGCGCAATCCCCCGATGCCCAGGATCAGCGGGGGCTGATCCGCCGCCAGCCAGGGCTCGTCGATGGCCGCCTCCGCCTGCTGGTAGAGTTCCGGGGTGATGGTGGGATTCTTGATGACGCTGATCTTCTCCCAGGGAATGGCACTGAGCTCCACCACCTCGTTCGCCACCCCCTGGGAGACGGCGACGACGCCATCCGCCGCGGCAAAGAGCGATCTCAGCTGCCTGGTCTTCAACCAGCGGCGAAGGGGATGGGTTCCCCGCGCCTTCATCCTCGATATCAGCGCCGTGCCCGGGCGCAGAAAAAAACGGGTACGACCGCTATGGCGCCGCTTCGCCTGCAACGCTATCCGGTCATCCAGGATCTTTGCGGAGAGCAGGATATCCGGATCATTGGACTTGAGGTAGTCGATCAGTTTCGGCAGTGCCGCTTTCTGCTTCGACACCTGAAACCTGATGATGCGCACCTGTTCCGGCAACAGATGCAGATAGGGCGCCTGGGTCTCTTTGACGATGAAGTCCACGCGGACGCCGATCATCGACAGCCCCCGGGCAATATTGACCATCATGCGCTCCACGCCGCCGTCTCCGAACTTGAGAATAAAGAGGCACACATGGGGCCTGTTCTGACTTGAGTCACGCATTAGGCTGCCGCTTCTAATTGACCATCAGCTGTTCGAGACATCCGGAATAGTTCGGGGCGGAGGGTAGAGACTGTTTTTACCGGGTAATTATTTCATATCCCCATGGAGCGGCATAATTTATCATCCGGTGAACCGGTCCGATCCGGCTACTCGATTTCACTTAGCATGCGCTTGGCTTCGAGGCCGACCCTGTTATCCGCTCCCAACTCGATCGCCTTTCTGAATGCGGCTGCGGCCGCCTGCTTGTCCCCCAGTTGGGTCTGCACGAATCCCAGGGTCAACTGGATGCGCTGAAAGCCCGGCTGTTTTGCCGCACCTGTCTGCAACGCCTGCAGCGCCAGGCCGGATTGGCCGGTATAGAAGAGCGACAAGCCAAGATCGTTGTAGGTCTCGACATCGTCCGGGTCGATCTGCAGTACACGCTCGTAGAGCTCGATGGCCCGCGGGTAATCCTTCTGCATGAAGTAGTCGTCCGCGAGCCTCGCAATCAAGGCGGGATCATCGGTGGAGAGCGCCTCCGCCGATGGCTGGTATTTCATTTCAGGCTGCAGGTTGGCATCAAAGGCACCCAGCTGCGGGTGAGGCGGAACATCCTTAGCCGCCGGCGGGGATTGAATTACGGCGGTCTGTCCGTCCTGATAGTAGCTGCGGGTTATCGCAAACACCAACAGACCGTAGGTTATCTGGGCGACGATGATGACCGCCCAGGTCAAAAGGCTGAATTTTGGCATATCAATCAAACTATCCTCTACCCGCCACCATCTTAACGGAGGCGGATGGCAAGCGGTTGCTGGGGCCGTCTCACATCTTCGATCCTGTCTGACCCTGTCGATTGCCGATAGATACTAACCGGCATCATGGCGCTGACAAAAACTGCGCCAGTGCAGTGTGAAGAGGGTCAAGCAATCAATCACTATTTTAACAAGGCTATTAGCTTATCCAGCGGCTTTTGCTCCTCCTCGAGCTCGGCGGGATCCAGCCAGGCATAGGGCGGATGCTCGATAACCTGCAGCCATTCATAGCTCTCCTCTCCCTCCTTGTCGATGAGATCGAGCAGCCTCTTGGCGGTGTCGCCATCCGGCAGCTCGACCAGCTGCTTGCCGACTCTCTCCTCCCAGCGATCGATCTCGGCATTGCTCAGACAACCCGGTTCCACCGGGTTGTTGAGGCAACGGCGTTTGACCGGGGTGCGGATATAGTAATCGACCAGTAGCGCGCTGTTCTCCGCTCGCTCACCCTTCGCTTCACCGTCAGCGCAGGGGCACTGCTTGTTCGCCTCGGTGATATCGACGGGCAAAGGCATCTGGATGCGGAAGGCATAGGGTGAGAGGTAGGACGCCTGGCGGAAGTTGCACTCCTCTTCGGGCATGCTGCACTGCAGGGCTGCCTGCTGCAGGCGGAGCAGGATCGCCCGCACCTGATCCTGTACGGTTTTCAGCCTATCATGGTCTCCACCCTGATTGGCCAACGGAACCAGTTGCCCGTTTTCATTGATCACCTGAAACTTCTCGGGCTGGCCCAGTATATGTTCCAGATCTTCATACAGGGTGGCATAACCTGCCCAGTAGTCGGCCAGCTGCTCCTCTTCCGAGAGATCGAGGGGGAGGCCCCTTTCCGGCCAGTTCGCCAGTGCCGTATAGGGCATCAGGGTGAGGCGATAGTAGGCGGGATAGTCGCTGGCCTCGGTGGTGAGGCTGTCGAGCTTCTCGAGCAGATCCCCCTTGGTGGCGGGGATCTTGTCCTTGCGTCCTCCGGATTGATGGAAACGCATGGTGATACGCTCGTTGCTGATCGATCCCACCGACTCTCCCTTGGCACTCGCCTTCAGGCTGACCCCCCAGCCGGAGCCGCTGAAACTGGTCGATGCCTGGGTCTTCTCCTGCTTGCTGCTGGTTGCCACGGTAATAACCGCGGTCAGGCGCGCACCGCCATAGAGCGCCGCCACGTAGGAGTCGCCACAGAGATTGAGAAAGGCGGTGAGATCACGTTTTTTCGCCAGCCGCAGCGCCTCGGAGGTGAGGCGGATCGAACCGGCGTCGGGCAGGGTCTTCCTGGTCTCGGGGTCCTTGATCTCTCCCCGGCTGCCGGGCAGCAGCGGTGTTGCATAGCGCACCCCGTTGTCCACCGAGACATTCAATACAAAATTCGAACTGAAGCTGTTGATCTTGGTGTTCTTGGCAAACTTGGCGCTGCCGCTGGCCTGGTAAGCGATGGTCTTTACCGATGCGGCGGCTGAGATGTTCATGCTCTGCATCAGTTCACGGCTGTCGGAGACCTCGGTCATGGTCATATATTTGGTCTGACCCTTGTCCTCTTCGATGGAGTACTCGATACAGACATTGGGCTGGGGCACCCCTTCTTCCGAGTCCCAACCCCATCCGACGTCGACCCCTGTCTCCGGATAGTTGACCGAAACGGGCTGCGCATGCCTGCGCTCCGCGATCCCGATCTCCACCGCCTCTTGCCCGGCAGGGTCAGGGGGAGGCGCATCATTCTTCGCGTCGCCCCGCTGCTGGCAGGCGGCCAATGCCAGGCCGAGTGCCGCAACGAACAGCACGCCTGCAGATCCTGAACCAATCGAATCGATAGCCATTGAGTTACCCCATCTGTTGTTTTTTTGGCTTCATGCCCGCGTACAGCCATCGGAGCATCGACAGAAGGCTCGAGTATAGACCACCTGAATCCAGGCCAAGCCTTGCTAAATACGCAGAACGAGTAGGTTTTATCGCGAGCTCGCGACAGCCGGAACCAGCGGGGTTCACTCAGCGACGCAGGGAGCAGGCACGCGTGGTTCGCCAGGATGCGTGGCCGGGCAGCGCCGATCTAGTCGCTGAGTTGATAGCGGGCGCCGCAATAGGGGCAGGTTGCACTGCCTGTCTTTTCGATGGGCAGATAGACACGGGGGTGGAGTCCGGCCAGGGCCTCGCCCGGCCTGGGACAGCTCAGGGGCAGGTCGTTTCGCGTCACCTTCTGCGCCTCCTGCGGGGTCGTTTGAGTTTCTGTTTGCGTCATCTTCGATGCTCCTGATCAGACATAGGCGAGCCACTCCGGGTGGGCGTCCAGGCGGCCGTGAACCAGATCGAAATAGCTCTTCTGCAGTATCTCCGTGATCGGGCCGCGACCCCCGTCGCCGATGGGGCGATTGTCCACTTCGCGAATCGGCGTCACCTCCGCCGCGGTGCCGGTAAAAAACGCCTCGTCCGCAATATAGACCTCATCCCGGGTGATGCGTTTCTCGACGACCTTATAGCCCCGCTCCTCGGCCAGCGCAATGACGCTCTTGCGGGTGATGCCGTCCAGCGCCGATGTCAGGTCAGGGGTGTAGATCACCCCGTCCCTGACGATGAAGATGTTCTCTCCGGAGCCCTCCATGACATAGCCCTCCGCATCCAGCATCAGCGCTTCGTCATAGCCGTCGTGCAGCGCCTCCTGGAGCGCCATCATGGAGTTCATGTAGTTGCCGTTCGCCTTGGCCCGGCACATGGTGATGTTGACATGGTGACGGGTGAATGAGGAGACACGGATGCGGATCCCCTTCTCCATGTTCTCCGCCCCCAGGTAGGCGCCCCACTCCCAGGCGGCCACCATGCAGTGGACCTTCAGATTGTCGGCCCGCAATCCCATCCCCTCGGAGCCGTAGAAACACATCGGGCGGATGTAGGCGGAATCGAGATTGTTCTCCCTGACCGCCGCCAGCTGCGCCTGATTCAGGGTCTCCCGGTCGAAGGGCATCGGCATGTTGAGGATGAGGGCGGAGCGAAACAGCCGGTCGGTATGGTCCTGGAGGCGGAATATGGCGGTCCCCTTCTCGGCATGATAGGCACGCACTCCCTCGAAGACACCCATGCCGTAGTGCAGGGTATGGGTCAGGACATGGGTCTTGGCCTCGCGCCAGGGGACCATCTCGCCATCGAGCCAGATGACTCCGTCTCGATCTGCCATTGTCGACATCATTGGAACATCTCTCGTTCAGTTTTCTTGTTCTGCATCAGACAGGACCAGATGTCCTGCACCAGCGCCCGCTCTTCCGAGAGTTTCTCACTCTCCACCAAGGCCGGCAGATCCTGCAATGCGCTGCGGTGGTATGCGGCACGCAGCACTTTGTAGATCCCCATCATTCGCTCCGCTGCGTGATCGTCGAGCAGACCGAGCTTGCTCAGGGTTTCCAGCAGACGAATGTTGTCGCTCCAGACCAGGAGATCGGGATAGTCGTGCGCCCACCGGAGGACCGTGTATTGAACCATAAATTCTATATCGACGATACCGCCTCTACCCTGCTTGAGGTCAAATTGCGCCTGATTGCTCCTATCCAGGCTGCTGCGCATCTTTTCGCGCATATCGACCACCTCGCGCTGCAACTGTCCGGGATCACGCCTTGCACCGAGCACATCCCGGCGGATCGCCTGAAAACGATCATCGATTCGCGCGTCCCCGGCCACCACCCGCGCCCGCACCAGGGCCTGATGTTCCCAGGTCCATGCACTCTCGTGCTGATAGGTTTCGAAGGTATCGAGGGAGCTGACCATCATCCCGGAATTGCCGTTGGGCCGAAGCCGCATATCCACATCGTAGAGGATTCCCGAGGGGGTGCGCGTGGTCATGATGTGAATGAAGCGCTGCGCCAGCCTGGCATAGAAGACGTCCACCGAGACCGCCCTCTCTCCATCGGTGAAGGCATTTCTGTCACTACAGCCATGGAGGAAGACCATATCGAGATCGGAACCGAAACCCAGTTCGATGCCACCCAGCTTACCGTAGCCGACCACCGCAAAACCGGTCTCGTCGGGCGCCAGCCCCGGAGGCCGGCCATGACGTCTCGCCAACTCCCGGAAGCTGAGTCGAATCACCTGTTCGATGACGCTTTCGGCAATCCAGGTGAGGAAGTCGCTGACCACCATCAACGGTATCTGCTCGGCGATATCCGCCGCCGCCACCCGCAGTCGATTGCTTTGGGCGAACAGGCGCAACAGCTCCATCTGGCTTTCGAGGTCATCCTCGTCAACCCGTGAAAGCAGATCGTCCAACTCCGCGCTCAGGGCGTCACGCCGCAACGGCGAGTAGAGACGCCGGGGATCGAGCAGCTCATCCAGCAGGATCGGATGACGGGTCAGCATATTGGCGACCCAGGGGCTGACCGCGGTGAGCTTCACCAGCTGTGAGAGCACCAAGGGGTTCTCCACCAACAGCGCGATATAGGCGGTGCGCTGGGTAATCGCCTCGAGCAGGCCGACCACCCGCTGCAGTGCGTCGTCGGCCCACTCCGACTGCCCCACCGCCTGCAACAGCAGCGGCATCAGTTGATCGAGCCGCTCCTGCCCCTTGGAGCTGAGCCTGCGATAGGCGTGGCTGCCGCGAAATTTGTGCAACAGCTGCAATGCCGCTCTGCCCTGGCTGAAGCCCGCCTGCTCCAGGGCCGATGCCGACTGTTCATCATCGTAGGCCTCATGCCAGACCCTGGCCAGCGGCTGGCTCTCCTCATCGCTCGAGGTATGGGGCGCGGCGAAGACCATATCGAAGTGGCCCTGTACCCGCTTTCGATACTGCTCGAGCTGGGTGAAAAATGCCTCCCATGTCTGATAGCCCATGGAGCGCGCCAGGCGCAGCCTGCCCGTTTCGTCGCCCGGCAAGAGGTGGGTCTGCCTGTCCTGCCAGGCCTGCAGGCGATTCTCCACCAGACGCAGAAACCGATAGGCGTCGCTCAGCTCCTGCACCGTATAGGCCGGCAGCAACCCGCGCGCCTCCAGACACTGCAGCACCTCCAGGATGGGGCGGATCTGCAGCGTCTTGTCGCGCCCGCCGCGTATCAGCTGGAATGCCTGGCCGATAAACTCGATCTCACGGATCCCCCCCGGGCCCAGCTTGATATTGGCCTCCATGCCCTTTTTATGCAGTTCATTGCTGATCAGCTGCTTCATCTCGCGCAGGGACTCGATGGCCCCGAAGTCGAGATAGCGGCGATAGACGAAAGGGCGCAGCAGCGCCATCAACTCAGATCCGGCACTGCTGTCACCCGCCACCACCCGCGCCTTGATCATGGCATAGCGCTCCCACTGCCGTCCCTGGGAACCGTAGTAGCTCTCCATGGCGGAGAAGCTCATGGCGAGGGGACCGGCGCCGCCAAAGGGGCGCAAACGGGTGTCGACCCTGAACACGAAACCATCGCCGGTATGGTTGTCGAGCACTTGTACCAGGCGCTGGCAGAGGCGGATGAAGAACTGCTCGTTGGTGTATTGCCGCGGGCCGTCGGTGTAACCCTCTTCGGGGTAGGCGAAGATCAGGTCGATATCCGACGAGAGGTTGAGCTCCCTGGCGCCCAGTTTGCCCATGCCGAGGACAACCAGGGGCTGTACCTCGCCGGCCTGGTTTCTCGGTCTCCCCATCTGGGTAGAGATCCAACCATAGAGCTTCTGCAACGCCGTCTCGATGGCGGCATCGGCCAGTGCCGAAAGATCCTCCAGGGTCTCATTCAGGGGCGCCAGCCCGCCCAGATCACGCCAGATGATGCGCACCATCTGGCGGCGTCTGAAGAGCCTCAAGACACGGGCGAGGGACGCCTCGTCATCGACACCCTCGAGCTCGCTCTCCAGCAGCCGCGCCATCTCCCCAGCCTCGAGGGCGCTGTTCAACGCCCCCTGTCGATAGAGATCCAGCAGCAGTTCGGGGAAGCGCTGCGCGTTCTGCGCCACATAGTCGCTGGCCTCCCATACCCTGGCGGCAGGGTCGCGAAATTCAGCCTCCCGGGGGACCGGCAACCCCGCCTCTGCCAGCTTCTCCTGCCACTCCTGCCACAGCCTTTCTCTCTCTTGTTGCAGATTCACGCAAATGCCCGTCGCTTCATCAGGGTAGCCTCTCCCGCCTCGATCGACAGTGGGGAGGGGTCCGTTGGTCGTGGTTCCTATCGATGCAAGAGGGCCGGACCCGCTCTTGCTTAAACACTATTGAGCATCAGTCTATCAGTTTTTTTCCTGCTGACTTAACCAGGGCCGGTTAACGGCTCCGCTGGGTTCCCTGATGCCTTGGGTTGTTTACTCTGCTGTCTCGTTCCGGCATCCGCGCGCAGATCCGCGACCTATCACAAGCAGAATCCGATGAGGCGGGGACCGGACCGGCGTCCCCGGCAGGTCTGATCGGGTCTCTCTTGACAGGCGGCGGCATGGACAGGGAGGGGCTGCCGCTCGAGCGGACAGACAAGAGAGCGCCCGCCCGGCCAGCGGTGCGGGCTGGGCGGGCGTTACCGGGTGGGAGACTCAATTGATCCTGTTCTGAATCGCCCGCATCATCTCCACGATCTTTTCCGAGAGTGGCCCAACCCGCTGGTACTCCCGCTCGGCGGCCTCCATATCTCCCATATTCTTGAGCTCGGAGATACGCTTGATCAGCTCGTGCAGCTCTCTGTGGGGCTGCTCAATCTGCTTGATTTCGCTGATGTGGGAGAGCTCCTTGCGCCCCACGGTTTCATACCAGACGCCAAAACCGCAGGCCTTGTGATCAAAGGCTACCCGTTCGTCCAGGGTACCCTTGCCATCGAGGAAACCGCGCAGCTTGGTCTTCCAACTCATGTGCGCCGCCATCGCCTGCTGCAGTTGGCTGCAGTGGGCATCGCTGGTATTGAACTCCGACAGCAGTCCGCTCAACAGATCGACCTCCCTCGACATCCCTTCGCTCGCCTCATAGCTCTTGACCGAGTTGTTGGTGGTCTCTTCCGCCACATGGGTGATCTCGACGATGCTGCGGTTGATGTCTTCCGCCACCGCGCTCTGCTCCTCGGCCGCCGTGGCGATCTGGGAACTCATCTGCGAGATGGTGTCGACCACCCGGGTGATCTCCTCGAGCGCGCCATGGGCACGGCCGGCCTGCTCGACGCTCTCGGCCGCCTGCTCCTGGCTGATCTTCATTACCGAGACGGTTTCGTGAACGCCTGACTGCAGGCTTTCGATCATCTCCTGGATCTCCTGGGTCGAATCCTGGGTGCGCTTGGCCAGGGTTCTCACCTCGTCGGCGACGACGGCGAATCCGCGCCCCTGCTCGCCGGCACGGGCAGCCTCGATGGCCGCATTCAAGGCCAGCAGATTGGTCTGGTCCGCGATTCCGCGTATGACATCGAGCACCGAGCCGATGCGCTCGCTGTCCTGCTCCACACGCTGTACGGTATCCACCGCCTTGCCCACCTCCGTTGCCAGGGTATCGATACTGCGGGTCACCCCATTCACCACCTCGCGGCCGCCGTTGGCCTGCTGGTCGGCCTGGCGCGCGGCTTCCGCTGTCTGGGTGGTATTCTGCGCCACTTCATGGACGGTGGCCGACATCTCCGTCATCGCGGTCGCCACCTGGGTCGTCTGTTCATGCTGCTTGTTGATGCCGTCCCGGGTGTGCTCGGCCAGGGTGGCAAACTCGCCGATGCGGAGACTCAGATTTCCGGTCGCCCTGGAGACCTTGTTGATCATCCCCTCGGTCTTTTCGGCAAAGCGGTTATAGGCCCGTGAGAGCCGTGTCACCTCGTCGGCGCCAGACTCATCCATGCGCACCGTGAGGTCACCCTCGGCGGAGGCGATACCCTCCATCGCCGCGGCCGCATCGCTGATCGGTTTTACCACGCCGCGGCTGATCAACCAGACCATCACCCCGATCACCAACACGGAGACCAGTCCCAAGCCAACCACCATCATCATCAGATTCGACATGGATTCGGCGAAATAGCTGCGGTCTTTTGCCAGCACCAGCACCCCGATCGATTCACCCGAGTAGTTCTCCACCGTCGACGCATAGTAGGAGACGGGCCTGCCATCGAGTTCGCCCTTATCGAAAAGGTGCATCCCACCGCTCAATGTTTTCAGGGCCTGCATCGTGACCAGTTCATTGCCCTCCATGGTGGAGGCAAACCGGTCCATCACGCCGTCGCGATTGATGTAGAGCTCCAGCTCGACCTCATGGTGTTTGGCATAATCGTCGAAAAACGACTGTCCGAATGACATGCCGAACTCCACGGTCCCCACATGCTCTCCTGCATAATTGACCGGCACCAACCCCCGTACGCCGAGACCGGCAACACCCACTTCCAGGCCCTGGATGGCCTTTCTGCTTTTGTTGCCCTCCACCACCGTGAAACGGAACGAGGAGAGATCGTCACCGAATTTGGCCGGCTTGTGGACCCGCAGAAATGAGGTGGCCGGCGGCTCATGAAACTGAAACTGACGTACCCCGTACTCCTTCTTCAACACCTGGAATCCAGGTACGAAGAGCTCCTCCAATGATTCACGATCGCGCTCGGCGAAATAGCTCTGGACATCGGGAATACCGGCCACCAGGGCGCTCATCGCCTTGGCGAGTCGCCCCTCCGACTCGATGCCCGCCACCACGGTCTTGAAAATCTCCTGCATTTCATTCTCTTCCGCCGAGTGCAGGACTCCACCCATGAACTTAAAGGCGGTCGAGAGGGTGACAGCAAGAACGACAACGACAGCCAGGACTGTCGCAATGACAAAGCGCTGCGAGATACCAATATTCCTGAACATGACTTTTCCCCGATAGAAAGACGCCTCCCTTCGTCAAACAGAAACAACTCCAACCAGTTCAAAATAGCGGCAGGAGAGGGAAAAAATTTACCCGCAGAAAAACAAAGGCCCCACGCCTTCGGAGGCGTGGGGCCCTGGCAGCGAACTACCACTTTGGGGGTATCTTACATCATGCCGCCCATACCGCCCATGCCGCCCATGTCACCCATCGGCGGCGCGGCTTCCTCCTTCGGCTCCTCGGCCACCATGCACTCGGTGGTGACCATCAGTCCGGCCACGGAGGAGGCGTTCTGTAATGCATAACGGGTGACCTTGGTCGGATCCAGGATACCCATCTCCATCATGTCGCCATACTCGTCGTTGCTGGCGTTGAAGCCGTAATTGCCTTCGCCGGCACGGACCTTGTCCAGGACCACCGAGGGCTCGCCGCCCGCATTGGAGACGATCTGACGCAGCGGCTCTTCCATGGCGCGGCGGGCAATCGCGATCCCCACGTCCTGGTCGTGATTCTCACCGCTCAGCTTATCGATCGCCTGCAGGGCGCGCACCAGGGCGACGCCACCGCCGGGGACGATTCCCTCCTCGACAGCGGCGCGGGTGGCGTGCAGGGCATCCTCGACACGGGCCTTCTTCTCTTTCATCTCCACCTCGGTGGCGGCACCCACCTTGATCACGGCAACACCGCCGGCCAGCTTGGCCACCCGCTCCTGCAGCTTCTCGCGATCGTAATCGGAGGAGGTCTCCTCGATCTGGGCGCGGATCTGCTCGACCCGGGCCTTGATGTCACCCTCGACACCGGCGCCATCGATGATGGTGGTCTCCTCCTTGGAGATGGTTACCTTCTTCGCACTGCCGAGATCATCCAGGGTGGCCTTCTCCAGGGAGAGGCCGACCTCTTCGGAGATCACGGTGCCACCGGTGAGGATGGCGATATCCTGCAGCATCGCCTTGCGGCGATCACCGAAACCGGGGGCCTTGACCGCGGAGACCTTGACGATACCGCGCAGATTGTTCACCACCAGGGTGGCCAGGGCCTCGCCTTCCACGTCCTCGGCGATGATCAACAACGGCTTGCCCGCCTTGGCCACGCCTTCGAGCACCGGCAGCAGATCGCGGATATTGGAGATCTTCTTGTCGTGCAGCAGGATAAAGGGCTCATCCAGCTCGGCGGACTGGTTCTGTTGATTGGTCACGAAATAGGGCGAGAGATAGCCGCGATCGAACTGCATGCCTTCGACCACATCCAGCTCGTTCTGCAGGGCGGAACCCTCTTCCACGGTGATGACACCCTCTTTGCCCACCTTCTGCATCGCCTCGGCGATGATGTCGCCGATATCGGCATCGGAGTTGGCGGAGATGGTGCCTACCTGGGCGATCTCCTTGTCATCGGAACAGGGGCGGGAGATGGCCTGCAACTCCTCCACCGCGGCGAGCACCGCCTTATCGATACCGCGCTTCAGATCCATCGGGTTCATTCCGGCGGCAACGGCCTTGAGGCCTTCACGCACCATGGCCTGGGCCAGTACGGTCGCGGTGGTGGTGCCGTCTCCGGCCACGTCAGAGGTCTGGGAAGAGACCTCTTTCACCATCTGCGCACCCATGTTTTCAAATTTATCGGCAAGCTCGATCTCCTTGGCCACCGATACACCGTCTTTGGTCACGGTGGGGGCGCCGAAGCTCTTCTCCAGCACGACGTTACGGCCTTTGGGGCCAAGGGTCACCTTGACTGCGTTGGCCAGAATATTGACACCTTTGATCATACGTTGGCGGGAGTCATCACCAAATTGCACTTCTTTAGCACTCATGTCTTATTTCCTTGGGTAAATGTTGAAAATCTTCACCAGGTCTTGCCTGTATCGCTCTGAGATAGAATTGTCAGGGTCTAGTCTTCAATCACACCCATGATGTCTTCTTCACGCATGACGAGAACTTCCTCACCACCCAGTTTCACTTCGGTACCGGAGTACTTACCGAAAAGCACCTTGTCACCGACCTTGAGATCCAGCGGCCGAACCTCACCGCTCTCGGTGATCTTGCCGTTGCCGACAGCCATTACCTCTCCGAGAACGGGCTTCTCGGTAGCTGCATCAGGAAGCACAATACCACCGGGGCTGGTGCGCTCCTCTTCCTTACGACGAACGATCACGCGATCGTGCAGCGGACGAATATTCATCGACTGATTCTCCTCAAATAAATGGTTTTTCTGAAAATCGATTGTGATTCTTTATGGGCAAGGCTGTTAGCACTCGCCATAACTGAGTGCTAATAATAGAGCGAAAAAGTGGTTAGTCAAGGCTCTGCGGGAGATTTATGGCAATTAACCCGCACCCACCCGGGTCGGCACACCGAATATGTGTGATAATTGCCTTTCCACAATCGCTACAAAGCAAGAGATCCAACATGAAACAAGCCAAACAGGGCGATACTGTCCGCATTCACTATACAGGCACGCTGGACGACGGAACCCAGTTCGACTCCTCGAGCGGACGCGAACCCATTGAATTCATCCTGGGCGAGAAAAAAGTCATCCCGGGATTCGAATCGGGCGTCGAGGGTATGCAGGTCGGCGAACAGAAAAGGATTCACATTCCTGCGGAGGAGGCCTACGGTGAACATAACGACGCCCTTGTGGAACAGGTTCCGTTGGAACATTTCCCCGACGACCTTGAACTCAGAATAGGCATGAATCTTCAGGCCTCAAGCCCCAACGGTGAGCAGTTCAACGTGGTGGTCACCGCCCTTGACGAGAAAAATGCGACCATAGACGGCAATCATCCGCTGGCCGGGGAGGCGTTGAATTTCGATCTTGAGCTGGTAGAGATTGTTTGATTTCAAGACAATGTTTCCATATTAAGTGCGAGCTACAAACCATTACAATAAGAGTGAGATTGGGAGGCAGCGATGGCAGAAGCAAAAAAAGAAAAGAGTAACAAACCTAAAAAAATCGACAGCAAGGTCTATGAAAAAGAGCTGTTCAAGCTACAGCTGGAACTGGTCAAACTGCAGGAGTGGATCAAGCATGAGGGCCTCAAGGTGGTGGTTATCTTCGAGGGCAGGGATGCCGCCGGCAAGGGAGGCGTGATCAAGCGCATCAACCAGCATCTCAATCCACGCATCTGCCGCGTGGTCGCCCTGCCCGCCCCCACGGAGAGGGAGCAGACCCAATGGTATTTCCAGCGCTATGTGCCCCACCTGCCAGCGGCCGGCGAGATGGTGCTGTTCGACCGCAGCTGGTACAACAGGGCCGGCGTCGAGAAGGTGATGGGGTTCTGCACCGACGAGGAGCATCAGGAGTTCCTGCGCTCCTGTCCCGAGTTCGAACGCATGCTGGTGCGTTCCGGCATCGTCCTGATCAAATATTGGTTCTCCGTCTCCGACGAGGAGCAGGAGCGCCGCTTTCAGAGCAGGCTGGAAGAGCCCCACAAACGCTGGAAACTGAGCCCGATGGACCTGGAATCCCGTTCCCGCTGGCTGGAATACTCAAAGGCGAAGGATGAGATGTTCGCCCACACCGACATCAAGCAGGCGCCCTGGTACGTGGTGAACTCGGATATCAAGAAACACGCCCGACTCAACTGCATCGCCCATCTGCTCAGCATGATTCCCTACGAGGACCTGACCCCTGAGGCCATCGAGCTACCCCATCGCGCGGAGGACAAGGGATACGTAAGACCACCGATCTCCGACCAGACGTTTGTCCCGGAAATCTATCCCTAAACACCAATTGAATCCCATCCCAGTGAGAGCCGGGATGGGATCATCGGCAGCTCAACTCGAGCTGCCGACGCTCCGATCCTTGGCCGGTTGAGAGAGATTCACGGTTGCAGCATGGGTTGGAGCTACGGCTGTTTCTTCTCATCCTCGCGTTTGAACTCACCCTCGATCACGGGCCGCTCCCTGGATCCGTCGGGCGCCGACTCCACCGGACCCATAACGCCCCCCTGCCGCAGTCCAACGGCCAGCAACCAACGTCGAATGGGGGGCACCAGGAAGACGAAGCCCACCACATCGGTGACAAATCCGGGAAGCAGCAGCAGAAGTCCGCATATCAGCAACACCGCACCCTCCAGCATCTCGAAGGCCGGCACCTCGCCGCGATCCATGGTGCCACGCACCCTGGTCAGGGTTGCGAATCCCTGGGCGCGCACCATCCAGCCACCCAGCAAGGCGGTGAAGATGGTCAGGAAGATGGTTGGAAACGCGCCTATCTCCGACCCCACCTTGATCAGAAAATAGAGCTCCACCAGGGGTACACCGACAAACAGCAGCAGAAAGATCAGCAGAGGATTCATAGGCGCAGAGCTTACGCCGGGCTGTTACGCCACACAAGACTCCCACCCGGCGCCCCCAATCAGCCGCGATCCCGCTTTGTTGCTGCGCAACATGAGGCAAAAGACCGGGATCCGGTCGATTAGCGGCAATTGCTTTCAAAATATATTCATGCTTTTATCAAACTTGACGATATAAAGAAACCGGGGTGCAATTGCACTCGAAATTATTATCTGTTCGTTAAAGGGAAAGTGATGAAAATGAAACTATTGATCGATCGAAAAAGAGACTCGGGCGCAACGGCCTTGGCCGCGATTGTTGCCGCCGCCTTTATCGGCCTGAGCGGCTGCGAGGCCACCATGCCTAAAATGGGGGGAGCATCGGGGCACACCGTCACCGGTGCCGCGGGCGGTGAAACCTCGGAAGGCGCCAACAGCGCACTCGAGAACTGCGATGAGACCCTCGGCACATTGGCCGTGGTTGAAGACCAGTCCGCACCCTGGTGGGCCACCTACAGGCATCGCTACCCGACCCTGGGCACCACGGTCCCGGTGCTGCGCACCATGATCCAGCAGTCCAACTGCTTCGTCGTGGTCGAACGCGGCAGGGCGATGAACAACATGATGCAGGAGCGGGCCCTGATGCAGTCCGGAGAGATGCGCCAAGGCAGTAATTTCGGCAAGGGCCAGATGGTCGCCGCCGACTACACCATGAATCCGAGCATCCAGTTCTCCGAAAAGGGAACCAGCGGCGTGAAGGGCCTCGTCGGCGGCCTCTTCGGCTCCGTGGCCGGCGCCCTGGCGGGTGGAATGAAGGCCAACGAGGCCGCCACCACCCTGCTGCTGGTGGACAATCGATCCGGTGTCCAGATCTCTTCCTCGGTGGGGAATGCGAAGAATTTTGACTACAACCTGTTCGGCGGCCTCTTCGGCGGCGGCGCCTTTGGCGGTGCCGGCGCATTCACCAACACACCGGAAGGCAAGGTGATCACCGCCGCTTTCGCAGACTCCTTCAACCAGATGGTCAAGGCGCTGAGAAACTACAAGGCGCAGAAGGTCAAGGGCGGCCTGGGTAAGGGTGGACGCCTCAAGGTCGGCGAATAAACCGAATACACCTCATTAATTGGGGTTTTATCCGCTAAGGCGGCCCGCTCAGCGGCCGCCTTTTTTCATTCCGTCCCCCGGGGAATTTGGCCTCTCGGCCGGTCTCGCAGGTGCGCCATTCCAGCTGCCCAAATCGTCAGGCGCCCCATCATCCACTGAGATCCAATCGATGCGCCGCTAATTTTGCCAGTTGCATTTGGATAGTGTATTTTCCGCCAATGCCGACACCACTCCTCTTGATTCTCTGCACCGCACCTGACAGGGAGAGCGCGCTCAAACTCGCCAACGCATTGGTGGAGCAGGACTTGGCAGCCTGTGTCAACCTCACCTCACCAGTCACTTCCGTCTACCGATGGCAGGGCAAGCTGGAACAGTCCGAGGAGATTCTGCTGCTGATCAAGACGACAGAAAAAAAATATCGTGACGTGGAGGCTGCGCTCCGGGCACAACATCCCTATGAACTTCCGGAAATCATCGCAGTCCCTGTAGAGCAGGGGTTGGATGACTACCTCGACTGGGTGGAGAGATGCATAAAAGAATAGAATTGATAATGATGTTCCTGATACTGCTGGCTGTCTCCAGCCCAAGCCAGGCAGTCTGGAACGAGGAAGAGCTGTTGGTGCCCGACCAGGCCTTCCAGATATCGGGCCGCACCGATGGCGTCGAGAAACTGCGGGTCGAATGGCGTATCGCCGATGGTTACTACATGTATCGCGACAAGATCCACTTCGACAGCGATACCATCGGCGTTGAGATCGGAGAGCCGACGCTCTCGGAAGCGAAGATAAAAAACGACGAGTTCTTCGGCGAGGTCGCCGTCTACCGCAACAAGGCTGTCGCGGAAATCCCCATCCGCCGCATGCAGGGGTCCCAGGAGACCCTGTTGCTCAAGGCGCGCTCACAGGGTTGCGCCGACCTGGGCATCTGTTTTCCTCCCCATATTCAGGAGATACGGCTGGCGCTGGAGCCCATGCCGGCCGAGGCGCGCGCCCAAGCGGTCATGGAGCCCCTCCTCGCCGTCGCGGACAGAGGGCCTGACCCGCTCTTCGACAACAATGTCGAAGATGAACTGCTCGATCCGGAGGAGGCCTACAAGCTCTCGGTCAGGGTCGAGGATGGAACCCATATCCGGCTCTACTGGAGCATCGCCGACGGGACCTACCTCTATCAGGACAATGTCGCGCTCTCCATCCCCGAGAGTGAGACCGTCGCCCTGGGTGAGGTTAAACTGCCACCGGCGGAGATCAAAAAGGACTCGGTGAAACCCGACGGCACCATTGGTGATATCGCCGTCTACCACAACGAGATCGATCTCATCGTTCCCCTGGTACGAAGCACCACGGAGGCAGACGAATTCACCCTCGAGGCGCGCTATCAGGGGTGTGCGGAAATCGGCGTGTGCTATCCCCCCATAAGCAAACAGTTCACTCTGTCACTGCCTGCCATATCGGCGGCGCAGGCCAGTGAAATAGCGGACACCACGACCGCAGCGCCGGCATCGCCCGCAGGCGAGCCGGTCTCGGAACTGGACCAGATCACCGATACCCTCAAAGGCGGCTCCACCCTGTTGATCGTCGGCGCCTTCTTTCTCCTCGGACTGGGACTATCCTTCACCCCCTGCATCTTTCCGATGATCCCCATCCTCTCCGGCATCATTGCGGGACAGGGGGACAAGATCACCACGCAAAAGGCCTTCACCCTCTCCCTGGTCTATGTATTGGCGATGGCGATCACCTATACCGTCGCCGGGATCCTGGCGGGCCTGTTTGGCGGCAATCTGCAGGCCTATTTCCAGGATCCATGGATCCTCAGCGCCTTCGCCCTGGTGTTCGTACTGCTGGCCCTGTCGATGTTCGGTTTCTATGACCTGCAGCTGCCCAGCAGCCTGCAGAGCCGGCTCAGCGAGGCCAGCAACAAACAGCGGGGCGGTACACTCGGCGGCGTCGCCATCATGGGCTTTCTCTCCGCCCTGATCGTCGGTCCCTGTGTCGCACCGCCCCTGGCCGGCGCGCTCATCTACATCGGTCAGACCGGTGACGCGATGCTCGGCGGCCTGGCCCTGTTCGCCCTCAGCATGGGCATGGGCGCCCCCCTGATTGCGATCGGCACCTCCGCCGGCAAGCTGCTGCCCCGTGCCGGCAGCTGGATGGATGCGGTCAAAGCGGTGTTCGGTGTCGCCCTCCTGGGTGTCGCCATCATCATGCTGGAGCGCATCATCCCGGCCGAACTCGCGATGCTGTTATGGGGCATGCTGTTCATCGTATCCGCGATCTACATGGGGGCCTTGCGCAACCTTGAGATTGAGGCCAGCGGCTGGCAGAAACTGTGGAAGGGGCTTGGTTTCGTCTTTCTGGTCTACGGCACGCTGATGCTGGTGGGCGCGGCCTCGGGGGGCAAGGACACCCTGCAGCCTCTCCGCGGTATAGCGATTGTTGGCGGATCCGGCGCTGCGGGTCATCAGGAACTGGCGTTCAAGCGCATCAAGAGTCTCGACGACCTGCAGCGCGAGGTCGCCTTCGCCAGCAGCCAGGGGAGACCGGTGATGCTCGACTTCTACGCAGACTGGTGCGTCTCCTGTAAAGAGATGGAGAAATACACCTTCTCCGATCCCCAGGTCATCGACACCCTCTCCAACACCCACCTGCTGCAGGCCGATGTCACCGCCAACGACGATGTGGACCAGGCCCTGCTGCAGGGCCATTTCGGACTGCCCGGTCCACCGGCCATCATCTTCTACGGCAGCGACGGGCAGGAGCGCAGGAACTATCGCCTGGTGGGTTTCATGCCCGCCGCGGAATTCAGCCAGCACGCCGCCGGAGCCATTCGGTAATTTGCGACGATCTTGGCATGTACTGCATTGAAACTGGACAAAATCGCGCTTATCTTGCAGAATCTAACGATTCTTACAAAACCCCTCCAAGTCCCTGTTAGAGGAACGCTGTCCATGACCGGAGCCTGGGGGTAATTATGCTTTTTTCAGCCCTGGAAGATCACTGATGGCAAGCATCCTGGTACTGAACGGCCCTAACCTGAACCTGCTTGGCAGCCGTGAACCCGATCACTATGGTCAGGAGACCCTGGACGCCATTCACCAGCGCCTGGAGAACAGCGCCAGGGAGTTGGGCCATGAGATCGACTTCCGCCAGAGCAATGCGGAGCACGAACTGCTGGAGTGGATACACCAGGCCGGCAAATCGGATGTCGCTTTCATCATCATCAACCCGGCCGCCTTTACCCATACCAGTGTAGCGCTGAGAGATGCATTACTGGGGTCTGGGATACCCTATATCGAGGTCCATCTCTCAAATGTGCATGCCCGAGAGGAGTTCCGCAAACACTCCTACTTTTCAGATAAGGCCGAAGGTGTCATCACCGGCCTGGGAGCATTGGGCTACGATCTCGCCTTGCAAGCCGCCGTCACGCGGCTCAACAAATAATTATTTTGAGACAGGTCAACATGGATATTCGCAAAGTAAAAAAACTGATTGAACTGCTGGAGGAGTCCGACGTCGCGGAGATCGAAATTCATGAGGGCGAGGAGTCGGTCAGGATCAGCCGCCAAAGCTCGATGCCGACGACGGTCGCCATCCCCAGCATGCCTCCCCAGGCAGCCGCTGTCCCGGCCCCCGTTGCCGCACCCGCGGCCCCCGCCGCAGCGCCGGAACCACAAGCCGCCGCGGATGAGATCCAGGGACACAGCGTCAACTCCCCAATGGTCGGAACCTTCTACCGCTCCCCTTCCCCGGGCAGCAAACCGTTCGTTGAAGAGGGTCAGACAGTCGCGGTGGGCGATACCCTGTGCATCATTGAAGCCATGAAGATTCTAAACCAGATAGAGTCGGACAAGGCGGGAACCGTGAAGAAGATTCTGGTTGAGAATGGCCAACCCGTGGAATACAACGAACCGCTATTCCTCATTGATTGAGTGAGCCCATGATAGACAAGATTGTAATCGCCAATCGTGGTGAGATCGCACTGCGTATCCTGCGCGCCTGTAAAGAGCTCGGCATCAAAACCGTTGCCGTTCACTCCGAAGCCGATCGAGACCTGAAACATGTCCTGCTTGCGGATGAATCGGTCTGCATAGGACCCGCGCCCTCCAGCGAGAGCTACCTCAACATTCCAGCCATCATCAGCGCGGCGGAAGTCACCGACTCGGTTGCCATCCATCCCGGTTACGGCTTTCTTTCCGAGAATGCCGACTTCGCGGAACGGGTGGAAAACAGCGGCTTCATCTTCATCGGCCCGAAGGCGGATACGATTCGCATCATGGGCGACAAAGTGGCCGCCATTGACGCCATGCGCAAGGCAAACGTGCCGACCGTGCCCGGTTCGAACGGCCCGCTGGACAACAACGCGAAGCGCACCAGGGAGCTGGCGAACGAGATCGGCTACCCGGTGATCATCAAGGCGGCCGGCGGTGGCGGCGGAAGAGGCATGCGGGTGGTGCATACCGAAGCGACCCTGCTCAACGCGGTGGCAATGACCAAGGCCGAGGCCGAAGCCGCCTTCGGCAACGGCACTGTCTACATGGAGAAGTTTCTCGGTAACCCGCGCCATGTCGAATTTCAGGTCCTCTCCGATACCCACGGCAATGCGATTCACCTGGGGGAGCGCGACTGTTCAATGCAACGCCGCCACCAAAAGGTAGTGGAAGAGGCGCCTGCCCCGGGGATTACCGAACAGCAGCGCCAGGATGTCGGTGAGCGCTGCGCCGAGGCCTGCCGGCAGATCGGCTATCGCGGCGCGGGTACCTTCGAGTTTCTTTACGAGGACGGCGAGTTCTACTTCATCGAGATGAACACCCGGGTACAGGTGGAGCATCCGGTAACCGAACTGATCACCGGCGTCGACATCGTCAAGCAACAGATCCTGATCGCCGCGGGTGAGCCGCTGAGTTACAGCCAGGACGATATCAAGCTCGAGGGGCACGCGGTGGAGTGCCGGATCAATGCGGAGGATCCGGTAAAATTTCTCCCCAGCCCGGGGACCATCAGCCAACTCCATACCCCCGGGGGTCCCGGGGTCCGCGTCGATACCCATATCTACAACGGCTATAAGGTGCCACCCTATTACGATTCCATGATCGGCAAACTGGTCACCCACGGCGAGACCCGCAAATCGGCCATCGCGCGGATGCGCATCGCCCTGCAGGAGATGGTGATCACCGGAATCAAAACCAACATCCCGCTGCACCTGGACATAATGCGCGACAGCGCCTTCAACGCGGGGGGCGCCAATATCCACTACCTGGAAAAGAAACTAGGACTCTAACTGAAGGGTTTTGAGTTGTGAGTCATGAGTTTTGAGTTAGGTGAGTGTCATGCCTTCTCAACTCAAAACTCAAAACTCATAACTTAAAACTCAAAACTCATCGTTATGTGGTTGCAGCTTTCCATCGACTGTAGCGAGACCGAGGCCCCGTTGCTGGAGCTGGTCCTCGAAAACCTCGGGGCATGCTCCGTCACCCTGGGCGATGCCGGCGACCAGCCGCTGCTCGAAACACCACCGGATTCGAAGCAGCTGTGGCAACAGACCCGGGTCAGCGCGCTGTTCGAGGGTGACCGGGATCCACTGATGCTGCGTGACTCCCTCAGCGCTTTTCTCGATCCCGAGCTGACCGCAAGGCTCCGCTGGGAGCGTATCGAGGACAGGATCTGGGAGCGGGTCTGGCTGGATCACTTCAAACCCATGCCATTCGGGCGGCGCCTGTGGGTCTGTCCCGCGGGAGAGAGCATCGCGCAACAGGAGGCCGTGGTGATCCAGCTCGACCCGGGATTGGCCTTTGGCACAGGCACCCACCCCACCACCGCACTCTGCCTGGAGTGGCTGGATGCCCAGACGTTGGCGGGAATGAGAATTCTCGACTACGGCTGCGGTTCCGGGATCCTCGCCATCGCCGCACTGAAACTCGGTGCCGCCTCCGCCGTCGCCGTGGATCACGACCGGCAGGCCTTGATCGCGAGCAGAGACAATGCGCGAAAGAACGGGGTCTCGGACCGCCTCGTCACCTGTCTGCCTGCTGAGCTCTCCGATACGGGATTCGACCTGTTGGTCGCCAACATACTCGCGGCTCCGCTGATCGAACTGGCAGCCGATTTTGCACTGCGCATCAGACCCGGAGGCCATTTCGCACTCTCCGGCATACTCGAGGAGCAGCAGTCGGAGGTGGCCTCCAGCTACCTGCCGTTCGCCACCCTGGCAGCGGCCGAACAGCGCCAGGAGTGGGTGCTGATCAGTGGTATTGTCAATTGACCGGCGGCACCAAGCTCCCTTCTTCAGCCAGCTCGAACCGGCCTGTCCCCGATTGATCATAAAGGGCTTGCCTGCCGTTTCTCTTCGGTCTAACGTAGGGAAGTAAGTGAAGCATTGATAGTTTAAATTCTGATACATGTTTACCCAGTGCCAACACTGTCTAACCATGTTCCGCATCACCCCGGAACAGCTCAAGGCTGCAGATGGAAAAGTACGCTGCTGCCAATGCAACAATGTGTTCAACGCACTCCTCAACCTGATGGAGTCTCCAACTCCATTTACCAACAACGACACAATTCAGGATGAACCCCATCCAGCCCTGCAAAATGGGACCCCTGTCGGCGCAGACTCGGCAGCGGCAGGCGAGGAGAGCGCCCCGGCTGAGTTCGCCGTTGAATCGGGCCTGGTCAGTGACAGCGAGGTGGAGAAGTCCCTCGATGCCCTGGCTGACGATCAACCCCCTATTCAGCGCTTGTCCGAAGAGTCGATCCTGGAGGTGGATGGGCAAAACCCGGAAGAGGACAGCCAAAGCCAATATATTCTTGAACAGGACGACGGGCTTGAAACAGAGCCCGACTATTTTGCCGGCGGTACCGAGTCGCAGATGTCCGAGCTGCTTGATCGGGATTCCGCATCGCTGCTGCTCGAAGGCAGGGGGGATGAAGAAAAACTGGCGGAGGTGATCTCCCTCGAGTCCGTTGACAAGGCTTTTCCCGATACCGACCAAGCAGAGTCAGCCGACCAGGCCTCCGCCCAACAGCGAGAGCAGGAGACGTTGGCGGAGGAAACCTCGCCGGAGCTGGAGACGTTGGCGGAGGAAACCTCGCCGGAGCAGGAGCCGCTGGCGGAGCAAGCCTCACCGGAGCAGAATCCTGCCCAGGCTGCCGAAGAGGAATCGCATCCACAGGCGTCCATGGATGAGGTGTCCCGTTTTACCTTCGAGGAGGATTACGAGGCACCCCAACCCAATAGATACAGGCGCTACTGGATCCTCGGCGCTCTACTCCTGCTCATCCCCCTGGCTGGACAGGTCGCGTGGTATTCGAGGGACAGGCTTGTCAGCCACGAGCTCGGACGACAGATTCTTCAGGGCCTGTGCGCCGTTGCGGGATGCGAGGTGCCGATCCGCAGGGACACCGAGCAGATCATCATCAGCGAACGCGCCCTCACCGCCCATCCGGAGAAGGAGGACGTGCTGTCGCTGAAGCTCGAAATGGTGAATGCCGCGGCCTTTCAACAGCCTTTTCCAAGGCTGCAGTTAAGCCTCTATAACGACTTGGGCAAGCTGATCGCAAGGCGCACCTTCCTGCCCCATGAGTACAAGTCGGATCCGGACAGAAACCAGCGGATGATGCCCAAACTCAAGGCCGTGCAGGTTGAGCTTGAATTACTCGATCCGGGTGACGAGGTCACAGGTTTCAAGTTCGACTTCCTATAGCGAAACAGTCGCGGCTTGCCCACGATAAAGCCCGATTGAACAAGCACCCCAAAGCGGACCAGTTCTATCAAGGCAGGGCATAGCTGAGGTATAACATCAGCTATCAGTTTAATCGCTGCGATCTGATTTAATCATGCCCTGTCAAACCAGGACGCATTCCGGCCACGATCTTTTCATGCTTTGTTTTTTGTCTTCGAATGACCATTGGTTGCTGTCCATGAACAGAGGGACGATGACCGAATGCCCGCATGCATACAAGCCGTCGAGCAGCGCTTTCATACGTTGAATGACAAGCATGTTTGTTTTGCTTGAAAAGATCGCGCAGTGATCTCTTGATTACGATCAAACGGGTCAACTGTAAAAAAGTCCGACACCTCCAGAAAGAACAATTTCAGTAAGGAATTAAATTCTGCATAAAGAATTTACATTCCTCTCCCAGCGTCACCGCATCAGCCACCCTTTAACATATCTGCCCAAGATTTAAGAGCTTATTAATCACCCTTCCAGCCAATTCACAAGTCGCCTCCTTGGCGCCATTTGTATCAGATCAATTCATATTCATTTTGCCTTTGATTCCGCCTACATTTAGAGGTAGTATCCCAACCCCTTCCTCTCCCGTGACTGGCCTCTGAAGAGTGGCAACTTGGATGCAAATTGGACCCTATAAATTGGCGAACAATCTGCTATTGGCGCCTATGGCCGGTGTCACTGACAGGCCATTCAGGAAACTCTGCAGGGAGATGGGGGCTGCACTCGCCGTTTCCGAGATGGTCTCTTGCGACGCCTCGCTGCGAGGCACCAAGAAGACCGTTAGACGCCTCGACCATGATGGCGAGCATAGCCCGATCAGCGTACAGATTGTCGGATCGGAACCTGAGCAGATGGCGCAAGCAGCGCAATCGAATGTCGCCCACGGCGCGCAGATAATCGATATAAATATGGGATGCCCAGCTAAAAAGGTGTGTAAGCGCGCCGCCGGTTCCGCACTGTTGAAGGACGAACAGCTTGTCGCCAGGCTGCTGGATGCCGTCGTCAACGCCGTCGACGTCCCGGTGACACTGAAGATACGCACCGGGACGGATCTGGAAAACCGAAACGGTGTACGGATCGCTGCAATAGCCGAGGAATCCGGCATTCAGGCCATTGCGGTTCATGGGCGCACCCGCGCCTGCAAGTTTTCGGGTCGTGCAGAGTACGAAACCATTCGTGACATCAAGCAATCAGTCAAGATTCCGGTGATTGCTAACGGAGATATCGATTCAGCGCAAAAAGCCGCTTTTGTTTTGAGTCGTACCGGCGCCGATGCCTTGATGATCGGTCGCGCAGCGCAAGGACGCCCATGGATTTTCAAAGAGATCGATCACTATCTGACTACCGGCAACGCCATGCCGGAGCCCGGTCTCGATTGGGTTGCCGGGATCCTCACGGATCATGTCAGGCAGCTATATGATTTTTACGGGGAGTACCTTGGCATACGCATCGCGCGAAAGCATATAGCCTGGTACAGTAAGGGGCGCCCTGACGGCGCTGTTTTCAGGAACAAAATAAACTATACGGAATCTGCGGAACAACAGATGCAGGCCATCCGTGACTATTTTGATTGCCTACAAAACAAAGGGGATTTGGCGGCATGATGATTGAAGCTGTTCTTATCAATAAAGAGAAACAGGATTATCTGACAGTAACTCACAGTAAGAAATCTGAACCTTTGCGCCAATGCGTCAGCGATGCAATGCAACGCTATTTCAAGAATCTCGATGGCCATGGCGCAAACAATCTCTATCGCTTAGTCATGAATGAAGTTGAAGCGCCTTTGTTGGAAAGCGTCATGAAACATACGGGTGGCAATCAATCCCAAGCAGCATCGATCTTGGGCATCAGCCGCAGTACCTTGCGCAAGAAGCTCTCGCAATACGATCTCGACTGACGCTCTGACTCATTTTTTTTGGAAATTTCAAACATGGCATCGATAAAACGCGCCCTGATAAGCGTTTCTGACAAGACTGGGATTGTGGATTTCGCCCGCAGCCTCACTGAACACAAAATCGAGATCCTCTCCACGGGCGGCACGGCAAAACTGCTGACCCAGAATGACATACCGGTGATAGAGGTCTCCGAGTACACCGGCTATCCGGAGATGATGGACGGCCGGGTGAAGACCCTGCACCCGAAGATCCATGGCGGAATTCTGGGGCGCCGCGGAATCGATGACGGCGTCATGAAAGAGAACGGCATCGGTCCCATCGACCTGATCGTGGTCAACCTCTACCCCTTCGAGGAGACGGTAGCCAATCCCGATTGCGATCTCCCGATGGCGATAGAGAACATCGACATCGGCGGCCCGACCATGCTGCGCGCGGCGGCCAAAAACCATCGCGACGTGGCGGTAGTCGTCGACGCCCTCGACTATGACAGGGTATTGGGCGAGATGAGGGAGAGCAACAACGCCCTCGGCGACGCCACCCGATTCGACCTGGCGGTTAAGACCTTCGAACATACCGCCCGCTACGATGCCGCCATCGCCAACTACCTGGGGGCGCGCCTGGGTGAGGATGTCAGCGACTTTCCACGCACCCTCTCGCTGCAGTTCAAGCAGGCGCAAACCATGCGCTACGGTGAGAATCCCCACCAGAAAGCGGCCTTCTTTGTCGAGCACAGCATCGAAGAGGCCTGTGTTGCCACCGCCAAGCAGCTCCAGGGGAAGGCGCTCTCCTACAACAACATCGCCGATACCGATGCGGCCCTCGAGTGCGTCAAGAGTTTCGAAGAGGGACCTGCCTGCGTCATCGTCAAGCACGCCAATCCCTGTGGTGTAGCCTTTGGCGCCAGCATGCTGGAGGCCTATGATCGCGCCTACAGCACCGACCCCGAGTCGGCGTTCGGCGGCATCATCGCCTTTAACGGCGAGCTCGACGGGGCTGCGGCAAAGGCCATCGTCGAGCGCCAGTTCGTGGAAGTGATCATCGCGCCGAAGGTCTCCGCGGCAGCGATCGAGGCGGTCAGCAGCAAGAAGAACGTCCGCCTGCTGGAGTGCGGGGAGTGGCTCAGCGAGGCGATCCACCGCACCGAATACAAAAGGGTCAATGGCGGCCTGCTGGCCCAGGATGCCGACCTGCAGCTGACACACGAGATCAAAGTGGTCAGCCAACGCCAACCCAGCGAACAGGAGATGCGCGATCTGATGTTCACCTGGCGTGTTGCCAAATTCGTCAAGTCCAACGCCATCGTCTATGGCAGGGACGGCATGACCATCGGGGTTGGCGCGGGACAGATGAGCCGGGTCAACTCCGCCCGCATCGCCGCTATCAAGGCGCAACACGCCTCCCTCGAGGTGAAGGGTTCGGTGATGGCCTCGGACGCCTTCTTTCCCTTTCGCGACGGCATAGACAATGCCGCGGAGGTCGGTATCACCGCCGTCATCCAGCCCGGCGGCTCGATGCGCGACGAAGAGGCGATCGCCGCCGCCGATGAGCATGGCATGGCGATGGTGTTCACCGGTATGCGCCACTTCCGCCACTGATCCACGGCTATGAACATACTCATCATCGGCTCCGGCGGCCGCGAACACGCCCTGGCATGGAAGGCCGCGCAATCGGACCTGGTGGAGCGGGTCTATGTCGCCCCCGGCAATGCAGGCACCGCCCTCGAGGAGAAGCTCGAGAATGTGGAGATAGGCGCCGAGTCGACAGCGCAGCTGATCGAATTCGCCAGGCAGAGGCAGGTGGAACTCACCATTGTCGGTCCCGAGGCGCCGCTTGTGAACGGTATCGTCGATGCCTTTTCGGCGGCCGGGCTGCGCTGTTTCGGGCCCACCCGGGGTGCGGCACAACTCGAGGGCTCGAAATCCTTCACCAAGGATTTTCTCGCCCGCCACCATATCCCCAGCGGCAGCTACCGAACCTTTACCGAGGTCGATGCCGCCCTCGCCCATCTGCAACAGGTCGGTGCGCCGATTGTCATCAAGGCCGACGGCCTGGCCGCGGGGAAAGGGGTTATCGTCGCCATGGATATGGCAACCGCGGAATCGGCAGTGCGCGACATGCTCGCCGGTAATGTGTTCGGTGAAGCCGGTCATCGGGTGGTTATCGAGGAGTACCTGGAGGGCGAAGAGGCCAGCTTCATCGTCATGGCCGACGGCCGGCATGTCCTGCCGATGGCCACCAGCCAGGACCACAAGCGGGTCGGGGACGGCGATAGCGGCCTCAATACCGGCGGCATGGGGGCCTACTCCCCCGCTCCCGTGGTCACCGACAGCGTCTATCAACGCATCATGGACGAGGTCATCACGCCCACCATCAACGGCATGGCCGAAGAGGGCATACCCTACACCGGATTCCTCTATGCGGGACTGATGATCACCGCCGACGGCACACCCAAGGTGATCGAATACAACTGCCGCTTCGGCGATCCCGAGACCCAGCCGATCATGCTGCGCATGCGCTCCGACCTGGTTGCCCATTGCCTGGCCGCCCTGGATGGAAGGCTCGACCAGGAGTCGGCCGATTGGGATCCCCGCGCATCGGTCGGCGTCGTGTTGGCTGCCGGCGGCTATCCCGGGAGCTACGACAAGGGCAGGGTCATCACCGGACTGCCGGAATCCGACGATCTCTCGCGCAAGGTGTTTCATGCCGGCACCAGGCTGGACGGCGCCAGCGTCGTCACCGCGGGCGGCCGCGTATTGTGTGCAACCGCGCTCGGCGACACCGTTACCGCGGCGCAGGCGAGCGCCTATACGCTGACCCGGGCGATCCATTGGGATGACGTCTACTATCGGACCGACATTGCATACCGCGCCATCGCCAGGGAACAGCACGCTTGAATGACAGGGCCGGCGGCGGTGCCGCCTCCATCGCCAAGCCGGGTAACTTTCGCCTGCTGCTGGCTATCGCCCTTGTCGTCATCAGCTACCTGGCATTCACGCCCCAGGAGTCCCCGGTTGCCGCCGATATCAACGATAAGATCGCCCATATCCTGGCCTTTGTCGTACTCGCCTTTCTGCTCGATTTCTCCTGGCCGCAATCGCCCTGGCGCCCGCTCAAGGCGATCCCCCTGTTAGGCTATGGACTCTTCATCGAGGCTGTTCAGTCGCTGCTGCCCAACCGTGTCTTCTCGCTGTGGGATTTCGGCGCAGATATCGTCGGCGTGCTCATCTATCCGCTGCTGCTGCCGCTGCTGATGCGTTATAGCGTATTGAGGAACCTACGCGGACGGGACAGATCAAGTCAGCGCTGAAAAGGTCTCCTGCCACCCGGCGGAGACAGGCTCCAGCCGGGAGTATTAACGATACCGACCGGGCTACGCCAGCCGGCGCAAAGGCAAAAACGGGCGCACCGTAATTGCCTCATAGGATCAATACCCACCCGATATGAGCTATGGGTTATATTTATCTATGAGGGGCGGCATGCAAACCGATGCTTGCACAACCCGCCCAGCGCCCAAGACAATAGACAACGCCCTGAAACGACTCCATGAGCAAGGTCAAACACAGCGCATTCAAATACGATTTCCTCGGCTCGGATCCAAGGGACATTCAACGCTCGGTTTCCAACCACCTGGTGTACACGGTCGGCAAGGATCCCTATACCGCAACCGAACATGACTGGATGATGGCATTCAGCCATGTGGTGCGTGACCGTCTCATCGAACGCTGGATGGAGACCCAGCGCAACTACTACAGGCACGACGCCAAGCGCGTCTACTATCTGTCGATGGAGTTTCTTATCGGGCGCAGCCTGATCAACAGCCTGCTCAACATGGATATTCACGATGCCTGTACCGAGGCCCTGCACAAGCTCGGCATCGAACTGGAGCGGCTGCGCGGTCTCGAACACGACGCGGCGCTCGGCAATGGCGGACTGGGTCGCCTCGCCGCCTGCTTTCTCGACTCCATGGCGTCGCTGAACATTCCCGGTTACGGCTATGGCATTCGCTTCCAATATGGCATGTTCCGGCAGAAGATCGAAAACGGCTGTCAGATTGAACTGCCGGAAAACTGGCTGGCACACGACAATCCATGGGAGTTTCCCCGTCCCGAGGTCTCCTACCGGGTCCGCTTCGGCGGCCGGGTGATGGAGTACCAGGACAGCACTGGCCGCCGCCATTTTGACTGGATTGAGGGGGATGTGGTCCTGGCCCAGGCCTACGACACCCCGATCCCGGGCTTCCAGAACGACACCGTGAACAACCTCAGGCTCTGGAGCGCCAAGGCCTACGAGGACTTCGACCTCGACCGTTTCAACCTGGGGGAGTACACCGAGGCCGTGGTCGGCAAGACCCTGTCGGAGAACATCTCCAAGGTGCTCTATCCCAACGACAGCTCGACCATGAACAAGCTGCTGCGCCTGAAGCAGCAATACTTCTTTGTCTGCGCCTCGCTGAAGGATATTCTGCGCCGCTTCTTCACCGACCATGACAGTCTGAGCGATCTGCCCGACAAGGTGGCGATTCAACTCAATGACACCCACCCCGCCATCGCCATCCCGGAGATGATGCGCCTGCTCATGGACAAGCACCATCTCGAATGGCAGCCGGCCTGGGAGATCACCACCCGGGTCTTCTCCTACACCAACCATACCCTGCTGCCGGAGGCGCTGGAGACCTGGCCGGTGGATATCTTCGAACAGATGCTGCCCCGTCATCTGCAGTTGATCATGGAGATCAACCGCCGTTTCCTGCTCATGCTCGGCCATCTTCACCCGGGGGATATCGATATCCTGCGCCGTCTCTCCATCATCGATGAAAGCAACGGCCGGCGCATTCGCATGGCCCATTTGGCGATTATCGGCAGCCACAAGGTGAACGGGGTCTCGGCCCTCCACAGCGAACTCCTGCGCGAGTCGACCTTCAGGGATTTCAACGGCTTCTATCCCGGCAAGATCATCAATATCACCAACGGCATCACCCCGCGGCGGTGGCTCTACCAGTCCAATCGGGGACTCTCGCAACTGATCTCCGAAGCCATCGGCAGCACCTGGGTCAGGGACCTCAGCCAGATCGGGCAACTCGAGCCGCTGGCGGCAGACCCACATTTTCAGGAGCGGTTTTATGCGGTAAAGCAGACCAACAAACAGCGCCTGGCCAAGCTGATCCACTACTACCTGGAAAGCAAGGTCGATCCGGAGACCCTGTTCGACGTCCAGGTCAAGAGGATCCATGAGTATAAACGACAGCTGCTCAACCTGTTGCGCGCAATTGCCCTCTACAACCGCCTGGTGGATGATTCGAGTACGGCCTGCATACCGCGAACCATCCTCTTCGGGGGCAAGGCGGCGCCGGGCTATACCATGGCGAAGATGATCATCCGCCTGATCAACGACGTGGCCGATGTCATCGACAACGATCCGGCGGTCAGCGACCGCCTGAAGATCATCTTCATTCCCAACTATGACGTCACCACCGCATCGGACATCATTCCCGCGGCGGACCTTTCACAGCAGATCTCCACCGCCGGCATGGAGGCGTCGGGCACGGGTAACATGAAACTCGCCCTCAACGGCGCCCTTACCATGGGAACCCTGGATGGCGCCAACGTGGAGATGCATGAGCGCATCGGTGCCGAGAATATATTCATCTTCGGCAACACCACGGAGGAAAACAGAAAACTCAATCAACAGGGATACCAGCCGAGGCGCTACTACGAATCCGACCCGGTCTTGAGGCGGGTCATCGACATGATCGCCAACGGCTTCTTCTCTCCCGAGGAGCCGGCGCGCTACCGCAGCATCACCGACAGCCTTCTGAACAGCGACCATTTCAAAGTCATGGCCGATTTCGGCAGCTATCTGGCGATCAGCGACCAGGCCGATCAGGTCTATCGCGACACCGCGGAGTGGACCAGGCGGGCGATACTCAACACCGCCCGCATGGGCTACTTCTCCAGCGACCGTACGATTCACGAGTACGCGGAGAAGATCTGGCATGTAAACCCCATCAGATAGCGACTGTTAAAACCACGACCAGGCCCTGTTGACAGCCGGCCAAGCGAAGCTGGGCAGGCCGAATCCAACAACACCGGCCGTGACCATTGGCCTGGGGCGGCGAATTTGTCCGGATGCGAACAGGCAGTATTTAGGATATAATTCCCAAAATAAAAATACCCCAATGATCCGAGCTCAGGGAGAGCAGACTATGTACCCGCACCGGAAATGGCTGACCACACTGATCGTACTCATGACCCTGACCGCCTGCGGCGGGGGCAGCGGCGACGATGATGACGATGACGACCACGACATCGGACCGGGCGTGTCGCCGCTGTCGGGCACCCATCGCGTATTGGCATTCAACGACCTGGGGATGCACTGCGCCGACCTGGACTACTCCACCTTCGTCATCCTCCCGCCCTACAACGTCATCCACTCCCAGGTCATCGAACGCGGCGCGCCACCCCGCATCCTCGATTCAACCCAGGTCGATGTTGACTACCGGGCCGTTGCCGATGGCGGCGGCTCCATCAACAGCACCAGTCAGAATCAGGCAGGCAGTGTCGACAAGACGAACTTCTGGGCCATCAATCCCGCAACCGGCAACAGCTTTGTCAGCGATCTCTTCGGGCTCGATCCGCCACCGGACGAGGGCCTGCTCTTCGGCCAGTCGATGCCGGGCATCCTCGATCCCTACAACGCCAACGATGCACAGGCCTTCAACCACTACGATGCGGACAAAAAGTGGTTCGCCGCCGATGGCGTGCCCATCCTCCCCATCGATGACTCAGGCCAGCTGAATGCCTATCCTCTGATGCGGGTCAGCGCCAGCCTGCCGGGCAGCAGCGATACCCTCGCCAGTCTGGATGTGGTACTGCCCGTGGCCTCGGAGGCGGACTGCCAGAACTGTCATGCCGCGGGAGAGATCGCCGCCCCCCTCGACAGCAGCATCGACTTCCTCCTCCCCGACGACATCAATGATCCGAACAGCGTGCTGCAGGCGGCAAAAAGCAATATCCTGATGCTCCACGACGCCGAGCACGGCACCGATCTCGTCAATGCAACCCCCGTATTGTGTGCCGGCTGCCACTACTCGGCGGCACTCGACCTCACCGGCACAGGCCCCACGGGTCAGCAGTTGTTGCTGGATAGCATGTCCCGGGTGATGCACGACCACCATGGCCGCTTGACCGATCCAGACACCGCAGAGCCCCTGTTCCCGGCAGACGGCAGTCTGGAGGAGACCTGCTATCAGTGCCACCCGGGCAAGGTCACCCAGTGTCTCAGGGGCGCAATGGGTGCGGCAGGCATCAGTTGCCAGGACTGCCACGGCAGCATGCTCGCGGTGGGTGGTGACGAGCGCCGCCCCTGGCTGGACGAACCCCGCTGCGAATCCTGCCATACCGGCGATGCAAACAGCCACCTGGGGGATTCCCTGCGCCTGACCCAGGCCTGGGATGACGCTATCGATAGCGCCACACCGCGCCTGGCGAGTAACCGAAGATTCGCGGAAAACAGCGCAACCCTCTATCGAAACAGCCTTGGCCATGGCGGCGTTGCCTGCGAGGGCTGTCATGGTTCGACCCACGCCATATGGCCAAATCCACTCGCCTCAGCCAACGACAACCTGGCCGCCATTCAGCTTCAGGGTCATGCCGGGACGCTGAGTGATTGCGGCAGCTGCCATACCAGCCTGCCCCTTACCCTCGACGGCCCCCACGGCATGCACAATGTCAACAGTCGCGGCTGGAACCTTGAACATGAGGATTTCTATGAAGACAACCCCAGTGCCTGCAGAAGCTGTCACGGCCTCAACCTTGAAGGCACCGTGCTCTCGATGACCGCGGCCGACCGAACCTATCTCCGCGATGATGACGATGATGACGAGACGCTCTTCGTCGCCAAGGGCACCGAGGTGAGCTGCAGCCTGTGTCACGACAAGCCCTGAGGCAGGCTCGGCGACGCCGGTGAAACGGATCAGGGCCGCGGCCTGGACGGCAGGGCCCAACCCCGGCTGGCCGTCAATCGAAGAGGGCGTCGAAGTGACTGCTCTCGCCGCTCGCCTCGAGCTGCCCGAAGAACTCAGCGGTACGCTGTTTCAGCAGAGAGAGCGTGGACTGCCTCACCAGCTCCCGGGCTTCCAGCAGGGCGCTGGGCTGCATACTCAACTCGCGCAGTCCCATTCCGATCAATAGCCGGGCATAGCGGGGCTCTCCCGCCATCTCACCGCACATGCTGACCGGAATACCCGCCCGGTTTGCCGCATCGATGGTGCGCTGGATCAGATAGAGCACGGATGGGTGGAGCGGATCGAAGAGAAAGTTGACCTCCTCGTCCATGCGGTCGACCGCCAGGGTGTACTGAATCAGGTCGTTGGTGCCGATGGAGAGAAAGTCGAGGTGGCGGGCGAAGCTGTCGGCCGCAAGGGCGGCCGCGGGCACCTCGATCATCCCGCCAACTGGAATATTGGCATCGAAGGCTATCCCGGCCTTGCGCAGCTCCTCCTTGGTCCTTTCGATCATCTGCAGCGCCTGCTTCAACTCCTGGATCCCGGAAAGCATTGGCAGCATCAGCCTTACCGGTCCCTCGGTGGATGCGCGCAGGATCGCCCTCAATTGAGGCAGAAACAGCTCCGGCTCCTTCAGGCAGAGCCGGATCGCACGCAGGCCAAGGGCGGGATTGATCGCCGGCATGCAACCGGAGTCGAAAATGTTCCCGGTGGTCTTGTCCATACCCAGGTCGAGGGTGCGGATCGTCAGCGGGATACCGCCCAGGCCGCTTACCGCATTGCGATAGGCCTCCAGCTGCTCCTCTTCCGACGGCAGGTTGGGGCGGTTCATGAAGAGAAACTCGGTGCGGAACAGGCCCACTCCGTCCGCGCGGTTGTTGAGGGTGGTCTCGATATCCTCCGGCAACTCGATATTGGCATGCAGGAAAATCTGCTCGCCATCGGTGGTGAACGCCGGCAGATCGACCCTGCGGCGCAGCTCCTCCTCTCTGAGACGCCTGTTCTCCATGCGCTGGCGATAGTAGGCAAGGATACGCTCCGTGGGATCGGCAAGCACAACGCCCTGGGCGCCGTCGACCACCAACTGCTCGCCCTGCCGAAACAGGGTGGTGGCCTGATGAATACCGACCACCGCGGGAATACCCAGACTGCGGGCGAGAATCGCGGTATGGGAAAGCGGTCCGCCGAACTCGGTGACGAAGGCGACGACGCCCTGGTTCTTCATCATGATGGTCTCGGCGGGGGTCAGATCCTTGGCCACCACGACACGGCCCTTGAGGTCCACCTGTTGCTGCGGTTGACCGCCAGCAAGCACAAACTGCACCTGGCCCACCACATGATCGACGTCATCCTTGCGGGTTCTCAGGTAGGGATCGTCCATCTCGTCGAAGACCCTGACCAGTTCATCCCTGCGCACCTGCAAGGCCCACTCGGCGCTGTAGAGATTCTCCTTGATAAGGTTGATCGTCGCCTGACTGATGGCATAGTCTTCCAGCATCAACAGATGGGTATCGATAAACTCACTGATATCCAATGCGGTGTTGGTCGGTATCTGTTCACGCACCAGGCGAAGGTGGTTGGTGGTGGTATGCAGGGCATTCTCGAAGCGCTCGATCTCGCTCTGAATCAAATCCTCGGTAATTTCACGATGGGTCACCTCCGGTATGCCATGTTGCAACAGGTAGACCTCGCCGATGGCGACCTCCCGCGACGTGTTGATACCTATGCCCTGACATGAAAGCGTCACTGTTCTTCTCCGAATCGCTCGTTGATCAGCGAAGTCAATGCCTGCATGGCCTCCTGCTCGTCACTGCCGTCGATCTCCAGGGTCAGGGTGGATCCTTGATTCGCCGCCAGCATCATAACCCCCATGATGCTCTTGCCGTTCACCCGCTGGCCGTTGCGGTTCAGATAGACCGCGCTGGCGAAGCTGTTGGCACAACTCACGAGCTTCGCCGCGGCACGGGCGTGCAGTCCAAGTTTATTAATGATTTCTACCTCTTTATCCAACATCGGCTCTACTGTTTGTTAAGGTTTTCACAACAGATTATTCCCTCTTTACCGCCGCTCAGCGCCTTTTCGGTCAAGGCATCGAGATCCATGGTCTGATAGTTGAGGGTGCGTATCAGCATCGGCAGATTGATCCCCGAAATCACGTTCACCCGACCCTGTTCCGCCAGACTGTAGGCAATGTTGCTGGGCGTGGAACCGTACATATCGGTAAACACCAGCACCCCGTGCCCCTGGTCAAGCCGGTTGATCAGCTCGCCGGCCTTCGCCAGGAGTTGTTCCGGATTGCTGTCTATGCCAACGGGAAGGGTCTCCACCGCCAGCGGCGCACCCTCAAGCATTTTACCCGCGGTCTCCAATATCGCCTCACCGATCCTGCTGTGGGTGATCAGCAGCAGCCCGATGGTCACGACAACTCCCGATGACGGCTCATGACATCCAATCCCGCTTGCGCGAAGTGTCGCGCCAGCCGTTCGACCAAGAAGACCGAGCGGTGCTGGCCCCCGGTACATCCCACCGCAATGGTGAGATAGCTGCGTCCATCCGCCTCGAAAGCCGGTATCCAACGGGCGAGAAAATCGATCATGTCGGAAAGCATACCGGTCACCTCGGAATGGGAGGCGAGGTAGTCCGCCACCGGGGCCTCCATGCCATTGAAGGCACGGAGTTCCTCCTGCCAGTAGGGATTCGGCAGGCAGCGGGCGTCGAATACAAAGTCCACATCCTGCGGCAGCCCGTGCTTGAATCCAAAGGACTCGAACAGGATCGAGACCCTGCCCTCTTCACCGCCGATGCGGTGGCGTACCATATCGCGCAATTCATGGAGGTTGGTATGGGTGGTATCGATACGCAGGTCCGCCGCCTCGATCACCGGCGCCAACAGCTCGCGTTCATAGCGGATCGCCTCGGGGAGCGAACGCTGCTCGTTGGTCAGCGGATGCTTGCGCCGGGTTTCGCTGAAACGCTTGATCAGCGTTTCCGCCATGGTATCGAGAAACAGCACCTTGCAGTCGAGTCCGCGGCGGCGTATATCATCCACCATATTGGGCAGCGTGGATATCTGGCTCGGCTGGCTGCGGGCATCGATGCCCACGGCGGTCTTGCTGAATATCGCCTCCGGTTCACCGATCAGATGATCGGCCACCGAGATCAACAGCGATATCGGCAGGTTGTCGATACAGTAGTAGCCCATATCCTCCAGCGTGTGCAACGCTATGGTCTTGCCCGACCCAGACAAGCCGCTGACGATTTGCAGTTTTATCCACTCGGACATATTCGAGTCTGTTACTGTTATTGATCCTGTTCGATATAGATCTGTTGACGATCGATGAAATCCTGAGTCGCATTATAGCCGTCGAGCATCAGCATATGCTGGCGCACTGCGGTTTCCACGAGAATGGCCAGATTGCGACCTGCAGCCACCGGCAGGCTGGTCTGAGGTATCTCGACGCCCAGCATGGTGCGTCTCGAATGGCAGCCTTCGAGACGGTCCATGTCGTGCAGCTTCTGGTCGTCGAAATGCAGCAGGTCAATGATCAGATGCAACTCTTTGTTGGGTTTAATGGCACTGTTGCCGAACATTGCGCGGATATTGATCATCCCCAGTCCGCGTACTTCAAGAAAGTCCTGCAGCACCTTCGGACAGCGGCCGATGAGGGTATTGCTGGCCGATTTATAGATCTCTGTGGCGTCATCCGCGATCAGGCAATGGCCTCGCGATATCAGCGCCAGCGCGAGTTCGCTTTTGCCGATCGCCGGGTCGCCGCTGAGCAACACCCCCCTGCCCAGGACCTCCATGTAGACGCCGTGCACCAACAGTTTTTCCCCCGCCGGCTGACTGAAGCGCTCCAGCAGACGGTGTATTATCTGGCTGTCGGGCTGAGGTGTGTAGAAAAGCGCGATATCCCTATCCATTGCCTGCTCCTCGCATTCCTCAAGCGGCTTCAAACCGTCGGTGAATATAAGTGCGGCAGGGGAGGCGTTGAACAGTCTCTGCAGATATTCATGGTAGACATCCTTTTCTTCATTCAGCAGATGTTCCCTTTCCGGCGGCCCGATCACCTGTATCTGATTGGGTCGGACCAGATTGAGGGGGCCGGCGGGTTGCTTTCCGTGCTGTGACTCGACATCGAGAAAGATCTCCGCGCCCCCCCCTTCACCATTCCAGCTCAGGGAAAGCTCGGTGGCCAGCTCCTCATAGAGATCCCGAATGGTGTAGATTGGCTTCATTAAGCTGAGATTATAGCTTCCCGTTGCTGAATCAGTTGATAGAGGTCGTGTGCGGTCGTCGCCTCTCTCAGGGTGGCGCAGAACGCCTGATCATCGAACATCTGCGCCAGCTTGGCCAAGAGCTGCAGATGCTCGTCGGTTGCCTCTTCAGGTACCAGCATGGCAAAGGCGAGATCAACCGGTTGATTATCGATGGCATCGAAGTCGATTCCCTCGGGCAGCTGGATGAACGCCGCGAGGGCCTCGGAGATTTGCGGCATGCGGGCATGCGGCAGGGCGATTCCCTTGCCCAGGCCGGTGCTGCCCAACCGTTCGCGCTCAAGGAGCGCATCAAAAACCAAATCTTGATTGAGATCGGGAACAGCATCGGCCAGGCGCTGGCCGAGCTGTTCCAAAACACGTTTCTTACTGGCTGCCTCCACGTTGCAACCGATCCGTTCTTCCACAAGATATCCGTCTGGGAACATGGAGACCTCGCCAGTTCAATCAGTTTTTACTACTCTGACGCATATTTCACGCCGCTTCCGGCGCGGTGACTTTTCATCTTCTCCTTGTGCTTTATCACTTGCCTGTCGAGCCTGTCGGTAAGGAGATCGATAGCTGCATACATATCCTCCTGTACAGAGTCCGCGTATACGCTCGCACCGTTCACTTGCATTGTGGCTTCTGCCTTCTGCCTCATCTTCTCCACGCTGAGGATAACGTGAACATTGATCACGTTATCGAAATGGCGCTCCAGGCGCTCAAACTTGCTATCGACATAGCTCTTTAAGGCATTGGTTACATCCACATGATGACCGGTCACGCTAATTTGCATAATTTTCTCCTATCTTAGATGAGGTTACCCATCACCCTGCCTGACATCATTAAATGGCGACGATCGACAGATTCAGTATCTGCTGTCCAGCTATCCTGCTATGCCTCGTGCATGCTTGCATCCGCAAAGGGATAGCTGTCAGACAACCTGCGAAGCGGCGCGCAGTCAACTCCTATATCAGACGTTTTCGCTCATTCGATGGTGGAATACCCATCGACTCACGGTACTTTGCCACTGTCCGCCGGGCGACTTCGATCCCCTGATCGGACAAGAGGGCGGCAATCTTGTTGTCACTGAGAGGCTTGTTTGGAATCTCAGCGGCGATCAATTTTTTAATCAGCGCTCGAATGGCGGTGGACGAGCATTCGCCACCCGCACTGGTACTGACATGGCTGGAGAAGAAGTATTTGAACTCCAGCGTCCCCCTGGGGGTATGCATATATTTCTGGGTTGTCACCCGGGAGATGGTCGACTCATGCATATCCAGCGCCTCGGCGATATCCCGCAACACCAGAGGCTTCATCGCCTCCTCGCCATGCTCGAAAAAACCCCGTTGGTACTCTACGATTTTACTCGCCACGCGTAAAATAGTCTCGTTTCGGCTCATCAGGCTCTTGATGAACCAGCGCGCCTCCTGGAGATGGTTCTTCAGGAAGGTGTTGTCCTCACTCTGGTCCGCACGCCTGATCAGATTCGCGTAACCGCTGTTGACCCGCAGTTTGGGTGTCACCTCGCCGTTGAGCTCAACCACCCAGCGGCCGTTGCGCTTGCTCACGAAGACGTCGGGAATCACATATTCAGGCTCGCTGCTGGCAATCAGCGTGCCGGGGTGGGGATTGAGGGTGCGTATCAGCTGCATCACCGCCATCAGCTCGTTCTGATCGATCTTCATACGGCGCATGATCTGATTCTGATCCTGCGCCGTCAGCAGATTGAAATAGTCCTTGCAGAGCCTGACCGCGAGCGGCAGATCGGGTGTCGATTCGGGCAGTTGACGCAGCTGGATAAGCAGGCAGTCCTGGGGGCCCTGAGCCCCGACACCGGGCGGATCGAAGGCCTGGATCCGATGCAGCACCGCCTTTATATCCTCGATGGTCGCCTCTTCATCGTTGAGTGATTGCAGCACCTCCTCGAGATCGCCGGTGAAATAACCGTCCTCGTTTATGCTGTCGATGATGGTCGTGGCGATGACCATATCCTGGGGCGAGAAGGGGGTGAGATTCATCTGCCACAGCAGATGGTCGTGGAGGGTGGTGGCGCTGCTGTTCTGCACCATGTAGTCGTGGTCACTCGCATCGCCGCCGACCGGACCGGGCTGGTAGCTGTCGTAGACATCGCTCCATTCGCTGTCGACCGGCAGATCCTCGGTCGCTTGCGGTGCGTCGGTCTGGATCTCCCGCTCGTTGTTGGGATCGTTGCTGTTGCCATCCTGATCCGTCGCCCCGCCGTCGGAGGCCTCCCCGTTCGCCGGCGTCGCCTGCTGACCGAACTCCTCCTCCACCTCGAGCATCGGATTGGTCTCGATCACCTCCTGAACCTCTTGAGTGAGGTCGAGCGCGGAGAGCTGTAACAGGCGTATTGCCTGCTGCAGCTGGGGTGTCATGGTGAGATGTTGTCCGAGTCGGAGTTGCAGCGCCTGCTTCATAGCAGATGATATCTTTGGACCTGGTATGCTATTTGTATGTCTTTAACTTCATTCTAGCTAAAAATGGCAGCCGAGGTAAAAATTTTTCTTCCTGACCGGCAGGCCGATCGCCTGGCACAAACGTCTTCCGTTGCCGGAAATAAAGGCGCAATCCTTTGAAACCCAAAAGGATTCCACCAACCCACCCGGTTGCGGCTACATCGAAAAATCCTCACCCAGATAGACGTTTCTGACCTCTTCGTTGTGCAGAATCTGCTCCGTGGTGCCTTCTGCCAATACCCGGCCGCTGTTGATGATATAGGCCCGGTCGCAGATATCCAGGGTCTCCCTGACATTGTGATCCGTGATCAAGACACCGATCTGCAGCGCCTTGAGGTGTTGAATGATCTTCTTGATGTCGATGACCGCAAGCGGATCGACCCCCGCGAAGGGCTCGTCCAAGAGCACAAACCGGGGTTGAACCGAAAGGGCGCGGGCAATCTCCAGGCGCCTGCGCTCACCCCCCGACAGGCTCATGGCCAGGCTCTCGCGCAAGTGGTCGATGCCGAGTTCAGCCAGCAGGCGATCGCAGATCTCCCGCCCCCCGGCGGCATCCAGCTCCTCCCGCGTCTCCAGGATCGCGAGAATATTCTGCTCCACCGTCAGGCGACGGAATACAGAGGGCTCCTGGGCCAGATAACCGATGCCGCTGCGCGCCCGCTTGTGCATCACCTGGTCGGTCAGCACCTCGCCATCGAGGAGAATCTCGCCACGGTCCGCCTCGATCAGGCCGACGATCATATAGAAACTGGTGGTCTTTCCCGCGCCGTTGGGCCCCAGCAGCCCGACCACCTCGCCGCTGTTTACGCTCAGCGAGACGCCGTCCACCACATTGCGCTTGCCGTACTGCTTTTGCAGCGCCTTGGCCTGCAGCCGGCTCATGGCGCTGACTGCTGCCTGGGTTCTATCACTACCTGCACCCGCTGTTTGCCCTGTGCGCTGGTACCGGCCCTGACCATCGCCTTGCTGCGGTTGTAGATAATCCGGTCGTTGCGAAAACTGTCGCCCCCCTGTTCCAGAAGCGCATTGTCGATCATCAGCAACTCATCGCTCTCCACGATGATCTCGACGCGCATCGCCTCGCCGCGAACCTCGCCACCCTGCTTGTCCAGCAGCTGGCGAAACCGGACCGGCGCCCCCTCACCGATAATCTTCTCCGTTTTGCCCTCGCGGCGATGGATCCAGAGGCGGTCGGCCCAGAGTTTCAGGCTGCCCTGGGTGATCTCCACGTTGCCTTCGTACAGCACCACCCCGGATCCCTCATCGATGGAGAGGCTGTCCGCCTCCAGGTGCATCGGCTGCTCCCTGTCGCCCTCGAGGGCCTGCAGCTGCAGCGGGACGACCAGCAACAGCAGCAGAGCCAGCAGGCCGGCGGTGGTTTTATTGAAATTCATAATAGCCTCGCACCTTATGCAACAGCTTCAACCGCATCGGCTGTTGAAACCAGGCCTGCATACCGACCGCAGTTACCCACTGCGCATCGCTTTCGATGCGCACCGGCCCCTCGGTGGTTGCCATCGAGCGGTCGGAATGGAGGGTCAAATCCTGGGTGGTGATATGGAGCGGTGCCGTTTCCTTGCCGCCGGGACGATCGATTACCACCGGCCCCGGGAGATGGACGATCTCCTGGTCACCCCTGATCACCCCCCGATCCGCCTCCATCCGCCAGGGCGGTCCCTGTTGATTGTAGTGCCATAACCGGGGTTGTCGCAGTTCGGTGATCCCGGTGTTGTCAAAAAACTTCATCCCTTTTGACTGCAAGCGCTGTTTGAGGTTACCACCCGCATCATAGCTATCGACGACCAGGGCATCGGCATAGGCGTCGGGTGAGATCTTGACGCTGGGCTGCCTGACCTCTTCCGGCTGGGTCCATCTGTTCAACCACCAGCCCAGGCTCAGCAGCGCCGCAAGCATAATAAAAAGACCGATCAGCCGATGCTTCAAAGATAGCTGTCCAACTCTGTTTTAAGATTGCCCTGGGCCTCGAGCACTAATTCGCAGACATCCCTGGCGGCACCCCGGCCGCCATTGTGGGGTGTCTGCCAGTGTGCATGCTGGACCACGAACGGATGGGCGTCGTTGACCGCGATCGCCAGGCCAACCCGCCGCATGATCGGCAGATCGACAACGTCATCGCCCACGTAGGCGATCTCGGCATCCGAGAGGCCCAGCTTATCGCGCAACTCCTCATAGGCCGGAAGCTTATCGTGCTTGCCCTGATAGACATGCTCGATACCCAGACTCTCCATGCGGATGCGCACGACCTCCGAGGTGCGCCCGGTGATAATACCGATCACCACCCCCGTCTTCTGCAGCATCTTCATTCCATGCCCGTCCCTGGAGTTGAACGACTTGTACTCCTGGCCGTCGTCTCCAAGAAAGAGACCGCCGTCTGTCAGCACACCATCGACATCAAAAATAACCAGTTTCACCCCACTGGCCTTGGCATGTATATCCTGCACCCTCTACCCCTCTACATCACGCCGGCTCGCAGCAGATCGTGCATATTGAAGGCACCGATCAAACGCTGATCCGCATCGATAACCAGCAGGCCGTTGATCTTCTTTTCATCCATCATCTGCAGGGCTTCGGCAGCCAGCATCTCAGCCGGCACGGTCAGGCAGTCCCTCGTCATCACCTCACTCACTTTTACGTGGTGAATGTCGATGGGTCTATTCAAGGTACGCCGTAGATCGCCGTCCGTGTAGACGCCGCCCACCTTGCCTTCAGCGTCCACCACCGCGGTCATGCCCAGGCCCTTGGCCGACATGACCTCAAGCGCTTCATGCAGGGTGGCGTCGAGTTCGACGCAAGGCAGTGCCCTCTCCACATGCATTATATCACCGACACGGAGCAGCAAGCGCCTTCCCAGGGTGCCCCCGGGATGAGAGAGGGCGAAATCCTTGGCGGTAAAGCCCCGCGCCTGAAGCAGTGCGACCGCCATCGCATCCCCCATCACCAGGGCGGCGGTGGTGCTCGAGGTAGGCGCCAGTCCCAAGGGGCAGGCCTCCTTCTCGACGCTGACATCGATGTGTACCTCCGATTCCCTGGCCAGGGTCGATTCAGGCTTGCCGGTCATCGCGATCAGCGGCGCCCCCAGGCGCTTGAGCAGGGGCAGTATCACCAGCAGCTCACCGGTCTCCCCCGAGTTGGAGAGTGCCAGCACCACATCCTGGGATGTGATCATACCCAGATCGCCGTGGCTGGCCTCACCCGGATGGACAAAAAATGCCGGGCTTCCGGTACTGGCCAGGGTCGCGGCGATCTTGTTTCCGATATGACCCGACTTGCCCATGCCGATGACGACGATCCTCCCCTGGCAATGGAGAAGATAGCTGCAGGCCTGGGCAAACGCCTCGCCCAACCTGGGAATGAGGGAGGAGACCGCATCGGCCTCTGTCTCGATCACGGCCCTGCCCAGATCGATCATCCTGATCATCTCGTCTTGTGTGGGGGTGATGGGTTTTATCATAACAGGGCCACCCTTACAGGTTTGTCAGGCATTCACCAGTGAGAAGAAGAGCAGAGACTGATAGCCGATGAAACAGAGCAGCAGGAACAGTCCCTCCAGGCGATTGATTCGACCCTGCTTGCCAAGACCATACCCCATGAAAAAGAGGAACAGGGTCAGGGCCATCATCACCGGCAGGTCGCGCGCCATGACCTCCGCGGAAAAGGGTCCCGGCGCCACCAGGCCGGGGATACTCATCACCGCCAGCAGATTGTAGAGATTGGAACCGATGACATTGCCGATGGCGAGATCATCCTCTCCCTTGAGGGCGCTGGTGATACTGGCGGCCAACTCGGGCAGGCTGGTGCCGATGGCGACGATGGTCAGGCCGATAATCACATCGCTGACACCCAGGGCGGAGGCTACGTTGACCGCACCCCACACCAGCAGACGGGAACTGATCAGGAGGAAGACCAAGCCGCCCAGCAGCAGCAGGATCGCCTTTTGGGTGGGAATATCGTGGGGAATCTCCGCGTCGAACTCACTGGCGATGGGGTCGGCGGCGCCCGTCTTGGCGGTATAGATCATCCACCCGAGCACCGCCACCAGGGTAACCACCAGGACCACACCATCGAGGCGATTCAATTCGCCGTCCCACATCAAAATCAGGGTCATCACCGAAACCGCGAGCAGCAGGGGATATTCGCGGCGCAACACGCTGGAGTGAACTGACAGGGGAACCACGAGGGCGGTGAATCCTAGAATCAGCCCGATATTGGCGATATTGGAGCCGATGGCATTACCGATCGCCAAACCGGGATTGCCGTTGATGACCGCCATGGTCGAGACCAGTATCTCCGGTGCCGAGGTGCCGAAACCGACAACCGTGAGGCCGATCAGCATGGGAGAGACGCCAAGGTTGTCCGCCAGGGCGGCCGCACCACTGATAAACCGATCGGCGCTCCACACCAGAACAACGAGACCCAGCACAATGGCAACACTGAAAAGAAACATGCAATTTACTTAATATTCAATATGTTGCGGGACCATGGAGGCAAAACAAAGGCAGCTCTTCATGCAAATTGGTTAACCATCGAACGATCACAGCGGAATAGAGGGCAAAGATGATAGCAGAAAGCCGTACGATTTGGCTTGACAGGAACCTTAGAATATTAGATGATATAGATATACTGATACATTGAGTAACAGTAATCCTCCTTTGGTGGTATATATAGACTTGGCGCGACAACCTCTGTCGCGCTTTTTTTTGTCCCGGATCCGGGGCTTGCCCAAGGGAAGGGAGGGACGACGGGGCAACGCCAGATATCCTCGATTGGGTCTTGTCTAGACTCACCGGATCATGTAACATCCGCCGTCTTTTTCAAGGCATTTTAGTTCTCCATCGGAGCGACATCGGATGACTACTCTAAGCGCAAAGCCGGCAGAGGTGCGCCGCAATTGGTATCTCGTGGACGCGACAGACAAGACCCTGGGTCGTCTGTCCACGGAAATTGCCCGACGCCTGCGCGGTAAACATAAACCGGAATATACCCCTCACGTCGACACCGGCGACTATATCGTCGTGGTCAACGCGGAAAAGATCCGGGTGACCGGCAACAAACTGAGCGACAAGATGTACCATCACCACACCGGATACATCGGCAATCTGAAATCGATCAATCTGGAGAAGCTGCTGCAGAAGGCCCCGGAGCGCGCCATCGAACACGCGGTCAAGGGGATGATGCCGAAAAACCCGCTGGGTCGCGCCATGTTGAAGAAACTGCGCGTCTTCGCCGGTCCCGAACACGCCCACCAGGCGCAGCAGCCCCAGCCACTGGACATCTGATCATAAAATAGAGTAACGAGCATGGCAGATACACACATCACCACAGGACGCCGCAAGAGTTCCACCGCCCGCGTCTTCCTCACCGCCGGCAGCGGCAACATCGTGGTCAACAACCGTCCCCTCGACGAATACTTCGGCCGCGAGACCGCCCGCATGGTGGTTCGCCAGCCGCTGGACGCCACCGAAACCACCGACAAGGTCGACATCAAGGTTACGGTCAACGGCGGGGGCACCACGGGCCAGGCGGGCGCCATCCGCCACGGCATCTCCCGCGCCCTGGATGCCTACGACGAGTCACTCCACGGCACCCTGCGCAAGGCCGGTTTCCTGACCCGCGACGCCCGCGCCGTGGAACGCAAGAAGGTCGGCCTGCACAAGGCCCGCAAGCGTCCGCAATACTCCAAACGCTAAGCCCGGCTCTCACGAGTCTGCAACTGGGGATTCGTCTAACGGCAGGACACCGGACTCTGACTCCGTATGTGGAGGTTCGAATCCTCCATCCCCAGCCAACAGTAAATTAAAGCCTGCTCTGTGTGGGCTTTTTTATTGTCTCAACGAAGCTGCCCGGATGGAGGATTTGAACCGATCAGAGGTTCGACGCCTGAGCAACGCGAAAGCGAACAGCGCAAGCTGGCCCCGAAGGGGTGAGGCCCACAGGGCCGAATAATCCTCCATCCCCAGCCAACAGTAAATCAAAGCCCGCTCTGTGTGGGCTTTTTTATTGTCTCAACGAAGCTGCCCGGATGGAGGATTTGAACCGATCAGAGGTTCGACGCCTGAGCAACGCGAAGGCGAACAGCGCAAGCTGGCCCCGAAGTGGTGAGGCCCACAGGGCCGAATAATCCTCCATCCCCAGCCATCAATAGAACCCGCCATGTGCGGTTTTTTTGGAGGCTTTCCCTCTAACTGCCACCCCTGTTTTCCACAATCGGCGGATGGTAGATGATCTGCACCGTGGTGCCGTCGGGGTCGAAGCAGTAGAAGCTGCGGGCGCCGTCGCGGTGGGTGCGGGGGGCGTTGCGCATTCTCACGCCCGCCGCCTGGAGATGCGCGTACCAGGCATCCACCGCATCCGGATCGGGCAGGAAAAACCCTATGTGATCAAGGCGCTGCGCGGCCTCGTCGAACTCCCCCACGGGCGCCTTGTGGAGCGCCAGGTTGTCGCTTCCGGAGCTGAGATAGAGGTTGTCCGGATCGGGCCGCCACTCGACCGCCATACCCAGAAGATCCACATAGAAGTGTTCGCTGGCGGCCATCTCCCTGACATTGAGGGCGACATGGCTCATGCCCAGGTGTTGCGGCGGTTTCATGTGAGCAGCTCCTTCAGGGTCTGATCCCAGGTCTCGCGGCCGCAGGCCCGCTGCACCACCAGCGGCAGGGAGACGGCGCCATGGGCCAGCAGCTCCTCGTGCAGCGAGCGCAGGGTGGCCTCCGGTCGCTGCGCGAGCTGCTGCTGGCAGAGGTTTTCCATCATTTCGGCCCCCAGCAGGGCCATGAAGGCGTCGGTGGGGCGCCTGGAGATGGCGGTCAGGCTCACCTCCGCCCAGCAGGGGATCTCCGAGAGCAGCTTCAACCGCTCCAGGGCCTGCCGGCTGTTGATCTCGCCGGCGTGGAACTCAAGGTCGATGGTCGCCTGCTCGGCCAGGGCGAGGCGACGTTGGTAGAGCTCCAGCCGATCGTCGTCATTGAAGTAGCCCCGCTCCTCCAGGATGCCACTCATGTAGTGGGCCCAGCCGCGCTTGAAGGCGGCGGAGGGGTTGATCTGGCGCACCAGGCTGTGGGCCGGGATACCGCCGGCCCAGGCCAGGTAGTGGCGGCCGCCCCAGCTGCTGTAGAGGTTGCGCATGCGGATCGCAGAGCGGCTCTCGCCGCCCCCTACCTGCTGGTCGGTGGGGATGAGAAAGACCCCGCCCTGCCGGGTGCGCAGGTAGCTGCCGCAATCCGGCTGCCTGAAACAGTTCTCGGTGATGCGGAACTCCAGGGGCTGGACCGAGTCGGGCAGGAGCTCAAGCCGCTGCAGGAAGTTGCGCAGCTCATTGGCCTCCTCCCGGTAGGCCTGCAGCCTGCTGTCTCCGCTGAGCAGCTCGCCATCGACCTGTTTCGCCGCCTCCAGGTCGATCCCCTGCCGCTCCATCTCTTCCCGGGTCTGGCGCAAGCGCCTGCGGGCATAGGCCAGGGCATCCTCGAAGGGAATATCGAGCTGGTCGCGATGGCGCATCAACCAGGCGAGAAGCTCCCTGCCGCAGTCGGCGGTTCCCGTGGCGTCCGGGGTCAACTCCTTGATCAGGGCCTGCTTGAAATCCTCCACCGCCTCCGCGGCGCGGCTGCCGAGCGCCTGCAGGCGGCCCTTGTCGGCACAGCACTCGTGGATCTGCGGCAGATCCCTGCCGAGCCGTTTCAGCCAGGGTACGCCCTTCTGCGCCGTCTCCAGGGCGTCGGCCAGCCAGAGGGTGGAGACCAGGCCGGGGTACTCCCCGAGCCGCCGCCGGGCATCCCGCAGGTAGTTGGGGGTCTTCTCCAATACCCCCATCAGCGCCTCGCACAGCCTCTCCGGCTGACGCACGACCAGCTCCTGTAACAGATGCAGCGGCAGGTAGCGGGCGGGGTCGCGGTGGCGCCAATCCTGCTCGAGCAGCATCCGGTGTTCGATCAGCGCGGCGCCGTAGAGCAACTGCAGGTCGAGCTGGCGGTCGGCATCCAGGGCCTCGTAATCCAGCTCCTTGAGGCCGACCAGGAGGTTGCTGATCAGGCTCGCCAAGGCCCCCATGTCGTCATCCCCGTCGGCGGCGAGCAGGCCCTCGTAGCCGGGCACCGAGGCATACACTGCCGCCAGCGGATGGAAGCGGAACCAGACCCGGTAGTAGTCGGCGATCAGCCTGTCGAAGGCCGCCGCCTCACTGCTCATCGCGTATCTCGTAGTCGTGGGTGATCTGCGCGCTCTTGGCGAGCATCAGCGAGGCGGAGCAGTACTTCTCGGCACTCAGGGAGATCGCCCGGGCGACGTGCTTTTCGCTGAGATCCCTGCCGGAGACGATGAAATGGGCGTGGATCCGGGTGAACACCTTGGGATCCTGCTCCGCACGCTCCGCCTCAAGCTCCACCACGCAGGATGAGACCTGCTGGCGGGATTTCCTCAGGATCGACAAGACATCGAATTCCGTGCACCCCCCCATGCCCAGCAGCAGCATTTCCATCGGCCTGACCCCCAGATTGCGTCCGCCATGCTCCGGCGGACCGTCCATCACCACACCGTGGCCACTCCCGGACTCCCCCAGCATGACGGAATCCTCCACCCATACGACCCGTGCTTTCATCGGCTACTCCAACTGTTTACCCCCAAAGACCGCGTGGATGCGGCAGCGGGGATAGATGATTAGTATGAATTGCGTTAAATTAATGAACGATTGTTTTTGTTACACTGTGCACCTGTTGCATATACTGATGGCTGTATATTCGACAAGTTGACAAGGATTGCTAAACTAGATCCTAAACTCCTTATTGAGACGACGACAATAAATCTACGGACGAGGGCTCAGCGTTACTGCGATGAAGATCACCTGGAACTGCCCACAGGCAGATAGCTGGTTCAATCTGCAGGCTGATCTCTCCCCATAACATTTAAGAGTCCCGAGATCATGACGATCATAAAACCGCCACCACAGGAACCTGAGTATCTTCAGCGATTCCTCTCCTTTTGTCACCGCCGACGTTACCCCAAGAATACCGAGATTATTCATATCGGCGACCCGGCTGACATACTCTACTACATCACGGAAGGCTCGGTAGCCGTCTACATCGAGGATGAAGACGGTCGGGAGATCATTCTCACCTATCTCAACAAGGGCCAGTTCGTTGGCGAGATGGGCCTGTTCGTCCCCGAGCCCAAGCGCAGCGTGATGGTGCGCACGCGGACCTCCTGCCAGATAGCCGAAATCAGCTACCAGCGCCTGGAGCAGCTCTTCAATCACGACCTCAAGGAGTACACCAAGGATATCCTCTACGCCATGGGGGCGCAGCTCTCCCAACGGCTCAACCAGACCAGCAACAAGGTCGGACATCTCGCCTTTTTCGACGTCACCGGCCGCATCGCCCGCACCCTGCTCGATCTGTGCAAGGAGCCGGATGCCATGACCCATCCCGACGGTATGCAGATTCGTATCACCAGACAGGAGATCGGCCGCATCGTCGGCTGCTCCCGGGAGATGGCCGGCAGGGTGCTGAAGAACCTGGAAGAGCAGGGACTGATCAGCGTCAAGGGCAAGACCATCGTCGTCTTCGGCACACGCTGATCCAGCTTTGGACTCTTCGGAGCTCACCTGGCAATAGGTAAAACCAATGATCGAAAGGGGAGCCGGTTGGTACTCCCCTTTCACAGCCG
>QBVC01000007.1 GCA_003058495.1 gamma proteobacterium symbiont of Ctena orbiculata | reverse complement strand
CATATTCGAACTTGCCGACACGCAATGCCTGGGCACCGGTGAAGGCCCCCTTTTCATGCCCAAAGAGTTCGCTTTCAATCAGATTTTCCGGGATGGCGCCGCAGTTGACGGCGACAAAATTCTTAGCTCTCCGTTGACTGTGCTCATGGAGTGAGCGCGCCATGAGTTCCTTCCCGGTGCCGGTTTCGCCCATCAGCAGGATGTCGGCGGCGGTGTCCGCAAGTTGATTGATGGCTTTTTTCAGCGCCTTGATGGCCGGTGTCTTGCCGATGATCCTGGGGCCGAGGGTGTTTTCCGCGTCGAGTTCGCTTTTCAATGTCCGGTTCTCGAGTACGAGCCTGCGCTTTTCCAGTGCCCGGCGCACCGTATCCACCAGCCGCTCGGCGGAGAAAGGCTTCTCGATAAAGTCATAGGCGCCTTTATGCATCGCATCCACCGCCATGGATATATCGCCGTGACCGGTGATCAGGATAATCGGCAGCGTGGCGTCCATCTGCTGCAAGCGCTGCAGAAGCGCGAGTCCGTCAATACCGGGCAGGCGTATATCGCTGACAACGATGCCGCTTGTCTGATCATTGACAAGTTTCAGGACCTCTTCAGCCTTTTCAAATACCTTTACTTGAAACCCGGCCAGTTCCAGGGTCTGCTCGTTGGCCAGACGGAGGTCGATTTCATCATCGATAAAATAGACGTCAGGGTTGGTGTTCATTATTGCAGTTCCGGCTCAGGCAGGGTGATGGTCAGGCGCGCACCGCCAGAGTTTAGATTTTCCGCGGACAATTTGCCATTCATGCTGTCGATGATTCTGGCTGATATCGACAGTCCAAGTCCAAGTCCCGATTTTCGGGTGGTGAAAAAGGGTTCGAAGATCATGTCAAGTTTCTGTTCATCGATCCCGGGTCCGCTATCGTCGACATGAACCCTTATCTCTTTATTCTCCCTCTCGGTCGTGATCCTGATTGTGCCCGGCGTCTGGTCACCGATTGCCTGAATGGCATTGTTGATGAGATTGATCAACACCTGCTCCAGCTGGATAATATCGACAAGTGCGGTGATACTGTCGTCTACCCTATCTGTTTTGATGCCGATCGCCAGCTGTTTGAATTGTGGCCGGGAGATCTCGATCGCGGTTTGAATGATGGGTGCGATATTGGCTGCTTCGAGCTGACCGCTCGACCTGCGGGAGAAGAACTTAAGCTGGGAGCTGATCCTTGACATGCGATCAGTCAGTTCGGCAATCCGCTGCAGGTTGTCGTCGGCCTTTTCGTCTTTATCGATGGAGAGGAATTTGCGCGCATTGTCGGCATAGCTGCGGATTGCCGCCAGGGGATTGTTAAGCTCATGGCTGATACTCGCGGACATTTGACCGAGAACCGCAAGCTTTGCCGTCTGGATCAATTCACCCTGGGTTTCGCGCAGGGTTATTTCCGTCTGTTTGTGTCCTTCAATTTCGTGCTGTAGATCGGCGGTTCTCAGAGAGACCTCCTTCTCAAGTTGCTTCTGCGCTTCGTGATTAAAGCGCTCCTGCTCCCGGTGGCGCTTGTGGCGTTGCCAGGCGAGCAGGCCGATCAGCAGCGTGGAGAGTGCCAGCAGCAGCATGGTAAACGCGCTGATCAAGCTTTTCTGCCGCAAATCCTCCAGCGGGGTAAGGATGCGCACCGACCAGCCCGCCACCTGCATGTCATCATAGTTTGAAAGATACTCAGTGGCCGAGTCGTCAGCGGCGATCTTGAGAATAAGGCTGCTGTCGGTCACCGCTGCCTTGTTTGTCAATTCCAATTCCTGGATGTTCGTCTCGGCATAGCGGCGGCTTGTCTTTATGCGCGCCAGGGATTCGGCGGACAGGGGGGCAATGCTTTGATATAACCAGTCCGGGTTGGTGCTGATGAAGATGATTCCGTCCGGATCGCTGACAATGAATTGGGATTGTCTCTCCGACCAATATCTCTCTATCTTCGCAAGGTCCATCTTGACGGCGAGGACGCCTCTCTTCTCTGCGTTGTAGACGACAGGAAAGGAAAAGTAGTAGCCGCGTTTTTTCGAGGTTGTGCCGAGTGCATAGTAGCGGCCGGCTTTTCCCTCCATGGCCTCGGTAAAATAGGGGCGAAAACTGAAATTCTTGCCGATAAACGGGCTTTCATCACGCCAGTTGCTGGCGGCCAGCGTGAGACCGGTGCTGTCCATCAGGTAGGTGTCGGAGGCGCTGGTGATTTCGTTGATCTCGAGCAGAAACAGGTTCACCACATCGACCAGGGAATCGTTGTTTGGATCCTTCAGCAACTCAACCAAGAGGGCGTTCTTCGCCACTAACTGGGGAATGAAATTATAGCGGGAGAGCTGGGAATCGAGATGATCTATGAACTGGTCGAGTTGCTGCTGGTTGCTGAAGCTCAGCTGCTGTAATCCGTTTCGCCAACTGACCGTGTGTGTTATCCAAAACGTTAGGATGAGTAAGATAATGATTCCAATGCTCGTCAGATAGGGGTTTTTGGGCGTCTCAGGCATTGGTGGGGAAGTAAATTTGATCAATATATCGGCTTATTCTGGATAAATTAGGGTGTTTGATCAACTCCCGCTCCAGCTTCCGGCGGCCGGCGAAGCAAAGGCAGCCCCCAATGCCTTGCCAGCCGAGTTGCAGTCATGGTTGTCAGGGTTATTTCGCGGCTGATGATATCGTTGTGAGGCGCTATCAATAGCAGTGATTAGCGCGGGGTCCTCGAGTCGGCTGGGTTGTCAGATAGCGCACTAGATAGCCTGGACAGAAATGTTGGCGTTCCAGGGGAGGCTGGGATGGCGGAAAAAGAGGGCCGGGTTCGCCGGGAGGTATAGCGGGTGAAGCTTGCGGAGAACGAACCCGGCCAAGTCAACTCGATTTAGTTGTCTTGAGAGATATGCAGAGCGGTTGCTGCGTCCACCTTGGCGGTGGCTGACTGGCGCAGTGCCTTGTTGGTCTTCTCTTGCATGGAATCAAGGCGGGCGTTTATCTTGGCCATCTCTTCATATCCGATTCTCACATCCCCGGATGACACCGGGATGCGCGGCAAGTGACAGTTGGTTTACCGCTGGACGTGGAGAATGAATTCCAGATCGAGGGGGATGCAGGTCCGGCCTCGGCGCTGCGAACACCGGACTGCATGGTCTTGCGGGATGACGCGGATGATGCGGGGTGGGTCGTCTCTAGTGGGAATGCCGATGGAAAAGGCGTGTCACCCCAGATAGGCCTTTGCTTCCTCTCCCGGGTCCGGGAGTCCGGCGATGCGCCAGATACTCAGGCAGCTCCCGAACAGGCTGTGGACCTTCCAGCGCGGTATGCCGGTGGCGCGGCACACCAGGCGCATGTTGGGCAGGGCGCCCAGGTTCAGATAGCGCTCGCGGATGTGGTGGAGAAGCTGCCAGTGATTTTCACCCAGTTCTCCCACGCCCTCCTGCAGGGCAAGATCGCGGGCAAGCTGTGTGCTCCATGTCTGGTGATCGATGAGAAATCCTTCCCCATCAAAGTGCGGCGGGGCGGATGCGGTGTTGCTAGGCTGTGTGGCAGTCTCGGGCATGGCCTTGACCTCCTCTTGAATTTTAAATGACAAAATTTGAATGCATTAAGTATGGATCCCCTTTTGAATTTAGGAAAAATGATAAATATTGATTTTGTATCATGATTATTGATTTAAAAAGGCCCGGCAGATCCCTGGCGATCGCCGCCACTCGGGAATCACAATGCCTCCCGGGTCGCTGCTCTCTACCGCCTTCAGCGCCAGGCATCCGCGGCTGGATGCGGAGGAGTTTGCATCCAAGGTGCTAATAAACCACATAATTTACCACGATGAAGGAACTTGGATTTGGGGTTATACCTCCCAATATAGAGACAAACCCTGGATAGAAATCTGCAGCGCCTGCAGCAGATGTGGCTGGAGAGATGGCGAATGGAAAAATGGTTGGAAGGCACGGTGGTTGAAAAGCGCCACTGGAGCGACAAACTCTACTCACTGCGGCTCAGGGCCCCGGTGGATGCGTTCATCCCAGGGCAGTTTACCCGTCTCGCCCTCGAAATCGACGGCGAACGTGTGGCGAGACCCTATTCGTTCGTCAACCCGCCCCAGGATGATATGCTCGAAGTCCATTTCAACGAAGTGGAGAACGGCCCACTGAGTCCCCGCCTGGCTGCCTTGGAGCCGGGTGACCGGGTCTGGGTCTCGGCCAGAGCCAACGGCTTCTTCACCCTCGATCAACTGCCGCAGAGCGAAAACCTCTGGATGATCGCCACCGGAACGGCGCTGGGTGTCTATCTCTCCATTCTGCGCACCGAAGGCTCATGGCAGCGATTCCGGCAGATCGTCCTGGTGCACAATGTCCGCTACAGGGATCAGCTCAGCTACGGCGGGGAGATCGCCGATCTGCAGCGGCAATACGGCGAGCGCTTCCGCTATCTGCCGATCACCAGCCGGGAGCAGGTGGATGGCGCCCTCCAGGGGCGCATTCTCGCCGCCCTCGAGGATGGCCGTCTGGAGAAACACGCCGGGGTTGTGCTCACCCCGGAGAAGTCCCATGTCATGCTCTGTGGCAACATGGGCATGATCCGGGAGGTCTCAGCGGCCCTGGATGCCCGTGGCATGCGTAAACACCGCAAGAAGGAGCCGGGCCACTATACCACCGAGAAATACCACTGAATCCGGATCGGCGGGACCATGCCGAGCCGGCTCCAGGACCCATCCCGGCCGATCGATGGGTTGCCTCATGACTTGAACAGCGGGTCGATGCCGGGCGGAGGCGACCGCCAGTATTGCGGCGGTGCCGTGACCTGGGCGCCGAGGGCCGCCGCCGCATGCCAGGGCCAGCGGGGGTTGTAGAGAATACCGCGGGCCAAGGCCACCAGATCGGCCTGTTCACCGGCGACGATCCCTTCCGCCTGCGCCGGCTCGGTGATCAGGCCCACGGCGATGGTCGGCAGGTCGCACTCGCGACGGATGCGCGCTGCGAAGGGGACCTGAAAGCCGGGTGCGGCCGGGATCTGCTGCAAGGGTGAGAGGCCGCCGCTGGAGACATGGATGAAGGCGCAGTCGCGCTGTTTCAAACCCCGGGCCAGGGCCAGGCTCTGCTCCAGATCCCAGCCCCCTTCAAGCCAGTCCGTCGCCGAGATGCGGATGCCCACCGGCGCCTCGGGAGGAACCGCTTCCCGCACCGCCTCGAATAGCTCCAGGGGGTAGCGCAGACGGTTCTCCAGTGAGCCCCCGTACTCATCGTTGCGACGGTTGCTCAGGGGCGAGAGAAACTGGTGCAGCAGGTAGCCGTGGGCGGCATGGATCTCTATCACCTCGATGCCCAGCCTGTGGGCGCGGACCGCGGCCGTGACGAAGGCCCGGCGGATCTCGCCCATCTGCTCCTGATCCAGCGCCGCGGGCGGGCGTTCCTCCTCGCTCCATGGCAGCGGGGAAGGTGCGCAGGTCTGCCAGCCGCCTTGCCCCAGGGGCAGCTGGCCGCCCGCCAGCCAGGGGGCGGCGGTGGATGCCTTGCGGCCGGCATGGGCCAGCTGGATGGCGAGGGGCATACCGGAGTAGCCGCGTATACCTTCGATGACCCGTCCCAGGGCGCTCTCGGTCTCGTCCGACCAGAGACCGAGATCGTTCGGGGAGATGCGCCCCTGGGGCGTCACCGCCGTGGCCTCGATATAGAGCAGAGCGGCACCGGAGAGGGCCAGATGGCCGAGGTGGATCAGATGCCAGTCGGTGGCTCTACCCTCAACTGCGGAATATTGACACATGGGTGCGATGACAATGCGGTTTTCCAGGTTTTGCCGGCCAAGTACGAAGGGGGTGAATAGCTGACTCATTCTCTCTGCTCCGGTGACGGCATGATGTTGTAAAACACTCTACCCATGAACCGGGTAGGTGCCAAGATGACGGATGACAGGCCAGTGGATTTGCATAAAAAGGAAATATTTTGGTCACACTATCCCGATAAGCTCCTATATCTGAAATAAAAAATGACCACAGGAGAATAATCGAATGAAGTTATCTGTTCTTGCCGCCTCCCTCTGCCTTGCCTTTGCCGGGGCGGTTGTCGCCGACGACGAAAAGATAGTCGACCTCAATCTAAGTGTCATCGGCCAATACCAGACGGGCGTCTTTGACGACGGTGCCGCTGAGATTGTCGCGCACGATAGACGCAGCCAACGCCTGTTTGCAATCAATGCGAGCAAGAACACTGTGGATGTTCTTGATATCAATGACCCGACCAACCCCCTGCTGATGGGTACCATCGACGCCACCGCTCTGGGTGGCGGGGCCAACAGTGTCGCGGTGCACAAAGGTCTGGTGGCAGTCGCCATCGAGGCTGAAGACAAACAGGCCCCCGGCGTTGTCGCCTTCTACGATGCCGTCGACCTGAATCTGATCGACACTGTGCCGGTAGGGTCGCTCCCCGACATGGTGATCTTCACGCACAACGGAAAACACCTCCTGGTCGCCAACGAGGGTGAACCCAACGACGACTACACGGTCGATCCCGAGGGTTCGATCAGCATCATCGACCTCAAGCATGGGGTCTCCCATGCCAAGGTGCGGACCGCCGATTTCACCCGCTTCAACGCCAAGGCGGACGAGCTGAAGGCGCAGGGCATTCGCATCTTCGGTCCGAATGCCAGCGTGGCCCAGGACCTGGAACCGGAGTACATCACTGTCTCCAAAAACTCAAAGCGCGCCTGGGTCAGCCTGCAGGAGGCCAATGCCCTGGCCCTGGTCGACATCCGCCGTGCCAGGGTGATGAAACTGCTGCCCCTTGGCACCAAGGATCACAGTCTGCCGGAAAACGCCCTGGACGTGAGCAACAGGGACGACATGATCAACATCGCCAGCTGGCCGATCAAGGGCATGTACCAGCCGGACGCCATTACCAGCTACAAATTCCGCGGCCGCACCTTCATCGTCACCGCCAACGAGGGTGACAGCCGCGACTACGACGGTTTCAGTGAAGAGGAGCGGGTGGGGGATCTTGTGCTCGATGACACTGCGTTTCCCAATGCCGCATCGCTTCAGAAGAATGAGAACTTGGGTCGACTCAAGATCACCACCGTCGATGGCGACAGCGACGGCGACGGCGATTACGACGAGATCTACAGCTACGGCGCCCGCTCTTTCTCCATCCGCAATGCCCGCGGCAAGCTCGTCTACGACTCCGGCGACGATTTCGAGCGCATCACCGCCGCGCTGCTGCCCGATGATTTCAACAGCAACAACGACGAAAACGACTCAGCCGACAGCCGATCAGACGACAAGGGACCCGAGCCGGAGGGCGTGACGGTCGGCAAGATCGAGGATCGCACCTTCGCCTTTGTCGGCCTCGAACGGGTCGGCGGCATCATGGTCTACGACATCACCAACCCACACCGGGTGCGCTTCGTCCAGTACCTGAACAACCGGGACTTCACTGTGGATGCACAGCTGCCCGACGATAGCACCAACCCCCTGGTTGGCGACCTTGGCCCCGAAGGGATCGCCTTTATCTCTGAGGACGACAGCCCTGTGGAATCCCCCTTGCTGGTTGTCGGCAACGAGGTCAGTGGCACCACGACAATCTATGCCATCGATGTTGTCGAAGATGAGGATGAGGATAAAGATGATAGTGAGGATAAAAAGTAGGACAGATCCAAAAGCTATCCCAATCCCCTCACACCCCGAATAAGCAACATCGACTCCCCTCTCCCCTTGCGGGAGGGGGGCCGGGGGAGAGGGGGCAACCCACCCGATCCACACGAAGCAATCCAGCTTGTGAAAAAACTCATTACTTCAATACGAATACATAAGTTACCCCACCTGATAGGTTAAACCCACTCACTCCCCAGCCAATGAGTGGATTCAGATAACCAAATTTCACAGACCGCATTGATGATTAAGAGACCCATGGATTGCTGCCTGTAGAATAGACGGTGTAGATGCAGATATAAGGCAGATTGCCCGAATTTTCAGATTTTGATTCAGTGTCTACTAGGATCGCGAGATGTAGATGGCTGGTAAATTGATGATGTTTGTTATAATTATGTGCTAACAGGGGGATTGAGTCTCATCTTGATTACCTCCCCGCTGGTTTGTAGATATAAGGCAAGTTGCCCGTTTATACAGGTGCTAATTGCCTGCTATCCCACGTATGTCACGGGATAGTGGGAGGGCTGCACGTTGAAGTGGGTGAATTGTGGGGATATAAGGCAATGTGCCTTTGAATATAGGTTAAGGCTCAAAAGTGTCGTAGTGACCGCCAATGGCAAAAGTATAGATATGAGTATCGTCAAATTTATATATAAGCCTGTCTTTTTGGCTAATTCGCCTCGACCAAAAGTCAGTGAGATTATGACGAAGGGCTTCTGGCTTCCCCAAACCTGTCGTTGGATCGCCGCGCAACATTTCTTTCAAAATTGCGCAAAGGTTTTTGTGCATACGTTTATCGCGCTGTCGCAAATTTTCGTATACGAGCCATGTTTTTCCTTCAAATACTAAGGATCTCATCCATTTGCCCTTCCGTGGGTGTATATCCTTTACCTGCTTTATTGGTTGTACTTGATTCAGCGATCTGGCGCATAAGGCTGGTATTTTGCAGAACGTACAGTGTCTCCTGGTCTCGTTCCCAATCTTCAGCGCTCATCACTACAAAATCTGCACCGCTTCGGCGGGTTACACGTAGCGGAGAGTGGTGGCTAACAACTTGTTCTACAAAGGATTTTAATCCTTCTCTAAATTTATTTACTGTGGTTGTGTCCATTGTAGGCGCCTTCGAATCGTACGGTATTGCCGTACAGTCTAGACGAAAAGCCTTAACCATGCCATACACAAGGACGGCAAAATCTCCGCTACGCTCCGAGTTTGCCTCCTGTGATGGCGGGCGTTATGCGAAAATCGTGTACTAGCAATTAAAGCCAAATCAACTAGGAGAGAAATATGTCAGATCCAATTTCAACCTTCTTTGAAGCATGGAAAATCGAAGAGGCTGGTGATCGACTTGAGAAAATCACCAGTGCTGTAGCGAACAACATACAATACGATGATCCTCGCACTCCAGAAACCATCAAAGGCGTTGAAGCATTGAGTGACTATGTAGGGATGTTCAGTGCGAACGCTCCCGGTTGGTCAGCCAAAGTCGTTAATAACGACACTACAGGTAGCATAACTAGGGCCACAGTCGCTTTTAGTGGAATGGGTCCTGACGGTGTCGAAAAAGTTCAACTCGGACAATATTTTGTAGAAAAAGAGGGCGACCTAATATCACGTATGGTGGGCTTTGTTGGTACCGGAGAACAGCAATACACCTCTTAAATATGAGTATGCATTGTGGCACTTATGAGGCAAGCGATAAATCAGGATCGGCTTTTGATGGGGTGTTAAGAGAAATACGAAACTCTATAACCGATATAGCTACAGAATTAGATAAACAGCTAGAAGAAAATGAGTATGTATTGATTTCAGAGGTTCAGGCGAAAAGACTTTTACAGCCTTTGAATGAATATCGTATCCGCTTAATCGAAGAAATTGGTCATGATGATTTTAATCGGGAAATACAAAGGGAAGAGGATGAAGATATGGACCCATTATCCTTGGGTATCTTGATGCGCATATAAGCTTCGGGGTGTTGTGCGAGAATAAGGTTGATGAAATTATGGACTACTTGAGTTTGAACTATAATATTGACTATGAGCCTTAAGCGGTTCATGCAGATTCGTCACCCCGGTGTGACTTTTTTAGGTTGAGCTTCCGCTGATATGTTTGAGTGTAAGAAAGCATGGCCTACGTAATCATACTATTCGGTCTCCTGATACTTGTGGCCGGTGTGATCATCTTGATTAATCCTGAAGTCATATTAGGACCAATTAGGGATAATTCCCACAAGCTTTCTCTTCATGTCGCGGCAGTAGTTGTAAGATTGATCCTTGGCATCTTATTGGTAACCGGATCCGAATCTTCCAGATATCCTATCGTAGTCGAGATTCTCGGTTGGTTGGCAATTATTGCCGCCATTACGCTAGCCTTGATTGGACGAAGCAATTTCAAGCGATTGATGTCATGGGCACTTTCATTGGTAGAGCCATACGGTCGCGTAGGGGGTGTTCTGGCCTCGCTCTTTGGTGCATTTATTGTTTATGTCTTCATCTAGTGTCGCATACCGTTATCAAAAAATATGTAAAGGAAGACAGTGTTAGCCTATGTACTCACACTCATTTGGTTTATCAGCGTAATAGTTTGCCTCTACATCGCAAGAAAGCGTCATGTAAAACAATCCTTTTTGCGGAAACTTGTTGTTGTACTTCTGGGGCCGTTTGCGATACCCCTGGTGTTCTTCATAAAAGCGGATACCACTATGCAGTCAAGTCGATGAACTGTGTAGAACTAGCCCCTCGAGTCCACAAAATCATTGAAGCATAAGCCACCGCCCGATGACTTTACAATCGCCCGTAAGGCCTGCTCCAACTCCTCATGGCGAAACTTGAAGCCTGCCTCTTCAAGGCGTTCGGAAACGATACACTGCCCGGACGTCATCACCTCCGCGCCTTCGCCATAAGCCAGTTTCAGCAGTATTGCAGGAACACGAAACGGGGTAGGGCGATTCAGTACTTTCCCCAGGGTCTGGGTGAACGCCAGGTTGTTCACCGGATTGGGTGCGGCAAGGTGATAGATGCCTCTGAAGCGCGGACTCTCCAATGCCAGCAGATAGGCATTGATCAGGTCGTCGATATGGATCCAGGAAAAGTGCTGCTTTCCACTGGCGATGGGACCGCCAAGTCCCAGGCGGAAGGGGGTCAGAACCCGCCCCATCAAGCCACCCTGCTGGCCGAGTACCAGGGAGAGCCTGAAAACAGCGACGCGCATGCCCAGGGTTTCGCCCTCCCAGGCGGCGGACTCCCAATCGAATGTGAGTTCACCCAGAAAGTCGGTGGCATTGGCCACATCACTCTCCCGATAAGGACCCTCGGTGTCGAAGGCGCCCATGCCCGAGGTGGAGATGAATGTCTTGGGTGACTTGTCCATCTGCGCCATTGCCTCAACCAGCATGCGGGTGGTCTCCACGCGGCTGGCGACGATGGTGCGTTTGTAGGCCTTTGTCCAGCGCCGGTTGATCGGCGCGCCCGCCAGATTGATCACGGCATCGCAGCCTTCGAGATGTAGTGAAAGATGGCGGGTACCGCGGTTGATGTCACCGCGTCCAATGGTTACTACTGCATGGCCATTGTTGGCAAGAGTACGGGTAAGCTGGGTGCCGATGAAGCCGGTCGAGCCGCTGATGGCGATTCTCATCTCGTTCTCCTCAAATGTATAGCCAACTGACAGACAACAGGGTGCATACCAGGATGCTCAGTCTCGTTCGCAGCTGTTTGAACCAACCCATCTCAAGGTAGAGATTGCGATCGAAAAACAGCAGCATGACAAAGGCAATGGCTGTTAACGGGAGTCCCTCGTAGGGTTCCAGGAAGAGACTGCACCAGGCGATGAGTGACGGAATCACCGAAAAGCTCAACAGTGTGGTGTCGTTACTATCGAGGGCTCTTCCCCAGTGAATGGCGCCGACGAAGGTGAGGATGATCGCGGCATAGCTGTGAATTGCCTGGGCTACAAGCCGCGTATCATCGAGCAGAATCATCAATGCCATGCCTGAGTAGAAAGGCAGCAGACCCAGGTAGCCCAACCAGTGGGCGCGCTCGAGTAGTCTTTCCGATGTTTGGTCCATGCCAGGCTCACAACAGGCCTTCGATGGCATCGATCAACCTGTCGCTTTCGAGTGCGACAAAACTGTTGTAACTGCCGGCAAGCCTGCCGTCACGGTCGATCAGGTATTTGTGGAAGTTCCAGCGGGGCGGGGTGCCGGCCGCTTGCGCCAAGGCGCGATAGAAGGGGTCCGCGTTGTCGCCGCTGACCCGGGACTTGGCATACATGGGGAACCGCACCCCATAGGTGAGGCGGCAGAACTCCTTGATGCTCCCTTCGCTGCCCGGTTCCTGATTGCCGAAATCGTTGGAAGGAAAACCGATGACAACCAGTCCGCGCTCCCGGTAACGGGAATAGAGCTTCTCCAGTCCCTCATACTGATCGGTAAAGGCGCATCGGCTGGCGGTGTTGACCACCAGCATCACCTTGCCTCTATGTGTCTCACACAGATTATCTACCTGATTGCTGTTGAGTTGCCTTTTTGAATAGTTGCTCTCTTCACTGCAGATGGAGGGGTTGCCACTCTCCGCATGACCGGGTATCGGGGTCAGCAGCAATAGGGCAAGCGTGATCAGGGCTGAATAGCCAGCTGTTCCAAATATCAGGGTTTGTGAATGCATGACCTGTTACCTTCAAGATCGGCGGCAGGCTCCTGCCCAACCGCCGTTCTGTTTTCATTACCCCTCGTCTATCCCTTCAGTGACCGGGTTGTGAATGATTTCGTGTAAGCGGCTGCCGGGTACCACGGAGTGGAGCACATTCGGATCCTCCTTTTCGATCTGCTGCATCAGTTGATCGTAGCGGCGTTCGGTTTCAAGAATCTGTTGTTCGTAGGCTGACATTTCTCTCTCCTGTGTACTGTACAAACTGGACCTGAATGGCCTCAGTGATCTCAATTCTAGGCAAATATTCATAAATGTCTAGTACAATTTATTGAAATTTTATTTTTATCCGCTATATTTTGCCGTTATGTACAGTACAAATAGCGGTGAGATCAAATGAGAGTAGCGGTAATCGGAAGCGGAATCAGCGGCTTATCGGCAGCCTGGTTGCTGCATGAGAAGCATCGGGTCACCCTCTACGAGGCCGCGGATTATCTGGGGGGGCATACCCATACCGTCGATGTGGCCCTGGACGGCAGCAGCCACCCGGTGGATACCGGATTTCTTGTCTACAACGACCTCACCTATCCCAACCTGATCAGGCTGTTTGATCACCTGGGCATAGAGACCCATGAAACTGAGATGTCGTTCAGCGTCACTGTTCCCGAGGCCAACCTCGAATGGGCCGGGGCCAACCTGGGAACCCTGTTTGCCCAGCGGCGCAATCTGATCCGCCTTGGCTACTGGCGCATGCTGCAGGAGATTGTCCATTTCAACAGCCGGGCACAGGGGCTGCTGGCCTGGTCCGAACAACGCCGGGTGACCCTGGGCGGTCTGTTGGATCGGCAGGGCTATTCCGAGTGGTTCCGCAGCTGGTATCTGCTGCCGATGGCGGCGGCGATCTGGTCTTCGTCCCCTGACGAGATCCTCGGTTTTCCCGCCGCCACCTTTCTCCGCTTCTGTATCAATCACCGCCTGCTGCAGATCAAGGGGCGACCGCGGTGGCGCAGTTTGATCGGCGGAGGAAGGCAGTATGTGGAGAAGCTGGCGCAACCCCTGGTTGTACGACTCAAAACCCCGGTTGAGAGCGTGACCCGGCAGGGTGACAGGGTGGTGGTGGCGTCGACACACTCTCATCACCTCTACGATGCGGTGATCTTCGCCACACACGCCCCCGACACCCTGCGCATCCTCAGGGATGCGGATCCCCGGGAGCGAGCGCTGTTGGGTGCGTTCGACTATCAATCCAACACCGCGGTACTGCATACGGACCGCCGTTTTCTACCCACCCGGGAATCTCTCTGGTCGGCATGGAACTACCTGTCGTTGGGCATGGAAGAGCAGTCTGTCTGCGTCTCCTATCTACTCAACCGGTTGCAGCGTCTGCCCTTCGAGACACCCCTCATGGTCACCCTGAATCCGGATCCGCAACGGATGCCGCGGGACCCCATCGCCACCTATCAATACGACCACCCGATATTCAACCAATCCGCTATCGATGCCCAGACCAGACTAAGCGCAATTCAGGGCCGCAACCATGCCTGGTTCTGCGGTGCCTGGTGCGGTTACGGATTCCACGAGGATGGCCTCAGGTCGGCCTTGCGAATCATTGGCGATTTCAACGTGGAGGCCCCATGGAAAGTGGCAGTCTGAGCCGGGTTGTCATTGGCCGGGTGATGCATCGGCGCCGTCTGCCGGTGGAAAACCGATTTGTCTATCCGGTCTTTTTTCTTCTCATTGACCTGGATGGGCTTGCGCGTCATGGCTCTTGGCTGTTCGGGATCAATCGCTGGCGTCCCCTGGCTTTTCACTACAAGGACTATGGCGATGGCCGGGACCCCCGCCTCTGGGTGGGCGAACGTCTTGCCGAGGCGGGTATCCACGATTGCAACGGAGGCCTTTGGCTGCAGACCTTTCCAAGGGTATTCGGCTATCTCTTTAACCCGGTGAGCTTCTGGTACTGCCAGCGGGCGGATGGAAGGATCGGCGCTGTTGTCGCGGAGGTCAACAATACCTTTGGTGAGCGCCACTGTTATGTTTTGCAGCCCCGCGCGGATGGATCGTTCGCCGGGATCGAAGCGGAAAAACGGCTCTATGTCTCCCCTTTTTATCCAGTCAGCGGCGGCTACAGGTTCCATATCAGGACCGACTCTCATGCGCCCAGGGTGCAAATCGACTACTACGACAAAGGTGAGCTGCAGTTGCATACCGCCATCTGGGGCATATCGGAACCGCTGAACAACAGAACCCTATTAACCGCTCTCTTGAAACAGCCAATGCTGACCCTGGGTGTCATGTTGCGCATCCATTGGCAGGCCCTGCGCTTGTGGTCCAAGGGGGTGTCATTGACTACCCGATCATCATCGATGGAGGAGACTGCGAAGTGAATAGTATGACCACCGTCCTTGATCCCCAGGTGCTACCCTGGCGGATCAGGCCCCTTATCGCGGTGTTGAGCAAGATCCGTGAAGGCACGCTGACACTGACCACCCCCGAGGGTTACCAACTCAGTTTCGGTGACGGCAGTAGACCCCATGCGGATATCCAGTTCCACTCATGGTCTGCTCTTAAGCGAGTTTTTCGGGGCGGCGATGTGGGACTGGCCGAATGTTATCGGGATGGGGAGGTGAGTTGCAGTGATCTGAGCGCACTGCTGCGTGTCGCCTTGGGCAACAAGACAGCCTTGGAGCGGGCCTTCAGGCGTAACCGTCTGTTGAACATCTTCTATCGCATGCGTCATCTGTTGCGGCCCAACAGCCGGCGGGGCAGCTCGCGCAACATCGAGGCCCACTATGATCTGGGCAACGACTTCTACGGGGCATGGCTGGATGACACCATGACCTACTCCAGTGCCCGTTTCCAGGATGGCATGGATGGCGATCTGGCACAGGCCCAGGGGCACAAGTATCAGCGCATGATCGAGATGACGGGCGCCAAACGGGGCGACTCCGTATTGGAAATCGGCTGCGGCTGGGGCGGTTTTGCCGAGCATGCGGCCAGGGAGGGCATTGCGGTGGAGGGTGTGACCCTCTCACCCAGCCAGCTCGGTTATGCCAGGGAAAGGATTGCCGACGCAGGTCTGGAGGGGCAGGTGAATCTCTATTTGAAGGACTATCGGGCACTCAGTGGCGAATACGATCACATCGTCTCCATCGAGATGCTGGAGGCCGTGGGGGAGGCCTATTGGGAGTGCTATTTCGCCAAGCTGAATGGGCTGCTGAACATGGGCGGCATGGCTGCGATACAGACTATCGTCATACGCAACGATCTGTTCGAGGCCTATCGTCATCGCAGCGATTTCATCCAACAATACATTTTCCCCGGCGGTATGCTGCCATCCCCCGAGCGCCTGGATGATCTTGCATGCAGCAACGGATTCATGATCGAGACGACAGAATCCTTCGCTGACGACTATGCTGAGACCTTGCGCCGCTGGCGATCGACGTTCCTTGGCAAACGGGAACAGCTCCTTGCGTTGGGATTCGATATGGCATTTGTACGCCTATGGGAGTTCTATCTCAGCTACTGCGAAGTAGGCTTCGATGAGGGAAGAATCGATGTCATGCAATGTGCCCTGGTGAAGGTAAGGGATAGATGAAATCCTTACGCGTCATCTTCGCGCTGTTCCTCTTGCTCAGCCTGGCAACTGTGAGCGTCAATGCCCGGGTAAGTCCGTTGGAAGACTACCCTTCGTTTCAGTCAGTGGGTAGCGGCGACCTCACCTGGTGGGGTATCAGGATCTACCGGGCGACCCTCTATGCACCGCTTGGGCACTATGGTCCGAAGCGTCCCCATGCGTTGGAGATCGTCTATCGCATGGCTATCAGTCGAGAGCAGCTGGCGAAGACCTCCCTCGAGGAGATCGAAAGGATCCGCGGCCGTCGATTGGTGGATAGGGAGGCGGTATTGGATCAATTGGAAACGGTTTTCCGAGACGTCTTCGCCGGGGACGCAATCGTGGGTCTGCATCTGCCCGGCGAGGGCGCGCGCTTCTACACCCGGACAGACTATCTTGGCCGTATCGACGACCCTGAGCTGGCGGCGGCGTTTTTCGGCATATGGCTCGGTCCCGCCAGCCCTAGGCCCGGGCTGCGCAGCGAACTACTGGGGCAGGCCCGATGACCCCGGGACAACGGCTCGCCTACGGCCTGCTGGGTGCGCCCCTGGCAATGGCGGCGCTGCCCGTCTATATCCATACGCCCAAGCTGTATGGCGATGAACTGGGACTGGGATTGGCCTTGACCGGGGCCATCCTGCTGGCATCCCGGGCGCTGGACACACTGCAGGATCCCTGGTTGGGCAGGCTGGCCGACTTGATGCAGCGGCAGCGCAGAGGCCGGGCGCTGCTGGCCGCCGTGGCTGCGGCCATCCTGGTGCTTGCCTACGCGGCGCTCTTCAATCCACCGGAGATGCTGCAGTGGCAGCTTGCCGTCTGGTTCGGCGCCGCACTGGTGCTGGTCTATACCGCTCACAGTACGCTCAATATCACCTATCTCGCCTGGGGAGCGAATGCAAGTCGGGACAGCCATGAGCGTGCCCGGCTGGTGGCCTTTCGTGAGGGTTTTGGACTGTTTGGGGTGATCCTCGCCAGCCTCCTGCCGATGCTGTTCTCCTACTGGTTTCAAGGGATCAGCCGCTGGCTGCCCTACAGCCTGGTCTTCGCGCTCTTCTTGTTGCTCGCGGTCTGGCTGTTACTGCGGCAATTTCCGCTGCCAGCCAGCCACCCGTTGCATGCCAGGGGTCTGTTGCGGCCCCTGCGGCTGTCACCCTTTCGCCGTCTGGCGACACTGTTTCTGCTCAACGGCCTTGCAGTTGCGATCGCCGCTACCCTTGCACTCTTCTATATTGCGGATGTACTCAAGCTGGAGGCCTACAGCGGTCTCTTTCTTGCCGCCTATTTTGTCAGCGGCGCCCTCTCGCTGCCTATCTGGTTGAGGCTCTCGCGCCGCTTTGGCAAGAGCCTTACATGGGCTGTCGGCACCCAGGCTGCGGTGGTTGGATTTGTCTGGGCGGTGCAGCTGGGTGCGAATGATCTTATCCCCTATCTGCTCATATGCCTGCTGTCCGGCGCAGCCCTCGGGGCCGATCTCGCACTGCCCGCGGCCATCGCCGCCGATATCATCCCCGAGGAGGATCGCGGCAACACCGGCAGTTACTTCGGCATCTGGAGTCTGATCAACAAGGGCGTGCTGGCCCTGGCGGCCGGATTGGGCTTGCCGCTACTCGCAGGACTGGGATATCAGCCGGGTGGCGATGGCGGTTTGACCGCCCTTGCCATCATCTACGCCGGTATACCCTGTCTGATCAAACTTCTCTCCGCCGCGTTGTTGATTCGCTGGCGCAGATCCCTGGAGGTTCACTATGCTGTTTAAACCGATGGCGCTGCTGACCGCGATAACCTTGAGTGGCTGTGCCGGGGCGGATCTCTCCCGTTATCAGAGTGAGCGCCCGGTATTGAAGCTGGAAGAGTACTTCAACGGCACCCTGGACGGCTGGGGCATGTTCCAGCAGCGGGATGGTACCGTGGTCAAGCGCTTCAAGGTCGTCGTCGAGGCCAGTTGGGAGGGTGATCATGGCGTGTTGGATGAGCAGTTCACCTTCAGTGACGGCACCAGACAACAGCGTATCTGGCGCTTGACCAAGACCGGCGAGGATGAGTACACGGGTACCGCGGACGATGTGGTGGGGCGCGCCCGGGGCCGTATTTCCGGCAATGCACTGCAATGGGCCTACAGCCTGAGATTGCCAGTGGGCGGGAAGGTGTATGAGGTTACCTTCGATGACTGGATGTACCTGCAGGAGGAGGGTGTTCTGCTCAACCGTTCGGTGATGAAGAAGTTCGGATTCCGCCTCGGTGAAGTCCTGCTTTTTTTCAAGAGACGCGACTCATGAGCCTGAATCCGCGGATAACCGATTGGCACGAAAAACGGGTCTGGATCATTGGCGCCAGTAGTGGAATCGGTGCCGCCTTGGCCGCTCGATTGAAGCAAAAGGGCGCACGCCTGGCCGTCAGTGCGAGAAGAGAGGCGGATCTGCACAAGGTTGTGGGAGAAGGGACGCTCATCATGCCCCTCGATGTCACCCATGCGGATTCCCTGAAATGGATACGGGATGAGCTGCTGATCCAGTGGGGGGGAATCGACATGGTTGTCTATTGCGCGGGCGTCTACACGCCGATGCGAAGCTGGGCCCTCGATTTGTCAACTGTCAGAGAGGGTCTCGAAACCAATCTGCAGGGCGCTTACAATCTGCTGGAAGCCATCCTGCCCTGCTATCTCAAGCAGGCAAATGGCGGTATCTGTCTATTGGCAAGCGTCGCAGGTTATACCGGCCTGCCAAAGGCGCTCGCCTACGGGCCAGGCAAGGCGGCCCTGATAAACCTGGCGCAGATTCTCTATACCGACCTTTCCGCCAAGGGGATCGGTATCTACCTGGTCAATCCCGGTTTTGTGGATACCCGTCTCACCAAGCAGAACGAATTTCATATGCCCGCCCTGGTAAGCGCCGAACAGGCCGCCGCGGAGATTGTGAAAGGGATCGGGCAGGGGCGCTTTGAGATCCACTTCCCGAGGCGCTTCACCTACTGGATGAAGCTGCTGAGCCGGTTGCCTGACGGCCTCAGATTCCTGTTGTTGAAGAAGGCGGTGGAGTGATGAAGATCGAGATGCTGGTGGATTGGTACCAGAACCTCTCAGCCTCGTCACTGAGCGGCATCGGCGAGTTCTATCACGAGTCGGCAAGCTTTCAGGATCCATTCAATCAGGCGCAGGGCCCGGCGCAGATCGCCGCGGTCTTTCAGCATATGTTCGACACCACGCAAAAACCCGCCTTCACCGTGGAACAGATCCAGATCGACGGCGATGTCGCCTGGATCAGCTGGATCTTCAGCTGTGCCCTGCGGGGCAGGAGGATCTCCATCGAGGGGGCCTCGCAACTGAAGTTTTCAAAAGATGGACGGGTGGTCCGGCACCGTGACTACTGGGATGCCGCCGATCTTTACCAACAACTGCCGTTGCTGGGTACAATGGTGCGCATGTTGAAGCGAAGATTCACGGTGGCGACCGCACACCCTACGCCAGCGAAATGATCAGATGAACGGTAATCACAACATCAGCGATGTATCCCGCATTTCGGGTATTCCGAAGGACCTGCTGCGGATGTGGGAGAGGCGTTACAAATATCCCATGCCGGCGCGGGACGACAATGGTGATCGGGTCTATAGCGACGAGGAGCTCAACAAACTCGTGTTGATCCGGCAGCTGGTGGATCAGGGACGCAGGCCGGGGAAGCTGATGGCCCTCGACATCAACCAGCTGACTGAGCTGTTGAAAACACCGAAGGTTGATTTCGATTTCGAGCGTTTGATCGATCTCCTCAAGGCAGGCGATGCGATCGATCTCCACCAGTGGCTCAATCAACAGCTCCAGGCCCTGGGTCTCAGAGCCTTCATCCACAGCGTCATGGTTCCGGCCAATCACAGGGTGGGGGAGGCCTGGAGCGATGGTGATCTGGCGATATACGAAGAGCATCTCTACACGGAACTGATCAAGAACCTGGTGCGCCAATCCCTGGCGGAGAGGAGTCACCTGGATTCCGGACCAAGAGTGATGCTGACGACGCTGCCCGGTGAGCTGCACAGCCTTGGGCTGTTGATGGTGGAGGCGTTGTTGAGGCTCGGCGGCGCGGATGTCATATCATTCGGTATCGAAATGCCGTTCCGCGACATCCGGGAGGCGGCACTCCACCACAAGGTGGATGTGATCGGTCTCTCCTTCAGCGGCAATTTTAAACTTGATGACGCCATCGTCATGTTGAGCGGCTTGCGTCAGATGATCGATGCTAAAACGGAGATCTGGGTTGGCGGCGCGGCCTTTGACCATGCTGCGGAGTTGCCCGAGGGGATCGCCCTGCTCGATGGCCTGCATGCCGTGGAGCACGCCCTGGCGCGCTGGAACGGGCGCATGAACAGAGCGTCTGTCTGACTGCAATGGCCTGAGTGGCCGATCTCAGGGCCCGCGCTATTTCTCTCGCTTTCCCGTCTGCCCCTGGCCCGAAAGCCAGGAAACAAAATCTGTCGAATAGTTTTACAAAAATCGGCAGGTGCGGTCTCGCGGTCAAGCGTAATTTCCTGATGATGCTGTACATTATTTTATGGCTTTAATCTTGCATCAATCTGGATTGTGACTATTCGGAGACCTGTTTGCTACAGAAATCAGGAAGAAGAAGTAGGCAAGCGAACTTGATTCAGTCTTCAGATGAACAAGAGGAAACGGCCATGTTGAAATCAGATGATATTGACTTTCCCTTGGACGCTGTGATGGAAGTGCGTGAAACTTATCCCGAAGAGGTGCTCGATTCGGAATGGAATCCGGTCATAGCGCAGCTGCAGCTGTTAAAGCGCCGTGGTCAGGGTCAGGCACCAGGCGACAGCTCACTTCGGATCGCTTTTCCCAAAGCGGAATTAATCGATCACAAACCCTGATCCAGGACGCTTCGCCGATTCGGACTCCAGGCCTATTGATCAGATCGATGTCGGGTCTTGCCTTCCCTTGTCCGGGCGCCGGGAAGGTCGCTGGCTATAATCACGCCTTGCAATAGAGAGCGGTTTCCCGCTAACTATCCCCCACAGCGAATCGCGAGGCTTGATGCCGCTCGTGCAGGAGGCCCTGCGGGATACGGCCGGCTTGCGTGGTTACCCTGTCGATGCGTTCGGCGCAAAGCAGATCGAATACGACCATGAGTGAGGCCCGAGTCTTCCCTATTTCATCCATCCAACGTCTGTTGCGACCGCGCTCGGTGGCGATCGTCGGCGCCTCGGCCAATCCCGGCGCCCTCGGCGGGTGCGTGCTCGCCAACCTGGAGCGTGCCGACTACAGCGGCGATATCCACCTGATCAATCCGAAACGCGACGAGATCAACGGTCGCCCCTGCCTGAAATCGATCCAGGATCTGCCTGAAGGCGTCGACTGCGCCGTGTTGGCGATCCCCCGGGTGGCGGTGCTCGACTCGGTGCGTGCCTGCGCCCGGCGCGGGGTAGGGGGGCTGGTCATCTTCTCCGCCGGTTTCGCCGAGTGGGGCGAGGCGGGTCGTATGGAACAGCAGGAGATCGCCCGCATCGCCCGTGAAGACGGCATGCTGGTGGTGGGTCCCAACTGCCTGGGCCTGGTCAACTACGTGGACAGCATCGCCCTGACCTTCGTGCAGATCCCCCCCAGACCGTTGCAGGGGCGCCCCGGTATCGCGGTGCTCTCCCAGAGCGGCGCCCTGGCGGCGGTGCTGGCGACCTCGCTGATCGCCCGCGATCTCCATATCTCCTTCACCGTCTCCACCGGCAATGAGGCGGCCAGCGGCGTGGAGGACTATCTGGAGTATGTCCTCGACGATCCCAATACCAGGAGTGTCGCCATGATCGTCGAGCAGTTCCGCAAGCCGGGCCGTTTCCTGGCCCTGGCCCGGCGGGCGCGGGAACAGGGCATGCGGATCCTATTGCTCCATCCAGGCCGCGGCAGCGCCGCCCGTGAATCCGCCGCCACCCATACCGGAGCCACCCCGGGAGACTACCGGGTGATGCGCTCCCTGGTTGAGCGAACCGGGGTAATCATCGTCAACACCCAGGAGGAGCTGCTCGACGTCACGGAGATCAACGCTCGCTGCAGTGCGCTTCCGGCGCCCGGCTGCGCGGTGCTGACCGAGTCGGGGGCCTTCAAGGCGCTGACCCTCGATCTCTGCGAGGATCTCGGCCTGACTCTCTCGCCCCTGAATGAGACGGCCCGGGCCGAGTTGGCGAAGGTCCTGCCCGAGTTTATTCCACCGGGCAACCCCCTCGACCTCACCGCCCAGGCCCTGGTCGATCCCGGCCTCTACCGCCGCACCATGGATCTACTGCTGAAGGAGGAGGATTTCGGCAGCATGGTACTGGGCATCATCCTCAACGACAGAACGACAGCGGCGCTTAAGCTGCCCCACATCATCGACGCCATCAGGGATCTTGCACCCGACAAGCCGGTGATCTTCGCCGCCCTCGACGAGGGTGTGGAGATTCCCGAACACTGCGTGCAGCAACTGCATGAACTGGGTGTGTCCTTCTTCACCGCGGCGGAGCGGGTTTTCCGCGCCCTGGCCCTGCTTTCGGCGCCGCGGCCGGTGGATCCGGGTCCTGCCCTGACGGGAGAGCCCCCGACTCGGTTGGCCGGGGCCGCCGGTGTGCTGCCGGAGTATCGCAGCAGGGAGATCCTGGCCGAATTCGGCGTAGCCCTTCCCAAGGGGGCCCTTGTCCGCAATCTCGAGGAGGCCCTCGCCGCGGCGGAGGAGATCGGCTATCCCCTGGTCCTCAAGGCCCAAGCGGCGGAACTCCCGCGGGAGCGCGATGTGGGTGGCCTGCTGTGCGGAGTGGAGGGATCCGAGGCCCTGCGCGCTGGCTGGGCGCGGCTCCATGAGGGTGTGGCCAGGGCCTGCCCCGGACTGGTGCTGGACGGCGTATTGATCGAAGCCCTGGTGAGCAAGGGCGTGGAGCTCATCGTCAGCGCCCGCAACGATTGCGCCTGGGGACCTGTGCTGCTGGTGGGATTCGGCGGCGCAGCGGTCGAGCTGTTGCAGGATCTGCGGGTGATCCCCGCCAACCTGCCGCCGGAGGAGATCGCCGTCGAGCTCTTCAGGCTGAAGAGCGCCGCCCTGTTGCAGGGATATCGCGGCGCACCGGCTTTGGATGTGACTGCCGTTTCTCAGATCCTGGCTCAGCTCGGCAGGCTGATCCAGTCCGACCCCCGGATCCGTGAGATCGAGATCGATCCGCTGGTGGTCTATGCCGAGGGGGAGGGGGCGGTTGCCCTGGACGGATTGATCTATCTCGACTGAAACCCGGTGATTCGATGCCGGCTAGGCATGATTTTGTTTGAATCTGTCAGATCAGGAGGATTTGAGATAGGTTCCCATCAGTACCGCCTCAGCAATGACATGCCCCTCCATGGCCTGTTCCACCTCCGCCTTGGTCGGGTTGTCAAGACCCTCCAGCAGGCTGTCCAGGGCATAGAGCTTGTGGAAGTAGCGATGCCGGCCGATGGGCGGGCAAGGGCCGCCATAACCGGTTCGATTCCAGTCATTGATCCCCTCGCCTGTTGCGCCGGGAAGGTCGGCGGTTGAAACGGCCTTGGGCAGTTCGCGCGTCTCCGGCGGCAGGTTGAAGAGCACCCAATGGACCCAGACCATCTTCGGTGCCATGGGATCGGGGGCATCCGGATCGTCAACGATCAGTACCAGACTTCGGGTGTTCTCCGGTACCCCGTCCCACGCCAACTGGGGCGATATGTCGGCGTCTTGGCAGGTATATTCCGTGGGTATTCCACCACCGTCGGGGAATGCGTTGGAGATCAGTGTCATCGGCATTGGCATCACCTTCTGTCGCCATGTGATTGGGAGTAAGTGTAGCCAATCTATCTGATCGTGAACGTGACCGGGTTGGTCGCAACGCTTCGTTGTCGTTTCCCTCACCGGCGGCCGCATTGGAGCCTGAACCCGCGACCTTAGGTCGACTGATACGGATCCTATACCGGTGGCGATCTCCCGGCAGCTAAGGTTACATTAAGTGGATTGATAGGGTGAGATACTCTATGCTCAGCCTTTTACAACCACAAAAAATAACAAAAAAATATACTATTTCTCGGGTATGAGTTGAGGAAAAGCAAAAAATGACCGGCAATATGAGTCAACCATCCGCTGATTCATCGGGCGATGAAGATCTGCAGTACCAATTGGACAAACCAACTGGCGTGGCCTATATGGTCGGGCGCCTGGATCGGGCATTGAGAAGGAGTTTTCGCCGGGTGCTCGATCCCCTGGGGCTGACCTTGGGGCAATACACTGCGCTCTCCGTCTTCTCCAGCAGTGGGAAACTCTCCAATGCCAAGCTGGCCGAACGCACCATGGTTTCTCCCCAGGCTGCCAACGAGCTGATCAAGGGGATGGAGAAGAAGGGTTGGATAGTACGCAAACCCGACCCCAACCATGGGCGAATTATCCATATCAGTCTGACCTCAGAGGGAAAACGACTGCTCTCCCGTTGTGACAGGGTGATCGCTCAAATAGAGCGACAGATGCTGCATGACCTGAGTGACAAAGAGATCAAAACCCTGCATGGGAAGCTGCGCAATGCGGTTGGCGTCTTGAGAGAGCTGTAGCCAAACAGTCCATACCGGGTATCGAATGCCCGGCCGGATGGTGCTGTCGTGATCGCAGGCTGCGGCAGGATCGGTTGTGTTTTCAGTAAGTTGCCAAGTTGAGAAAGCCAGGCTCCATCGATGGCCGGGTTTGCTATGCGGGTAGGGTCCCCGGCCTGCGACCGGTTGAAATGAGTGATTGAAACGGAATATAGTTTACCACGCTGTATCTGTGGTTTTCTGAAAACAACAAATGGTTCAGCAGCATCTCAAGGGACCATGAGCAAATGGAGGGGCAGTCGATGGTTTATACCCACAAACATCCGGCGCTGTTGATCATGGGCGTCATTTTCCTGATTATCGGCGCAACCGCCCAATTCGGCCTCCAGGAGGGGCTGATCGGCTATCTGAAGAACGCCAAATACCTGGGTGAGATGACCGGCCTTGCCTACACGGCGGGGGTGATCGCTGTCGTGGTGGGTCTCTGGCACTATTTCGGAACCCATGAAGAGGGGAATCTGGACTACTACCTCTCCACCGTGGCTGGGGTCATATTCATTCTCTTGGTCGCGATGTTCGTGCGCTGGTATCTCGCACCCTTCGTGGCCGTGCTGAGCAAGGGTCTGGGCCCGGTCATGGGGGCGAAGTATCTGCACCAGGTCCTGGGACTGAACTACGTGGTGCTGGGCATTCTCGCCGGCATCCTGATCGTGAATGTGTTCAAGATTCCCGACTGGGCCGAGAACGGCATCCGCATGTCGAGACTGGGCCTGAAGACCGGTGTGATTCTCCTGGGCACGCTCTACAGCCTTGCCGAACTGGCCCACCTTGGACGCCTCTCGGTGGTGCTGATCGGCTTTTTCGTCCTCGGCTCCGTCGGTCTGGTGCTCTGGTTCGCCCGCCGGCGCAACATACCCAACTCCATGGGTGGCGTGCTTTCCGCCGGCATGGGGGTATGCGGGGTGTCGGCGACCGTCGCCGCGGCACCGGTGGTGCAGGCAAAATCGGTGGAGATCGCCTATACCATCGGCACAATCCTGCTCTGGGGTGTCGGTTGTATGTTTCTCTTTCCGGTGATCGGGCAGTTGTTGAGCCTGGGCCATATCCAGTTCGGCGCCTGGGCCGGCACCGGCATCCTCAACTCGGCCCAGGTGGCCGGCGCGGCCCTGGCCTACCAGCCGGACGGCATCGAAACGCTCAAGGTGGCGGAGATCTTCAATATCACCCGGGTGTTGTTCCTCCCCATCATCGTGCTCTGGCTGGCGCTCTGGTACGTGCGCCGGGAAGAGGGCGCCGAAGCGGTCAACACGGGGCGGGTGATTTTCGAAAAATTTCCCGTCTTCGTGATCGGCTTCATTCTCATGTTCGCCCTCTCATCCACCGGTATCTTCGCACCTGCCAACCATTACAAGGGCAAATATTTCGACAATGACATTGCCGATGAGAAGCTGCTGAAGCCGGAGCAGGTCGCCAGCCTGCAGCAGGCGCTGCCCATGGTTCAGCGTCTCGACCGCCAGGCGGCGCTGACGCGCTTGATCGAGAACCGCAAGGTGATGAGTATCGATGACGATGCCACGCTACGGGGACTGGTCAATGCCAAGATACTCTCCAAGGATGCCAACAAGATCCTCAAGGGCGCGCACAAGGCGGTGCGCCACACGGCCAAGAAGATCAAGAAATTCAGGCAGTGGATCACCCTGCTGTTCGCCTTCGGCCTGACCGGACTGGGCATGCAGATAACCGTGGCCTCGATCAAGCAGGCGGGAGGGCAGCCGCTGGTGATCGGTGGTGTGGTGGGTACCGCCAAGGCGCTGCTTTCGCTCCTTGTGATCATGCTGTTTGTGCAGGAAACCATCTAATCCGGAGGAGAATTTTCATGACCGATCAACATAGTCAAGATATCGATCTTCAGGAAGAGGCGGGTGCCAAGTTCCATCGTGGCTCTGCACTCTCGATCTTTGCCAGCGACCGGCGCGAAGACTTCATCGCCCTGGTCCTGGCGCTGCTGATCGCCCTGGGTGTCTACTTCTTCAGTTGAACACGGGAGGCCCGGCGGCGCGCCTGCCGGGCCCTGCAGGTATCGATGAATCCCAAGCGAATACTCTGTGCCAGTCACGGTACCGACGGGGCCCGTGCGGCGGAAGCGCAGGCGCTGCGCTTTTGTCACAGCGAGGTAGCGCTGCACCACCTGATTGTGGTGCCGGAGTTTTGGCAGGGGATGATGGGCGACGACTGGCTCAACAACGCGGTGACCCGGGACCGTTTCGGCAGCTACCTTGAGGGCCAGCTCGACGGCGAAGTCGCCGAGGTGGTGGAGAGACTGGGCCGGGCCACCCGGGAGACCGGCGCCGATTTCAGCTATGAGTCCCGTTTCGGCAAGCCGGCAGATTGTCTGGTCGATGCCAGTAGGGGCATGGCGTTCGATCTGGTGGTCATCGGCTCGCCACGGCCCAAGGGTGTCGATGGCTTGCGTTCCCGGATGGATCTCGGGAAGCTGACACAAGCGCTCCAAGTCCCGCTGCTGGTTGTTCCCCATCCCGGATCATGACGGCTGTTCCCTCGGAAGATGCGGCCTGGATAAGCGTCGAGACACCGCTCTCCCCGGTCCAGCTGCAGCGCTTCATCGAAGACTTGGAGCGCCTCTATCGCATCAACTCGCTGCTCGAGATAGAGCGATGGGAGCCCGTGGGTCAGGATCGGGTCAGCTTCGAAGCCCTCAATCTCAGTAACGGCAAGCATGAGAAGGCCGAGCTCAGCATGGAACGGATCGATAATGGCATAAGGGTCAACTACCAGCGTCTACTCAAAAGCTCCACCCGATTCGAGGTGGCGCAAGCAACCGCAAATGGCAGCAGCCTCACTATTACCGATGACTATTCCGGCACCGAAGAGTCGCAGCGACGGCGGCGATTGGACGAGGTTGATCGCAGCCTCAACCAGTGGGGACGGGACATGCACAGCTATCTGCAGTCGTGGCACCGCTGGTCCTGGCTGCCGCCCTGGCGCTGGTATATGCAGAAAATCTGGCAGCCGATGAAGCCCTCGGCGCGACGTATCACCCGTTGGATAGTCTTGATCACGCTTGCGGAGATGATGCTCATCCTGCTGCTGATAGCCGTTCTCGTGATAGAGCAATAGCTGTAGTTCGATTTGGATTGGTGTTAACGGACCCAGGGAGGGTCTGGGAAACAGCGCCCGGCTCTCCCGCTGCCGGATCGACTTTAGGGTGCAGGTGCCGGTTCGCGGCGTTGAATACCTGAAAGGTAACCTGGGGGCTATTCGCCGTCAGACCGGCACCTGCATTGACAAGGTTGCCTACTAACTAATAGCAGGAGTTTAATTCCTGACAAGGGCGGAAAGGTGAAATTGGTATTATTACCACTCTTGTTGACAATCCACGCCAGGCGCAGTAACCGCCAACAGGGTTATTAAACAGCCTTCAGTCGAATCACTGGGCGGGGCTTTTTAAATTCCCCCATCCATCTCCCGCAATCCTGATATCCGAGCTGCAGAAGCGTGGCTCATGAAGCACCCAGGATCCATAGGATGAAAGGCCTTGCTCGATCTCATTTTCCAGTCTCTCAAGCAAGGCGTAGCGGTTGCGATACATGGAGCGCTTTTTTGCGATGATACGGCTCAACGGCTTTCTTACCGGAATAACGGGTAGTTCATAAAAGGCGTCGCTGCATCGGATGCCACTGCGATCCGACCAGACCTCGTCATAATTGAGGTTCAGCCTGCTCTGTTTGTTTTTCAACTGGTAGAAGTGGTGCCTGTGTTGTCGATGAGACTCAGAGACCGCAAATATTTTTTCGACGCCGGACAGTCTGCATACAATCTGAAACACCTCAACCATCAGATCACGGGGCCTGATGCCGTAGGTCTTTTTGGTCATATCGCGATAGAGTTCAGTGATATTGGCCATGCGCCGACCCTGGATTGCGCCGGCGATGGCGCAGATCTTTCCCCTATCGTCCTTGCAGAGCGAAAAGGCAATGGTAAAGATACGTTCATGCTCCACATAGATGTTGAGGGTGATCATCCCTTCTCTCATGAACAAGCTGTGTTGATCCACTACTATTCGCAGACCCCGGTAGATGTCATCCGCATCCGCAATGATGCGTTGATGACTGGGGTGGCATTCAACCCGATATCTGAGATCCGGCAGCGTTAGGAAGTGACTGTAGAGAAAATCGACTCGCGTCGATGAATCCCAGCTTCTGCATTGATAGGGCCAGAAGATGTTTGGAATTGCCTCAGGGTGGACCTCTATCAATTCCCTGAAGTGAGACACTGTAAGGCGCTTCATTTGAATGATGCCTTTGGCGTTGAGGAGCGCCATCAAGAAATAGAGGAAACGCCCTTTGACAGGACCATACTTGAGGGGACTGAGTTTCGCCTTCCGATGAAGTGGATCGAGCGTGATCCTTGACGACGACCTCAGGATGAGAGACAGCTTCTCGAACATCATTCAGATTCCTTTCACGCGACTGCTTATCTTCCCTTTTCTCCTTATAACATGTTTTCTGTATGATCTACTACAGGATCAAGGGTGAAGCGCTCGATATATTCCATAAAATGTGAAGGCCTAGATAACTATCACTTATCACTAACCGACATGGGCTTAACCAAAGCTGTCGGTTTGTGGTATTTCCTCGGTGGTATCTTTTTTTGCGAACCTGTTTGGTTTTTTAAAGCGGTTGTTTAAATTACACTGATCAATTAATAACAACCGCCAAACGCTATAGCCACGGCAAGCTAAAGGTTTTGGATTTGGCGATAGTGGTTCGGCTAGTAATCAAGCGAACAAAGGCAGTATTAAAAACATCGTTTATAAAGTAGTGATAGCTATAGGAGATCTTCAATGTCATCTGAGTCCACCCGGATCTGCCCGTCTCTCACTGGCTGTCTGTTGGTCGGTATCTGCGCCTACGGTACAGTCTATGCTGTCGATCCCGGCTACATAGCGGCAGTCGAGGCCGATGTTGCCGAGTTCAAAACCAATGAATTCATACCCCCTGCCGACTCAGGCTGGCTGGGAAGCCTGGACAGCGAGTCGCCGCAACTGATGGACCTGGAGGGTTTCTCGGCCTATCTGCAGCAAAAGTCTCCGGGCAGTTACATCTTTTATGAAAAGCTGTCCATGGAGTTCAAACAGAGACTCCATGAGGACTATCTGGCCACCGGGGATCTCGATCGCATCAAGCAGGCTATCTTCAAGTTCACTCGCGAAATGAAAAAATAGGCTGATGCTGCTCAAGCCAGAGGATTTAAGCATGACAAGGTTCAAGCCATCATTGAAAAACAGACTATGCCTGGCGCTCCTGGCGGCTCTACAGGCAGCGAACATCCAGGCGGGCGTTGATCGGGACCTGGCCTATCCGGCACCGGATGCGGAGCCGGATGCGGCAGAGATAGCCAGGCAGGTCTATTTTGCCAATCATTTCTATGCCTTCGATAACTTCTCCATCAAGCGTCGTGGCAAGACACTCAGTGTACTGGTCAACAAGTCGAAGGGTGGAAGTCCCATATCCACAGCAGTGGAACGGCACCTGAATAACAACTACGCGGATGGTGATGCGATCCGTTCCCGCGATCTTGCGATCTTTCACTCCGGCAATCTGCGCGGTACCGGTATGCTGATCACCGAGTACAAGGATGATGAAAAGAGCAAGGACTATATGGTGTGGTTGCCCAGGCTGCGCAAGATTCGACGCTTCGCTCAACCAAGACATGAAGATGCATGGGGCGGAAGCGTATTTACCTTTGGCGACGTAACGCTGCGCAAGCCGGATGATGAGACCCATGAGTTGTTGGGCAAGAAAAAGATGCGAAGCTGTCTTGGTATGATGGAGGCATTGGAGGGTAAGCTGTTCCGCTTCACCGGGAGAGTACCCGAGCGCAGCTGCCGGCAATTGGATAGGGAGGTCTACGGTCTCAAGAGTACGTCAAAGTTCAAGTACTGGTGGTACGACTATCGGATCAGCTACGTGGATACAGAGAGCTTTGCCGACTATCGAACGCTCTACTATAAAAAAGACAAGCTGATAAAGATCATCGACAGGGATTGGGGTCTGGTCAACACAGAGGGCGAGGGCGATCCAAGGGCGCTGTTCTGGAAGTATTGGTACGGTGTCGATCTGCGAACCGGCCAGGAGAGTCTGGCGGTGATTCCGCGCAAAGTGGTCGATTTCAACAGTGATCTCAAAAAGAGCTTCTGGACCGAGAGGACGCTGCGCAAGATTAAGCGCTAACTGCATGTTTACAAGTAGGAATAGCTCATCCTGAGCGGCTGGCCTGTGTTGCGCCGGTTAAGATCATCCGCCGATATTTCAAGAAAAATCAGAGGCAAACGCTAACTATAGATAGACATACCAGTCACGGGGGTGACTCATGAACAGACTTATGGCGCCCATTGTATCCTTGACAAATCAGCTCTCCTACAGGATCAAGTTTGCCCTGGTGATCGTCCTGTTCCTGGTCACCATCGGCTATCTCAGTTTTGAGCTCTATGCCGCCGGCCAGTTTTTTCTCCGTCACTATATCGTGGTGGGAACGACATCGGTAATGCTGTTTCTGTTTTCCACTGGCGTCTATTTAAGCCTGACCGGTAATCTGGAGCATCTGCGAAGCGCCTCGGACCAGATGTCGGAGGGTGACCTTACCCAGCGCCTCGATATCGATACCCGCGATGAACTCAACCAGATCGGCACTGCTTTTAAGGATATCAGCAATGGCTTCTCTCTCGCGGTGTCCGGCGTGGTCGGATCATCCCGGCATCTTGGTGATGTCACTGCGCAGATGGTGGACACCGGACGCAAAACGGCAGTGGATATACAGCGCCAGGCCGATGAGATCGCCCAGGCCGTGGAAGCGGTGGATACCCTGGCGGACTCCATTCAGGGGGTCGCGGCAAAGAGCAACCAGGCGGCGGAGCACGCGGAGAGCGCAAACCAGGCGGTGGTCAATGGCCAGAATGAGGTCGATAAAACCATCAGTTCGATAAACAGCCTGGCGGGTGAGCTTGAGCTGGTCGCCACGGCGGTTAAAAAGCTTGAAGACGATAGCGCAAATATCGGTGGCATTCTTGAGGCCATCCGCGGCATCGCCGATCAAACCAATCTGTTGGCTTTGAATGCAGCCATCGAGGCGGCCAGGGCCGGTGAGCAGGGACGCGGGTTTGCCGTGGTCGCCGATGAAGTGCGATCTTTGGCGCGGCGCACCCAGGAAGAGACAGTGCGCATAAACAGCATGATCGACCAGCTTCAGGAGGGATCCCACCAGGCCGTGGACGTGATGGAACGCAGTAACCGGCGGACCGCGGAAACCGTTGACCAGGCGGCAAGCGCCGGCAAGATGTTGAGCGTAATCCAGGAAGCGGTCAGCAGTATCAACTCCATGAACATGCAAATTGCCGATGGCGCCAACCATCAGACTGAAGTCTCCGAAAACATCCGGGAGAACATCGCACAACTGGACAGCCTGTCGCAGAATTCGGCCAGGGATTCAGGTCGGTTGACCGCCTCCACTGTTCAGGTGGCTGCTTTGGCGAATGAGGTCAATGCCTGGTTGAATCGATTTACCGTCGACTACGACCAGCTAGCACTGACCCGCCAGGAGCGCGACAAGGACGCTGCGTTCGTCTGGGATGCTAAATTCAGCGTCGGCATCGTTGAGATAGACCGTCAGCACAAGGCGCTGATGGATATGGCCAATGAATTGAAGTTCGAGTTGGATGGAAAAAGGAGTATCAAGACAGCGCGGAGAATTCTCAAGGGCCTCATCGATTATACCGCCACCCATTTCAGCTACGAGGAGCAGCTCATGGATCAGACCCGCTACAGCGAAGCTGAAGCGCACAAGGAGTTGCACAGGAAACTGGTGGATGACGTCATGGGATACAATGAGCGGATTGAGCAGGGCGACGAGGAGGTCCTGGGTGAGCTGATGGCCTTCATCAAGGGATGGCTGATCGAACATATCCAGAAAACGGACAAGCGTCTCGGCGCCCATCTTCAGCAAACGGGGTTGGGATAGGCGCCTGCAGCGAAAGCGTGATCAGGCTCCGGTTGTCAGGGCTGGATGCTATTTGGGGAAAAGGATGACCTCGACCCGTCGTATCTCCCGCCTGGCATCGACGCTTTCCAGCCAAGGCTCGTCTCTGCTGACCGAGCCGACTGCCGTCACCAGCAGTCGCTTGTCAGCGATCCCCCGGGTGGTGAAAAATCGCTTGACCTCTTCGGCACGCTTCATTGAGAGGCGGTAGTTGTAGTTTCGGTCTCCCTGGGAATCGGCATAGCCAGTGATTCTCAAGAAGCTGTTCTCTTCGAGCAGCATTTTGTCTCTTACCGACTTGAGCAGGGATTTATAGTCATCGGGTATCCGCGATCCATTGAAATCGAAATGGACGATATACCGGGTGGCCAGCTCGATGTTTTCGAAGGAGTCGATGTCGGAGTCACCCACCCCCAGAGAGACCTCGTCACCGACAGTAGCTGCATCGATCTCCGCCTCCACTGCCTGCGCATCGACCGTCTGCGGGGCCGGAGACGGTGACGGCAGCTCGCTGTCTTCACTCTGCTCGGTAATCCCAACCGGATCCTCGGGGAGGCTGGTCTCATGGCCGCCCTCAGCGGCAGGGGGGATCGGGATCACCTCCTGCTTGATGTCCTGTTGAGAAAGCCGGGACTCCATACTCCGCCAGAGATGACTGAACTGGTCCGGAAACAGCCGTATCAACAACATCACCGCCACGCCGAGCGCGACAAGGGCGAAAATGTGGTTTATCGAGCGTACCAGCGGTCTTTTCCGGGCATGTTTCTGTTGCCGGCTATAGCCGTTCTCAGGGAGAGCCGGGTCGATCTCCGGACAGCTGTCGACCCACACCGACGGCATGCTCAGATTCTCGTCGACCGCGATGTTGTGCTGGGTGTTCAGCGTGGAGACGGGGGGCAGCCTGCTATCGGTTATCGTGGATCCGCCATTGTGGGAACGCCAATGGGTTTGTGCCGAACTGTTTTCGCTGGACATAAACCAGACCCCGCCCCAGCGATGTTCCCGGTCCCTCACCACATTGGCGCCGACCGGTTCCGTCCGGGTACGACCTGTCTCTGACTTACTGGACCTGGCTCGCCTTGGTGCCTTTGCATCCTGAAAGATGGATGCCATATCCAGGGAGGTCATGTCCCCGTTCCAGATCTCATCGGCATTGGGCAGCAACAGTCCGGATCGTCTCGTCTCTGCGGCTGGCGCTTCCGCTTGTGTGTCGAGTGAAAGCGGAGCCTGGTCGTCACTGTCGTCCGCCTCCGTATCGGTCAGTTCAGGGTCACTGTTCCAGAGAAACCAGTCCGTATCCGGGGGTTCCAGCTCAATGCTGCGTTCCTCGCCGGTCGCGCTGTCCGCTACAGGGCGCTCTCCATTGCGGTTTTCGGTGGGGCGCGGCGGCTCAAGGGTCTGTTCACGACTGGGCGGCGGCGCCGTTTCAGGCAGTGGTGCGGTGACTGAATGGGCGCCCACGGCGAGCCGTACTAAACGTTGTTCACTTTCTGCCCGGTATTTGTTGACAAAGCCCTCGAAACCGTACTCACCGGGTAGGGTGATACGCTGCTGTTCAACCAGTTCCTCGATGATGGTCAACGCATCTTCGTCCGTGAGTTCATGTTTTTCTTCCAGGGAGGCAAAGAGGAGCAGGTGGCTCATCAAGTGGTTTATGTTTCTCGGCACGCCTTGGGAGGCTTCGTGGATAAGCTGAAAGACCGCTTCCTGAATCTGCGGGTCCTGTCGCCAGCCGACAAGTTCAAGGCGATGGAGAATGTAGGCCTTCGTCTGCTCGACCGGCATCGGCTCAATCTGGCAGTTCGCGACCAATCTTTGCTGGATATGCTCCATATCCGGTCCCAGCAGGAGCTGGCGCAAATCGTCGTGACCGACCAGCACGATCTGCAGAAGGGAGTCTTTTCCCTCTTGCAGGTTGGATAACAGACGCAACTCCTCCAGCCCCGTAGGGGAGAGATTTTGTGCCTCATCGAGGAACAGGATCGAACGTTTTCCCTGTTCGTGCAACATGTTGAGATGCTTATGAATATTGGTCAGCAGGGTCGCCTTGTTGTAGGTTTCGGCTGGCAAGCCGTACTCCAGCGCCATCTTTCTCAGCAGTTCCTCGGCATGCAGCTGGCTGGTCACAAGATTGAGCGTGTAGTAGCGCGCACTATCGAGCTCAGAGATGACATCCCTGATCAGGGTGGTTTTACCGGATCCAGGCTTGCCGGTAATCATGACCAGTCCTTCACCCTGTTGCAGGGCATAGGCGAGGTAGGCGGAAGCGCGCAGATAGTTCTTATGGGCGTAGCGGAACTTCTCGTCCGCGCTTAACCTGAAGGGCGTATCCTTGAATCCAAAAAAAGTCTCGTACATTTCAGTGGATTCCCACGAATGTTCCATCACTCTGCGAAAACTTGAGTCTACGTCATTCTATTCAACGCCATTGCCGCAGGGTCAGATGGAGGCTTGAAAGGATTCAAAAGTGTGACCTCCCGCACAATAAGCCCATGATCAGCCGGCAGGGACGGGCTGCAGTGCCCATCCAGCCGCTGGCCGACAATTGTCCTGTTGGCTGGGATTCAGGGATTTTGCTGAATGCCGCGGATATCCTCAGGCACTTTTCTTGCGATCCCTTCGGCCGATGTGGCCGATCTCCTCGATAACCCGTTGCAGGTTTTCCCGCGCCTCGCCGGGTGGAACCTCCATCACCTTGCGGGCATCAGGGAACCGTTGCTCGATGATCGACAGGGCCTCGAAGCTGTTCCACGGGGCGGTGTATTCATCGATGTCGCAGAGTTCCATCCACTCCGCCTCGACAAAGGAGAGGTGTTCGTCCGAGAGTCCGCGGTTGGTGTGGAGATGGAAGTGGAGCCGTTTGCCGCTGCCCTCCAGATGGGCGAGGAAATCGAACCAGGCGTGCAGGGGACGCATTGACCAGACCTTGGCGTGTCCGAAGTCAAAGCAGAAGTGGAGATGATCGAGGTCCTGCCGATCGATCGATAGGAATATCCGCCTGTAGAGGTCGATATCGTGATAGGTGTTTTCGATATGGATCGGAAAGCGATACTCGCGGCAGAGCCGGTTGAGGATCTGCAGGTGTTCCAGCAGCCTCTGCTCCAGTGCCGGCTGGAATTCAGCTCTGCTTGTCAGGGTAAAGGCGGAGAGATGGTTGATACCGTAGCTGGCGCCCCACTGCAGCGAGTTTTCGATCTGTCTGCGCAGCTGTGCCACCAGGTCGCTGTCATCGAGGGCGAAGACGTTGAGCCGACGATGATCCAGGTGGGTGTTGAGCAGACAACCGCTGTCCGGCAGGAGGCTGTTGAGGCAGTCATGGGTCGCCGGATCGTGGAAGTAGAGCCCCACCTCCAAGGCGCGGCCCTCGTCAAGCGCCTGCGCCAGCAGTGGCTCGACCTCGTCGCGACGGCGGTCGAAGACCTTGAATCCCCAGTTTGCATAGCTTGTTGGAGTGATCATCCCTATACTCTAACGAGCTGATATTACAGGAAAATGAATATGCGCACATGGTATTGAAGGCGGAACTCCGCGGGGGCGGCCTGGCGCTGAACCGTTTGCTATGCGGCTTTAGCAATCACACAATTACTGTAGGTAATCATGCTTGCCGGGCCTCACCCGGTATTCCGATAAAAAATAAGTCATTTTTATTAAAGGTTCGGTGATTCAAGTCGAATAATAGGTTGTAGCATGTGTTTGCCTCTGCACCATCAGACACTAATGTCGACTCCAGGTAGGGGGATTTGATCACAGCGAAGTGACGGTCTGCGTCAAGAGCAAAAACAGTAGATTTCACTATACCGCTTTGGGTGATCAAAATGTCATTTCTTCACAATCTTCCTATAAAACTACGTCTCTACATCATGGTCGGCCTGGTGCTGTTCGTGGCGCTCTTCGTGGGACTGATGGGGCTCAACGGCATGCGCAACGCCGATCACGCCATCGATGAGCTTTACCACCAGGACATGGCGCATATGCATGCACTGGGGGTGATCCTGGAGGCGGCCGAGGATAGCCGATCGCAGGTTCTGCTCGCGCTGCAGCACGATCCAAGCTCCTCTTTCTCATCGATGCACGACCATCCGGTGTCGGTGCATATCGATCGAATCGACCACAACATCAAGGATATCGACGAACATTGGGCGGAATTCATGAACTCCCACCTGGATGCCGAGGAGCAGCGGTTGGCGGCCGTGTTTCAGGCGGAATTGGAAAAGTTTGAAAAGGAGGCGATAGAGAAGATCAAGGAGGGCATCAAGACGGGACACTATCATGAAGCGGAAAGCCTGGTATTGACCGTGGCCAATCCCGTCCTGGAGGAGATGAAGGGGACCATCGACTCCCTGATCACGCTCCAGGAAGAGGAGGCCGAGGCATTCTACACCGAGACCGACGAGGCCTACCATTCCATGATCACCTGGGTCATTGTCAGCTTGAGTGCCGGTGCGATCATCAGCCTGGTGATGGCCTATCTGACGATTACCACGATATCGGCGGGTGTCAGCCAGATAGAGCAGACCGCGAGAAAGCTGTCCGATGGCGACCTGGGGGCGCGTGTGGAATATGGCAACAAGGATGAACTTGGCCATATCGCCAATGCCTTCAACAAGATGGCGGACAAGTTCCATGACGCCATGAACGAGGTCAAGGACTCGGTGTCTCAGCTTGCCGCGGCGGCAGAGGAGACCTCGACGGTGACCACCCAGACCACGCAGGGCATCAACCAGCAGTTGACTGAGACCAGCCAGGTGGCCACGGCGATGAACCAGATGAGCGCCACGGTGCAGGAGGTGGCGCGCAACGCGGTCGAGGCGGCTGAGGCGGCCCGCGAGGCGGACTCCACCTTCCACCAGGGCAAGCAGGTCATCGACAAGGTGATCGACGCCATCGGTGAGTTGGCCAAAGAGGTGGAAGAGGCCGCCGGGGTGATCCAGCAGCTCGAATCGGAGAGTATGAATATCGGTTCGGTGCTCGATGTGATCAAGAGCATCGCCGAGCAGACCAATCTGCTGGCCCTCAACGCGGCGATCGAGGCGGCCCGGGCCGGCGAGCAGGGTCGCGGTTTCGCCGTGGTGGCGGACGAGGTCCGCACCCTGGCCGGGCGCACCCAGGAGTCGACCCAGGAGATCGAGGAGATGATCAGCAAGCTCCAGTCCGGCGCCAACAACGCGGTGAAGGTGATGGCAGAAGGCAAGGAGATGACCCTGGTCGGTGTGGAGCAGGCCGCTGCCGCCGGCGAGGCGCTGCAGACCATAAACACCGCCGTGGAGCAGATCTCCAATATGAACACCCAGATCGCCAGCGCCGCCGAGGAACAGAGCTCGGTCTCCGAAGAGATCAACCGCAGCATCGTAAGCATCAACGAGGTGGCGGAGCAGTCGGCGACCGGGGCCCAGCAGACTGCCCAGGCCAGCAACGATCTGGCGAGGTTGGCCGAACAGCTCAAGGGTTTGGTGGAACGCTTTAAAGTCTGATCCGATTCAACCATCGACATGAGCCGCATCCGGATGCTTCGGGGGCGGCTTTTTTTTTCGTGAACTTCGCATCTCCCCGCGCCATATATGCATGGACAGGATGGAAACAAGGGAGACCCTGATTGTTCCAGGGCGGCGTCGTTCGGAACTTTCCCGGCGAATCCTGCTATATTCCCGTCTTCAATACCCGCTATCCCTGCTCATAGGCAAAGATCATGAACAATTCCGCTTACCAGACCCTGGGCTTCGAGTCGCTCGATGGGGGCGTCTGTCTGCTGACGATAAACAGGCCCGCCAGCCTGAACGCCCTCAACAGCGCGACCTTCACCGATCTTGCGCACGCCTTGGAGCGGGTTGCCGGGGATGACGAGGCGCGGGTGCTGTTGATCACCGGGGCGGGGGAGAAGGCATTTGTGGCCGGGGCCGACATCAGTGAAATGCAGGCGATGACGGCAGTGGAGGCGATGGCCCTGTCCCAGACCGCCCTGCGTGTTTTTCGCCAGCTCGAGCTGCTGCCGATTCCGGTGATCGCCCTGGTCAACGGTTACTGTCTCGGTGGCGGCTGTGAACTGGCCCTGGCCTGTGACTGGATCATCGCCTCGGAGAGTGCGGTGTTCGGTCAGCCGGAGGTCAATCTGGGGATTACCCCGGGTTTCGGCGGCACCCAGAGGCTGTCAAGGCTCATCGGTCCCGCCAGGGCGATGGAGATGATCGTCAGCGGTCGCCAGGTCAAGGCGGACGAAGCCCTCGCCTGGGGACTGGTCAACCATCTCTACCCCCAGGAGAGGCTGATGCCGGAGGCCCTCGCCATGGCCGATCTGATCCGCCAAAAAGGGCCGTTGGCGATAGCTCTGAGCAAGCAGGCCATCGTCCGGGGCCAGGGCCTCGACCTGGACAGCGCCTGCCAGATCGAGAGCCAGTCCTTCGGCCTCTGTTTCTCCTCGGACGACCAGGAAGAGGGCGTGGCGGCGTTTCTTGAAAAACGTAAACCTGTGTTCAAGGGTGTTTGAAAGATAGTCCTCAAATGAACGCGAATGAACGCAAATGTTTTCTCGTTCCCACGCTCCCGCGTGGGAATGAAGACCTTAGTGTAAATAAAGATCAGGACGTAGAGTGTGGCTTGCCGCACCCTATGTATTTTTGATATCGCGAAGCGGAAATAAACATTTGCGTTCATTCGCGTTCATTTGCGGACTAACAACTGATTAAAAGATCCGATTCAGTCCATTCAGGGCTGCGACGCGGTAGGCCTCCGCCATGGTCGGGTAGTTGAAGGTGTTTTCGGTGAAGTAGAGCAGGCTGTTGGCCTCCCCCGGCTGGGCCATGATGGCCTGGCCGATGTGGACGATCTCGGAGGCCCCCTCACCGAAGCAGTGGATGCCGAGGATCTCCAGGGTCTCGCGGTGGAACAGCAGCTTCAGCATGCCCACTTCGTGGTTGGTGATCTGCGCCCGGGCGATGGTGCGGAAACCGGCATGGCCGACCTCGTAGGGGACCTTGTCCGCGGTCAGCTCGCGCTCGGTGCGTCCCAATGAGCTGATCTCCGGCAGGGTGTAGATACCGGTGGGAAACTCGTCGATCAACTGCCAGTCGGGATTGCCGGTGGCGATCTGGGCGCCGACGAAGCGCCCCTGGTCGTAACTGGCACTGGCCAGGGCGGGGGGGCCGACCACATCGCCGACGGCGTAGATGTGGGGCTGGGAGGTGGCGTAGCGCTTGTCGACCTCGATCTGGCCGCGATGGTTGATCGCCACCCCGATCTCCTCCAGGCCCATGGCCTCGGTATTGCCGCTGCGGCCGTTGGCCCAGAGCAGCACGTCGGTCTTGAACTTCTTCCCCGACTTGCAGTGGAGCACGACGCCGTCGTCCAGGGCCTCGACCCGCTCGTACTCTTCGTCGTGGCGGATCACCGTGCCCTGGTTGCGCAGGTGGTAGCTGAGGGCGTCGGTGATCTCGTCATCGAGAAAGGAGAGCAGGCGGTCCCGGGTATTGACCAGGTTCACCTTGACGTCGAGATTGCAGAAGATGGAGGCGTACTCGCAGCCGATCACACCGGCGCCGTAGATGGTGATCGAGTCGGGGGTGCGGTCGAGGCGCAGCACCGAATCGCTGTCGAGAATGTTGGGGTGGCCGAAGTCCACATCCTCTGGATGGTAGGGGCGGGATCCGGTGGCGATGACGAAGTGCTCCGCTTCCAACTCCTCTACGCCACCCCCCTCCTGTACCACTTCCACAATGTTCGGGCCGCTGAAACGGGCCCGCCCATGAACCACATCCACCCGGTTACGGGCGTAGTGGCGCAGGCGGCTGCGCACCTGCTCGCTGATCACCTTACCGGCGGCCTGGATCAGGTCGGAATACTCCACCTGGATCTGGTCATGGGTGTGCTGAAACAGCGGATTGCGCCTGAAGTCCCGCAACATCTGGATATTGTGCCGCAGCGCCTTGGAGGGGATGGTCCCCCAGTGGGTGCAGCCGCCGCCGACCTTGTCGAAGGCCTCGATGATCGCCACCCGCCTGCCCGATTTCACCAGCTTCATGGCGGCACCCTCGCCGCCGGGACCGCTGCCGATTACAATTACATCGTATCGCTTGGCGCTCATTGACTGCCCAGAACCTCTTTATTATGTGCCTAAAAGAGAGGCAGTTTAGCAGAAAGCCGGGTGAGGTGCGTCGACGAGTAAAATAGCCGGTATGTTATACGTTTTATTATGTGTATTGCCTTAGTTGGGGTTGTTCCACAGTCGTCATTGAATAGTGGAATGCCAGCTGGTATGACACAAACTGGCATGAGCGCAGACAAGTTCCATCCCAGAGAACTTGGTTGATTGGGATAGGATGAATCTTCCCGCAACTAATACGTGAAAATAAAAAGAAGCATGGATCAGAGCGGCCCGACTCTGATCCTGCCAATCATTAATTCAATCGACACCCGCGTCCGGAATGGGTACCGGAATTTCCGTCAACATCGCTCCACGTACCGCTGACGATACCCGTGGTCCTGTTCAGGGTGCCGGTAATGGTGGCGTCCACCTGACTGCCATCCATGATCTGTGCAACAAGCGAGCTGCCGGTGAGGGAGCCGGTGAAGGATACGGTCTCGTTCTCTGTGCCGTCCGAGGCATAAACGGTGTGTGCGACACCGGTTAGGTTGTCACCGCTGTCGATATCGAAGGTGAACAGCCCGTAGGAGGTGACCGGTGAACTCGCGTTGGATGTGAAGCTTCCGGTGAAGCGGTAGGTTGCGTCCACAGCGCCTCCGATGCGGCTGCCGGCGAATGTGCCGGACTCCGCCGTGGCGGAGAGACTCCAGTTGCCGGAGAGGGTGTCTGTACTGTTGAACTGACCGCTGAAGGTGGCGCCGGAGGAGACATCGCCGCTGATGAAGGTGGCGCTCTGGTCGTAGCTGACCGAGGTGGATCCGGTCAGGACGAGCAGGCCATCGAAGTCGCTGTAGGCGAATCCGGACAGCAGGCCGTTGGAGGCATCCACCAAAACCCCGAAGGGACCGCTGTCGTCACCCCCGAATGTGCCGCTATAGGCGCCGGCCCTGACGCAGCGCAGGGTCGATTCCAGGTGGCTCCGGGCCGTAGCGGCGTTGGGTAGTGTGTGGCTGGTACCGTCAGCGGATGCCGCGTCGGAGATGATGGAGAAGAGCTCCGACTGCAGATTCCCGGTGGTGAAATCGACCGCCGACCAGTTTTCGGCAGCCGCCTGTACCGCCGATGATATGTTGATGCCGTTGCCGGAGTCTCCATCGTCATCGAGCATCAGCAGAAAGCGGACCAGGTTCAACACTTCGGTGGAACTGCTGTTGCCGCCCGGGACAAGGTCAATCGGTGTAATGACCGACATGCCGGTAGCGCTTCCCAGGGTTACATTGCCCAAATTGAAGCTGACCGGCTGGCCAACCTCGAAGGTGAAGCCGCCGTCACTGCCTGTTGTGCCGCTTTGCTCGCCCGAGGTGAAAGTGAGGCCGGATACGTTGTTGTCCTTGAACACGCCGGTTGCCGTTGTCGGGGTGGAACTGCCGCCACCTCCACCACCACCGCCACAGGCAGCCAGTAAAAAGATTGAAAAAAGCGATATTAGTCTTGTGGAATATATGGTTGTTCTAAACGACATGACTATCCTCCTCATCTGTTCAATGAGTCCCCTGGATAAGGATCTCGATGCAATACCATCATGACTGACCTATCAAAGCTCCCCCCGGGTCAGTTAGTTGATTTTAGTGCATGGAATGGCAGATTGGACTCACGGGGTGCCAGCAAAGATTGATTCAGGTCAATTAACGGTTCCCCCTGGATACCGCGTTTCTAACGTCTCGATGTCAGTTTCTGGCTTGCGTGACGGAACTTGACCTGATGGCAGCGGATACCGCCGGTATCACTACCTCATAAATCCTGTGGTGCTAAGTTGCTACTTCTGACTACTATACTGAAAACCACATACAACAATCGATAAGGTGAGGCATAGAAAATGATCAAATTCGTTATGTGTTTGACACGGCATCCCGATATGACTCGTGAAGAGTTCAGAGATTACTGGATGAATAAGCATGGCCCATTCTTCATGAGCAATGCTGAAGCGATGGGCGCGAGAAAGTATGTGCAGGCGCACACTATAGAGACCCCTTTGAACGAAGGTCTAAGAGCGTCCAGGGGAATGCTGCCTGAATATGATGGTATTGCGGAGGTATGGTTCGATTCGGAACAGGCGCTTACGGAGGGGTTGAATACTCCTGAAGGGCAGAAGCTTGGCGCTGCTTTGCTTAAGGATGAGCAAAATTTTATCGATCACTCGAAATCTTCGGCGTTTATTGTTGAGGAGCACGAATTTTAACTTATTTATGTGTTATTGAGTCTTGCGCTTGTGCCATGTGCCGTGGCAAAGCTGTACCCACTATTGAATCAAAATGATGTCCACAAAAGTATGGACAGTCCAGCGTGCAAATGATCAAAACACTCGTCACTTTTGTCCTGTTGCTGTCGTCTTTCAATAGCTCGGCCGATAAGCCGGAAGGTTCTGTCTATCTGAATGGAGGGGAAAACAGAAGCGGTGTCATACTCGCACATGGAAGAGGCAAGCACCCCAGGTGGTTGGTGGTCAATCCACTTCGCAAGGGTATCCGCGAAAAACTGGGTTACCATACCCTGTCGCTGCAAATGCCGACTGGCTACAGCGATTGGAAAGCGTATGCAACAGGGTTTCCAGACGCCTACAAATCAATAAAGCAGGCTATCTCTTATCTCAGAAACGAAAGGGGTGTACGCCATGTTTTCCTGTTGGGCCACAGCATGGGAAGCCGGATGTCGAGTGCATTTGTATCGAAGAATCCAGGCCATGATCTGGCCGGTCTAATCATCATCGGCTGTAGAAACAGTGGCGGTGATCCATTGGCTTGTGATGACAATATGAGAGGTATAGAGATACCGGTACTTGACATATGGGGTGGAAAAGATCGCAAGGATCCTGCTGCGGCAGCGGAAAGGAAAGGTATGGTTTCAGATAGATATATACAAGTTGAGATCTCAGGTGCGAATCATAGATTTGAAGGTTATGAGGATGATCTGCTCGATGCTGTGGTTTCCTGGCTCACAAATAATTAAGGAACCTCTGGCTAACTCTCTTTTCGTCATCCCGGCGTATGCCGGGATCCAGGGAAATCAAGCACATGGATTCCGGCTTTCGCCGGAATGACGGATTAATAAGACCTTGCTTAGGTTTTGCTTTGGAATAAGAGGTGTCTGACTGATTGGGATTCATGCCCAAGACAATCTTGGCACCGATCAAGATGTGATAAATTGTTGAGTGCTCTTGTGCAAAATTACCTACTCCATCGTTAGGCCTGACTATAGATTGATCTCGCGAGCAGGGAATTGGGGCTGTTCATTCAGGAGAGCTGGGCCGCACCGGATGCTGATGATCACAGATCTACATCAGGTGAGCCCCTCCCGCCTTTCCGTACTGCTCGAGTGGATAGTGTTTATTGTTAATAAAAAATGGAGATCATAATGGTCAGGGTTAAGTGTTTGTTTTACAGTTTGCTGCTCATTGCAGTGCAGATTCCGCTATCTGCCATGGCGCAATCCGGGGTCATCGAGCTGACAATTGAATTTGCCGACGGTGCGGTAGAGCGATCGAGCGTGGACGGGTTTACAATCGGTCACGGGGGGGAGTCAAAGGTGGCCCTGCTGCTGCCTGCGGTACAGGCTGCGAGAGAGGCTGCGCGCCGCATGGAGAAGGCCATCGCAAAAGATGAGCTTATCCCCAATATCACCATAGAAACCACTACTGAAGAGACCTACTATCAATGGAATCTGAAAAACGTCAGGGTGACCAGCTACAGCATGCACGGTGGCAGTTCAGCCGGCAAAAGCGGCCCTATCGATGATTTTTCGCTGAATTATGAGAAAATGAGGTACTCAAGTATCAGCGAATCAAAACAGTACGACTGCGGTTCAAACACCTGCGTTCTGAAAACGGACAGTTCAGGCAGATTCGCTTATTGATCAGGTCTTGTCGACTACTGTTAGCCAAATCCAGTAAACTGTCTCATAGGTTCAAAGCAATCGAGAGTATACGGGTTCATCATGGACTATGAGAGAAGTGAGATCTTTTCCGGTGAGCCAGGGAAGGCTGTGGAGATGGCCCAGGCCATGTTCGTCCAATCCGGCTACAAGATAACGGATACCACGGAGTCCTCCATTTCCGCCGAGCATGAGGGTGGATTTATAAGAACCCAGTCTGGAAACGCCATTTACGGCGCCTCACCCATTAAGGTCTCCGTTTCAGGGAATCGCCTCTATGTCAGCGCCGGCTACGACGGTATAGAGAAGGCGAAGAAGTTTATTGTCAAGCTTCTGGTTGGGCTGGCCGTTCTCCTCGGGCTCGGTATGGGGATCCCGTTTGCAATCCTCTTCGAGGAGAAGTGGCCACTGCTGCTGGCCCTTGGCCTGGGTGTCGGCATTCCGTTGATCCAGCTGCCGATTCATCTCTACGTGACGCCCGCGATAATGAAGAAGCGTGCCGAGAAGGCCCTTGATACGCTGATTCACAACATTACCATGCTTGCCCGTTGAGTGCCGCTGCCTAAACAATCAGTCTATTAACTGTCTATTTCATCTCTGTTTCAGGATGTAAACCGCTTGAAATATGGCAACCGATACCCCCTGATATCGATAATATGCGTTTTATCAATCAGGCTGATAAGATATTGGAATACAAACCTGACAGCCAATCGAGTCTTCTATCAAGTGCTTATCGTTGATATCGAGAATTCATAGACGAGGATTGATATTGCCTGAGCTGACTAGGGTCCGGCTTGGCATTGCGTTTGACATTCGGTAACTATCTGTCCCATTTGGGCGAATTCTGACAGCCTGAATAGTGAGGGCGTAATGACTTTTGTGGATAAAATCGCATATATCACTCAGGGTGTTGCTGGCTTGAGAAAGAACCTATGACGCTAATTGGTAGGGCTTTTAGTGACATATCTTTATTCCATCAGTGGAAAAATAGGCAACCTCCGGAGTGGGGTTTTTTAAATATTCCGACAGGTGCCTTCATCTGTAAACTTGCATGGCGGAGAAAAAGCAATGATTAGAACCTATCGCAAAACCACACAGCTTGTGTTGCCTGTAGCTTTGGCATTTGGCGCCGTTTTTATGAGCACAAGCTCATTCGGGGAGACGCTTGATGACTGTTTGAATGCAGCCAGTCAGATCAAATCAGGCGATTTTGTCAAAGTGGAGTATCTCAATCCTTCGGCAGAGGGTCGTGCGGCCTATGAAATCGAAGTGCGCACCGCCAGCGGCCGGGAGTGGGAGTTTATGTGCGATGCAAACAGCGGCATGATCTACGAGATGGAACAGGAAGTCGACTCCGCGGATCATGCCCTGTTCAAAAAGCATGCGAAGGTCAGCGCCAAACAGGCCAGCGAAACAGTGCTGGGACTCTATCCGGGCAAGATCGAAGAGATCGAATATGAGATCGAGTCCAACGGCGATGCAAGTTACGAAATCGATGTTGTGGATGAAGGGGGTACCGAGTTCAAGGTCGAAGTGGACGCAGCCAGTGGGAAAGTGATCGAGGTGCATGTCGAGAAATGGGAAATTGGTGAGGAGTCGGGAGAGCGCCAATAAGGGCTGGATTATCGCCTTCGATGGAGTCTTAAATTCGCAGGCGCCTGTTTTTGGAGGCGTTCATCAATAGAAAAGCGGTTTGCCGTGTCACGGCAAACCACTTTTTTTCGGCTATGTCTGCTAATAGTTTTTCTCCATCTCCTCTCTTCTGTTCTTGTCGGCCTGCATGATCACCCGCTCGACATTTTCGGCTTTATCCATACTTTCCCTGTACCCTTGAAAAACGCCGGCGTCATCTTGTCTCTTTCTGCTGCTGCTTTCCTCAGAGGAACAACCGGCCGCGGAGACCGTGATGTATGCTATTAAAGTAATGCTCAATGCATGCGCTGGAAATTTCATTTCGCCACCTCAATTTTCCTATAACAGATACTATCCGGATTAGCGACTCAATCGCTGCTGATGTGTGCAATACAGGCATCGATGCACTGCCTGTTCTTGAGTATCTTCTTGTGACCCAGCCGTTCGGTGGTCAACAGCTTAATCTCCGGGGTCAACTCCTTGAGCTTCAGTGCATGTTGGTAGGGGACTTCAGTGTCGTGCCTGTCATGGATCAACAGCAGATCGCCGGTCACCTTTTTTATGGTATTCACCGGTGACAGCTCCAACCAGTCCCAGGGTTTGTCGAAGAGATCGGCATAGCGTCGCTTCGCCTCCCAGCGCATGGCTTTGAGCACCGGTTCTTTGATCGAGAAGGCGGCGGCGAACTGCTCCGCGATCCACAGGGTGTCGCTAAAGCAGCTGAAGAGAATCACCTTGTCCGAGGGCAGGCGGTAGCGGTCGATGGCCAGCAGGGCGGTGCCGCAGCCGAAGGAGTGACCGATAACGGCACAGATCGATTGCTCCATCTCCATGATGCCGGCAATGGTCCGGGTAACCTTCAGCATGTTGGTGCGTTTTCCCGAGGAGTCGCCGTGGGCCGGGGCATCGAACGCGACCGCGCGATAGCCTGTCTCCACCAGGGCCTCGATCAGGGCGTAGAATTGGCTGCCGCGCCCGCCCCAGCCGTGGCTGAGCAGCACCGTGGGACCCTCGCCCCAGCTTCGTACCGCGATCATTTCGCCATCGATCTCCAGCATCCTCAACTGGGCCCGCTCTCTTACCTTCTGCTCCCGTCGCGGTATCGGAAAACTGGGTGGCGTCATGAACAGGCGCAGCGCCAACAGGGCGGCGAGCCGGGGTGACAGCGCGCCGGTGATCCGGAACACAATCCTCGCGGCATTGAGATAGAGGCGTACCCCCAACGGGAGGCGGTGATTGGTGAAGGGGTTGCTATCCGGGGCCGGGCCGCTGCTGCTGTCGTTCATGAGAGTTCCCAGATCAACTGACGCGTACCACTGAGATGGAGCATGCCGATCGCCAGGCAGACCAGCGAACTCGCGATGAGAAAACTATCGACAGTCTGGGGCATGAACATTACCGCTGGCAAGAGCGCCATGCCGCGCACCAGATAGACGGCCGTAATCACTATCAACACCCCCTTGAGCCAGGGCAGGGGGCGGATCAGGCCCGTGCCGGCGAAGGCATAGAGGCTCCAGGTGAGCAGGATCAGGGCGATCAGCGCGGTGATCGCGCCGGGTATCGCCGACCCCTCTTCCGCCAGCAAGGCAAGCGCTTCACCGGCGCCGAACAGGCGGTACCAGGCGGGGCCGCCCACGATGATTGCGATGTGAAGAAGCGCGGCGGTCAGGCTCAACAGGCCGCCCCACATCAGGGGCCTGTTCATACCAACCATTGATGTTCCATATCGATGCATGCGCCCATCCTTTCGAAAAGCTGGTAGAGACCGAAAAAGGTACGGTCGAAATAGATGAATTCGTTGGCGAGACTGTTGATCTTGCGGACCTTGGCGAGCTGTCGGAACGAGGCCCATCCCTCGGCGGTGTAGGAGAACCCCTGATTGGCGAAATTGAATCGCCCCGCCCTGAAGGGTTTGGTCAACCAGTCCCCGAAGGGTTGCAGGACTTCATCGTAGAAGCGCTGCAGTTCATCCTCTTCCATCTCGGCAACCATGCCGAGCCGCTGATAGGTCGAAATCACCTTGACGGCATCCCGCTCTTTGTAGGCACGCAGCAGTCGGGGTATCAGCTCGACGAAGTCCGCCGAGTAGCGGCGGACACACCCGAAGTCGACCAATCCCAAGTTGCCGTCATCGGCGAACAGATAGTTGCCCGGATTGGGGTCGGCATGCAGGGCATGCAGACCATAGAAGGAGTGGACGAAGATGTCATAGAGTTGTTGCCCGAACCGGTCCCGCGCCTGTTGTGCTGGACGGGTGTCCAGCCAGGCCTCAAGGTGAAGACCCGGCAAGCGCTCGGTGGAAAGGACGCGTTTCGATGAGTAGTCTCTATGGACTGCGGGGATCTCGACACCGGGCAGCTGCAGCTGGTTCCTGAACCACTCGGTATTGTCCGCTTCCCGGTGATAGTCCACCTCTTCATGGAGGCGCAGCTCGATCTCGTCGATGGAGGAGAGCAGCAGTTTCGCATAGCGGGTGGGCCTGATCAGGGTGCGAAGCAGCTGCAGATCGTTGTCGATGGTGACGCCGATGCCCGGATATTGCAGCTTCACCGCCAGCGCCTCGCCGCCCTGTCCGCTGGCGGCGTGGACCTGTCCCAGGCTCGCGGCGGCAAAGGCCTCCGCCTCGAACCGGGCAAACAGCGCCTCCGGCGGCTTGCCGAACTCCTGCAGGATCAGCTTGCGTATCAGCGGCCGACCCAGGGGGGGAACCTGGTGGTAGGACTTCGACATCTCGCGGCGAAACCACTCGGGCACGAGATTGCTCTCCATGCTCAACATCTGGGCAATCTTCAGCGCGGTGCCGCGAAGCCTGGAGAAGGCCTGGAACAGAATCCTCGCGGTGTCGTCATCGAGCTGCAGCTGCTGCTCCCGTCTCGCCGGTTCGCTGAGGAAGGGCCGCTTGGCGGCATGGCCGAGCTGCCTGCCCCCCGCCTTCAGCAGGGCGCCCCCGGCGATGCCGCTGCGCGCCAGCTTGCCGGTGGGGATGGAGTCAGACATCCCCCCCCTCCATGAAGCGCCGCTTGGCCTTTTTCCAGGGCCCGGTGTACTCCCCCAGCTTCTCCAGATGGCGGCTGATCTGGCTGCGAAAGAGGAAGGAGAGGAGATCCAGGGCCTTGCCGATCATCGCCGTCTGCAACACCATGGCGATGATCTCCACGCTGCGGTCGACCAGTTGGGTGGTGTTGGCGAAACCCTCCGAGTCGTCGTGCAGCCAAAAGGCGAGAATGCCGGTGAAGTAGTCCCAGTAGAGGGGGGCCAGCAGCTCCCGGTAGGGCTGCTCGGGGATCTCTCCCGCCTCGATGGCGGCATCGATCATATCCTCCACCATGCGGGTGAACAGGCGCCGTGTCCCGGCCAGGTTGACGGCCCCCGCCACCGGCGCGGAGAAGGTCAGGCCGAAGACCTGTGTGAGGAACGCGCGATCGGGCAGCCAGAGGGCCAGTTCGGTCTCGGTCAGCTGTTGCAGCTGCTCCCGCAGGCTGTATTCGTGAAAATCCTCGATCTGCTTCAGCGCCTCCGCCACCGCTCGCTGTTTCTCCTCGCAGTAGCCGTAGAGCAGACTCTCCTTGGTGGGGAAGTAGTTGTAGATGGTGGCGTCACCCACCTCGGCGCGGCGGGCTATTTCACGCATGGATGCGGTTTTGTAGCCCTTTTCACTGATGACATCCCCGGCGGCCCGCAAAATCCTTTTACGGGTCAACGCCTTCTCTTGCTTACTGACTTTCATCGGCTTATCTTCCACTTAAAGTGAAAATACTATATATAAAATAAAAAATATACCTTGTTAAAGTGAAAATCAAGTAGAGAATAACCGATGGCCGGTCTATCGCATCTTAATCCACCCGCCTCTGCTCCCGCATGACCGCAAGCCGACGGCGGGCTGTCAGCGCTCCTCCCTGTGCGCCCTTTCGTAGAGCGCCTGCAGCTGGCGGCTGAACGCCTCGATCCTGTACTTCAACCAGGTGGCATTGTGCCGCATACCGCGCACCGAGTAGCTGCTGATCGATTCGTGTTGGTTGGCAATCTCCGCGAGGGCGCTGCAGATCCTTTCGCAGCGCCGGTTGAATTCCTTGAATTCGTGGCAGTAGAACTGCAACTCATCGGAGAGTGAGGCCGGTTTCTTCCCTGATCCCTTAAACATGAGGCTGATTCCGTTGATATGACGCGGGAGGACGCTGTCTGCCGATGGCGGCCGGGCTGAGATTGCATCGCTCAGGCTTCCGGGTAGAGGTCCGGCCTGAGTTCGTGCCGGGTAAGCTTTCCGTTGGAGTGGTGCTCCAGCAGCAGTACCAGCCGTCCGCTGGGTTTGCGAAAGCCGGAGGCGATTTGGGTCAGGTAGACATAGCTGGTTCCCGCCCGGAATGCCAACCGCCTGGCTTCATCGCGGCCTTCCGTTTCGATATAGGTCTTCATATCCATGACCGAAATATGTTAGCGCCAGCGAAGGAAAGTAGCAAGATGCTCATGGAGATATATATAGCAAAAAGCTATATAATCATCTATTTACTCAATTCGAGCCGGTTGCTGGCTCAGAATCCCGCTTCAGTTATACTTGCGCAGAATCAATCATCATGCTCGCCGACGATCCACGCTTTCTTCAAGCTGCCTTGGGTGGAGGGCCTGCATGGTTTGAAAGGGATGATGGGGTATGGGTAAAAGAGTAGACCTGGTCGATGTGGCCAAAGGCATCAGTATTCTGCTTGTGGCATTCAATCACAGCCAGCTCTCTGCGTTGTTCCAGGACGCCAATAACGCCATGGGGCTGTTTCGCATGCCGCTGTTTTTTTTCCTTTCGGGTGTGTTTTTCACTACCGCGCGGTCACCCCGGGATTTTTTCATCCACAAGACCGACGCCCTGCTCAAGCCCTATTTCGCCACCCTGCTGTTGCTGCTGCTGACCACGGTCCTGATCGGACGTGAAGGTGTTTTCAGAGAGGCGCTCGGCATCTTCTACGGCACGGGATTCACGATTCGGTGGAGGCCGATGTGGTTTTTGACCCATCTGTGGCTGGTGTTCATGGCCTGCTATTTTCTGGCCCGCAGCTTCCGTCTGGATGGAACATCCGCCTTGCTTCGCTTCTCACTCGTGATCGGATTCATTCTGCTTGGCGTGATCACGATGAATCTGTTTCGTGGCGCCGCCCCCACCCTGTTCGATGAAACGCCCAGTTGGGTGGGAATGCCGTTGAGTGTCGATTTCATGTTCATCAGCATGGGCTTTTTTCTCAGCGGCCATTTCCTCAATCGGCAGGTCAAGACGTTCACCCCGCAATTCCCGCTGCTGCTGTTGACGGGTTGCATCTATTTCCTGGTGGTATTCCTCTCCGACGCCAGAATCGATCTCAACACGCGTGTCTACCGGGAGCCGGTATTGGCGACCCTGGCGGCCGTGTCCGGTATCTATCTCGTGATTTCGGGCGCCTACTACCTCTCCCGCTACCCAGGGGCCAAGGCCTTTTTCAAGACATTCGGATCCGCGAGTCTCTTCATCCTGATCTTTCACTACGCTTTAGGACGCAAGATGCAGTGGTTTCTGGACCAGTTCCTATCCCCGGACTGGTTGCTGCTCACGGCAGCCGTCTCCTTTGTCTTCAGCGTCACCCTGCCGTTGCTGATAAAGGTCATCGTCTCGAAGAACCGATTCCTCAGCTATTTCTATTTTCCTTTGAGGCATCCCGGGCATAAGGCGGAACAGGCCGGTGAGCCGGTTCCCTATAGCAAGATACCCTGACGAACTGCCTGGCCGGGCAACGCTCCGCTCCCGCCCTGGTGGATGACGCGGCTGCGCAGGCGCAGAACGACTCTCCCGGATTGAGCAGGCGGTTTGTGCTTCCTATTCAACGTAGCAAATTGCTATGATCCGGTTATGGTCACTATCAGGACGATTCGAAAGGCGAACCTGCTGGCGCAGATCGCCCGCTTCGGTTCTCAGCGGGCGTTTGCGGAAGAGGCGGGCCTGGTCCCCGCCCATGTCAGCCAGATGGTCACCGAACGCAGAAACATGGGCGATGAGGTGGCACGGCGAATCGAAAAAAATCTCAATCTTGCGGATGGCTACATGGATCTGCAGCATCAGCAACAGGGCTATGCGCATGCCAAGCGCTCAAAGCGTCATGATCGGGTCGCCGAGTCCGACAGCGAGGCGCTCAAGACCCTCTTGCTGAAGGTCGATCAGAGGCAGCGGTATCTGTCTGCAAAGACAAGGAAGGTCATTCTCCGCGTCGAGCGCGCCGCCATGGAGGGCAAGCTCTCCGACGAGGACTGGGAGCTGGTGGTGCGCCTGATCGATCGCCTGGAAAGGGATAGTTGAGGCGCCTCAATCAGACCAGGGTCTCGAAGGGCTGCACTGTCACCCTGTCGCCGCTCTCCACACCGGCGCAATCCTCGGACAACAGAATAAAACAGTTGCCCCGGCTCATCGAGGTGAGGATGCCGGAACCCTGGCGGCCCACCGGGTCCACCCTGTAGGAACCATCCTCCTGGCGGAGCATGAGACCGCGTACGAACTCGTACCTGCCTGGCTTCTTGCGAATCTGCTGACCACTCACGGCCCGTAGGATCAGGGGTTGGTAAGGGGTGCCCGTGGCGAGGTAGTGGAGCGCGGGGAGCACGAACTGGTAGAAGGTGACCATCACCGCCACCGGATTGCCGGGCAGGCCGAAGAAGTGGCTGTTGGCGAGCTTGCCGAAGGCCAGGGGTCTTCCCGGCTTCATGGCGATCTTCCAGAACTGCATCTCCCCAAGCTGCTGCAGTATCGCCTTGGTATAGTCGGCCTCGCCCACCGAGACACCGCCGGAAGTGACGACGATGTCAGCCGCCTCGGCGGCGCGGTCGAACGCCTCCTTGAGCGCGGCGGGATCGTCCCCGACCACGCCCATGTCGAGCAGCTCCACATCCGCTTTGCGCAACATGCCGTAGAGGGAGTAGCGGTTGCTGTCGTAGACCTCGCCGGCGGCGAGGGGCTCACCGATGGAGCGCAGTTCATCGCCGGTGGAGAAGAAGGCGACACGGGGGCGCCTGCGGACGCTGACCTCGGCAAACCCGAGGGAGGCGAGTATGCCCAGATCCGCGGGGGTCAATCGTCTGCCGGGATGGAGCACGATACTCCCCCGGGCGATATCCTCCCCCGCCTGGCGGACGTTCTGTCCCGGGCGCTGACCCTTGGCGATGCGCACCAGGTGCTCGTCGATGAGCAGGCTCTGCTCCTGCATCACCACGGTGTCGGTCCCCGCCGGCATGGGGGCGCCGGTCATGATACGAACGGTTTCGTCGCTGCCGCAGGGCCGGTCGAAGGGGGCGCCGGCGATGGCGGTACCGATCAGGGTGAAATCCTTATACTCACCCTCCGGGAGATCGCCGCCGGCGACGGCAAAGCCGTCCATCGCCGAGTTGGTATGGCCCGGCACGTCGATGGGGGAGATGATCTCCTCCGCCAGCACCGCATTGAGGGCGTCGCGCAAGGGCAGCCTCAGGGTCGTCCGGACCGGGGTGATGTTCTCCAGGATCGCCTCGCGGGCGGCGGCTACGGTAAGGGTCGAGGGTGCCTCCGGGTCAGCACAACTGACGCTGGAGCCGATGGCTTGGCTGCTCATTAAATCCGTTCTCTCCATATCGGTGCATGTATTGAAGTATGAACCCGGTGATCGCCTCGGGATCGTTGAGGTTCAGTATCGGCAGGCTGCGAGGAATAGCGGGGACTAGTTCATCGGTGGCTACCGCGATGATGAATGGGTCAGTATGACACAGCAGGGGTTTGTTCAGCGCGGGGCGATGGAGTTCGATCTTGTAGATCGCTTCATTCTTGAATCCCTCCACCAGCACCAGGTCCAGCTCGCTGGTGTCGAGATAGCCGAGCATCTGCCCCAGCCCGGGTTCCGGAAGCCTGGCGTCCGACTCCGAAATCAATGCCATGCGCCCACGGGTGCTCACCAGCATCTGGCTGGCCCCCGCCTTGCGCAGTTCGTAGCTGTCCTTTCTCGGATGGTCGATCTCGAACAGGTGGCTGGCATGTTTCACCACGGCTATCCGCAGCCCCCGCTGTTTAAGCATCGGCAGCAGCCGGGTCAGCAGGGTGGTCTTGCCGGTGCCGCTGAAGGCGCTGAATCCCAGCAACGGGATGGGGAACTCAATCATGCCGCACTCCCCTGGAGGTTGTCCCGTTCCTGGAGGGTGTTGATATTGATGAAGGTTCTGGGGATATCGGAAAAGTCGGCGTGGACCACCCGATGACGCTCGTACCAGAGATCGATCTTGCGATCGCCGCCGTCCAGGTAGTGGTGCAGACTCTCGCTCAGGCGCTTGGGAATCAGGGCATGAACCGGTTGCAGGCGCTTGCCGTCGTGGGCCACGGCGATATCCGCATTGGCCGCCTGGCGCGCCTGATAGAGGCGCTCGACCATATCGGCGGGGACCAGCGGGCCATCACAGGGCAGGGTGAGCATATCCTCCGTGGTGATGGCTTCCAGGGCGGCGATGAAGCCGGCCAGGGGTCCCTGATAGTTGAGCAGGGAGTCGGCGATAACCGGATAGCCGAAGGCCTGGTAACGGGCCTGGTTGCGATTGGCATTGATCAGGATCTGTCCGACCTGGGGCGCGATCGAGGTGATCACATGTTGAATCAGTGGTTCGCCGTTCAATTCGATCAGGCCCTTGTCCTCGCCGCCCATGCGGCGGCCGCGCCCGCCGGCGAGAATCACCGCGGTGACGTCCGCGTGCCTGGTCATGCCGTACTCCTGAGCGCGGTCTCGTTGTTTGGCGATGGCATCGACATCAGCTTCTCTTCCTCGATCGCGATCAAGCGGCCCTCATAGAGATGGATATGGCGGTCGATCAATGAAGAGAAGTGTAGTGGATCGTGACTCGCGAGGAGCAGGGCAATACCCTGCTCTTTGAATGAGTTAAGCAGGTCCAGGGTGCGCTGTCTCGCCTCCTGGTCCAGGTTGGCGGTGGGTTCATCGAGGAGCAGGATCTGCGGGTTTCTCAGCCTGGCCCGTGCCAGGGATACCCGTTGCCGCTCACCGCCGGAGAGGGATTTGGCCGGTGTGTCATGGAGGTGACCGAGTTCGGCCCACTCGATGGCGGCGTCGATCAGGCGCCGTTTCAATGGTTTGTTCAAACCGCTGGGCAGGGCGTAACCGAGGTTGTATCTCACCGAGCCGTCGAACATGTAGGGGTGTTGGTGCAGGTAGAGAATCCGGTTGTGCAGATCATGCCTGCATCGACGCCAGCTTCTGGGGGTGTCGGCGGCGATGGATATGCCGCAGCTGTCCGGCCTTTCAAGACCGGAAAGAATGCGCAACAGGGTGGTCTTGCCGGCACCGTTGCCGCCGGTCAGGAGAACACACTCGCCCCGGTGGAGGGAGATATCGACACTGTCCAGCAGCGCCCTTTTGGCGAAGCGCTTGGTGAGAGCGGAGACGTCGAGAATGGGCCGATCGCTCATGTGGCTGGCTGCCCCTTGCCCTGAATATGTTGCAACAGGGCGTTGAGTGAGAATGCAAGGGTCAATAATACCAGACCCAGGGCGATTCCCTGGGCGAATTCGCCCTTGCTCGATTCCAGGGCGATTGCGGTGGGTATATTGCGCGTATAGTGGAGGATGTTGCCGCCGAGCATCATCGATGCGCCGACTTCGGCAATGATGCGGCCGAAGGCGGCAAGGAGCGCCGCCATCAGTCCGAAGCGCGCCTCGCGCATCACGGTGAAGAGCGCCCGCAGCGGATTGGCGCCCAGGGTGCGGGATGTCTCCCAGGCACGGATGTCGGAGGCCTGCAGTGCCGAATGCCCCATCGCCACCAGGATCGGAAAGGCGAGGGTTATCTGTCCAAGCACCATCGCGGTCTGGGTGAACAGCAGCTTCCACTCCCCCAGGGGTCCCTGCCTCGAGAGCAGAATGAAAAAGGTCAGCCCCACCACCACCGCCGGTACCGAGAGAAAGGTCGAGTTTATGGAGATCAGCAGACGGCGGCCGGGAAAGCGTTTGTAGGTAAGGATAAACGCCACCATCAGCGCCGGCGGCGTCGCCACCAGGATGGCGACACCGGAGACGCGAAAGGATATGGCGATGATCTCCCACAACTCCCGGTTGCCGCTGAACAGCAGATGAAGCGCCGCAAGGGTGGTGTCGCTGAGTGATTCCATCAGTGGTCACGATTGAAAGAGGCAAACTCCCCGGCATCGGCCGAAGGGGTGAAGAGTCTGTTGTCGCCGATCCTGAAGTTGCCGATCCGCTCCTGGCCCTGGGGTGAAATCATCCATTTGATCAAGGCATTGGCGCCCCGGTGATTGATATCGGGATAGCGTTCCGGGCTCACCGCGATAATGCCGTAGGGATTGAACAGCAGGGGATCACCCTGGAAGCGGATCCGCAGCGGCGATTTCTCCTGATAGGCAAGCCACGTCCCCCTGTCGGTCAGGGTGTAGGCCTCCATCTCGGAGGCGATCTGAATCACCTTGCCCATACCCTGGCCCACTTCACGATACCAATCTCCCTCGGGCTTGATGGCGCTCTCTTTCCAGAGTCCGAGTTCCTTCTTGTGGGTGCCGGAATCGTCTCCGCGGGAGATGAAGCTTGCCTTGTGCCGGGCGATGGCTTTCAATGCCGCTACGGCGTCCCTGGCCGCGGCGATGCCGGCGGGATCCTCGGCCGGTCCGATCAGCACGAAGTCGTTGTACATCACGCCGTAGCGTTTCACCCCATGGCCTTGGGCGACAAATCTGTCCTCCGCGGCGCGGGCGTGCACCAGGACCAGATCCACATCCCCGTCTCGCCCCATGCGCAACGCCTTGCCCGTGCCCACGGCGATGACGTGAACGGGATAGCCCGTGGCATCGGTGAAGGCCGGCAGCAGATCGGCCAGCAGGCCGGAGTTGTCGGTACTGGTTGTCGTTGCCAGGCGGATGGTCTGTTTTTGAACAGTTTCCGCCTGGCTGGTGCCAATAGTTAACAGAATGGCAAGGGTGAGAAAACGGGCAAAATATAGAAAAATACGACTTAACATAGGGTAAATGCCTCGGTTTGTTGTTTTATGGTTACAATCGACTGCAAAAGAAGTGCCATAATTGTCACTGGTCCGCCGGGATCGCCAAATGGAGTAGTATCTGGTTTTCTTTTGTCTACTCTATGAGTGTTATTGGGAATAAAGTGAAAAAATTGGAGTTCAATGGCGGTTTGGCAGCCGATTTGGAGGGGCTTGGCTGCCTTTGGTGAGACAAATGGTCGCAAACTCCCAGGGAGAGGTTTAGTCATTTTGACCCACAACCAGGCCTGGTCGTGCAGTGCCGGATTCAGCAAGCGATAGCCAGGGCCGTTTGGGTTAGCGTCAACAGGCCCCAGAAGACTGGAACAACCGATGAATATAAAAGCAGAAGAACTAGAGGCGAGGATCGAGAGTAAACAACCCTTCATCAAGGAGGGCGCGCCGGTCCGCATGGCGTCCGTTCTCATCGTCGATGACGAGCCGGGCATACGCAGTTTTCTGCAGAAGGGATTGCGTAAATATTTTGGCCTGGTGGAGACCGCCGAGGATGTCGCCACCGCCGAAGAGCTGAGGCAGCACTGCCATTTCGATCTCATCATTACCGATATCCGGCTTCCCGGCCAGGTCGGCGGAGTGGAGTGGGTGAGGGAATTGCGTGAGCAGGGCGGCGTCACCGGCGTGATCTTCATGACCGCCCATGCCGACATGGAGACGGCAATCGCCGCACTGCGCGCGGGGGCCGAGGATTTCATTCTCAAGCCGTTTCGCATGGAGCAGATGATCACCGCGGTGGAGCGCTATCTCGAACGGCAGAAGATGCAGCGTGAAAACTTCGTGCTGCGCCGCCAGGTGGAGCAGATCTATGACAGCTCGGGGATGGTGGGTCAATGTCAGCAGATGAAGAACCTCTGCGGCGTGATCAAGCGGGTCGCCCCCATGCCCTCCACCGTATTGATCGAAGGTGAATCGGGCACCGGTAAGGAGCTTGCGGCCCGGGCGATTCACGAGATAAGCGGCAGATCGGGCAGCTTTGTCCCGGTCAACTGCGGCGCCATGACCGCCGAGCTGCTGGAAAGCGAGCTGTTCGGCCATGTCAAGGGTGCCTTTACCGGCGCCCATCTCTCCCGTGACGGCCTCTTCACCTACGCCAACGGCGGCACCCTCTTTCTCGATGAGATCGGCGAGATGCCGTTGAGCATGCAGGCCCATCTGCTGCGCGCCCTGGAGGAGAGGACCATCCGTCCCGTCGGTTCGAACCGCGAGGTGCCGGTGGATGTGCGCATCATCGCCGCCAGCAACCGTGATCTTGAACAGGAGGTGCGCAGCGGTGATTTTCGTGAAGATCTCTACTATCGCTTGAATGTCCTCTCTCTGCGCATACCTGCGCTGCGTGAACGCAAGGAGGATATCCCCCTGTTGGTGAAACACTTCGTCGAGACCCTCTCCGCGGAGCTGGGCATCACCCCGCCGCAGATGGGGGAGGCCGATCTGGTCAGACTGCTTGACTATGACTGGCCAGGCAACGTGCGTGAGCTGAAAAACGTGATCGAGCGCTGCCTGTTGCTGAACAAGTCGCCCAGTCTCTGCATGATAGGTTCGGAGGCCGTGGGCGCTCAATCGGCGCCTTTCGACCCCGCCAAGACCCTGCTGCTGGAGGCGATAGAGAAGCAGCATATTCTCAAGGTGCTCGACCTCGAGGGCGGCAACAAGTCGGCGGCGGCCCGTGTGCTCGGCATCTCGCGCAAGACCTTGGAACGCAAGACCCAGGCCTGGGGTGTCAAGTAGGGCCTGTGACCGGGCCCTAAGCTGGCGCTTTGAATCCGCTACTCAGATTCATTCAGGCAATCCGCAGCAGCTTACGCTATAAGCTGTTGGCCCTGGTGCTGTTCCCGATTCTCCTTATCATGCCCATCGCCCTGGCGCTGGCCATCTACTGGGGATCCGAATTCAGTTACGAGCAGCTCTTTATCAAGGTCAGCACCGATCTCTCGGTGGCGGAAGACAACTTTCATCGCCTCCAGGAGGACTACCTGAACACCCTGGGGCGGCTTGCGGAGTCGCACGTGTTCTACACCGCCCTCGAATCGAGAAGCGGTCTCGTCATCAATGAACAGCTGGATGCGCTGCGCAGATCGGCCGGTTTCAGTTATCTGCATCTGCTCGGGACCGATGCAAAACGCCTCTTCCTTCCCTATGGCGAAGTCGAAAAACGGGGGCATCCCTCTCCCTCGCTGCTGGTCGCGCTGCAGGGACAGCCTAGGGTGGAGATAGAGATCTTCAGTGCGGATGCACTGGAACAGCAAGCGTACGGCTTGGCCAAACAGGTCGAGCTGCCGCTGCTGGATACCCCCCGGGCGAGGCCCACCCAGCGTCTCGTGGAGAACCGCGGCATGATGATTCGCGCCCTCTATCCGGTCAAGAACTCCCGCGGCCAGGTGATTGCAGCGCTCGATGGCGGGGTGCTGTTGAACGGTAATTTCAAGTTCGTCGACACCATACGCGACCTGGTCTATGGCCCGGGCAGCCTGCCCAAGGGGAGTATCGGTACGGTCACGGTCTTTCTCGACGATGTGAGGATCACCACCAATGTGCCGCGCACGCCCAATCAGCGGGCGCTGGGCACCCGGGTCTCCGACGAGGTCCGGACCCAGGTGCTGGACCACGGCGAAAAGTGGATTGACCGCGCCTTCGTCGTCAACGACTGGTACATCTCGGCCTATCAGCCGATTATCGATGTCAGCGGTGAACGGGTCGGTATGCTCTATGCCGGTTTCCTGGAATCCCCCTCGCGAAATGCCCTGTGGCAGGCGCTGGGGGTGTTGGTCCTGCTGTTTCTGGCGCTGATGCTGTTCTCATCGATTCTATCCATCAGCGGCGCGAAATCGATCTTCAAGCCCCTCGAGATGATGATGGCGGTGGTGCGTGCGACCCGGGAGGGCTACACCAAGCGCATCGGCAGGATCTCATCCGTGGATGAGATCGGTGTCCTGGCGAACGAGTTCGATCTCCTGCTCGATCTGCTGCAGGAGCGCAATCTCCAGGTTCAGCAGTGGGCCGATCAGTTGGAAGAGAAGGTGGAGGAGCGCACCGCGGAACTGAAGCTGAAGAATGAGAAGCTGTTGACCACCATTCAGATCCTGCGTGAAACCCGGGCCCAGCTGATCGCCGCCGAGAAGCTCGCGGCGCTGGGTGAACTCACCGCCGGCGTGGCCCATGAAATCAACAACCCCACCGCGGTGATGCTGGGCAATCTCGACCTGCTGGTGGCGGAGTTGGGCGACAGCGCGGCGCCGGTGAAAGGCGAGATCGATCTGATCATCGAACAGATCTTTCGCATCAAGGATATCATCAACAATCTGCTGCAATATGCGCGACCCGACCAGATTTCGGAGACGCCTTCGGTGATCGATGTCAACGAGGTGGTGCAGCACACCCTGGCCCTGGTGCGCCACCTGCGCAAACAGAAGCAGTTCGAAATAGCGCTGCAATTGAAGGCGACGCGGCCGATCAAGATCAATCCCCACGAGTTGCAGCAGGTGCTGGTCAATCTGTTCGTCAATGCCGTGCATGCCCTGGACAAGCAGGGCGGCATCATCGCCCTGACCACCTCGGACTGGGAAGAGAAAGGGGTGGTGATCGAGGTGGAGGATAACGGTGTGGGAATCGAGGAGCGGCAGATCGAATCGATTTTCAATCCCTTCCATACCAGCAAGCGGGTAGGGGAGGGCACCGGCCTGGGATTGTCGGTGAGCTATGGGCTGATAAAGAAATATGGCGGCGATATCACCGTACTTTCCGATCCGGGTCGGGGTTCGCTGTTCAGCGTCTGGCTCCTGGAAGAGCCCGATTTGAAGGAGGAGGAGACGGCGTTGATGGAACAGTTTCACTCGGCTGAGCAGGAATTGACGGTTGGAGACAGCAAGCAGCGAGCCTGAGCCGGGAAAGACCCACAAGGGTACAAATCTGCAGGTCCAAACCGGTCCGGTCGGCATCAGATTCCATATATCCTCTGAGAACCCTGTGGTTAATTGAGATAAAACCGATGCAGAATGAACAACATCATAATCGAATTGGCAAACCCTGAAGATGCATGAATAGCCCGGAACTGAAACAGCTGATAAAAACCCTGGCTTTTGCGACCCAGAAGCATCGCCATCAGCGGCGCAAGGACATCGAGGCCTCGCCCTATATCAACCACCCCATCACCCTGGTGGACATCCTGGTCAATGAAGGCGATGTCACCGATCCTGAAACCCTGATAGCCGCGCTGCTCCATGACACCATAGAGGATACCGACACCACGGTGGAGGAGATCGAGGCGGAGTTCGGACTGACCGTGGCGGGCCTGGTGATGGAGGTGACCGATGACGGCAGCCTGCCGAAGCTGGAACGCAAGGCGCTGCAGATAAAACACGCCCCCGAACTGTCGTATCAGGCCAGGCTGGTCAAGCTGGCGGACAAGATAGCCAATCTGCGGGACATCGACAAAAGCCCGCCCGCCGGCTGGTCACTGGATAGAATGCAGGGCTATTTCGACTGGGCCAAAGAGGTGATCGATGGCCTGAGAGGCACCCATGATATCCTCGAGGCCATTTTCGATGAGGTCTATGATAAGCGGCCCAGGGGATGAGTCCGCATATACCCATTATCCTGCTTTTAATCACATCTTCGCTGGGATGTGTATCGAACTATGTAGTGGTTGCGGATCAAGCGGGCTATTCACTACACAAAAATGTTGTGGTTACCGTATTTTGGGTGGGTGAGGCCGAGAGCAGTGACAATCGCCACATCAGCAACTACGCAAGTGCCTGGGACATAAGGTGGACGGAGCACTATGGTGGAGTTGATGATCCGAACAATAGGGATGGTTTTTACCCGGCAGCATTCGTCCCCTTGGAGAATCCCTTCTATTTTGCCCTGCCTTATAACGACTTTGGTATGATCGGTAGAAAAGAATCGGCTTATGATCGTATACCGTGGAGTTCGGATAAGAGAGTATGGGGAGATGATGAGTCGATGTGCAAAAATCGCTGGATCATGATCATCCATGACTCAAAAGTTGCATATGCTCAATGGGAGGATGCAGGTCCATTTGAATATGATGATGTTGACTATGTCTTTGGTGACAGCCCCCCAAAAAGCAAAATAAACGGAGGTGTCGGGTTGGATGTATCACCAGCGGTTAGAGATTATTTGGGGCTTTCTGACATTGATGCGGTGGATTGGCAGTTTGTCGAACAAGAGAATGTTCCAGACGGTCCATGGAAGAAAATCGTAACGACATCACCAATCACCTGGCATTGAAGGAGGTAGATATTGTGTGGCAACGAAACAACGGGTCACAAGCCCGACCAGCCACTCCACCAGCTCATGAATACGGTCATGTCATGATTCCAGATATCCTCGTTGATCCACCGTCTTTCGCTGACGTGCTTAATGCCGTATGACAAGCTAACATTATTGGCTATTTGTTTTGTGAGTTTCAGGCCGATGCCGAGTTTGACGGAGTTATTCCAGTCGATATCCTTGTTGTCGGTCTTGTACGCCACATCCAAGAAAGTGTTGAAGGTTCCAAGTTTAGTCCTTGACCAGTCAATGCCCTGTTCAGCAGCGCCTTCCAGTATAAGGTCATCCTTCTCCTCTTCGCTTAATGCCGATGGATATCGTAAATTTCCCCAGGTACTTCCGGGATAACCAAGGGGTCCATTTTGATCTTGTTCGGCGCAAGAGATACATTCGAGAGACCAGCTGGTCCACCAATCGATGAAATAGACGTCACCAGACTCATCGGTATCCGTTACGCGTCTCTTTTCGTATTGATACATCGCACCGATGGAGATATTTCCATGGTTTGAAAATGTGTGGGTGAGTTTAAAACCGGGGCTTAGACTCAGTTTGTTGTTGTAATCGATACGCTCTTCATCAAAGGTGTAGCCCAATTTCAAGAAAAAGTTTATGCGGGTGCTGGGGGATAGGGGGATAACGGCGAAATTCTGATTGATTGCGCCTTCCAGGATCAGATTGTCCTGCTCAAGTTCCTCCGGCGAGGAGGGATAGCGTAATCCGCCCCAAGTATCACCTTCTGTGTTAAACATGATTTCAGCAAGGGAGTCGGGTGCTGCATGGAGGAGTGTTATCGAAAGAATCAATATGGAAATGTATTTATTTGACATCGTATTCTCGCTCACATAGAACATGTCTGATGTGTGAAATAACTGCTTATTGTGTTTTTGTTTCAGTGAACATCTCATAAACCTGATGAACAGGTGTTACCGTGATTCCCTCATTTGACACGATCTCAACGAATTGCCTGAATTTATTGATATCAAATGACAAAGGAGTTTCAGCTGGGCTTTCGGGATCATGAAAGTAGTGGAACATCAGGATCAACCACTGGTTGTTCTTTTTTGCCTGAACAACCTGTTTGTGTAGTTCTTCCACAGATGTGGTATTTAGGACGTTATAGGCCCTCAATAGCGCAAAATCACCCGGCGGTAGGGTTTCCATGCCGCCGCCTGCCGTCCGTGCGGTGTCATACATTGACCTGACCAACGGTACTACATAGGATCTATTCTGCTCACCCTGGGGGTAAGCGAGGTGGCGCATGGCTTTTTGAAGGTTGTTATCCTGGAAATATTTGTTGAGGACATTTAGTCTCTTGTTTAACTCATCCGGTGTTCGTTGTGTGAACGGGAGGGTGTCATGTGAGGAGATTCCCCAACCGAGTTTCACCAGCTTGTCAACATCATCGAGAGTCAGGTAATTCGGCTCATCTATGCCGTCAGGGATGATATAGGCAGTGGCTGCCTGTTTGTATTCGCTCAATATATCAGCGACTGCAAGAGTCTCAACATACCCATCATCAAATGTATAGGACAATATTGGATTGTGGGAGGATTCAGTAATGGAAATATCACTGATATCGAGAGACAGGGCAATAGAGCCCTTGTCTTGATAATAGACTCCTACATATTGAATTGATGATGTATCAGGGTTGCCGACGGTAACGGCGTTGCCGAGTCCGAATGACAAGTTATGCCATTCATTGGGCTGAATGATATTAAAGCCAGGTGTGTCATAGAGAGGTATGTTGAATGATAAGTGGCTCTTGAAATCCTTGTTGTTCGAAAACCTGATTTCGAAACCCTTTAAAGCCTCTAAACTATTGAATCTGCACTTGAAGTTTATTATTTTACGCCTCAGGTCGGTACTTGAAAAAGATGCTGCTGCGAAATTCGCGTTGCCGTTACCGAGTGTTCCGAAGCGTGTCCATGAGAAGGAATCTGCTGTATAACCCGGAGCTTTCCAGCCGGTATGCCATACAGGTGTTAGGTCTTGACTTTTGATTGCGGTTTTCGAGCATGCCTGTGTCGATGCGATTAGAAGGAAAAGCCAAGCTGCAAATCTTGTAATATTCATTCCATTATCTCAGTATTTTAATACAACTGCCGGATGACAATGTTTCCCTGGTTTCTATAAAAAGGTACCTGGGCAAGCTGTAATATGCATGATTCGCTAACGCTCATTTAGAGGCGGTTATGGAAGCAGATTTGTCCGGGTAGAGATCATTTCGTTGCAGGTGGCCACGTTCATCGACCTCGAGCAACACAGGTTTGTATTTCTCCAGCAGTTTGTCGTCGTGGTCTAAATTGTTTCTGAGCGATTCGCGCAAAGTCCACCATTCACTGATACCGCTGATGCTTGAGAAGAAAATATCAGCCTTTTGAAGATAGCTGGCGATTTCATTCAAGACTAAGACGTATGATTTATCGGATATGAATTCATCTTTGATTGTGACGGAATATAGAGAGCCAAGCTGTTGCGAACGATCGATTTCACTCATCAGCAGTGACAATGTCTCTTCACTGGCAAAATGATCAGTTTGCCAGGGGATAAGTCCGGTATTGGCGGAATTGGGTATCGCAACAATGAGATTGCTGTTGCGGCTGGAGTTGATGATCGTCGGGACGCCGTCGTTCGAGGGTTTGGCGGCGAAAAACGCCATTCCGTTATTAATCAATGCATTTATAGTAATCTCGTTATAGGCATGTTCAGGAGGGCTGAAACCCTTGATTTCTTTTCTGCTGATCAAACCTAGTGTCTTTTTGCACCTCGCCAACCTGCTGACTTGTTCAACGATATAGTCATGGGTAAATTTACTGTTATTGTCACCCTTGCATACGATTTCCCCTTTTGATCCCATTTGCTTGATAAGCTGTTTGTTACCGTTAGCGTAATCGGAAAAAATATACCAATTGAAAGGAAACTCATTGCGGTCTACAAGGTCCAAAATGTGTCGGATGTTTTCATTGCCTTGGCTTATGTCAATCGATAAATATGCCGCAAAGGCTTTACCCAGAGGCCAGGTTGCTACATCAGAGTATGTTATGCCCAACAAATACCTGAATATGGAAGCTGTTAAAGAATTCAGGTTGTTGTTGTTCAAGCCCGGCGGGTGATCGCTGGGATTAGGAGAAAAATCCATCCATACCAATCTACCCGATGATAAATCCGGCGCATACAAACGAGTGTCAAAACTCCTTTCCTTAATATTGTGTGTATGAATTCCAATTGCCTGAGCCTTCTCTGAAACGGCACGATATCCAAAGAATGAAGGTCTGACTTTGATTTGCAAACCGGCATCAAATCCTAAAGTCAGCTTTTGATCGGCAACGATAGATAAATGCTCGTAGTAATGTTCAGATTTCTCGAATCTGAGCTTTTGCCATACAACGTGCTTTTCTGAAACATCATTTGGTGGTCCGTATAGCAGAATATTGCTGTCTTTGAGTAGAAGATCATCTAAGATCTTAAGGTCCCAATTGCCAGGTAAAACGATAACAACACTATCAGCATGGTGGGTAATGCATGAGTTTACTCGAGACCAACGGCATACCATGTATTTGACTTGATGGCTCGTTAGAAACTTGGACCACTGGGTCAAGCCTGGATTGCTGTGAGGGTGACTGCCGGAGATTGGATCGGGTTTATCGTATAGTAAAACAATATCCTTCCTGCGTAACAGAGGTAATACAGTATCAAGTCGAGGTAGATGGGCATCAGGGGTTTCAGAAAAAGGAATGATTTGGTAATTAAGCCTGCCGATTTCATCTTCCGCCAGGCCGGTTTTGGCAATGTACTTGTCAGAGTGTAAATAAAGAGACGTGGAAACGATTCCAATTGCCAGCAATACAACCGTCGTAACAAGTGTCTTCTCTAGATATTTGATTCGGGAATATCGCGCGGAACTTACGACAATACTTTCCGGATCATACTTTTTATGCAGAGACGGCGGTACATATCGTTTGAAGAATAAACCATCTGTCGGCGAAAAATCATTGATTGCAATAGCGCGTCTCTTTGCCCAATGCCTAACATAGGCGATCACTGCAACCAGAAGCGATAACAACACAACCAGAAAAAAGAAAAGTACTGCAAAAGACCCCCAGTTCATCGTCTATCTCGCTTTGGCAGCCTCTCCAATCCGATCGAGTTTGTCCCAGGACATTTTACTCGAGCGCCACTCGTCAAGTAATGCAAAAATTCCCCATGCCTGCATCAGATAGGAGTAGCTAAACTTTTGAATAAAATAAATTACAAAAGACTTTAATTTATTGTCATGTCTGTAAAATACATATATGAATGTTGATAGGTCGAGTGACACAAGAATCAGATAATATTTTAAAATCAGCTGAAACTCGCCAAAGTAAAGAAAATGAACCAGCAAAAACAGGGTAAGTCCAAAATTAAGTACTGGAAGAATCATCGCTTCCAAAGCGAGATAAATTCCAATGATCATGCCACGTATTGAATTTGCCGTGACGAGGTGTGTGAAATTATCAAAAAATGCCTGAAAAATACCGCGTTTCCAGCGATAGCGTTGTCTCAGTACTGAGAATACATCAATAGGCACTTCAGTAGCAGAAACCATGGAGGTATCGCCCTTCACCTTCCATCCGGCGGATAGTAAACGTACTGTTAGATCCGCATCTTCAGCAAAAATATCCTTTTCTTCCCTGTAGCCGAATACGGCATTAATGGCTTCTCTGCGGAAGAGACCGACCGGGCCAGGAATAATTGTGACTGCGCCGAAATAAGACAGTGCTTTTCTGATAAAGTTGAGACTGATTAGGTATTCAAGCTGTTGGAACTGAGCAATCAAGGATTGTGGATTGCGTACGGCGATAAACCCCCCCACGGCCCCAACCGCAGGATCCTCAAAATGTTTGAAGGCATTGTTCAGGGCGTCGGGCGTCAACCTGGAGTCGGCATCGACGCAAAGTATAAATTCACCGCGGGCATGAAAGATGCCGGAATTCAATGCGCAGGCTTTTCCCGCATTCGTTTGGGAATAGACTCTGATTGCATGCTCAGGGTGGGTGCTGGAAAACTCGCGGACGATTGTTTCGGTTTGGTCAGTGCTGCCGTCGTCAATAACGATAATCTCAGTATTGCTATATTGCAGATCAAGCAAACCAGAAAGCGCATCCTTTATCACTGCCGCTTCATTATATGCAGGGACAATAATCGAAACCAGGGGGGCAATCTCACTGTTTAATTGTCGGGCAATCCGACCCTCAACTATTGCAAAAAACAAGAAAAGCACATGTCGCAAAGTAACGAATATGAGATACGAAAATATCGAGTAATAAAACAAATCATGCAAATATGAGTTGTTGCTGATGCCTAAAGCAATACAGGATAAGAAAAACAGTAGTGTGATAATAAGAAAAAGTTTTTTGATAGTATCCTGCAGCATCATGGTTATACTCTTACAAATCCATGCCCCACTTTCAGTTCTATTATCATTGCGTTGTTAAAACATATGTTTGGTGATTTTTCGACCAAAAACCGATAGAGATCCTTCTGTTGAACTACTTGCTTATCGATTTTGGTGAATGACGTCATAGTGGATGAGCATACTTTGTCCAGGTCATTGTCGCTATCTATGCGTTCGTTGACGAATGTTCCCAGGGTGGTAAATTCACGCCTCTCTGCGGCAAGTAGGAGTTTTATGGCAGATGACTTCGCTAGTTGATGACTTTGTTTGTTAAACAAGGCTTCACAATTATCAAGTGCGACACGTTTAATGCCGCAACTTGAAATCTTGGTGATTTCATCAAACATTCTTCCGTAGTCCAGAGAGAGACTAAGCGACTTTTCAAAGAAGGGCTTGTAGTAAAGATATACTAATTGTTCGTTTTCGAGATAGGTGTCCAGATCACTGAAACCGTACAAAGATAATTTGTAAAGCAGATGCTTGGGGTGTTGAAAACTTGCAAGAGTTACCCTTTCCCCGTTAATCAAGCCGTTTGTAATAAACGATCCTAATGCCGCGATACCGGATTCATAATCGGATGTTTGAAATAAATTGAGTGAATTGAGTACCAATCCGCCAAACCTTCTGTCATAGGGATCTATTCCGCTGGGTAGGAACAACTCTTCAGCAGGAATATTATTAGCGGGTGTCTGAGGCAGACCAACCTTGAGCGGCTGTTCAGTGACAAATTTTGTTTGAGGAATAGATTTATCAACAGGTTCAACTGGACCAGGGTCAAGCAACGTTTCGACTTTCATGGTACTAACCTTGTAGTAGTGTAAGGATCAGCAGTACAGATATCTCTGCGTTAGTGACGACAGAGATAGTCGAAAGTGGTAACAATTGGTCGTGCTCTTTTTTTTTCCATTATATTTATTCCATTTTGGAATTATATGAGAGATGAAATCAATCAAATCAATGATCTGAATTCATAAGCATCATATTAAAAAAAGTAGTGGCTAACGGCCCGGTATAAAGTACAAGTGTATGGGCCAAGGTCAATATGATGTAAAACAACAACCTTCCAATGCCTATACCCTGCAAACCTTGCATATTGCGAGCTGGCAACTGCATGTTTGAGAGTGATCCACTACCTATTAATAACGTTCCCCGAGCTTATGAACTCAACCTATTCACGCCACATAAACCCTGCAAAATATGGGCCAAAAAAGATAACAGGTTGACTTAACAATGATTACAAGTTCACAATTTTAATGAGGAATATTACAGTGTTAAATTATTCGACACCCCATGGCGTCAGTTGGAATCGATCTTTAAAACTTAGCCACATAGCCGTATTTTATAAATCCCCTTGACATATCATGGCGCTTCCCGGCGAAACCGGTTAATTACCATGATTGAAAATAAGTTATTCGAGGGGGCCATATTCACGGGTTTAACGGAACACCGCAAAACGGTTGTGAAGCAGAATCTGAGCAGGGTATGACAGGAGGAGATATTAGCAAACGTTGTGAAAGTGACGCAGTTTTACCCTAGCCAAGCATGGATTGAAATACGAGAGACATTCTCTGCATGCGGCCAATTTGAGACTGAAGGCGTAGCAGCAACTATATCGTTAGGTACCTACTTAATCATTTGCACGGATATGCAATCTGAATAACGGTGGGATAGTTGACGTTTCGATTCAAGTGACAATGGTTGAGGCTGAACTATCTTGACTGATCATATTGTTGCAATCGTGATAAATGATCTTTCAAATCATGGATCAAGCCGGTATTTTTACACTAATGATCAACAGCGAAAGAGCACCAAAAACAGATTGGTAATAATTGTGGATGAATCTCTGTCTGTTAGAACCGGACAGTGGGTTGCGATCACGCAGTTATACCAAAGGAGATACTACCCGATGAGCAGTGAAAGAGATTTTATCCCATTAAACATCGCGGTGCTGACCGTCTCGGACACGAGAACGGAGGAGACCGACAAATCAGGCCACAAGCTCAAGACGCTGCTCGAGGAGGCGGGGCACAGGCTGGCCGACAAGGTGATCGTCCCCGACGATATCTACCGCATCCGCGAAGTGGTCTCCAAATGGATCGCGGATGGGGACATCCAGATTGCGATCACCACCGGCGGCACCGGCCTGACCGGCAGGGATGGCACGCCGGAAGCGGTGTCGCCCCTGCTCGACAAGGTGATCGACGGTTTCGGCGAGATGTTCCGCGTCCTCTCCTACGAGACAATCGGCACCTCCACCCTGCAGTCGAGAACCCTGGCGGGTGTCGCCAACGGCACCTACATCTTCTGCCTGCCCGGATCCACCGGCGCCTGCATGGACGGCTGGAGCAAACTGATCTCGGCCCAGCTCGACTACAGGACGCGCCCCTGCAACCTGGTTGAACTGATGCCCAGGCTGCACGAAAGCTGACAGCGTATGGGAACTAAATTCCACATTACTTGTGGTTGAAATTATGTTAGGTTTGCCGACACAGCTGTCTCAACCTAGTTAACTCAGGATGACGGTTCAAGAGGATGCCATGGGCCAAGCCCAGGGTTTTCAATAGGAGCTGGTTCGGATAAATGGAACTGTAATATTTCCGCCTTCATCACCCGATGGTCCGTTCCGGTATAAAGGAAATAAACAAAGGAAGTGCGGTATGTGGAATTCTAAGCACCTGCTCTCTGGTCTTTTCAGTGTTACCCTGTCTCTCTTCAGCCTGACGGCCAACGCCTTGACTGTCAGTGGCAACCAAGAAGTCGAGCTGCCGTGGGGAGAGGTTTTTGTGGATGTGTATGACACATCAACACTCAATATCAACAACTTTCATGGCGCATCTTTTATAGATGCCTATCAGCAATCCACGGTCAACGCATACGACGCCGGCATGATAAGCTGGTTGAATATGCGTGATAACAGTATCGCAAATATCCATAGCGGCATTTATTCGACGGTTCATCTGTTCGATAATTCCATAGCCAATCTGTACGGTGGATTCGATACGGATTGGTTTCTGGTGGCGCCTGATGCGCAGGTTAACGTGTTCGGAAGACACCTTGACTACATCGATGGTCGATTGAACGGCATGGCGGCGAATGGCACCTATTTCAGCCTTGAACTATCGGCCGTAGATAACAATGGCTATATCCTCGACAGCTTCCCTACGAATGTCACCCTGAATGCAGTGCCCTTGCCCGCCCCGCTGGTGCTTTTTATATCCGGGCTTGTGGTTCTCGCAAGGTTAGGGAATCGCAAGCGCGGCTTATTTGGTTCTGGCTGGCGGCTGCAAGCAGCGGCAAACTGACCTTCGTGACGCGGACCTGATGAGGTCAACCTATCCGGTTGGCTTTGTCTTGTACCTCTCCAAGTACGAGTCATACCTTGACATATGCATATAATATGCATATATATTAACTATGGAGTTTAAATGGGACCCTGCAAAGGCAAGGTCAAATTTAATCAAGCACGGAGTTAGCTTCTCTGATGTAGAGCCAGCATTCTACGATCTGCATGCACTATCGATGCCCGATCCCGGCACAACGATTGAAGAGCGTTATGTGTTGCCTGGACTTGATGCACGCTAGATTGGTTGTGGTTGTCTACACATACCGTGGTGATTCAATAAGGATCATTTCGGCTCGTAGGGCTACAAAGGCGGAGCGTATATGTTATGAGAAAGGAGTATGATTTTAGTCATGGCAAACGCGGAGCCGTGGCAAAGAGTACGGGTAAGACGCGTATTACCATCTATTTGGATGATGATATTATCGAGGCCTATAGAAAAAAGGGAGACGGGCTGGGTCAAGGGTATCAAACACTGATTAACGAGGCGCTTCGGGAAACGCTCCGAAAAAGTAATACTGCTATAGATGCAAAAACGTTACGCAAAATTTTGCGCGAGGAACTCAAGAAAATTGGTTGATCTGCGTTGCGGCATGCCGAACCTACCTGTTATATGGTTGGTTCTATATATGACCAATGGTGCTCATGACAAAAAACAACACAATAAAAAAGCCGCCAACAAACAACCAAAATGTATTCCATCTCTTATGCCGCAATTTGAACCTGCTTGCCTGCTGATCGATTTGGCTCCTGTCGCTGTCGCTCAGTGAGGGGTCGATCCACACCCGGGCATGATTGAGGTCATCGGCCTCGATGGCGGCGATCGCCCTGTTCAGGTCGATGCGGTAGATATGGTTGTCCAGGTCGACCAGTTGGTTGTGCATCATGTTGTGCAGATGCATCTGGCCCGCCTCGATATCGTTGAAGCGGGCGATATAGCGGACATGGGAGCCGTAACTGCCGTCCTGGGTGTTGGGCAACTCATCCTTTACCATGACGCGTACCATACCCTGGTGTTCCGGATGCGTCTCGAGTGTTAGATAGCCGGTCTTCATGGATATATTTCATCAGGCTGATGTCAGGACAGCGAATTTCATAAGTATTGTGTCTTTTTTTATGTGCCTAGATCAAACCGGTTTGCCAGATAGAATATAAACTTCGCAATATCTATAAAAACCCTTGATGCTGTGATGCGATTATATGCGTGCACATATGGATCAAAGACCCATTCTCTAATTCTGTTGGATTCCATATCAAGTTAATCGGTGGGGCCCTGCCCCACCACTATGTGTTCTGAAACAACGAATGTACTACCTGGAAATACGTATACGCCTGAACTCGGTCTTGTCAATCGCGGTTGTTTCTTTGGTGGGAAGTCATGATGAATCTATAGTATTTTAGAGAGAGGGGTATCAATCCACTGACCAACTCAAAATTAAGAACTCAATACTTCCCAGCAGCTTACGATTTGTCTGCTCTTTTCCAAGATAGGTTATGCTGGGAAATCCGGTGGGTTTGGATAGTTCATTCGTCCCCCCACACCAGCTCACCCGCCTCACGCAGATCATAGCCGGTCAACTGCTTCGCCATGGCCCCGCATTCGGATGAACGCAGGCGTCCGATGAGGTCCTGGAACAGGCGCCGGAACCAGATGCTGCGGGGCAGGGTGAGGTCGAAGGACTCCCAGCCGAAGGGGATGAAGGCAAGGCCATATTCGTTGGCGGCGGCGCGGGCTCCCGGGGCCACGTCCGCCTGGTCCATGGCGATGCTGGCGGCGGCCTCGCGCTCCGACAGAGCGGTGCCGACCGTGTTCAGTTTTTCCGCGCTGGTGCCGTAGTTGCTCAGCACCTCGAGCAGAAAACGCTGCGCGCCGGCGCCGCTCTGGCGCATGGTCCAGCGGAACTCGTGGTCGAACAGATGCTCCGGCTGCAGCATGCGCTGCCCGATCTTGCGGCTTACCATCAATCCCTGCTCGCGGCGGAACAGGCGGATCAACACCCATTGGCGATACTGGGGGTATTGGCGCAGCAGCGCCGGGTGGCGTGTATGGCTCTCCTCGTTGGGGCCCCAGTGGATGCCGCAGGCGTCGATGCGGTTGGCCTGCAGCAGTTCAAGGCCGAGCCGGGTGCCCGTCGGGGAGTAGCTGATCAGGGCGTGAGAGCCGGTCTCGTTGGCGAAGGTCATGATCAGACGATAGAGCAGGGGGTCGTCGCTGCCGGCGATCACCAGCCGGTTGGTCATCAGGCCGCCGTGGGCGGAGTCGAGCATCCAGCGATCGACCAGCTCTCTCGGGAAGAGCCACTTGCCGGTGATCTTGGTCGCCGGAATCCGCTCCTCGTTGACCAGGGCGTAGATCTTCTTCTCGTTGAGATGGAGATACTCCGCCACCTGCTTGACGTTCATGAAGACATGTTGATCCTGGGACATCACCGCAACCATCACTCGCCTCCCTTATCGGCCTTTGATCCGACTGACATGTCGTGAACCCGAACCCTGCGGATGCGGCTTCGGCACCGCATCGAAGCTGACCTGTTCCGCGCCGTTGTAGACCAGGAAGTGCCTGCCCTTGGCGCGGGCGATGAGGGTGACGCCGACCTTCTTCGCCAGCTCCAACCCCATCTGCGTGATCCCCGAGCGGGAGAGCAGGATCGGGACCCCCATCTGTGCGACCTTGATCACCATCTCCGAGGTCAGTCTGCCGGTGGTGTAGAAGATCTTGTCGCCGCCGTCCATCCCCTCGAGCCACATCTGGCCGGCGATGGCGTCGACGGCGTTGTGCCGGCCCACATCCTCGATGAAGGTATGGATTTCACCCTCGCTGCAGAGGGCGCAGCCGTGCACGGCCCCCGCCCGCTGGTAGACCTGATTATGCTCGTTCAGCGTCTGCAACAGGGCGTAGATCTCCGATTGACGTATTCCCCGCCGCGGCAGTTCGATCCTCTCCAGGTCGTCCATCAGATCGCCGAACACCGTACCCTGGCCGCAGCCGGTGGTGACGGTCTTGCGCGCCATCTTCTCCTCGAGCCCCTCCACACCCCGGTGGGTGGTGACGGCGACGGAATCGGTCTCCCAGTCGACCTGAATCGCCTTGATCTGGTCGATGCGCTCCACCAGTCGCTGGTTGCGCAGCCAGCCCAGCACCAGCATCTCCGGCCGGGTGCCCAGGGTCATCAGGGTGACCAGCTCCTTCTTATCCAGATAGAGGGTCAGCGCCCGTTCCGCGGCCACATGGCCATCCCTGACTTCGCCATACTCGTCGATGGCAACCGCCTCCACCGCGGCGCTGAGTCCCGCATCGGACATCAAAGGGCGCTGTTTTTCGTCTGCTGCCTGCATAGTTCTGTCTCAACCGCCGGTCACGTTCATGTGACGGAACAGCACCGGCTTCGCGGTCAGGTCGAACTCGTGCCCCTTGGGCTTGATCTCCATGGCATCGATGATCGCCCGGCGCAGGGGCTCGTCGTCCAGGGGGTTGGCGCGCACCACCCGGCGCAGGTCCACCGAGTGTTCCTGTCCGAGACAGAGCAGCAGGCGGCCCTCAGCGGTGAGGCGTACCCGGTTGCAGTGTTCGCAGAAGTTGTGGCTGTGGGGCGAGATGAAACCGACCCGGGTATCGCTGCCGTCGATCCGGTAGTAGCGCGCCGGACCGCCGGTGGTTTCGGTGGTGGGTAGGAGCTCGTAGCGCCGCTGCAGATCCCCAAGCACCTGCTGACTGGAGTAGTAGAGCTCCCCGCGGTCGTGATCCCCGGTATCGCCGAGGGGCATCTCCTCGATGAAGCTGATATCCATGCCCCGCGCCTCGGCGAAGGCGACCAGGTCGTGGATTTCGTCGTCATTGCGATTCTTCATGATCACCGAGTTGAGCTTGACCCGTTTGAAGCCGGCCTTGAGGGCGGCATCGATACCGGCCAGGGTGCGGTGGATATCGCCGATCCGGGTGATCCTGCGAAAGCGATCCTCGCGCAGGGAGTCGAGGCTGATGTTGACCCGGGTCACCCCCGCATCCTTCAGTGCCTGGGCATAGCGTCCGAGGAGGGTGCCGTTGGTGGTCAGGGTCAGGTCATCCAGCCCCTGCAGCTCGCCGAGGGCCTCGAAGAGCTGCATCACGCCGCGTCGGGTCAGGGGCTCGCCCCCGGTGATGCGGATTTTTCTCACCCCCATGTCGACGAAGGACTTGCCTACCCGAAACAGCTCCTCCAGGGTCAACAGCTGGGAGCGGGGTACGAACTGCATATCCTCCGCCATGCAGTAGACACAGCGCAGGTCGCAGCGATCGGTGACAGAGATGCGCAGATAGTTGATGCGCCGATTGAAACGATCGATCAGCGATGAGGGGATCTGTTGCTCGGTGCTCTCTCTGTTCACGCTCGCTCTCTCAGGGGTTGTCTCAGGATCCTTACGCAAATACCGTACCTATTGAAATAAACCCGGATGATCTCCTGGCGCTGGCCTGCCTGGGTCCGCCCGATGGACGGCTGGGTGCGCCGCCGCGGCCCCCGCAGATGCCTTGCTTGACGGGGCCTGGACGCCGACTCTGCGGTTGCCGGGTAAGACCGCACCGGCCGATGAACTGACCATGGGGGCCCGTCATCCGGCGTGCCGGTATGTCGCTGCGGCTTGAATTACCCATGCAGGATGACCCGGGAGTGAGACAACTGGTCAGAAATGTCCCACTTCACTGATAGCGAACGGGACATTTTGCCCTGATTTTCCCCCTTGGCGATTTACGGATTATTTTCCCGCTGCGACGCTTTGGCGACTTTTCTGCCCTATTGCCCGATTGGTATGCAACTTGCGGTAACAGGTTCGAATATCCCCAAGGCCTGGAACCATGACGACAGCGAACAATCCCCGCAGAGGGGACGATAGCCCCACAAAATTCAATGTTTCCGTGATCATGCAGCAGTCGCCCAGCGGTTCGCCCTGGCTGGAGAGCAGCTGGGAGGCGGTGGGCCTGATCGCCGCGGCGGAGACGCAGCAGGAGAGCGCCGGGAACTCCAGCCGGATCCATCAGGAGGGGCGGATCGCCCGCTATCTCTATTCCGGCTTCACCCTGAAGCTGCACCGGGATGAGTGTGAGAGCTACTACTACAATCTGCTTTCGCCCCAGCCCCACTGCTATGTGGTGGCGAACCTGGATGATCAGGGCAAGCCTGAACCCTTCCTGGTCAGCCTCAGTTACGACGAGGCCCATGCCTACCTGGAGGGGGATGAGACCGTCTATACGGTACCCATGCCCGCCGAGCTCTACCGCTGGACAGAGGCCTTCGTCCTCGAGCACTACACCCCGAACAAGCGCAGCAAACGCAAGCGCGCCAATTGGAAGACGTCGCAGCAGAGGCCGCAGGGACATGAAATCTGAGGATTCACCGGAGACCATCGCCGAGCGGCGCGGCAACTTCTACAGTCGCTGGTCGGAGAGAAAACAGGCCTCCCGCCAGGCGCCCGTGGAACAGGAGCGGGAGGTTGTCGAGGAGCAGCCCCCCGGCGATGAAGATATGCCGCCGTTGGAGAGCCTGGATGAAAACGCCGACTACAGCGGTTTTCTCTCCCCGCGGGTATCCGATGGGCTGCGTCAGTTGGCATTGCGCAAGCTGTTTCAAAGCGCGGCGTTCAATGTCTGTGACGGCCTGGATGATTACGCCGAGGACTTCACCAGCTTTGAAAAACTCGGTGATGTGATGACCGCGGATCTGCGCCACAGGCTTGAGCAGGAGGCGAAGCGTGAGCAGGCGCGCAGAGAGGAGGCAGGGGATACAGGGATTGAAGGGGAAGATGAAGAGGCTGGAGATAGGCGGGCAGAAAGCAGTGGGGCCGGTGAGGGGGAAGAGCCCGAAGCCCCATCCAACTCAGCAGGGAAGGCCGATCCGAGCGACGAGGTTGCGACATGAGTGATTCGATAACGAGGTCCCAGACAGTGGTCAACCGCAAGGCGCGGGAACAGGCGCTGCAGGCGCTGCAGGCGGTGACCGTGGAGCCGACCAGCCTGGTGAACTACCAGTCCCGCGGCCGGATCGCGGTGATCGGCGATCAACTGGCACAGGAGATCGCGCCGCGGCTCAACGAGCGCCTTAGTCCGATCGTCATCCTGACCCGGGGCGCCGAGGAGCCGGGCGCCCCGGTAGTGCCCCTGGGTGGGCGCGAATTACGCATCGAGGGCTATCTCGGCGCCTTCAAGCTAGCGCTCGGCGAGGCGGGACGCGCCAATGCCGAGACCCTTGCCGTGGATCTGATACTCGATCTGTCGCCGCAACCCTTGCTGGATCGGGGCATGACCCCTCCCGGCTACTACCACAGCAGCGGCGAGGAGGATCAGATCGCAACGGTGATCGAGGAGGTCGCGCAGATGACCGGCAGCTTCGAGAAACCGCGCTACTTCGACTACGATCCGTCGATCTGCGCCCATGGCCGCTCGGGCAAGCAGGCCTGCACCCGCTGCCTCGATGCCTGTCCCGCCGACGCGATCACCAGTCTGGGCGAGACCATCGAGGTCAACAGCTATCTCTGTCAGGGCGGGGGCGCCTGCGCCAGCGTCTGTCCCAGCGGCGCGATTCGCTATGTCTTTCCCTCGCTCAAGGACGGTCTGCAGCGGCTGCGCAGGCTGTTGCAGGTCTATCGGGAACAGGGGGGTGGATCCCCGGTGGTGGTGTTTCACGCCGCCTCGGACGATCCCTTGCCGGATCGGCTTCCCAGCCACTATCTGCCGGTTGCAGTGGAGGAGCTGGCCAGTGTCGGCATGGATAGCTGGCTGAGCGCGCTTGCCTACGGCGCCAGCCGGGTGGTGCTGGCGGACGGGGGCGGGATGCCGCCGAAGGTTGCCCGGGCGATGCGGGAGCAGTTGACCCTGGCGGGTGAAATACTCGGCGCGATGGGCTATCCCCAGACCGCGATCAGGCTTGCTACCCACCAAAACCTGCACCAGGAGGGGGCCGGGGCGATGCCTGGAATCGAGGCGGCGGCCTACTCCGGAATCGGCGGCAAGCGGCAGTCGATCTATTTCGCCCTCGATCATCTCTTTGCCCAGGCGGAGCGCGCCAAGCCGATGGCAAGCCTCTCCGCGGGTGCGCCGTTCGGCACCGTCTATGTGGAGCAGAAGGCCTGCACCCTCTGCCTCTCCTGTGTCGGCGCCTGTCCCGGCAAGGCGCTGCAGAGTGGTGATGGAGAGCTGCCCCAGCTTCGCTTCCTCGAGGCCAACTGCCTTCAGTGCGGTCTCTGCACCCGCACCTGCCCGGAGGATGCGATCTGGATCACCCCGCGCTTGCTGTTCGAGGCCGAGAGCCGGAACCGGCTGCGCACCCTCCACGAGGAGCAGCCCTTCCGCTGCACCGCCTGCGGCAAGCCCTTCGCCACCCGCTCGGTGATCGAAAAGATGCGCAGCAAGCTCAAGGATCACTACATGTTCCAGAGCGAGCGGGCGCTGAAGCGCCTGACCCTCTGCGACGCCTGCCGGGTTGTCGATATTGTGCAGGATCAGGAGGCCATGGGCGGGGATGTGGATGGGCGCCTGCGACAATAGTGCCGTAGCGGAAGCGACCGGCTGAGGGCGGGCGAACGCCGATCGCCGGGACGGGGCGGCGAAGCGTCCCCCATGCGGACAGGGTGACGCAGGTGCGGAAGGGGTCGGGGTTGGTCGAATTCAGCCCTATTTGTCATTTCTTTTCCGCAAAAGCTGGTCCGTTGTTTGCACCTAAGTTCGATTGAGGAGAGTGTGATGAGCGATATGAGCCAAGCTGTCCAGACCGAAGACGAATGCGCGGACGGCAAGCTGTCCGAGGCCTTGGAACTGCCTTTGGCGGTCGACCTGGATGAGGAGCAACACTATCGAATAGGCGCCTACGGCATGCTGGCTCATCTGCTGAGGCAGTCCCCGGACCAGGGGATGCTCGAGAGGGTGGCGGGCTTCGCGGCCATCGAGCCGAACAGGGACGAGATGGCCCTGGCGATGTCGATGCTGGGCCTCTCCGCCTCCGACTCGAGGCCGGATGCGGTGGAGATCGAGTTTCACGATCTGTTCATCGGCATGGGCCGCGGCGAGCTGGTGCCCTACGGCTCCTGGTATCTCACCGGTTTTCTCATGGAGAAACCCCTGGGACGCCTGCGCGACGATCTCGCCAGGCTCGGTTTCCAGCGCCAGGAGGGGGTCACGGAACCGGAGGATCACGTCGCCGCACTGTGCGAGGTGATGGGGATGCTGATCACCGAAGGGATCGAATTCGAGCGCCAATCGCACTTCTTCGAGTCACACATGGCTGGTTGGCTGGAGCGCTTTTTCGCCGATTTGAGCGAGGCGAAAACAGCGGTCTTCTATCGCGCGGTGGGGCGCTTCGGCGCCGCTTTCGCGGCGATGGAGAAACGCTACCTGAGCATGCCGGTATAGCGCTCGCCAAGCACGGCCTAATCAACAGCGGGTCAGGACGAACGCTGCGCATTCAGTCGTAAAGAGAGTATTGGCCAGTCCAAACCGTACCGAGAATCCGACCGCAGGAGAATTTCATGAAAAAAGAGCTTAAGCAGACTCCAGATCAGAAGCGCAGGGCGTTTCTGCGCGGCTCGGCGACTGCCGGCGTCGGCGCCGCCGTGGCAGTCAGCCTCCCCGGCCTGACCACGGCATCGATAGAGGATGAGGCATCCGCCGAAGCGCCCAAGGCAAAGAAGGGCTATCGTCTGACCCCTCACATTGCGGCCTATTACAAGTCCACCGTAAGTTGAACTGTACTCACTTAAGATGAATTTCAGGATTTTCGTCATTCCGGCGCAGGCCGGAATCCAGGAATACCGTCACCCTCAAGCATTCTGGATCCCGGCCTGCGCCGGGATGACGGTATTTCTTGGCTGATGACGGTGGTTCTTGGCTTAAGTAAGTGCCATTCCACAGTGAGTTGAGATTTTCGAGGATATCTGAATGAAACTGCAAAAAACCTCCGATCTGGTAAGCGGTAACAGTCGCCAATCGAATCCAGCCGAGAGATCGCCCGGCGAAATGACCATGAGCCGCCGCGACTTTCTGCGCAACTCCAGCCTGGTCGCTGGCGGTGCGGCACTGGCCGGCGGCTTCGCGCCGGGAATGATGAAGAAGGCCAATGCGGCGACAGCCGAGGGCGGTGAGGCGAAACAGATCAAGACCATCTGCACCCACTGTTCGGTGGGCTGCGGCATCATTGCCGAGGTCGAGAACGGTGTCTGGACAGGCCAGGAGCCGGCCTTCGATCACCCCTTCAACCTGGGCGCTCACTGCGCCAAGGGCGCATCGGTGCGTGAACATGGGCATGGCGAGCGGCGGCTGAAATATCCCACCAAGCTGGTGGACGGCAAATGGAAGCGCATCTCCTGGGAGCAGGCGATCAACGAGATCGGCGACAAGATGCTCGAGGTGCGCGAGCAGTCGAGCCCCGATTCGGTCTATTGGCTGGGATCGGCCAAGCACAACAACGAGCAGGCCTACCTGTTCCGCAAGTTCGCCGCCTTCTGGGGCACCAACAATGTGGACCACCAGGCCCGCATCTGCCACTCCACCACGGTCGCCGGTGTCGCCAACACCTGGGGCTACGGCGCCATGACCAACTCCTACAACGACATCCACAACGCCAAGTCGATCCTGATCATCGGCGGCAATCCGGCGGAGGCCCACCCGGTCTCGCTGCAGCATGTGTTCAAGGCCAAGGAGCAGAACAATGCCCAGCTGATCGTCATCGATCCCCGCTTCACCCGCACCGCCGCCCATGCCAATCAATTCCTGCGGCTGCGCCCCGGTACCGACATACCGGTCATCTGGGGCATGCTCTGGCATATCTTCAAGAACGGCTGGGAGGACAAGGAGTTCATCCGCCAGCGGGTCTACGGCCTGGAGGAGGTGAAGAAGGAGATCGCCAAGTGGACCCCCGACGAGGTGGAGCGGGTCAGCGGCATACCGGAAAACCAGATCTATGCCGCCGCCAAGACCATGGCGGACAACCGTCCCGGCACCTTCATCTGGTGCATGGGTGGCACCCAGCACACCATCGGCAACAACAATACCCGCGCCTACTGCGTGTTCCAGCTGGCCCTGGGTAACATGGGCACCTCCGGCGGCGGCACCAACATCTTCCGCGGCCACGACAACGTACAGGGGGCCACCGACTTCGGCGTCCTCTCCCATACCCTGCCGGGCTACTACGGCCTGTCGAAGGGAGCCTGGGGTCATTGGGCCAAGGTCTGGGATGTGGATTACGACTGGCTGGCCGGCCGCTTCGACCAGGGCAGCTACGAGCAGTCCAAGGGCAAGGACCTAGTGGTGATGAATACCAAGGGCATCCCGGTCTCGCGCTGGATCGACGGTGTGCTGGAAGAGAAGGCGAATATCGCGCAGAAAGACAATCTGCGGGTGATGATCCTGTGGGGACATGCACCCAACAGCCAGACCCGTGGCCAGGAGATGAAGAAGGCGATGGAGAAGCTGGACATGATGGTGATCATCGATCCCTATCCCACCGTCTCCGCGGTGATGCACGACAGGACCGACGGCGTCTACCTGCTGCCCGCCGCCACCCAGTACGAGACCTATGGCTCGGTCACCGCCTCCAACCGCTCGCTGCAGTGGCGGGACAAGGTCATCGAGCCGGTGTTCGAATCCCTGCCCGACCATACCATCATGTATCGCCTGGCCAGCAAGCTCGGATTCGCCAACGAGTTGTTCAAGAACATCAAGGTGGAGAACGACGAGCCCTTGATCGAGGACATCACCCGCGAGTTCAACAACGGCATGTGGACCATCGGTTATACCGGCCAGAGTCCGGAACGGATGAAGAAGCAGCAGCAGAACTGGGGCACCTTCGACTATACCAGCCTGCTGGCGGAGGGCGGTCCCTGCGACGGCGAGTACTACGGCATGCCCTGGCCCTGCTGGGGCACCCCGGAGATGGGCCATCCGGGCACCCCCAATCTCTACGATACCAGCAAGCCGGTGGCCAAGGGCGGCCTCAACTTCCGCGCCCGCTTCGGTGTCGAGCGCAATGGGGAAAACCTCCTCGCCGAGGGCTCCTACCCGGTGGGCAACGAGCTCAAGGACGGCCATCCGGAGTTCACCGCCGATCTGTTGAAGAAACTGGGCTGGTGGGACGATCTGACCCCGGAGGAGAAGGCGCTGGCGGAGGGCAAGAACTGGAAGACCGACCGCTCCGGCGGTATCCAGCGGGTCGCCATCAAGCACGGCTGCGCCCCCTTCGGCAATGCCAAGGCGAGGGCCCTGGTCTGGACCTTCCCCGATCCGGTGCCGATCCACCGCGAGCCCCTCTATACCAACCGGCGCGACCTGGTGGAGAAGTATCCCACCTATGAAGATCGCAAATCCTTCTACCGCCTGCCGACCCGCTACGGCTCGATCCAGGCCAAGGACTACTCCCAGGATTTCCCGATCATCCTCACCTCGGGGCGTCTGGTGGAGTACGAGGGCGGCGGCGACGAGTCCCGCTCCAATCCCTGGCTGGCTGAACTGCAGCAGGATATGTTCATCGAGATGCATCCGCGGGATGCCAACAATGCCGGGGTAAAGGATGGCGAGGACGTCTGGGTGGAAGGCGCCGAGGGCGCCCGCATCAAGGTCAAGGCGATGGTGACCCGACGGGTTGCCGCCGGCGTCGCCTTCATGCCGTTCCATTTTGGCGGTCACTTCCTGGGCAAGGATCTGCGCAGCAAATATCCGGAGGGGGCGGATCCCTATGTGCTGGGTGAAGCCTGCAACACGGCCATGACCTATGGCTACGACTCGGTGACGCAGATGCAGGAGACGAAATGCAGTCTCTGCCGCATCAGCAAGGCATAACTGGGTTTTAAACAGAGGATATCAACATGGCACGAATGAAATTTTACTGCGATCCGGAACGTTGTATCGAGTGCAATGCATGCGTCACCGCCTGTAAGAACGAGAACGAGGTACCCTGGGGCGTCAACCGCCGCCGGGTGGTGACCATCAACGACGGCGACGACGGCGAGCGCTCCCTGTCGGTGGCCTGCATGCACTGCTCGGACGCGCCCTGCGCCACGGTCTGCCCGGTGGACTGCTTCTATACCACCCAGGATGGTGTCGTCCTCCATGACAAGGATATCTGCATCGGTTGCGGCTACTGCTTCTACGCCTGCCCCTTCGGCGCGCCGCAGTTTCCCGAGGATGGCGCCTTCGCCACCCGGGGCAAGATGGACAAGTGCACCTTCTGCGCCGGCGGACCCGAGGCCGACAACAGCTCGGACGAGCACAGGAAATACGGCTCCAACCGCCTCGCCGAGGGCAAGCTGCCGCTGTGCGCGGAGATGTGTTCCACCAAGGCGCTGTTGGCCGGTGACTCGGATACCATCTCCGAGATCTATCGCAAGCGCATCATCAACCGCAGTGCCAGTGTGATGGCCCGGGGGGTCTCCTATCGCGACGCCTCTTTCCGCGCTCCTTACAACGCCGCCGGCAAGAGCAGCGCGAAAGAGTAACGGTCATAGGGAAAGATGGGGTCTATGATCAGCATATCCATCCCACCCGGCAGCCTTGGCGCCAAAGCCGCGGCCTGGTCGCTACTCCTGCTGTGGTTGATGCTGCTGCCAGGGCAGGGTCTCGCCGAGTCGAAACAGGTGAAGGGCCTGCCGCCGCCGGCGGTGCTCAATCCCGCGGCGGACCTGTGGCGGGATATCAGGCAGCGGGATATGGCGACCACCGGCACCACCCAGGTAAGGGGGGTGGACTCGGGTGTGCTGATCAACGCCAACGGCGATAAATGGCGCAAGTTCCGCATGGACCAGCTGATTCCCATCGGCGGCTATCTGCTGTTGGGTATGGGTCTCTTCCTGATCCTCTTTTATCTGATTCGCGGCAAGGTGAGAATAGCGGGTGGCGCCTCGGACAGGAAGCTGCCCCGGTACACCAGCTATGAGCGGCTGATCCACTGGTTCATCGCCTCGATCTTTATCTTTCTCGCCCTGACCGGGCTGATCATCCTCTTCGGCCGCCCGCTGCTGATACCCATCTTCGGCAAGGAGCTCTTCTCGGTCATCGCCTCGGCCAGCAAGGAGGGCCACAACCTGATGGGGCCGCTCTTCCTGGTGGCGCTGATCCTGGTCTTTATCAAGTTTGTCCGCCGCAATATCTACCAGAAGGGGGATATGAGCTGGCTGTTGCGGGGCGGCGGCATCATCGGCAAGAAGCATGTTCCGTCGAACTTCTTCAACATGGGCGAGAAGAGCATGTTCTGGATGCTGATCATCGTCGGCTCGGTGATCGTCGCCTCCGGCCTGGTGCTGATCTTTCCCATCTTCGGCCAGGGCAGGGAGTGGATGGAGCTGGCCCATGTGGGCCATGCCATCGGCGCGATCCTCATGATCACGGTGATCATGGGCCATATCTATATCGGCACCATCGGCATGGAGGGCGCCATCGAAGGCATGTCGACGGGCTACTGCGACCTCAACTGGGCCAAGGAGCATCACGACTACTGGGCGAGCCAGATGGAGAAGCGGGGTGAAGCCATATCCAACGAGGCGGTGAATCGATTCAGCGATCCCGACACCAATCGATCGCTGGGAAGGGAGCTGCGGGAGGCAGGGGAATGATCGGTCAGTTTATAGACGGTCCCCTATGGACCTTTTCCCTGGCCGTTTTCGTCATCGGTGTCGTCTGGCGTATCGTCACCATTCTCATGGCGGGGAACAGGCCCGATCTCTCGACGCCCCGGGGCAGCGCCTCCAGCGGCGCCATCCGGACCATATTCAGCCGCTCTGTCTATGAGCGCACCGCCGCCACCCGCGGGCGGCTGTTGCAGATCGCCGGCTATCTGTTCCACATCGGCCTGTTTGCGCTGCTCTTCTTCGCCAAGCCCCATGTCGATTTTTACGCCGAGCGGATCACCGGGTTCGGTTGGGCGACCATGCCCCATTGGGCCTTCATCCTCTCCGCCGAACTGGCATTTCTGGGCCTGCTGCTGCTGTGGATACATCGCCTGCTTAGTCCGGTCACCCGCCTGCTTTCCGATCTGGATGACCATCTGGGGAGTATCCTGGTGTTCCTGGTCATGCTCACCGGTTGTCTGGCATTGGCGCAATCATTCGAGGCCCTGCGCCTGATCCATCTGCTGCTGGCCGAGTTGCTGCTGATCTACTTTCCCTTCAGCAAGCTGATGCATACCTTCACTTTCGTCATGAGCCGCGGCTATACCGGAGCAACCATGGGCCGCAAGGGTGTCAACGCATAAGGGATAGGGGGTTTCATGATTGAACAGTTCGAGCAGGGTGTAGAGGTGCTGCGCCAGCAGATCGACGCCAGGATCTCATCCTACTTCTCCAGCTGCGTGCACTGCGGACTCTGCGCCGAGGCCTGTCTCTTCTATACCGAGACCCATGACCCCCGCTATACGCCGATCTACAAGCTGGAACCGATGAGGAAGCTGTGGCGGCGGGAGCATACCTTCTGGGGCAAGCTGGGGGCCGTGTTCGGGCTCAACGAGCCCCTGACCGAGCAGGACTTCGCCGATTGGGAGACCCTGGTCTACGACAGCTGCACCCTCTGCGGTCGCTGCTCCATGATCTGCCCGGTGGGCAACGACATCACCTACATGATCCGCAGGCAGCGTGAGGGATTCTCCGTCGCCGGTTATGCACCGGAGGGCATGAAGGAGGCGACCAAGCGTGCATTGAAGATCGGCAGCCCCATGGGGGTCACCTTCAAGACCCTCAAGGCGGCCCTGGCCCACGTGGAGAGGGATACCGGCTTGGCGATCCCGATCGACAAGAAGGGCGCCGACTACATGACCCTCTTCTCCTCCATGGAAGTGGTCAACTTTCCCGAATATATCGAGAGCATCGCCCGCATCTTCCAAGCTGCAGGGATCTCATGGACCATCAGCAGCAAGGCCTTCGAGGCCACCAACAGCGGCATCCAGATCGGCAACAGGGAGGCGGCGGCGGAACTGGTCAACCGGATTGTTGTTGCGGCGGAGGAGTTGAACGTCAAGTATGTCGTCAGCCCCGAGTGTGGCCATGCCTATACCTCGATTCGTTGGGAGGGCCCGAATCTCATCGGGCGTCAATACCCCTTCGAGGTAGTGCACATCCTGGAGCTGCTTGAACAATTGAAGCGCGATGGACGACTGCAGCTCGAGGGTAAAAGCGCCACCCCAATGACCCTCCATGATCCCTGCCAGATCGTGCGTCGCGGCGGTGTCGTGCAACAGCCCCGGGAGCTGCTCGACGGGGTGGCGGAGACCTTCGTCGAGATGAAGGACCACGGGGTGATGAACTGGTGCTGCGGCGGAGGCGGCGGCGTCAGCGCAAACGATCGCGCCGAGCCGTTGCGCCTGCGGGTCTTCGAGCGCAAGAAAAGACAGTTGGAGGAGACGGGGGTCGACACCCTGGTCACCGCCTGCGCCAATTGCCGGATCATCCTGGAAGAGGGGATAGAGGAGTACGAAATGGAAACCGAGGTGATCAGCCTGACCGAGCTGGTTGCCGAGCATCTGGTCGATGGTTCGAAAAACAAAGAATAAGAATTACGTCCGCAAATGAACGCAAATTAACGCTAATAAAAAGTGCTGGTTATGTAAACATTTGCCCCCTCGCGCTAAGTTCTTGGTTTGGGGGCAGTATTAACCGGAAGAATCTGCCGTACACTTGCAGGGTTTAAGCGACCACCATTGTTATTTTTATTCTCCCTTCGCTGCTGCCGTTAAGCCTAGCCCAACGGCCGGAACTGCACCCGACGATTGACCGGGTTTGCCGGGCGGCGGCGGTCATGGGGCTCTGTCTCGCCCTTGCCGACGATGACCAGGCGATCCGCTGCGATCTTGAAGCGGCTGATCAGATAGCGCTTGATGGTGCGGGCGCGGCGCTCGGAGAGATGCTGATTGTAGGGTTCGCCGCCGATGGCGTCGGTATGGCCCTCGATGACAATTCGCCGCTCGGCGACCCGTTCCAACTGCATCATCCGGCCCACGGCATCGAGCATGGGTAGGGAGTCCGGCACTATCTTGATCGAATCGAATTCGAAATTGATCATCATGCCGAAGACATTGGCTGCTTGTTGCGGTGCCGGTTGGTCGTTGAACTCGATACCGCGGTACCTTGGCTTGAACAGGATATCCGCGATCTCATCCGCTGGCGGCGCCTCATAGTAGATGATGTTTGGCGACTCCGCCTGTGCCATGCCGCCGCACAGCGCCAGATAGATCAGGGCTTTTCTGCTCAGCAGACGCAGCCAGGTCAGACGTTCGTGGCCGGTTGTTCCCGTGACGGTTTGTTTCAATTCGATTTTCATAACGAACTCCTCCTTACTGGATTTCAAACTGGATCTTTCGTTTCAGCGGCACCACATCGGTGGAGGCCTTGTAGATGCCGTAGAGGTCGTCCAGCGATGCGATATTGCGCCGATAGATCCTTTTCAGCCGCTGCAGGGATATTGGCTGCAGGTTCTTCTCCTTCAATTCAAAAGGCATCTTCTCCTCGACATCCTTGTAGGAGGCCATGCAGAGGATCTTCTCGACCACCTGGCGCTGGTCCAAACGTATGGTGTAGGGATCGCTGCCCGGTATGCTGATTCGTTCGAGGGCATCCACCCGACTTTGCGGACGGTAGCGGTTGGGAAAGATCTTGATGATCTCGCCGGGATTCGGCTGATAGAAACAGTAGAGATGGCCATTCACAGACAGCTCGGCCTGCAGGCTCACCGCTTCACCCTGGCGGTAGACCGGTTTGGTGCCATGGTCGGTGGTCAACACCAGATCCAGCGGTGTGACATGATCGGCTTCGAGCCCGGTGTTTTGAGAAACGGTTTTGCTCTGCGGTGTAATGAAATACTCCTCTTCGTAGCGGTTTTCCACTTCGATGGTCCTGCTCAGCAGACGCCGGTGCTGCGCCTCCACCGGGGTCGGATCGGTGATCAGGCTGTAGTAGAGTGCATAGTCCAGCTTGCTGTCGGCGATCTGCCCCTGCTCCCGTTTGTAGAGTGCGATCGCGGTTTTCAAGGCAGCATGCCTGTCGCCGTCGACGGCACCGCCATAGAGGCCCATGGCAAACAGCTTGGCCTGGACGAAGGTGATCAACTCATCCTGTTTCAGGGTCTTGTACCAGTCCTCGATCTGGCTTTGCACGAAGGTGCTGGTGGTCTCGATGTCGAGGCACTCCCAGTAGGGGACCTGGGTGAGCCGGCCCATCAGCTCGATGGCGCCCAGTTCCACCAGGGTGCGTACCGCGTGGTGCAGCCCTTCGCTCTCGGTGAAGTCGACCTGGAAGACCGCACCCAGTTTCTTGATGGTGCCGCTGAGATCCAGGCCCTTGCCCTTGCGGGTGACGGCGATCGAATTGCTCGAGGTGATACCGGGCATGATCTGCAGGTTGGAGACCAGCCCCATGTTCATGTCCAGGGTGATGATCGAGGCGATATTGTCCTTGCTCGCGCTCAGGCTGAACGCATTCGCTACCGCCAGCCCCCCGCTCACCTGGGTCTCGATCACGCCGCGGTCGACCTGGGTGATGGCGCCGCGGATAAAAAAATCGGGTGCGGTGAAGTTTTTCAGTCTATGCAGGCTGTGAAAGCGGGTGATGTCTTCCAGGTCCTGGCCCAGGGCGACAAAGCGGATCGCGCGGCTCTCGATGGACATCTGCGACAGGGCGCTGATCAGCATATCCTTGGTACCGGCCAGCACGACCTCCGTGCGGTCCGGGATGTCCTGGGTGCCGACCTTGATGTCGGCAATGCGGTAGCGCAGGAAGAGGTCATCCATGCAGCGCAGCGACTCGCTGAAATTGGTGATCGCCCTTTGCGGCGCCGCATTGGGCGTGGCGACGATGCGTACCTCGTTGGTGGCATGGGTCTCACGGGCACGCTGTTTTTCATCCAGGCTGGCACAGGATGAGAGCAGACCTGCCGCAAGCATCAGCGCGATGGCTGACCTGCATCCCATCGGTTTATTCTTGTTTTCAACGTTCAGCATGACCCGATCTCCTGATTTCACTGATCACAGAAATTGATGACATCACCGGTGATGATGACATCCCTATCCCCCGACAGGTTGCCGCTGGAGACAATGGTGTTGCCCAGGTTCAGGTTGCAGCCCGTCTGTTGCAAACGATCGATTCCGATATTGCCGAACTCCTGTGCAACATCCTTTTCGATCTCGTCCTCGGCCACCAGGCCCTGGAGCCGCACCTGGTTGATCTTGTTCATCGCCCGGTTCGGCAGGTGGGTCGGCTGGTTGATATCAGCCGCCTCTACCCAGCCAAGGCCGAACATCAACACCATGGCTGAGAGAAACGGAATGGCTTGCAGGTTATTCATGACGCCTCCTCAATTGCCGACGTTGCCGATGTTGACTTCATTACGCGTGCTGAAGGGTCCGGCGCCGATGGCGTAGGCCGCCAGGTCGCCGGTGCTGACGTTGATGTTGGCGCTGCCGCCCACCGATGTGTTGACCACGTTGCCGACGTGCAGCTTGGAGTATTGGCCAACGCCGATCGCCGCGGAGGCCAGGTTGCCGGTATTGACGTTGATAGTGGCGTCGCCACCGACACTGCTGTTCTTCACCGAGCCGACCGCGACATCGGAATAGACACCGGCGCCGATGGCCGCGCTGATGACGTTTTCCGTGCTGACGCTGATGTTGGCGTCTCCGCCGATACGGCTGTTCTTGACCGAGCCGATATCGGTCTCGCTGAGGGCGCCGGCACCGATCGCGGCACTGACCACGTTTTCGGTATTGACCTCGATGTTCGCCTCGCCGCCGACGTCGGCGTTGGTGAGCGAGCCAAGATTGACATCACTCGCCGCACCGGCACCGATCGCGGCGCTGATGACGTTTTCCGCCTTGACCTTGATATCGACCTCGCTGCCCACATCGCTGTCCACCACCGAACCGGCATTGACCCGGCTCAACGTGCCGGCACCGATACCCGCACTGACGATGTTTTCGGCTTCCACGCTGATCCTGGTATCACCGCCGATATCCGCGTTCTTCAAGGCACCGACGTTGACCTCGCTACGGGACAAGGAACCGATCGCGGCACTGATGACATTTTCCGTACCGACATCGACCTGCAGATCACCGTCGACGTCGCTGTCGATCACCGATCCCTGGGCGATCTCGCTGCGGGTCCTGCTGCCGATGGCCGCGCTGATCACGTTCTCGGTCTCGACGGTGATCTGGGCATCGCCATCGATGCTGCTGTCGGCCTGGAGCGGTCCTGCCAGGCCCATGAGGAGCAGAGTGACAGAGGTTAATCTTGCATGGGGGAGTTTCATGATGCGCTCTCCTGTTACCGGTTGTTGATGGTCAAGCGACCGTTGCGACTGATGGATGTGGATTCACGTCGGTCGACGGAGGCGACAAACAGCCGCCCGTTGTCGGTAACCGAAAGCGCCGCCTTTTTCGCCCGACCGCTGAATCTGACCCGGCTGTTACCTTCCACATCGGCCTGCATGCGAGAAACACCGCCCTCGGTCAGATAGACGCGACTGTTACCCGCTGCCTTGATCTCCAGCACTTCACTCACCCTGGCAATGTGGATTCTTGCGTTCCTGCCAACGTCCAGCTTTGTCCGCGTGGCCTCACCGCATCGGACCTGGCCACCACCGGTGATATACAGTGGAGCATGGATGTTGCCGATATCGGCCTTGCCTCGGAAGTCGATCAGCTCGACGCTTGTGCCTGCTGGCAGGGTGATAGTGAGGCTTGGCAGCGGGTGGTGTGTATCGCCGGCAACCACTACACCGCTACCTTCGATCAGGGTGGTCTCACCGTTGATGGTGACAGCGCTTCGATTGCCGCCTCGGTTGCCCATGGAAATAACCGTGATATCGCCATGGCTGGCTTGCGCCTCCTGTTTGATCAGCAGGGTGTCATCGAACAGACTGGTCTCGAACATGCCATTTGGCAGATCCGGGGAAGCTGCGACACTGATGCCCTGGCTATCGGCAACAACGATAGTTATCCGTGCGGAGATGCTCTCCAGCCGCAGGGTGCCGGCCTGGTACTGTTTTCCGGCCAGCGCCATGAGCAGGGTGGTATAAAACAGACCGGTCGCGAATACTACGCCGTAGAAAAGCAGACCCGATTTCAGACTTTTGTTGGGATTGAACATGACGAGCTCCTGCGGATTATGGATTCCGCCCCGACTTGGGCGGAATCCCTTCACCCTCATTCAATACTGCCGACACTGACCTTGCTGGTATTGTCGCTGCCGATGGCGGCGCTGATGATATTGCCTGCAGTGACACTGATATTGACGTCACCACCGACTTCGGACTCCTTGACACTGCCCACCGATACCTCACTGGTATTGCCATCGCCGATGGCGGCGCTGATCACGTTCCCGGTCTCGACACTGATGGTGGCATCGCCGCCCAGCTCGCTGTCGACAATCGAGCCGATGTTGACTTCACTGGTATTGTCAGAACCTATCGCGGCACTGATCACATTCTCGGTATTCACTTCGATCTGGACGTCACCTTCCACTTCGCTGCCCTTGACTGAACCGATGTTTACCGTGCTTGTATTGTCGTCGCCGATGGCGGCGCTGATGACATTGCCCGTGGTGACATCGATGGTGACGTCTCCGCCGACCTCGCTGTCGGATATGGAGCCTATCGACACCTCGCTGGTATTGCCGTCACCGATGGATGCACTGATGACGTTCTCAGTCTGGACATTGATTTCGACATCGCCTTCGATCGTGGACTCGGCAAATGCCGAACCGGCGCCCAGCATCAGCAACGCAGTCGCGGCATAGAGTGGAGTAAGCTTCGCTTTCATCATTCATCTCCTGGTTTGGAATTAAAAATCGGACACCTAAAATTTTGTGTCTCACTTGATGAGTGCCTGCTGGGACTGAAATGGTTTAATGCAAGGAACAAAATTTGATTTAAAACCAGGAAAATTTTTTTATTCGTGTTTATTGCACTATCTCAAAGTCGCAGACTCAGCACAGAGCAATGGGTTTAACCAGGATTATTAACGGGTGTTTCTGGCGCTGTTGGGCTGTTTCATGAAAATGAAATCGCCGCCCTCATGTCCGGCCTTACGGATGTCGGCATACTCCGGTGTCTGGTCCGCAGCCAGGATGACTCTGCTGCGCAACTGTGAAAAGAGGCGCGCCCCCTCGAGGATGCCGGTGTTCTCTTGCAACACCGAGAGGAAGGCGTTGGCGAAAACGGAATGGCCATGAGAGCCGGAGTCGAGCACCGGTTCGAGTCCCCCCGAGGTCAGCGCGGTACGAGAGCGCTTGCCGGCGAGACGCTTGATGATCAGGGCCTGCTCCCGGTCAATGAGCAGGCGCTTGCCATTGACGGAACGCGAAAGCGTGCCCGAGTAACAGGAGTCGGCCACCACCATGACCCGGGTTGCGGCCATGCCGTTGAGCATGTCTGTGATATCGCTGGTGGAAAGCCAGTTCGCATAGTTGTCTTGTTCCGCATCGACCGGTAGCCAGTAGCCGCGTTCTGTCTGTTCATCGAGATAGCCATGTCCGGCATAGTAGATCAGCAGGTTGTCTTCGGCGGTCAGTCTGTTGCGCAGCTTCGATATTGCATCGAAGATCTGGTAGCGGGTGGCATTGGTGAGCCGGGTGACATTGAAGCCATACTCGTTTTGCAATATGCGTGAGACAGCCTTGGCATCCTTCACCGCTGTTTGCAGCTTATTGAATTCGCTATAGCGATTATTGCCGATCACCAGGGCATGAAAATGTCCCAGATCGAGTCTGGAATAGGTGGGCTCTTGCGGATAGTCCGGGGATCTCAGCGCGAGCTTGCGACTCGAAGGTTGTTCCGGCTGGATGATTCTGCGGCAGGCACTGAGAGCGGCCTCACCCGAAAGGGTCTGGCATTTGATGCGGTCGAGCTCCTCGTTGACGCCAATGTTACCGGCATGCTGCGGCTGGTTCTCACGCAACCCCAGATAGCGGCTCTCTTCCCAGTCGCTTGTTGCCAGTAGCCGGGCGCGTGTCAGTCCCGTGTCTCCCGGGTTGTAACGCAGGCCGGTGTTGTAGAGCAGCAATGCCCGTTGGTACCGCTCGTTTAAAATCAGCCTTTCAGCGGACTTCAACAGTGTTGCTATCTCTCCACGGTGGAGATAGGCATACTCCTGGCAGGCGTTCAGCCCGCTCTCTCCCGCGATCTGGACACAATCATCCAGCATCTTCCCCGTCTCGGCACGGGCGACACCCAGAGACAGGATCAAGGATGCCAGTAACAGGCCTCGTCCCTTGTTCATGTAATCAGTAGTGACCATAGCCATAACGTGATCTGGCTTTTTTGTCGGTTGAATCGAAACGGTAGGCCCAGCCGCCGCTGGGCAGGCGCACCAGGCCGAACAGGTATTTCTTCCCCAACGGTTGATAGGCCGGTGTTTCGTTATGCAGTCCTTGGGAGATATCATTGCGCAGCTGCTCGAGTCCGTACTCCGCCACAGTATCACCGATGACACCGTTTGCGTTCAGGTCCTTCCCCTGGACGGCGTGTGACAATATCCCTTCAAGCCTGGCCAGCAGGCGATCCTGTTCATCACCATCGGCCTGTTCCGCGAGCAGGGCGACTTCTGTGGCCAGCTTCAGCTGGCGTGAAACCTCGCCTGCGCCCTCGGAAAATGCCGCGGCCATTCGAATCAGGTTGTCGCTGGCATCGTCGGATTCGGCAGCGAACACCAGATGATCCGCAGTGCCGCCCAGGGCGCGGATGGCCCCGTAACCCTTGCCATTGCCCCGACCGCGCCTATCCGGATTCAGGGCATGGATAACATTGCTCAAATGATGCTTGCGATCCTCGGATGAGGGGGCGCTTCCACGGGCCGCCTCGGTTTCGTCAAGCGCGATTCCGGTCTCCTCCTCGGCGATCACGAACAGGCCTTGCTGCCCCGGCGTATCGCGCCAGGCGGTGAGTGCGTGGCCGATATGGGCGTGGGAGATCAGCGGCACGGAACGGGAACAGCCGCCGAGCAGAATCAGAGAGAGTGAACAGACAACATAGAAAGGCACATTTTTTACCTGTTTTTGCATCATCGCTAGGCCCCCTCGGTTGGTCGTTTTCATCCAGTATAGTGTTGAGTTCCCCCATCCCCGGATTTGGTTCAATCCCGCTTCAACATGTCACTCCACTTCGGAAATGAACCTTTTCACGGAACGGGGGTACTCAACGGGTAGACAGGATGCGATAGGGACAGATAGGTGCTATGTTAGCCATTCAACAAACTCAACTAGCCGAGGATTATCCAGTGGAGGGCCACGGGGATCCGGACCTGGCATTGCTGGAGCGCATTGCACGGAAGGACAAGGCTGCGTTCAAGGCTCTGTACAGGCAGTTATACCAACCCATCTACCAGTATCTGTTCCGCATGTTGCAGCGGCGGGAGGTCTGCGAAGAGCTGGTGGATGATGTGTTACTGACGGTTTGGCAGAAGGCCGGCGATTTCCGCGGTCGCTCCAAGGTCAGGACCTGGGTTATCGGTATCGCCTATAGAAAAGGCCTGAAGCGCTATTATCGCGAGGCACGCGGCCCGCAGATGGATGAACTGGAACAGCACGCCCTCAGGTTGCGGGATGAAGAGGATGCAGGCCCGGAAGGCCGCTTCCAGCAACAGCAGCTCGGGGTGCAGCTGCAGACGGGTCTGATGTCGCTCAGCGCCAATCACCGCAGTGTCATGGAACTGACCATGCTCGGTTATTCCTGTAATGAAATCGCGTCGATTGTGGATTGTCCCGTGAACACGGTTAAAACCCGCATGTTCCACGCGCGGCGACAGCTTAGAGAATACCTGGGGCAGCTGGATCCTCGGGCGGCAGCAGGCAGAGGTGAAGAGCAATGAGCATTCAACAGACAGCATCCAACCACGAACAACAGTTTCTCAACCTGCCTTGGTATGTAAACGGCACACTTTCCGCTGAGCAGATGGAAGCGATGCGTCTGCACATCGATGGCTGTGATATCTGCCGCCAGGAGGTGGAGCTGTTGAGGTCCGCGCAGTCAGTCGTGCAGGATGATCTGGCGGCGGTCGTGCCGGATGCCGGGAGGCTGGACCGGTTGATGGAGAAGATCGATGCGCCGCCGCGACAAACGGCTCGCCCGGTGAATCCCGTTAGGGGTATTTTGCATGAAACAAGACGTGTCTTCAGCGCCCTGTTTGAAAACAGATGGGCCTGGGCGGCGGTTGCGCCGATTCTCCTGGTGGCCGTGATCTTCATGCGCGGCGGGGATGTTGCAGCGCCGGGTATCGATTACAAAACCCTGTCATCCGGCGAACGGCCGACGGGCTCGGTCTTACGGCTCCGGTTCGAGACGGAAGCTGGAGTGGACGCGGTTGAGTTGTTGCATGCCGTCAGGCCCCTGTCGTCCGCGGCGCGTCTCGAAACCGGTGCCGATGGTGGTTATGTCATGGCATTGCCGAGTGACACGGCGCCTGACCGGGTGCTCGCGGTGATGCAGTTCCTGGAGGAGTATCCGGGGGTGGGTTCGGTACGGCGAACCTCCGAATGACACCTTCATCAAACAGCTAGCTGACTCAGGGATTATGACCATGCATGAACGCATAACGGTACTCTTTCTCATAACGCTGATCCTTGCCGGCTGTGCCGGTGCGCCGTTGAGCATGCCGGGTGATTCATCGATGATGGCGGATATGATGGGGCCGGAAGACAGCCGGATTTCAGTCCCCGCCGGACAACGGATGCTCATCGCCACCATGACCGACAGGGCGCACGAGCGCTTGACCGACGGCCGTCCGATCAATGCCATGGACATGGGCGGCGGGGTGTTGTTGCCGCCAGCCTACAGGGATTTCCTGGCCGATCTGCAGCAGCGCTACGGCATCAGGCGGGTCGCGGACTGGCCGTTGAAATCGATCGGGGTGCGCTGTTTTGTATTTGAGGTTGTCGGGGAGAGAGATCGGGCGCAGGTCGTCGAGGCCCTCGGCAAACACGCGAATATAGAAACCGTGCAGGTCATGCAGCGATTCAAGACCCTTGCAGGCGGCTATGACGATCCGTATGGGAAACTGCAGCACAGCTACCAGGACATGGCAGTCGAAGAGACCCATCGCTGGGCGACGGGCAAGGGTGTCAATGTGGCGATTATCGATACCGGTATCGATACCGGCCATGAAGACCTGAAAGGGCAGTTTCATGAGTCGAGGAATTTCGTCGACCAGGACCAGGCTCAGTTCGAACAGGATCTGCATGGGACGGCTGTGACCGGGGTCATTGCCGCGCGTACCGGAAACAGCAAGGGCATGTCGGGGATCGCGCCCAGTGCGCGCTACTGGCCGTTGAAGGCCTGCTGGTCACAGCGTCCGGGTGAACTCGCGGCCTATTGCAGCAGCTTCACCCTGGCAAAGGCGATCAATTTCGCGGTCTCCAAACAGGTCGATATCATCAACCTCAGCCTGGCCGGACCCCCGGATCCCCTTCTCGAACGCCTGGTGGGTAAGGCGCTCGAGCGCGAGATCACGGTTGTCGCCGCCATGGGGCCGGAACCGTCGCTGCGCTTTCCTGCATCCATGGCGGGGGTGATCGCGGTGGAGCAGGGTGAAGGCGGGAATGAAACCGAAGGGCGATTGGTGATCCCGGGTGAAAATATTCTCAGCACAAGGCCCGGTGATGAGTATGACTTCTTTACCGGCAGCTCCTTTTCCACCGCCCAGGCATCCGGGCTGATCGCCCTGATCAAGGAGCGTAAGCCCCACCTCTCCAACGACAAGATCGAACAGTTGCTGGGTGCCGGCGAGGCGCGCTATCGCACCCTGTCGACCCCGCCGGCAGCGGGGCTCAATGCCTGCCGGTTGATCGCCCGGCTGGTCGGCGCGGTGTGTAACGAGAATCGATCGAAGCGGGACTAGGGCCTGTTATCGCGAATCCGCTCGGCGCTAGCGGGACTGTTTCATCGCCCAATAGGCAGGATGAGAGATGCTTGTTCCAGGCGAAATGCCCTTTTTTGAAGGGTTATAGTTGTTCAACATGTGCTGTACTTGGATTGTCATAATACACGTGGGATCCCCCGGACCTGTCTAATCGGGGTCTGCTGATCAATAAATTCAAATCCAACAATTACCTGGAGGTCATCATGTCCTCTCGTTTACTGAAATTCTTATCCCCCATCTTCTGCCTTGCCTGCTTTTCCCCGTTGATCAATGCCGGCACCCCGGCGCCTGAAGGCGTCGAACTCTATATCATCTCGCCGGCGAACGGGGAACAAATAAGCGGTCCGGTCAACGTCCGTTTCGGCCTGCGGGGCATGGGGGTAGCACCCGCGGGGATCGATCGTGAGAAGACCGGACATCACCATCTGCTGGTCAATGTGAGCAAGATGCCGCCGATGGACAAGCCGCTGCCTTCGGACGACAACCATCGCCATTTCGGCGGTGGTCAGACTGAGGTGACGCTCGATCTTGGCAAGGGTTCCCACACCCTGCAGCTGGTGCTGGGTGACAAGGATCACATCCCCTTCGATCCGCCCATCGTCTCCGACAAGATCACCATCATGGTCAAATGATGTGGGTCGGGTTCTATCCGTAATTACCGTTAAAACAAGTAGGGTGCGGCTTGCCGCACCAACTGCTTTTTCAAACAACCGCACAATTCAGGGGTTGGAAATATCCCGGCTGCTTGTCTGTTCGGTCAGGCGGGGATCGGCATCTCGAATCGTGTTACGCACTACAGCCATGTCTGATGGGGGCAAGCCCCCATTTCAACTGGCATAAAGTCTATTTGTAATCTATTTTTCAAGTGTTGTTTTTGCTGTTTTTATCGGTTGATAAAAACCACAACAGAAGGAAAAGAGAGGAAAGAGAAGTCCGGTTTGTGTATAGGATTTCTCCCAGTATAAACTTTCGTTAAGGAGAGACGGTTATGAACTGCATGGATGTCAGGGCCCGCCTTTTTTTAAGCTGCTGGAAAGAGGCTGTCTGCAGCAGTCAAAGCAAACACAAATTCCGCACGCATACCAGAGAAGAGGCATTGAGCTTCGAGCGCATGCTCGCCAAGCGAGACAACAGCGGTAAACACCTGATTCACGTGTGATGAAAGGGTGAACCGGATGTTGGGACCAGGCTGATTACCCTCTTATTCGTAAACAGTAAGCTATTGGCGAAAATGCGCGGAGATTTGCGTCTCTTTGCGGCTTTTCATTTTTTATCGGCAGTTCATGCCCCTTTCTGTGCCGCTGGCTGCCTGCCCAATCTTCTGCGCAGATATTCGGCCACTATCCCCACCAGCAATCCCAGGGCCACATTGAGCAACAGGCAGACAAGGCCGGTGGTGATGATAACCGCCATCTCCTCCCGCGAACCCCGGGTCAGCTCTCTGCTCTTCGCCAGATCGATACCCGCATAAACCAGCAGTGCGCCCACGGCCGCCAGGGGTATCAGCAACAGCAGCTGCAATGCATTCGGCCCGAGCAAGAGCCCGATCGCCAGGCAGGCGGTGCCGAAGATCGCGGGGGCGAGGCCCGTGCGTGCGCCAAACCTGTGCTGCACCACCAGTCCCCCCGCACCGTGGCACATGGGAAAGGCGCCCAACGGCGCCAACAGCAGGTTGAGGATGCCGGTGCTCAGGCCGAGTCGGGATGGTGTGATCGCCTGTTCCTGGTTCGTAAACAGGCGGCTCGCAATGACGGCGGTGACGATCATCGCGTTGGTGAGGGTCAATGCGAGCTGGGGCAGCAGAATCGATTCGGTGGCTATCCAGGCATCGGACCAGTCGATACCGATCCAGTGCGGCAGGTGTAGTCCGATGGTGATCTCCGGCAATGGATCGGGGAGGCTGGCGATGCTCCAGATGGATGCAGCCAAGATGACCAGGATCGCGGCAAAGGGTTTGAGACGGGTGGGCAGCAGCAGGAGCAGGAACAGCATCGCCGCCAGACCGGTGACGGGATCCTCGATGATCAGCTTGGCGCCCGCCCAGGCGAGGATCAGGCCGACGCCCAGCTGAATGCCTGAAAGTACGGTTTGGGGTATCTTGCGGCCGATGAAGGTGACAAGCCCGGTGACCGTCAGCAGGAGAACCGTAGCGCCCAGAATCAGGCCGGTGGCGGCGATCGTGCCGGCAGTGAGATGGTCCGCGATGACGATGGCGGCTACCGCCTTCATCGGCTGCACGGGGATGGGGCGGCGATAGATCAGCGCCACGGCAAGGGCGAACAGGCCGAAGCCGACAAACAGGCCGGCGGGGTCGATCAGATGCAGTGCGAGCACGGCAATGACGATGGGCAGAAAGGTGCCGAGATCTGCGAAAGCGCCTGAGAATTCGCCGATCAGCCGTTTTGTCCCAAATTCACTCAATGTTTTATCGGTTTGAAATGGCAAGAATTGACAGTCATGAGATTGTAATCATAGTAATCGAGTAACTGAAACATACCCTTATCAGAATTACGCCGACTCTACTGGAGTAGTCGCGGAAGCACGGATAGAATGAGCGCCTGCTGACTTAATACTAGATTAGTATGATCGCATATGTGTAACCCCAAGCTAACTGCAGTCGCTCTCGCCGCTATCATGGTATCTACCGGTTCCGTTTTTGCGGAGGGTATCAACAGCTACAATTTCAAGCCCCTCGACGGGTCGGCCAGGGCAGCCGATTGGGATCCCGCCTCTCCCTGGAAACTGCCAAAGGGCTTCAGGCAGTGGGTGGTATCCGACGAGACCGATCTGGATCTCTACGATAACGGTCGCGACGACTGGCATGACATGAACACGGTCAACGAGACCGGACCGATGATGGGTCGCTTCATCTACCGGACCCACGAACTGCGCAACCCTGAAAACCAGCCCCAGGGCGGTTCAGTCAGCGTGGTCGACCTGCAAAGCGGCGAGACCCGTCTGCTGGTCCAGGATCCCGCTTACGATGCCCTCGACGGCATCCGTTGGACCCCTTGGGGCAGCATCCTCTTCGCGGAAGAAATCCCCGGTGGCCGTCTCCTCGAGATCTTCCTGGAGGCCGACCTGATGACCGCCAAAGAGGTTGTCGACCGTCCGGCCGTGGGTCGTCTTGCCCACGAGGGCATAGACCTGGATCGTGACGGCAACGTCTACCTGGTCGATGAACATCGCGGCCGTACTTCCGGCTGTGCTGGCGCCGTTCCCTGCGGCGGCGGTATCTACAGGTTTGTCCCCGCGATCAAGGGTGATCTCTCTTCAGGCTCGCTCTATGCACTGAAAGTGAACGGCGCCGATGGCGTTGGCCAGGGCGAATGGGTCGGTCCGATCGATCCATTGACCGCCAGGGGGTCCGGCAGTGCCGCCGGCGCGCAGAGCTACCAGCGCCCCGAGGATCTGGAAGTGATCGGCAATACCCTCTATGTGGCCATTACCGAGGGGCCGAGCGATACCAGGACCGATGGCGGCGGAACCCTGGTCTTTACCTCCGAACTCTATGAGGGCCGCGTCATCGCCATCGACCTCGAGACCCTAAAGGTCACCAACTTCGTCAAGCCCGGGGTCAATGTGCCGGTGGAGATCGGGATGCCGGGTGAAGAGGGCCACCAGACCGGTTTCGACAGCATCGACAATCTTGCGGAAGCGCCGAACGGCGACCTGGTGATGATCGAGGACAACACCCCGTCGGATATCTGGATAGCCAGCCAGGTGACCAACGAGTATGGCGCGTCGCGCTACGTCGCGCTGTTCGCCTCCCTGACCGACCCGGAGGCGGAAGGCACCGGTATCTACATCAGCCCGGCAGACCCCAAGACCCTCTATGTCAATATCCAGCATTCCGCCGCCGAGGATGGCGACGGTACCTGGGCCATCAGCCGGGAAGCGCGCAAGGAACCGGATACAAAGGATCACGACCATGAGGGTCGAAAGCGAGACAAATAAGACCAATTGACAGGGATGTGAATGCTTAACGGATTAAGACTACTCCCTTATCGAGGCGGCCTTCGGGCCGCCTTTTTTATTTGGTTAGCCGCAAATGGACGCGAATCACCGCAAATTTTTAATGGTTCATGTATAGATCCGTCCGTTATCAATTCACTGTTGAAATCCATAGTCCATGTTGGATCTGTGCGGCCATATAACCATTTTTTACGCCGATTCCCTTCCATTTGCGGTTTGAATGATCGCTTTTTCCCACGCTGATCTGAATTTCACATTTCTGTCATAAAGATGTGGTACTTAGCCAATGCAGCAGTGATCCGGCCCGGGTATCGACGGGTTTCTGATTGCGGAACCCGCATCCCGGGGCTTATATTGATAAACAAAAACCTGACCACAACTTCATACCGAGGGATTTCCATTTGAAAGCGAAGATTGGTATTAACGGTTTTGGCCGCATGGGGCGCCTTGCGCTGCGTGCCGGCTGGGATGAGGCGTCATTCAGATTCGTGCGCATCAACGAGATCGCCGGCGATGCCGCCTGTTCGGCCCATCTGCTGAAGTTCGACTCGGTGCACGGCAGCTGGGATCTGAGCTGCGAAGCCGAGGGGGGTGAACTCCTGGTGGGGGAGAGCCGGATGGCCTACGACTCGAACCCGGATATCGCCGACTGGTCCGACTGCGACATCGTCATCGAGGCGACCGGGAAACACCACAAGCGGCCTGAGACCCTGCAGGCCTATTTCGACCAGGGGGTGAGGAAGGTCATCGTCGCCGCCCCCACCGAAGGGGCATTGAACATCGTCTACGGCATCAACGACGACCGCTACCAGGCGGACAGACACCACCTGATCACCGCCGCCTCCTGCACCACCAACTGCCTGGCGCCGGTGGTCAAGGTGATGCACGAGAAGGTCGGCATCCTCCACGGCTGCATGACCACCATCCACGACATCACCAATACCCAGATCATCGTCGACAAGGGGCACAAGGACCTGCGCCGCGCCCGCGCCTGCGGTCAGTCCCTGATCCCCACCACCACCGGTTCGGCGAAGGCGATCACCAAGATCTTCCCCGCGCTCGAGGGCAAGCTCAACGGTCACGCAGTGCGGGTGCCGCTGCTCAACGGTTCCCTCACCGACTTCGTCTTCCAGGCCGCCCGGGATGTCACCGCGGAGGAGATCAACGGCTACTTCAAGGCCGCCGCGGAAGGGGAGCTGAAGGGCATCCTCGGCTACGAGGAGCGCCCCCTGGTCTCGGTGGACTATGTCAACGAATCGCGCTCGTCGGTGGTCGACGCCCTCTCCACCATGGTGGTCGACGGCTCCCTGGTCAAGATCTACGCCTGGTACGACAACGAGTGGGGCTATGTCAACCGCCTGGTCGATCTGACCCGCAAGGTAGTGGCCAGCCTCTGATGGATCAGGGTCTGCGCAACTACCTGGTGGTCACCGGCGGCTACTGGGCCTTCACCATCACCGACGGCGCCATCCGCATGCTGGTGGTGCTCTACTTCCACCTGCTGGGCTACTCCCCCTTCGAAGTGGCGATGCTGTTTCTCTTCTACGAGTTCTTCGGCATCGTCACCAACCTGGTGGGCGGCTGGCTGGGTGCGCGCATCGGTCTCAACCTGACCATGCATATCGGCATGGGGCTGCAGGTGGTGGCGCTGTCGCTGCTGACCGTGCCCGATCCCTGGCTCTCCGTCGTCTATGTGATGTTCGCCCAGGCCCTCTCGGGCATCGCCAAGGATCTCAACAAGATGTCGGCCAAGGCATCGGTGAAGACCATGGTGAAGGACGGCAGCGAGTCCAAGCTCTTCAAATGGGTGGCGGTGCTGACCGGCTCGAAGAATGCGCTCAAGGGGGGCGGCTATTTTGTCGGCGCCGCGTTGCTGGAACTGATCGGTTTCCGCGGCGCGCTGGCGGCCCTGGCGGGGATGCTGCTGCTGGTGCTGATCGTCACCGCCTTCCTCCTGCCCAGCGGCCTGGGCAAGATGAAGTCAAAGCCGAAATTCACCCAGGTCTTCTCCAACGTCGCCGCCATCAACTGGCTCTCCGCGGCACGCTTCTTTCTCTTCGGCTCCCGGGATGTCTGGTTCGTGGTGGGCCTGCCGGTCTTCCTCTATGAAGTGTTGCAGTGGTCGTTCACCCAGGTGGGCGGCTACCTGGCGATCTGGATCATCGGTTACGGCATGGTCCAGGCCAGCGTCCCCAGGCTGGTCAGACGCAGCCACCAGGGCCAGGGTCCGGGTGGCGGCACGGCAAGGCTCTGGGCCTTTCTCCTGGCCCTGTTTCCCATCGCCATCGCCACCGGCCTGCAGCTGGGCTGGCCCGCCGATTACGTGCTGGTGATCGGCCTGATCCTCTTCGGCGTGGTCTTCGCCGTCAACTCCGCGGTCCACTCCTACCTGATCCTGGCCTATTCCGATCACGAAAAGGTGGCGATGAGCGTGGGCTTCTACTACATGGCCAATGCCGGGGGGCGGCTGCTGGGCACGGTGCTCTCGGGGCTGGTATATCAACTCGACGGGCTGGCCGGCTGCCTCTGGTGGTCGGCGGGCTTTGTGCTGGTGGCGGCGCTGCTGTCGTTCGGCTTGCCGGAGACAAAGCAAAAAGTGGCGGCCCGGCAGTTGAGATAACCGGCTGGTGGCATGCCCAACAAACAGGATGCCTCAAGTCTGATGGTATCCTGAGTCGGCGGCTTAGTTTAACGTTCTGTGAGGGGAAAACGTTCGATGCTGGATGCAGATATAAAGAAGTCGATTGAGGCCAGTGTGCTGTGCTGGCTCGCCACGGCAACTCCTGACGGCAATCCAAACGTCTCGCCGAAGGAGATGTTTGTACACTACGGTGAAGATGCCGTAATCATCGCAAATATCGCTTCGCCGAGGAGTGTTGCGAATATCAAGAGCAGTTCATCTGTTTGCGTAAGCTTTATCGATGTGTTCAAGCAAAAAGGCTTCAAGCTGACAGGAAAAGCGACTATCGTTGAAAAAGATGATGCGGAGTTTGAGCCGTTGCTTAATGAGCTGCACAAGCTTGGCGGTGAGAATTTCCCCGTTCGCAGTATTATCAAGGTTGCTGTCGAGGAGGCCGAGCCAATCGTCGCGCCAAGCTATTGGTTGTTTCCGGGGACTACTGAGCAGAGCCAGATAGAGCAGGCGATGGAGACATACGGCGTCCGACCGAAGATCCGAAGCGTATAGTACTGTAGGAAAACGGGTTAACCATGACGTCAATATTTAATTTGGCTTTGATGCTTTTTGCTTTAGTGGTTTTACCCGCAGCTTGGTAATATTCGAGAACAAACGGTAAGCATGTGGAAAATCTTAGACCTTTTATAAGTAATTTAGAAAAAACAATAAGACAAAAAACTAAAAATGACGTTATTGCAGGGGTAATTGTCCTGGTTATGCTTTTATCGATTATTATTCTTATAGAGTTTGGCGTAATTTAATGTAATATGACTTATTGCGTGTAATGACGGGATAAAGCAAATAGGAAACATGTCAAGAAGATGGGTGCGTACTAAATCATTTTAAGGGACCCGTGAAACAAGCGAGATCGCCACAATCAGTTTCAACATGAGCAGTTGTTTGATTGGAAATCTCGCCGGCAGGCAGGAGAGAGATGACATCTGGAATGCCCGGTAATGTTTATTGGCAGTCAGCTAACAAGGGGAATAAAGTGAACAGGACGGTGAATAAACCGAGACTCCAAATAGCAAGAAAGGTTTCTGTGCCGCCTGTAGTCATGTCCTAGAAGCGTATCTGTTCGAACTCGTTCAATCATTGATTCAAGATACCTGTCGCGAATGCGATGGCGCCTTCGGTTCGTTGACTAAACATAGAATAAGAGTATTGGATGAATATTTTTTTGAAAAAGGGGTCGACTAAATTTCTAGCCTTGCTGTTGCTCGCGGATCTGGCGTTTATCGTTGTCCATATTGTCGTCGAGTATTTTTTGAAATCGAACACGCTCTTTTCGATTAACAGGGATCTCGGGTACGCGGAGGTCTATCAGTATATCAAGGAATTTTGGATTCTTGTGCTGCTGTTCGTTTTGGCGATAAAAAGCAGACGTATTATCTATTTCACCTGGTCTGTGTTGTTTTTGTATCTACTCCTCGACGATTCCTTGCAGCTCCATGAGAATATAGGTTCATTTTTGGCTAACTTCTACGATCTTCAGCCGGTATTCAGATTGCGTGCGCAGGATCTGGGGGAGCTGGTGGTGTTTGGTTCCGTTGGTTTTCTGCTTTTTAGCTTCATCGCCGGAGCCTATTTATATAGTGACGACACAGGGAAGGAGATATCCAGGCATCTTTTTCTCCTGGTCGTTTCCCTGGCTTTCTTCGGCGGCCTGGTCGATATGCTTCACATTGCGGTTTCCTTCGGCAAGGCGGTGTTCGCACTGATCGAGGATGGTGGAGAGATGATAATAATGAGCATTATTGTCTGGTATGTCTTCGATATTAGGAGTCATCAGGTCTACAATAGTGGTGATGCATAAAACCATAGCTGAGATCCGTATGAGATTCATCACGATTCTGGTTCTGTCCTGTATCATTATGATGGCGCCGGGGCATAGCCGCGCATGCGGTTGGTGGGGGGATGGTGAAGTCAACAGGGATGATAGCGAGATCCTGACCACCCCGGATGGCAGGGTCTTGCCCGAGATCCTGACCCATCATTCATCAAAGCTGCCGGGACGGATGGGGTATGGGATCGCAATACCTGATCCTGGACGCGCCATTCCCTATTTACGGGCGACCATGGGGCGTCCCCTCAATCGTATTGGGGAACTGAGCGCGTTCGGATTCAAAACCGTAATCGATCTCGGCACGCCGGAAAAGAGCGCCCGCCACCATCGACAGGAGACCGAGGCGCTTGGTATGCGCTATATCAACATTCCGGTCGAAGGCAACCTGCCAAGCCAGGAGGAGGTTGAAGGTTTCACCCAGCATGTGGTGGATGCCAGCCATGGAATGCTGTTGGTCTATGCGCCAAGAGCAGAACTGCTTGGAACCATGTGGGCGGCCCACCGCATGAACCTGGGCGCGCCAACGGGCTTCGCTCTTAGGGAAGGGAAAGAACTTGGAATGAAGCCTGATCAGGAGATTGTGTTGCGCAATCGGTATGGGGCAAAAAAAAGACCCGGAAACGCCTTAGGTGAATAGGCGTTTCGGGTCCTTAAAGTGCTTTGGAGCAATTGTTTCCTCGTGATGAACTGTGCCGGCGATCTAGGCGGCTGTTTCAATTATCAGGCTCTGCTCTTCGAGCTCAAGGAAATTTTTCGTCAATTCAGCCATTTCCCGGTAGAAGGGAAGTTCCGCCTGAGCGATCACCGCGTCACAGAAGCCGGGTATCCAAGCCAGTAAATGCTGTTGCAGGAAAATGCGCTGGACCGAGAGGCAGTACTCCGCGCTTTCGCGATCCATCTCCATCCACTTTGCGGCTTCCCACAGGGTCAGTTTCTCCATGAACTCAAGCTCGACGCTGATATGATCAGGCAGCCCGGTGAACTGGGAGGCGTAGTCAAGTCCGGTCGTCTCGATGAACTTCTTCACTTCAACGGTTTTGGCGCCCCATAAACTACCTGAATCACCGTCCACTTCGGCGAAGATCGATTCGTGGGCGGATAGATGTCGTCCGGGTCCGATAAACAGCCGCGAAAATTCAAGTGCGAGTTGATCGGCTATGGCTGCTACGGGTTCGCTGTAGAATGATCCGCCCAGTTCCAGATCCATTTTCGAGAAGGCCCGAACCAAGCGGGGCCCTCTCAGTTCATTGATGAAGGCCTCGCTGGGTTCCTCCCGAAACACCAGGGTCAACAACCCGTAAATGTCACTCCTTGATTTGGCGTTATCGGCCATTTCATTCCAGTCGGTTCCCATTTCGGCGCTCCTCTATCACTGCAGACAATTTATACCTTGGCTACCCTGACGACGGTGTCCATCCATCGCTGGGTGCCGCTGATCGGATCGGATGAGTTGGGGATGATGGTGTTGGGGTGGGTGCCATGCTTCTTCCACCATATGTTCTTCACATCAGGATCTGCAGCGGCGCCGCCCGGTGTGGGAGAGCTGTTGCCCGAGCCATAGACTCCCGAGTGTTTGCGGCCCAGGTGATGGGATATGGCAATCACCCCCGGGATAATGCCCTCGGTGACATAGGCGGTGGTGGTGATCTCGCCCATGGTGTTGTAGACCCTGATCTTGTCGCCGTTCTTTATACCGCGCTCATCGGCCGTCTTGGTGTTGATCCAGCCGGGATTGTCGTGCTTGATCTCGGTGAGCCACTTGCAGTGAGCGGTCCTTGAGTGGGTATGCACCGCCACCTTGTAGGTGGTGAGATTCAGCTCGTCTTTCGCCATCTTCTGGTGTTCCGGAATCGGCGTATAGGCGGGGAACGGCGGTAAGCCCTTGGCGGCGAAGTTATCCGAGTAGAAGTCGAGATAACCCGCCTTGACGAACTTGGTGTTGGGCGGATAGGCCAGGTAGGCCGTGCCGTCGATGTTTTGCGCCAGATAGGCCTTTTTCGCGCCTTTGGTCCCCAGGTAGCCCTTGCTCTTGGCCTCGGCTTCGCTGTTGACCCCCGCCTTTTTCCAGTTCCAGTAGACCCCGGTCTTCTCATCGAGGATCACCCCATCGCCGGATACGTCCACCTTGGTCTCATAGAAGCCGTAGTTGGGCTTGGCATTCGGATCGTGCCATACCCCCTGCTTCTTCATATACTCGAAGCCACCGGCCTCGCGCACCCCGGGCGTCATCTCGCAGGACTGGCGTACGAAGTCCTCCTTGCTCGAGTAGGCCAGTTCAAAGCCCATGCGCTTGGCCAGCTCGGGCCAGACATCGCCCTGGCAGCGTGCTTCGCCCAATGGCTTCACCAATGGCTGGCGGATGTAGAACTCGGCGATCTGGTTTGCCGACACCATGTCCTCCCAGTCCCAGCGTTCCAGGTAGGTGACGTCGGGCAGGATCAAGTCCGCATACTGGGATGACTCGTCGTAGACGATGGTGGTGGTGATCAGGAAGGGGATGATACTCTCATCCTGCAGAATCGATTGCAGTTCCCTGTTGTCGCCATTGATGAATCCGGGATTGTAGCAGCTCCACCAGTAGACCTTCGGGCGGCCCGCGTTGCCATCCTTGATCATCGGCAGCACCTGGTGGCTTACGTGGTGAGTCGGGTAGGCCGCTTCACCCGGAAACCCGTCCTTGACGTGGAGGGTTTTGTGGACCTTCGCCTTGGGGGAGGAGGGGGACTTCCAGCCCGCACCGACACCCATGACACGACCGCCCGGGCGATCGAGATTGTTGGTGATGGCCGACAACAGCATTGCCGCCCGCTCCTGATCGGCGCCGTGATAGTGCATGACCGTGCCGCGGTAGGTGACCAGGCAGGCCGATTTTGCCTTGGCGAAACCGCGGGCGATCTTGCGGATGGTATCGGCGGGCACGCCGCTGTGCTGCTCCGCAAACTCGGGGGTGTAGTCGGCGACATTCTTCTTCACCGCGGCTATCTTCTCGTCGACGGTCGCCTTGTAGTCTTCGCTGACACGCATGAATTTGAAGTGGTCCTTCCGGTAGAGCTTCTCGTTCATGATGACGTTGCACATCGCCAGCATCACCAGTCCGTCATGCCCCACCTTGATCGGCACCCACTGGTCGGCCTTGGCCGCGGTGTTTGTCAGGCGTACATCGAAGACGTAGAGGGGGACGCCGCGATCGACCTTGGCCCGGATCAGGCGCTGGGAGGTCGGAATGTGGTTGGTGTGGGTCTCAAACTGATTGCTGCCGAAGATCACCACGTAATCGGTGTTGTCATAATCCCAGTTGTCGTACATGCCGCCCCACAGGCTCTCCTGCCCCACCCATTTTGCCGCCTCGCAGACAGAGGTGTGGTTGCCGATGGTGCCGCTGCCGTAGGCCTGCATGAAGTCGTACATGGTCGCGGCCTGGGACGCCTTGTGTCTGCCGTACTGATACATGAAGAGTTCGGGGGTACCCGCATCGCGCAGGGGTTTCAGCTTGGATACGATCAGATCGAGGGCCTCGTCCCAGGAGATCTTTTTCCACTTGTGCTCGCCCCGCTTGCCTGCCCGTTTCATCGGGTGGAGGATCCGGTCGGGGAAGTAGACCTGATTGATGCCCGCCTGACCCTTGGCGCAGAGCTTGCCGAGGGTGCGGATGGAATCGGGATGGCCTTCGAGCTTTACCAGGCGTCCGTCCTCCACATAACCGATCATGGAGTCCCGGGTTACGCACTGCCAGCAGGCTGTGGGGATCGCCTCTCTCTCCTTGCCGGTCTTGGGTGAAAAATCCTTTCCTCCCTCCTCCAGTTTCAGCGAACCGGCAAATGCGCTCTGGCTGCAACCCAGACCGGTGGCCACTGCGCAACCGCTGCCGGCGGTCAGTTTCATGAAATCACGACGATTTAACTTTTTCATATCAATTCCTCTCTCGATACAGGCGCTCAGGGTCTATGGAATCTGGTCCACGAAGTGGTCCAGCTTGCCCTTCTTTCGCTGTGTATAGAGGGTCTTCAACAAGTTGTCGGGATCGATGTAGAACACATGCGGATTGGTTCCCTCTTGCGGAAGCAGTACATTGTCGGCCTTGGCCAGGTTGTGCTCCTTTACGAGCTTGGAGACTTCGCTGTTGGGATCGTTGAGGTCTCCGAAAATACGTGCGCGTCCCTGGCAGGTGTTGACGCAGGAGGGCTCGACCCCGTTATCGAGACGATGCGCGCACATGTCACATTTATCCGCGGCCTGCTTCGTCGGGTCACCGCCCGCTTTGACAAAGGGATCAAATGAGCGTACCCCGTAAGGGCAGGCGTCGAGGCACTTGCCGCAGCCGATGCATTTTTCCTTGTCTATCAGGATCAGACCATCAGGACGCTTGTAGGTCGCGCCGGTGCGATAGCGTACTGTCTTGCCGTCAGCTGTCTTGAACTTGGCCCTTTTGCCCGGGTATTCCGGACATATTTTCACACAAGGAGGCACACCGTCCTTCTCATTGCCCTCGCAGTGATTGCACATCAGGGGCAGGAATTCCTTCTTGGTATTGGGAAAGGTGCCCATGGTTTTCTCTTGGATGACCGCCCGGAAGCGGCCCAGGGAGACGTCGTTTTCCGATTTGCAGGCGACCGTGCAGGCTCTGCAGCCGATGCAGCGTCTCAGGTCCATGACCATCGCCCAACGTGGCGCCTTGGATTGGGCAGCTTCAAGGCTCACCCTCGGTGTCGCCAATGCCGCAGCGCCCACCGCGGCCGTGCCCACACCGCTGAGAAATTTTCGACGGTTGATGTCTGGTCTCTTGTTGTCACTCATATCGTGTTCTCCTAAGCATCTCCTCGCCCTCCGCTACAGTGGATTGCCTGATTGTTGCAAGATTTTCACTGCCATTTGTCTCTTCCAGTAGTTCAATGGTGTCCTCGAAATTGGCGAAGGCGCCATCGAGAATGTTTACCGCATATTTTTTGTTATGTACGCCGTTTCCAACGCGCACAATATTGAGAAGCTCTCTGCCCTTGGCGAGCATTTCCTGCGCCTGGACCAAATCCTGATTGTCCAATCTGCCCTTTAGTTCGTCGAAGAGCTCCCTGGCTTCCTTCTCGACCTCTTCCACGTCGGCCACCTCGCTGTTGAGCAGACTCTTCCAGTCACTGAGCATTTTTCTATGCTGCTCGGTATGGCAGGCAGCGCAGGTATCGCCCGAGGCGGTTCTTACGTCATGCCCTTTACTCAGCGTCTTCTTGAGGTGACAGCCCATGCAGTTTGTATTGACCTCGTACATGAGATGCGGGTCACCCGAGATATCCTCGTCAACCGGTGCGCCGGAAAGCAACAGCTTTTGGTACTTGTGCTGATCGACGTGGCAGAGCTGGCAATCGTTGCGCACGAAATCGAGATGATCGGTTCTGTTCCTGTGTTCGATCACGCTGTGGCAATCGAAACAGTCGGCCTTGGCGGGTATATGCCTGTCATGCATAAGATCACGGTCACCCGCGGTTGCCAGCAGGGTCTGGCTTCGGTTGTGGCAGGTAAGACAGCCGTTGGAGACGACATTGCCGGTATCGATCTCTCCCTCTCCGCTCACCACCTCGAAGTGGCAGCTCTCGCAGGCCACGCCGGACTCCTGTATGGTTTGATGGGTGATCGGTTTCT
>QBVC01000020.1 GCA_003058495.1 gamma proteobacterium symbiont of Ctena orbiculata | reverse complement strand
TTGCGGCGACATTGCTCCTGATATCCGTGGCGCTGAGCAGCAGCGCGATCGCCCCCGCCACGTGGGGTGTCGCCATGGAGGTGCCGTTCCAGGCCTCGTAGCGGCCCCTGGGCACTGCCGATTTCACCCCCACCCCGGGTGCAGACACATCGGGTTTCGAATAGACAAGGGGCAGTGCATCCGAACGGATGTAGCGCGACTCATTGATCACCTGGGTGCGCCCGCCGGAAAAGCCGGCGGCCCGGTCTTCCGCGTCGGTGGCGCCGACGGTGAAGGCGAAGTAGTCGTTGCCGGGGGCCCCCGAGGTCTGGCTTCCCTCGTTGCCGATGGCAACCACAACAGAGATACCCAATCGATTGGCGGTGATGATCATCCGGGTGTAGGTATCGAGGACCTCGGGGCTCATGCTCAAACCGCCCAGCGACATGCTGATGACGTCCACATCGCGGTCGATGGCCCACTGCATGCCGGCAAGGATCTGGGCATCGGTGCCGCGCCCCCGCGGCAGCACGACCCCCGCTGCCAGCGAGACCTCCGGCGCCACACCTATCCAGTGACCCGATGCGTTGCCCCCCGCGACCGTGCCGCAGCAGTGGGTGCCGTGCCTCCCGGTGTCGCGGACCGCCGCACCGTCCACGGTATTCCCGTCGCTGTCGAACTCGGCAAAATCGTTGGTGGTTATCCTCCCTTGCAGGTCAGGGTGATCGGCATCGATGCCGGTATCGAGCACCGCGACCTTGACGCCGCTGCCCTTTGCCCCGTAGGCACCCCAGGTTGCCAGGGCCCCGATGGCCTCCACCCCCCAGGCGGATGTCTTGTTTTCCTGCACGGTTCGGGGGAGACGGGCGGGATCGACTCGGACAACCGGCGGCAGGGTGACCGGTCGATTGACAAAGACATCCCTGATGCCCGGAACATCCTTCGGCAAGCGGGCGAGGTCGTCCTTGCTCAGCTCAAGCACCGCGCTGGCGGCGCTCCAGAAATGGCCTATCCTTGCACCCTTGCGGTCGCTCACGAGCCGCTTTGCGATATCCGACTCAAGCAGCGGGATCAATGAGCGTCTCGCCGCCCGCTCGATTGTCTTTCTTGTGGCCTTGAAGCCCATGGTGGCGACAAATTCGGCCATGCTCTTGGTATCCGGGAGCCGGCGCCGGCGGCTCTTTCTGCCCCGTGACGCCTTCGTGGTCCGCTGCAGTTTTTCCGCGGGAGGGGGGAGCGCATCCCGGGCGCTCAGAAACATATTGCGGCCGATGATGGCCTGGCTGGCAATGGAGATGAGTTCCTCGGTCTCCTCCTTTCCCGTGTCCATCTGAATGATCACACTGTGCGCCTTTCCCTGGCCCTCGTCGATGATCCTTTCAATCTGATTCCGCAGATGTCTCTCCATTTCATCTCCCTCCTTGCGTCTCGGTTTAGTATTCTGCTTCGCAAGTATAGCAACTGCATTTTCGGACCAAGCCGGTAATATTCACGTATCTTGGAATGATTTGATTGCGCCGGATGCGAGGCCGCTACCCGGGATTTCACCGACGGTGCGGCCAACCGCCCGCGCCGTGGCCAGGAGATGGCTAACCTATACCGACAGATTGAAGCCGTGGAGTTAAGGTTTCAGCGAAGCGTCAGCGCACCAGCCCCTGCTCGACCTGGTCCCTGGTCTCCCGCCCGCTCAGCTTCTCGATCAGCTCCAGGGCGAAGTCCATCGCCGTTCCGGGTCCGCGGGAGGTGATCACCCGCTCGTCGCTGACCACGGATTCGAGCTGCACGTCGACCCTGGGCAGATCCATGTTGTCCAGCACCCCCGGGTAGCTGGTGGCGCGACGGCCGTCGAGCAGGCCCGCCCCGGCCAGCACCTTGGGCGCGGCGCAGATCGCCGCGGTGAAGCCGCCCTTTTGGTGGAGGCGCTGCAGCAGCTCATGGATACGGGGGTCGGCATCGAGATGGTCGGCGCCGGGCAGGCCGCCGGGGAGCACCATCATATCGAACGCCTCATCCATCACCGCATCGAGGGTGGTGTCGGGGACCAGGGTGATGCCCCGGGAGGCCTTGACCGGCCCCGCCTGCAGCCCGGCGGTGACGACCTCGATGCCCGCCCGGGTCAGTAGATCCGTGATGGTGACGGCTTCAAGCTCTTCGCATCCTTGGGCGAGGGGGACGAGTACGCGTGCCATAGCGGCCTCCCTGAATAGACAAGTTGAGAAACGGGTACCAGCTCGACTCCCTGGCGTTCGAGCTTGGGCAGCTCCCTGCGCAGCAGGGCCAGGGTCTGCGGGTAGGGGTGGGCGATTCCGATCGCGCCTCCCTGCTCGCGGGCCAGCTCGATCAGCTTGCGCAGCTGCTCTCTGATCGCCTGGGCCTGGGGCAGGTTGTCGAGGAAGACATGCCGGCGCGAGGCGGCGACCAGGTTTCTGTTGGCGGTACGTTCGGCGACGGTGGCATCGGTGGTGCGGCTGTCGATGTAGTAGAGTCCATTGACGCGCAGCACGCCCATCAGCCAGCGCATCGCCGTGGGATCCCTGGTCAACAGGCTACCCATGTGGTTGTTCACCCCCGCGACATAGGGAATGGAGGCGAGGTTGCGCCTGAGGGTATGGGTGAACCGCTCTCTCGACATGTCCAGGGTCAATGCGCCATTGCCCAGACGATTGCCGCTGTCCGACTCCATCGGCTGGTGCAGCATCACCTCCTTGTTCAACTCGTGGGCCCTGCTGGCCAGCTGCCAGGCAAAGGGGGTCTGGGGCAGAAACGCGTAGGTTATGGCGCCGGGCAGGGCAAGCGCCTGCTCCCCCGCCATCAGCTGGTTGCCGAGATCATCGATAATCAGGGCGATTTTCACCGCTGGCGGCAGCGCTTCGCCCTCATCCGCCGCGGCAATGGGCGGGGCCGCCGGCAAACAGATCATGCAGAGCAGCAGGGCGTATCGGTACATGGACCGCTCTCGATCAGCCCGCGGTTCGCTTGCTACGCAGGATGACAAGGCCCTTGAGCAGGTTCAGCGCCTCACCCAGCTGGTAGTCGCTCTTCACCAGCTCCTCGTTCTCATCGACCGGCTCCGCTCCCGGCGCCTCACTCGACTCCGGCTCATCTCCATTGCCGTTGAGCAGGTGGCCGGAGAGGTTCGACTCCTTGATCGGCTTGACCTGGCTCTCTTCCGTCTTGGAGAGGGTCAGCTCCTCCAGCTCGATATCGGGCTCGATCCCCTCGGCCTGAATCGAGCGTCCGGAAGGGGTGAAGTATCTTGCCGTCGTCAGCTTGACCGCGGCGGTATCGGTAATCGGTATGATGGTCTGAACCGAGCCCTTGCCGAAGGTGCGGCTGCCCATGATCACGGCGCGGTTCTGATCCTGCAGCGCACCGGCAACGATCTCCGAGGCGGAGGCCGAGCCTTCGTTGACCAGGACCACGATCGGCGCGCCATCGAGGACGTCGTCAGGCGCCGCCTCGAAGCGCAACTGGGATTCGCTCTCTCTTCCCTCGGTGTAGACGATCAGCCCCGACTCCAGAAAGGCGTCGCTGACCGAGACCGCGGCGTTGAGCACCCCGCCGGGATTGTTTCTCAGATCGAGCACCATGCCCAGCAACGGCCCCTCGATCTCGCTTTTCAGCTTGTCGAGGGACTTCAGCATGTCGCTGGTGGTGTTCGCCTGGAACTGGGAGATGCGCAGGTAGGCGAAGCGCTTGTCGAGCAGCCGGCTCTTGATGCTCACCACCCGGATGATGTCGCGCACAACCGTGATCTTGATCGGTTTCTCTTCGCCCTTGCGCACGATGGTCAGCTCGAGGGAGGTACCTGGCTTGCCCCGCATCAGCGCCACCGCCTCGTTCAGGCTGAGCCCCTTGACCGGGGTATCGTCGAGGCGAACGATCAGGTCACCGCTGCGCACGCCGGCCCGCTGGGCCGGGGTATCGTCAATCGGGGAGATAACCTTGACGAAGCCGTCCTCCATGCCCACCTCGATACCCAGGCCGCCGAATTCCCCCTTGGTGCCCACCTGCAGCTCTTTATAGTCGTCGGCGTCCAGGTAGTTGGAGTGGGGATCGAGGCCGGAGACCATGCCGCGTATCGCATTCTCCAGCAGCACCTCGTCATCCACCGGTTCCACATAGTTCGCCTTGATGCGGCCGAAGATATCGGCAAAGGTGCGCAACTGCTGCAGGGGCAGACTCTGCAGGTCCTCTTTCCCGTGTGCCTGATCCGCTATCAGCGCAAGGCTGAGCGTCACCAAAAGCAGGCTGAGCGCTATCCGGGAAGCTTGTGTTACAACTCTAATCATCTGTTTTTCCTATAAAGGTGCAGCCAGTTCATTGCCTGGGCTGCGGCTTGTCAGTCTATCAACACCCATTGTGGCGTCCGGGCCTTGAAAAATGTGAGTGATTGGATAAAAAGATAGTTCCTTTTCATTGATTTTACGTCCCCAATCGGCAATTTTTCTGCCTCTGATGCGCTGACACCACTGGGTCGGGTTCTTCGGCTGCCCATTGTGCCTGATACCGAAGTAGATACCGGATGTGGTCCGGCCGCCGCTGTTGCCCACCTGGGCCACCACTTCCCCCGGCTCCACCCACTCCCCTGTCTCCTTGAACAGGCTCTGGTTGTGACCGTAGAGGCTCATGTAGCCGTCGCCGTGATCGATGATCAGCAGCAGGCCGAAGCCCCTCAACCAGTCGGCGAAGGCAACCCGGCCATGATGGATGGCGCGCACCTCCTGGCCCTCCGGCGCGGCGATCAACACCCCGTCCCACTTGAGTTTGCCCACCTCTCTTCGGGAACCGAAACTCGCCACCAGGCGCCCCCGCGACGGCCAGGGAAGTTTGCCCTTGCGGGAGTCGAAGGGCACATGGGCGGTGGAGTCGATGGGGATGTCGGAGAGCGCCTGTTGGAGGTCGTCGAGCAGGGTGCGAAGCTGCTTCTCATCCGACTTGAGGCTGTCCAGCTCCACCCCCTTGTCCTTGAGATGCCGGTTGAGGTTGGCGATGATCTCCTTGCGCCCATGCCTGGCTGCCTCCAGCTGCCGCTTCTGGTTTTGATTCTTCGCCAGCAGCTGTTGCAAACGCTGCTCCTCCTGGGCGATCTCCCGCTCGATGGACCTCAATTGGCGCAGACTCTTTTCTATTCGCTTCATCTGCGCGACGCGGGCCGTGTTGAAATAGTCATAGTAGACCATGATGCGGCTGACCACCGCGGGATCCTGCTGATTGAGCAGGATCTTCAACTTCTCCTGCCGGCCCATGGCATAGCCTGCCCGGATCTGCCCCTCGAGGGAGGCCCGATGCTGATCCAGGTGGAGACGGGCATCGGCCCGGTCCCGCTCCAGTTCGGCCAGACGCCGCTGCTGCCGCTTCAGGCTCTGTCCCGTGGCCCGGATACGCCGTGCGAAATCGCCGATCTTGCGCTCCGTCTTCTGCAGGGCCTGGCTGTGCTCCTCATGCTTCCCTTTGGTGGTGCGTAGCTGCTTCTGCAGTATCTGGATGCGTTTTTTTACCTGTTCCAGCCTTTCCCGGGTATCCTGCGGTGACTCCTGGGCGATCATGGGTTGGGTTGAGAATGCTATTACCAAACCCAGTGAGAGGGCCAGGAGGCCACTCGCCCTTGCCATCGATCAGGCCTCCTGCAGAAAGTTGATCAATGGATGTCCTTGCATCTCATCCGGCTGTGCCACACCCATCATCTTCAGCAGGGTTGGGGATATATCGCACAGGGCGCCGCCTTCAACCAACTCGGCACCGCTTCGTCCCACATAGATCAGCGGCACGGGATTGGTGGTATGAGCGGTATGGGGCTGATGGTTTTCGTAATCCTCCATCTGTTCGGCGTTGCCGTGATCCGCGGTGATCAGCAGCTCGCCGTCCGCCTCCCGGATCGCCGTAAGGATCCGTCCCAGCGAGCGATCGAGGGTTTCGATGGCAACCTTCGCCGCCTCGTAGTTGCCGGTATGTCCCACCATATCGCTATTGGCGTAGTTGCATATGATGACATCATACTTGCCGCCCTCGATCGCCTCCACGAGGTGGCCGGTAACCTCCCCGGCGCTCATCTCGGGCTGGAGGTCGTAGGTCGCCACCTTCGGTGAGGGCACCAGGATTCGCTCCTCTCCCTCGAAGGGGCGCTCGCGTCCCCCGTTGAAGAAGAAGGTGACATGGGCATACTTCTCCGTCTCCGCCAGCCGCAGTTGACGCAACCCCTGTTTGGCAATCGTTTCACCAAATACGTTGCGCAGCTTTTCCGGAGGAAAGGCCACCGGTATCCCGAAGCGTTTGTGATAGCGGGTGAGGCTGACGAATCCCCCCAGATCGGGCCGATGCCTGCGTTCGAAGCCCTCGAACTCATCCTCGATGAAGGCGCTGGTCAACTGGCGGGCGCGATCGGCCCGGTAGTTGAGGAAGAAGATCACATCGCCGTCGTCAACGGTGGCCGGCGCCATCCCGGGGGGAACGATTGCCGTGGTCTTTACGAACTCGTCGCTCTCCCCCCGCTGATAGGCGTCGCGGAGTCCCTGCACTGCATCCTCGACCCGATAGTTGGCCCTGCCTTCCACCAGCAGCTCATAGGCCTGCTCGGTTCTTTCCCAGCGGTGATCCCTGTCCATGGCGTAGTAGCGGCCGGTCAGGCTGGCGATCCGCCCCTTGCCAAGGGTCTCAAAGACCCCGTTGGCAGCGATGATCGAGGCCTCGGCGCTCTTTGGCGGGGTATCCCTGCCGTCGAGAAAGGCGTGCAGATAGACATCTTCCACGCCCCGATCCACGGCCAATTTGATCATCGCATGGATATGCTCCTCATGGCTGTGCACCCCTCCCGGGGAGAGCAGCCCCATGATATGTACCGCCTTCCGCTTCGCAGCCGCCCTGTCGACCGCCTCGGTCAGGGTCTCGTTGGAGAAAAAGGAGCCTGTGCGGATGGAACGGCTGACCCGGGTGAACTCCTGATAGACCACCCGGCCGGCCCCGAGATTGAGATGGCCGACTTCAGAGTTGCCCATCTGCCCCCCCGGCAGACCGACAGAGGCGCCGGAGGTATTGATCAGGGTGTGCGGATGTTCCCGCCACAGGCGATCCCAAACCGGCGTGTCTGCGTTGGCGATGGCGTTGGCATCTCTCTCCTCGCTATGACCCCAGCCATCGAGGATGATCAGGGCAACCGGTTTGGGTCTCTCCGTCATTGTCAATCTCTGATTGTTTACAGCTACTGCTTGAATAAGGCCAGTCGCGCATTAAATCACCAATCCAGGGATCAGGCCAGAATCGCCGGGGCTCACCGATAGCATGCCAGATCCGCGATTAAATAAACCTGATAATATAAAGGGGTTCTCATTCAGGCAAAAAACAGCGTATTATTGTATTAGTTACTAGTAAAAGGCTGGTTTTCATGGAACACAAATACGACAAGAGCCCGCAATCCCTCAAGCTCGAGGAGGGAGAGGGGATGGAAAATCTGTTTGCCACCGACGAAGATGTCGACCGTGCTTCCCGTTCACTCAAAGCCATGTCCCATCCATTGCGTCTAAAAATTCTCTGCACCCTGGGAGGGCAGGAGGTCAGTGTACAGGACATCGTCGAGCAGGTCGGCACCTCGCAGAGCAACATATCTCAGCATCTCGCCATTTTGAGGGATAAAGGCATTCTCGCCTCCCGGAAGGACGCCAATCGCGTCTACTACCGGGTCAGCGATTTTCGCACCCTGAAACTGATCGGGATGATGCGGGAAGTCTTTTGTACACATAGTTGAAGCCCGGGCGTAATATTCACCGCGGCAGCCGCCTTGACGGGCAGCTGCCGGGACCGGGTTTCGAATTCAATTCCCCCAGGTTATTGGCACTCGGCCCTTAACCAGACCGGCCTCCTGTTATAAACTCTCCCCCCCTTGCTACAGATTAACTCAGCACTAAGAGGCGCCAATGCAACAACTCATCGAGTTTACGATGAATCACTGGATACTCGTCCTTACCTTTGTCGTAGTCGCCGGTTTCCTGATCTTCAACCTGCTTGCCGGCGACAGAAACGCCGTCGACCCGGTCGCCGCCACCGACCTGATCAACCACAAGGATGCGGTGGTGGTGGACGTGCGTCCGGCGGCCGACTTCAACAATGGGCATATCATCAATGCGATCAGCATCCCCAGCAACGGCTTTGCCAACCAGATCGGGGTACTCAATAAACACAAGGACAAGCCGATTATCATCAGCTGTCGCTCCGGCGCCCAATCCTCTGCCGCGACAACGCAGCTGAAAAAGGCCGGATTCGAGCAGGTCTATAACCTGAAAGGGGGTATACTTGCCTGGCAGAGCGCGAATCTTCCGATTACCCGGAAATCCAAATAACCTCCCCATCTCTCCATAGGAAGCAGTCATGACCGACGCCAAACAAGACGAGCAGAACCGAGAATTTACCGTCCAGCGGATCTATACCAAGGATATCTCTTTCGAAACCCCGAACTCCCCGGCGGTCTTCCAGCAGGAGTGGAAACCGGAGACCGGGGTGAATCTCAACACAGAGGTCAACAAACTCACCGATACCGTCTACGAGGTGACCCTGAGCGTGACCGTCACCACCAAGGTAGAGGATAAGACCGCCTATCTGGCGGAGGTCAAGCAGGCCGGCATTTTCAGCATCAACGGCTTTCCCGAACAGGAACTGGGGCCACTGCTCGGCGCCTACTGCCCCAACCAGCTCTTTCCCTATGTCCGTGAGGCGATATCGGACCTTATCATCAAGGGAAGCTTCCCCCAGATGGTGTTGCAACCGGTCAACTTCGACATGCTCTATGCCCAGCACCAACAGGAGTTGGCGAAGAAGGCGCAGGCCGAAAGCGAGGCCCAGCACTGAGCGCCCATGCCCGGTGAGCCGAAGCCAGCGTCATGAGCGAGCACCCTAGAGAAACCATTGCGGTGCTGGGGGCCGGATCCTGGGGAACGGCCCTGGCGATCCTGCTTAGCGGCAACGGCCACGAGGTGCGCCTTTGGGGCCACCTGGCAGAAGAGATCGAGCCGCTGATCCGGGAGCGGGAAAACAAACAGTACCTTCCCGGGATCGGGTTTCCAGGGTCTCTTCATCCCGAAATCGATCTGCGCAAGGCCCTGGAGGGCGCGACGGAGATCCTCATTGTCGTACCCAGCCATGCCTTCAAGAGCGTTACCGCCACCCTAGCCCCCCTGCTGCATGCCCAACCGGGCATCACCTGGGCCACCAAGGGATTCGAGCCGGGGACGCAACAGTTGCTGAGCGATGTGGCCGCCGCCCAGCTGCCCGGCCGGGAACTGGCGGTCATCTCCGGTCCCACCTTCGCCGGCGAGGTGGCGAGGGGCCTGCCCACCGCGGTCACCGTGGCGGCGACCACGCCGCGGCATGGCGAGCGCATGGCGGAGCTCCTCCACGCCCCCTGGTTTCGCGCCTACACCAGTGACGACCTTGTCGGCGTCCAGATCGGCGGCGCCAGCAAGAACGTCCTTGCCATTGCGGCCGGAATAGCCGACGGCCTCGGTTTCGGCGCCAATACCCGGGCCGCGTTGATCACCCGCGGACTCACCGAAATCATGCGCCTGGGCCTCGAACTCGGCGGCAGGCAGGAGACCTTCATGGGGCTCGCCGGACTGGGCGACCTGGTGCTGACCTGCACCGACAACCAGTCCCGCAACCGTCGCATGGGCCTGGCCCTCGCCAAGGGCCTCTCCCAGGAAGCGGCCCGAATCGAGATCGGGCAGGAGGTCGAGGGCGTGCATGCCGCCCAGGAGGTCCATGCCCTGGCAAGGAGGCACGATGTGGAGATGCCGATCTCCGAGCAGGTCTATCGCGTACTCTACGAGGGGTTGGCACCGAAGCAGGCGGTACACAATCTGCTGGAACGCAGGCAGAAGGCCGAGGGGCTCTAGACGCCGATATCCTCAGCCGCCCCCTGCAAACCCCGACTGGCGCCATGCCTCGTAGAGAATCAGGGCGACGGCGTTGGAGAGGTTGAGGCTTCTGCTCTGCGCCAGCATCGGAATGCGTATCCGCTGATCCGCCTCGAGGGCATCCAGCAGTTGCCGGGGCAGGCCCCGGCTCTCCGGGCCGAACAGCAGCGCATCCCCCGCCGCAAACCCGACCTCCGCATAGCAGCGCTGCGCCTTCGTGGTGCAGGCATAGAGATGCCTGGGAGAGACCTTGCTGAGAAAGGCATCGAGGGAGTCATACTCCCCCAGATCCGCCCACTCCCGGTAGTCCAGCCCGGCGCGCCGCAGTTTTTTGTCGTCCAGTTCGAAACCCAGGGGATGAATCAGATGCAATTTGCTGCCACTATTGGCGCACAGGCGTATGATATTACCTGTATTCGGTGGGATCTCCGGCTCATAGAGCACGATATGAAACACCTATTACCCCCGGTTGGAGAAATAGACAAGGTTCATGAACAACAGCGGCCTCTCAACCCTGCAAACGGAATTCTGCGGACTCTCATTCAATACACCTATCGTGCTGCTCTCCGGCTGTGTCGGCTTCGGAGAAGAGTACACAAGGGTCAGTGGTTTTAGCAATCGGGACGCGGGGGCGGTCTGTCTCAAGGGAACCACCCTGGAGCCGCGCCTGGGCAATCAGCCCCACCGCATCTACGAAACGCCGGAGGGTATGCTGAATGCCATCGGTCTGCAGAACCCCGGCGTCGACCATGTCATCAAGGCGATACTTCCCGCCCTCGACTTCACCGAGACCCGCTTTATCGCCAATGTCTCCGGCTCCACGGTGGAAGAGTATTACGAAGTCACCCGCCGCTTCGACGATTCGCCCATCGATGCCATAGAGATCAATATCTCCTGCCCCAATGTAAAGGAGGGCGGCGTCGCCTTCGGCAACGACCCGTCCATGTCGGCGCGGGTGGTAGAGAACTGCAGAAAGGCGACGCGAAAGCCGCTGATCACCAAGCTCTCGCCGAACCAGACGGACATCGCCGCCAACGCAAAGGGGTGCATCGAGGCGGGCAGCGACGCCTTTGCCGTGATCAACACCCTGATGGGCATGGCGGTCGACATCGAGAGCCGGGCGCCCCTGATTGGCAACAATCAGGGCGGCCTCTCCGGTCCGGCGATAAAACCGGTGGCCCTGCTGAAGGTCCATCAGGTCTATCAGGTCTGCCGCGATCACAATATACCCATTATCGGTCAGGGGGGTATAGCATCGGCGGAAGACGCCCTCGAATTCATTATCGCAGGCGCCAGTGCGGTGGGTGTGGGGACAGCCCTTTTTTATGATCCGCTAATTTGTAAAACTATAAACACCGGAGTCCTGGACTATCTTAAGCGCCATAAACTGCCGTCCGTCGATCACCTGGTCGGGACACTACAGTTGAACCAATTTCAAACCGCGAAATGCGGCTGCTGAGAAAGGATACTAACAAGCATGAGTGAGATCGTCGTACACCCAACACCGGAAATCCTGAAGCGGTTTCATCCGCTGGATCAACTCAACGACATCCAGCTTGAGCTGCTTGGACGCTCCATCCAGATCCACTCCGCGGGCAGGGGCCTGAAGATTGTGGAGCAGGGCGATACCACGCCATTCAGCATCTATCTCATCAAGGGCAAGCTGCGGCTCCTCTCCTCTGACGGGCGAATCACGGAAATCGTCGACGACTCGGCACAGGCGGAAAACCCCATCGCCAACCTGATCCCCCGCCGCTATACCGTGGAGGCGATCTCCCCCACCGACTACCTGATGGTGGACAACAGTCTGCTCGAGGGCCTGTTGAATACCGATGACGGCTATACCGCGACCGAGATAGAGAGCGACAGTCAGGTCGTCGATCCGCTGGTTGCCGAAAACAGGATGACCGAGGTCCTGCTGGATGACCTCAACAACAACTGCCTGGTGCTGCCGAGCCTGCCCGATGTCGCCATCCGGGTGGGCCGGGCGATGCGCGACGAGACGACCAACGCGAGAAAACTGGCCAATATCGTGCAGACCGACCCGGCGATCACGACCAAGCTTGTGCGCGCGGCGAACAGCCCCCTCTACGCGGGAGTGACCCCGGTCGACTCCTGCGCCGCCGCCATCGTCCGCCTGGGCGCCGACACCACCCATAAGCTGGTCCTTACCTTCGCATTGCGAGAGCTGTTCAACACCCGCTCGAGTCTGTTGAAGGAATACATGCGGTCGCTGTGGGAGCACAGTGTCAAGGTGAGCGCCGTCTGTTACATCCTCGCCAAGATTTCAGGGCGCTTCAACCCGGAACACGCCCTGCTTGCCGGGTTGCTCCACGATATCGGCAATGTAGCCATTCTCAGCTATGCGGAGAATTTCACCGAGGTCGCCAACGACCCTGAAAAACTCGAGCGGGTGATGCATGACATGCGCGGCCGGATCGGCAGTGCGATTCTTCGCAGCTGGGGATTCATCGACGACCTGATCGAGGTTACCGAAGAGGCGGAAAACTGGTTCCGGGACCATCAGGGGGAGGCCGACTATGCCGACCTGGTGATCGTCTCCCAGCTCCACACCTATATCGGCAGCGAGGAGATGAGGCAGCTGCCGACCCTTGACAAGGTACCGGCGGTGAATCGCCTCGAGCTGGGCGAGCTGACCCCCAAGCTCAGCCTCAAAATCCTCGACAAGGCGGAGGAGAAGATTGTCCATGCCCAGCAGATGTTGACCGCCTGAGCGCTACTTGAATTCGGGTACCTGGCTGCTCAGAAACCACTTCTCCTGGGCCTCATCATAGAGCCATACCTGCTGATCGGTAATCTCCCTGACAATCTGGTTCTCCTGCAGCACATACTGGATGACTGCGGTCTGCACGGCGCGCTTGTCACCCAGCATGGTCGGCCCCTGGACGACCTCATAATGGGTAACCCGGATATTCTTGCGTTGGCGGCCGGTCTCATTCACATCCAGCTGCGGATCCCTGAACTTGCCCGCATGCAATCCGGAACTCCAACGAATGGTCGCCTCATAGCTGCGCAGGGTATCCTGCAGCGACTGCGAACGCCGTTTCTCCTCCAGGGTCTGACACGCCGTCAGCAGGCAGATCAGAGATGCGGCAAACAACAACTTGTAGGTCAACGCAGCTTCCTCCTGAATGGAAACGCCCGGGCGTGCCTCTGGCTAGACAACCTGGTTGGGAATCACGCCTCGCTGTTCAAGTGACCCGATCAGCTCATCGACACACTCCTCGACCGTCCGGTCCTGGGTCTCGATCGTTATCTCAGGCTTGGTCGGCGGCTCATAGGGTGCGGATATACCGGTAAAGTTGGGAATCTCCCCCGCGCGCGCCTTTTTGTAGAGCCCCTTCACATCGCGGGTTTCGCAGACCTCGAGGGGAGTGCTTACAAAGACCTCGATGAAGTCGCCATGGGGAAACAGCCCCCTGGCCCGATCCCGGTCTTCCCGTATGGGCGAGATGAAGGCGGTCAGCGCAATCACCCCGGCATCGACGAAGAGCTTGGACATCTCCCCGATGCGGCGAATATTTTCACTCCTGTCCTCGGTACTGAAGCCAAGATCCCGGCACAGCCCGTGGCGTACATTATCACCATCGAACACATAGGTGCGGCATCCCCGCTGGTGGAGCTCCTCCTCCAGGGCGTGGGCCAGGGTCGATTTGCCGGAACCGGAGAGGCCGGTAAACCAGAGCAGTTTGCCCCGGTGCCGGTTCATCTTTTCACGCCGTTCGCGGGTGACAGTCGCTTCATGCCAGTAGATGTTTTGATTCATTACCCTAAATCCGCCGTTTAAACTCAGCTGCCTAAGCTACAGCTAATTGATACACCCGGCAAGGGCCAGGCAGGCTCCAGATCAGGCAGCCGGACTGAGTGAAACCCTTTGATTTATCCACCCTCTTAATCACAGAGGCTGTTACAATTGTGGGCTTTTGCGACTAAAAGATAGAAAACCATGCCAGAAAACGATCGGGAACCACAACGGGAGGTGATTCTTGGCGACAGCAGGATAACCCTTCTGGGCACAGCCCATGTTTCACGCTCGAGCGCGGAAAAGGTAAAACAGCTCCTGGAGACCGATGACTATGACGCCGTCGCCGTGGAGCTCTGCCCGAGCCGCTATAACGCGCTGATCAATCCCGATGACCTGGCGAAGATGGACCTGCTGAAGGTGGTCAGGGAAAAGCGGGTGTTGATGGTAATAGCCAACCTCGCCCTCGGCGCCTATCAACAGCGCCTCGCCGACCAGTTCGGCATCGCGCCGGGAGAGGAGCAGCGGGAGGCAATTCGCCTGGCCAAGGAGTCCCATCGCCCGCTGCTGCTCATCGACCGGGAGATCAGCACCACGCTGAAGCGGGTGGCCGGCAACCTGTCATGGTGGAAACGCTTCACCCTGTTTGCCGGCATCATCGCCACCATCATCTCCAAGGATGAGGTCACCGAAGAGGATATCGAGCACCTCAAGGAGGGCGATATCCTCGAAACCACGTTCGCCGAATTCGCCGAGGACCGCCAGGATCTCTATCTTCCCCTGATCGACGAGCGCGACCGCTATATGGCAGCGCGCCTGCAGCAGGAGATCGAGAACAAGGGCCACGAGGACCTGTTGGTGGTGGTGGGCGCCGGCCATATGAACGGCATCGCCGGCTACCTCGAATCGCCGGAGGCCGCTCCGGGGGAACGCATCAAACAGCTCGAGCGGGAACCAAGGCCGAGCCGCTGGCCAAAGCTCATCCCCTGGGCGATCGTGCTGCTGGTGTTGAGCGGCTTTGTCATCGGCTTTCAGCGCAGTCCCTCCCTGGGCTGGCAGCTGGTGGTCGACTGGGTGGCCATCAATGGCGGGCTTTCCGCCCTTGGCGCGCTGCTTGCCGCCGCCCACCCGTTGACCGTCTTCACCGCCTTTGTCGCCGCCCCGCTGACCTCGCTCAATCCGGCCGTCGGCGCCGGCATGGTAACCGCCGCGGCGGAGCTCCTGCTGCGCAAGCCCACCGTCGCCGACTTCGCTCAGTTGCGCAACGACACCACTGCCTTCCGCGGCTGGTGGAGAAACCGGGTCTCACGCACCCTGCTGGTATTCCTCTTCAGCACCCTGGGATCGGCGATCGGCACCTATGTCGCCGGGTTCAGGATCTTCGAGCGTCTGGTCGATTGAGGCCCTCCCGATCAGTTCACCGTCGCACCGATGGTTCGCATCCTCTCCCCTATGCGCTCGATCCGCTCCCGTTGTATGGCGTCACCGAGCAGCCTGCCGATCAATGAGGCGTCCTGGGTCGCCGCTGTCACTTCCGCAGCGGCCCGGTAGAGCCGCATCAGGTCCTCGCCCTGGGGGTAGGGGCGCTGGCGAAATCCCCCCCGCCCCTGGAAATCGGCCTGACAGACCAGGATGAACTGGGTCAGACGCCCTGGCTGACGAAAGGCGCCCAATCCTGTCAGCATCTTGAGCACCGTCTTCGGACGCAGCTCGTAGAGTCGATGGAGATGGCCATGATAGCTGGCGCAGCCCCGCGCCAGCTCACGAAAGCGCCCCGGGACACGGATACGGTCGCAGAGCTGGTCGATCAACCTGCTGCCCCGCTCTCCATGACCATAGTGACTGGGCAGAATCCGCTCGGGGGTGGTCCCCTTCCCCAAATCATGGGTCAGGGTGGCGAACCTCACTTCCGGATCGTCACTCAATTCAACCGCGACCTGAAGCGCCATCAGGGTATGTTCGCCGCAATCCACCTCCGGATGCCAGGCCACCGGCTGAGGTACGCCGAAGAGCGCGTCGAGTTCCGGCAGGACCCGCTGCAGTGCGCCCAGGGAGCGCAGGAGTTCGAAGAACCGCCTCGGCTGGGTCTCGCCCAATGCGCCGTACAACTCCTGCCACACCCGCTCGGCTACCAGGTGGTCCAGTTGCCCCGCGGCGACCATCTCACTCATCAGGGCATGGGTCTCGGGGGCCAGGGTAAAACCGAGATCGGCGTAGCGCGCCATGAAGCGTGCTACACGCAGGACGCGAATCGGATCGTCGCTGAAGGCGTCTGAGACATGGCGTAACACCCTACGCTGCAGATCTTCCCGTCCACCATAGGGATCGATCAGCTCCCCTTGCCCGTCCTCGGCCATGGCATTGATGGTGAGATCGCGCCTTGCAAGATCCTGCTCCAGGGTTACCGACTGATCATGGGCCAGCTCGCCGCTGCTGCCTGCCTCGGACCCGCCACTCCTGGCGAGGGCATACTCCTCATGGGTCTGGGGATGGATAAAGATAGGGAAATGGCTGCCAACCCGACGAAAACCCCGGGCCTGCATCTGCTCGGGGGTCGCACCCACGACGACAAAATCCCGTTCCTTGACCGGCATCTCCAATAACCGGTCCCTCACGGCACCCCCTACCAGATAGATCTGCATCGGAATCAACAGGCCCTAGTAACCGCGTATCTCCTTGTAATTCTTGCGCGCGGCATCGACTTTGTCCTCCGCCTCCTTGATGCGATCGAAATACTCCGGTCTGATGCGGCTTCTCCCCCCGGTAAAGTATTGGCGATCATCATCACCGATCTCCTTGCTCTGCTTCAGGTTCTCCTCGGCCTCTTCCAGCTCCTTGCGCGCCTGGCCCAAACGCTCATCGCGGGTCGCCTGTCTTTCTTGCCGCTCTGCCTGAGCCTCTTCCACCGCCTTGCGAATCGCGGCGTTGCGCCTCTCCGTGTCGAGTCTTGAGGCCTCGGAGGGTCCTGGATGAATTTCGATCTTCTCAACCGATGCATCCGCCGCGGGCGGGGAATCGGTATAGGTTACGTTGCCGTCCGCATCCACGGTACGGTAGACATCCCCCGCCTGCAGCCAGGCTGGCAGGGTCAATACACAAGCGGCCAGGAGTGTTGTGCGGATGTCCATACTGCTCCTCAACGGTTAATAATTGGATTCTGACCCAATAGATTGGGGTGCGCCATGATTTTCTGCAGTCTCAGATCATAGCCTGTCCAGATCTTTCCAGCCCCGATAATCATTAGACAACAAACTTTCTTTTCATTCACGGCACGAGGGATTCGACCACTATCCCGGCCGCCTCACAAGCGTGATCGCTCTATTCGTTGATTCGAAGCCGTTTTAGCTGTCATTTCTCCCATCTATGGCCTACATTCAATCGAGACGGCTAAGCAACCGGTGAATCCAGGAAGGAAACGACTGATTTGCTGTTGATTGGCTCTGCATAGTGGACGCTCTCTTGATAGATTTAACCGAGTGGGATTTCCATATCTGCCGATGCCTGGGGGAGACATGAGATATGAATGACTTTATCGAGAAACGCGACTTTTATCGTATGGTGGTGAATGGTGAGATCCGCTACCGCATCGATGGCGAGGGCCCGGTCTCCAGCGGCAGGGTAGTGAATCTCAGCAACTCCGGACTGCTGATGACCACCGACAGGGAGATTGCACCCGGCACCACTCTCACCCTCGCCATCCTGCCGGGCCATAGCATCACCCCCCCGTTGCTGGCCGATGCGAGCGTAATCCGCTGCGACAGCAGCGGCGGCGACCGCTACAACATCGCCTGTACCATCGATCGCATCCTGGCCGAGAGTGACACCGGCCCCGACCTGCTTGAAGGCGTCTCCTCGACCAGCGCTTAAGAGCAAGCCCGGTCAGTTTTTATATTTCTTGTGGCATGCCTTGCATGCCTTGCCTGCCTTCTTCAGCGCCTCGCCCATGGCCCCCTTTTCACCCTCGGCGGCAATCCGGCTCAGGTTGCTGGCGGCCTCTCCCAGGGCCCTGTGCTTGGCTTCGAAATCATCGAACTCCATCCAGATCTCCGGTAGCGCATCGCTCTCTTCCGACTCGGAGTCCTCGGGAAATCCCGGCATCAGCTTGAGCGCGGATGCCGCAGCCAAATCATTCGCATGGGCGGCAAAGGCCTTTTGATCGTAGGGGACCTTCCCCTTCATCATGTTTGACATCGCCTTCATATTCCAGCTGTAGACATTCATCACGCCCTGACGGTAGTCGACGGCTTTTTCGACCTCATCGGCCCCGACTGTCGAGACAGACAGCAGCAGCGATAGGGCGGACATCGCGGGAACAGACTGTTTTGTGAATCTTGAGATGCGCTTCATCGAAACCCCCCTTGGATTTGACCGGGTGAATTATTGATATTTTCTATAGTTGCAAACTGAAGACCAATACTTATTTAGGCTACAATAGGCGCTCCGATCCATACCTCACCATCTGCCTCCTGATCAAGATCGCCATGCAGCCAGCGCCACGAATTCGTGAGATCCCATACAACTATACGTCCTTCTCAGACAGGGAGATTGTAATCCGGTTCCTTGGCAAACCGATGTGGGCACTGATCGAGGAGCTGAGGGGAACCCGCCGTACCGGCCGTTCGGCAAGGATGCTGTTCGAGGTGCTGGGGGATATGTGGGTCATCAGCCGCAACCCCTACCTTCAGGACGACCTGCTCGAGAACCAGTCGCGCCGGGAGGCCTTGATCGGGGCGCTGAAGCATCGCCTCGACCAGTTTGAAAAGCGCGCCAACGACAACCAGAAGGCCCTTATCCTGCTGCAGGCTGCACGGGAGGCGGTTGCCGGCTTCGAGGCCCGGTTTGATGAATTGAACAGCCTGCGGCGCCGGACCAGGAACAACCTGATCAATCTGACCCGCAGCGATAACGTGGATTTCAGCGGCATTGCCCGGGTGTCCCATGCCACCGACGCAACCGACTGGCGGGTGGAGATCCCCTTCGTGGTGATCACCCCCGACTCGGAACGGGAGATCGCGCCGGTGGTCAAGGCCTGTATCGACACGGGATTGACCCTGATACCCCGCGGCGGCGGCACCGGCTATACCGGAAGCGCGGTGCCCCTCGACCCCCACAGCGCCGTGATCAACACCGAGAAGCTCGACTTCATCGATGAGATCGAGTATCGCCGGCTCCCCGGTGTGGCGCAGCAGGTGCCGACCATCCGCGTCGGCGCCGGGGTCGTCACCCGCCGCGTCTCCGAGCGGGCCGAGGCCGGCGGGCTCGCCTTCGCGGTGGATCCGACCTCCCAGGACGCCTCCACCATCGGCGGCAACATCGCGATGAACGCCGGCGGCAAAAAGGCGGTGCTCTGGGGCACGACCCTGGACAATCTCGCCAGCTGGCGCATGGTCATGCCCAACGGGGAGTGGCTCGAGATCGAGCGGCTCAATCACAACCTGGGCAAGATCCACGATCAGGCGGAGGTCAGCTTCAGGCTCAGCCGCTATGAAAGCGGCGGCGACCGGGCTTTGGACCAGCCGAAGACCATCACCATGCCCGGTAGCAGCTTCCGCAAGGTCGGGCTTGGCAAGGATGTCACCGACAAATTCCTCGCCGGCCTTCCCGGGGTGCAGAAAGAGGGCTGCGACGGGTTGATCACCTCGGCCCGCTTTATCCTGCATCGCATGCCGCAGCAGGTGCGCACCCTCTGCATGGAGTTTTTCGGCAGCGACATCGGTAAGGCGGTGCCCGCCATCGTCGAGCTCAAGGAGTATCTCGACAGCCACGAGGAGGTACTGCTGGCCGGACTGGAACACCTGGACGAGCGCTATCTGAAGGCGGTCAAGTACTCCACCAAGGCGCCGCGCCGCGAGCGCCCGAAGATGGTCCTGCTCGCCGATATCGCCAGCGACGATCCCGGCAGCGTCGAACGCGCCGCCGCCGAGGTGGTGCGCATGACCGAGGCCAGGGAAGGGGAGGCGTTCATCGCCAGCAGCCCCGAGGCCCGCCGCAACTTCTGGCTCGACCGCGCCCGCACGGCGGCGATTTCGGCCCATACCAACGCCTTCAAGATCAACGAGGATGTGGTCATCCCGTTGCCCCGGCTGGCGGACTACAGCCGCGGTATCGAACGCATCAACATCGAGGAGTCGATCAACAACAAGATCCGCATCGCGGACCAGGTGCTTGCCTACCTCGCCGGCGACCACTCCCTGCCCAAGGCGGACGACGATGTCGAGGCGAGTGACGAAAACCGCTCCATCCTCCAGGCCAAGCTCGACCTGGCGCGGGAGGCTGTGGCGCAGACCCGGGAGCGCTGGCACCTGCTGCTGTCGCAACTCGAGGCAGCCGCCGAAGACCACCGTTCACTCCTCGAGGAGAGCGTGCAGCACGCAATCCGGCCCGGCGATCGACTCCTCGACCTGCTGCTCAGGCGCGACCTGGTGGTCTCCTATCGACGGGAGATCGCCACCCGGCTCGATGAGATCTTTCCCGGCCAGGAGGTACGTCAGATCCGCCATGCCATGCGGGAGATCCACGCGCGTCTGCGCGACGACCGCCTCTTCGTGGCCCTGCATATGCATGCCGGCGACGGTAACGTCCACACCAATATCCCGGTCCACTCGGACAACTACGCCATGCTTCAGCAGGCGGACCGGATCGTCGATCGGATCATGGCCCTGGCCACCTCCCTCGGCGGCGTGGTGTCCGGCGAGCACGGCATCGGCCTGACCAAGCTGCAGTACCTGGAGGCGGACAAGCTCGACGATTTCGCCCGCTACAAACAGCAGGTCGACCCCCAGGGCTGGTTCAATCGCGGCAAGCTGATCAGCGGCGCCGACCTGGAGATGGCCTATACCCCCTCGCTGCGACTGCTGGAGCAGGAGGCGATCATTCTCGAGGAGAGCGAGCTGGGAAGGCTCAACGACGAGATCAAGCACTGTCTGCGCTGCGGCAAATGCAAGCCGGTCTGCATGACCCATGTACCCCGGGCCAACCTGCTCTATTCGCCGCGCAACAAGATCCTTGCCACCGGCCTGATCATCGAGGCCTTTCTCTACGAGGAGCAGACCCGTCGCGGCATCTCCAGGGAACATTTTGCGGAGATGAACGATGTCGCGGACCACTGCACCGTGTGCCACAAGTGCGAGAATCCCTGCCCGGTGAATATCGACTTCGGCGAGGTGACGACGCTGATGCGCAAGATCCTCGTCGACCGCGGCAAAAAGCGACGCAGCGTCGGCACCGCCGCCGCCATGGCCTTTCTCAATCTCAACCACCCCGGTGCGATCCGCTGGATGCGCAAGGGATTGGCGCAGTGGGGCTTTAAGGGACTCAATCTCGGTTATGCCCTGGCCGGCAGGGCGGGGCTGCGCAACCCTCTCGACCGTCCGCCGAAGGCCACCACAGGAACGCCGAAGCCGCGGACGATGCTGGTCGAGATGCTGCAAAAGCCGATCCGCGTCGAGGCACCCAAGCAGACCCTGCGGGATGCCCTGAAGCTCGATGCCACGGACTCGGTGCCGATCCTGCGCAATCCGGAGAAGGTCAATGAGGAGAGCGATGCGATCTTCTACTTTCCCGGCTGCGGCTCGGAACGGCTGTTCAGCGAGATCGGCCTCGCCACCCTGGCGATGCTCTGCGAACTGGGCGCGGAGACGGTGCTTCCGCCCGGCTATCTCTGTTGCGGCTATCCGCAGAGCGCCGCCGGCCTGCACGACCGGGGGCGCCGGATCACCACGGAGAACCGGGTGCTGTTTCACCGCATAGCCAACACCCTCAACTACATGGACATCAAGACCGTGCTGGTCTCCTGCGGCACCTGCATGGATCAGCTGCTTGAGTATCAGTTCGAGAAGATCTTCCCCGGCTGCCGCCTGCTCGACATCCATGAATATATGCTCGAGCGGGGGGTGGCCCTGCCCGGATCCCAGCAGACCGAGTATCTCTACCACGATCCCTGCCACACCCCGATCAAGCACTACAATCCGCAACAGCTCGCCGGTAGGCTGATGGGAAAGCCGGTCGTAGCGAGCGATCGCTGCTGCGGTGAAGCGGGCACCCTGGGAACCAGCCGCCCCGACATCGCCAATCAATTGCGCTTTCGCAAACTGGAGGAGCTGAACAAAGGCATTGCCAGCCTGGCGCAAAAGGACCCGCAGGGGACGCCGCAGCTGAAGCTGTTGACCAGCTGCCCAGCCTGTGTCCAAGGCTTGAGCCGTTACACGGACCAGACCGCATTGAAGCCGGAGTACCTGGTGATCGAGACCATCAGACATCTCCATGGCGCACAGTGGCAGCAGCGATTTGTCGACCGGCTGCTGAAGGATGGAATCGAAATGGTGCTGGTCTGACGCGGTTTGATCAAGATTACCTAACCTCAATCCGGCATTTTCCGAGCGGTTCGTTACCAACCAACAGCTGCAATTGTTCTGCTACTTTTTATACAGATCCGGTATAAAAAAAGACAGAACAAGCTGATGGCACGATGACCGATACCTTTACCAAGGCCTGCATCAAGCATGACAAAGCACTGCGCCAGCGCGTGCATCTGTTCGGGGTCCTGCTCGGCGAAGTACTGCGTGAGCAGGTGGGCAAGGAGACCTACACCGTTGTCGAGCGACTGCGAAAAGGCTATCTCAAGCTCCATGAAAAAGAGGATCGCCCGCTCTACGACCGCCTCACCCGGCTCATCGAGTCCCTGCAGCCGGAGATGCTGAGCGCCGTGGTGCGCGCCTTCAGTATCTACTTCATGCTGGTGAACATCGCCGAAGAGGCGTTTCTGCACAGACAGCGCAGGCGCATCGCGGGCAAGGGGAGCGAGCTCTGGGAAGGCTCCTTCGACCACACCCTGCGCGGCTTCCGCAATCAGGGCATCGAACCGCAGCAACTGCAGAACATCCTCGATGACGCCGCCTATATACCGGTTTTTACCGCCCACCCCACGGAGTCGAAACGCCTGGTTATCATGAAACTGCTGCGGCGGATATTCCTCACCAGCGAGATGCTGGATGCGCCGAAGCGCCGCATCGATCAGCGGGCGGCCACCATCAAGTCGCTGAAGACGCAGATTCAGATCCTCTGGAAGACCGAAGAGGTGAGGGCGGTTCGCCCGGAGGTGCGCAACGAAATACGTCTCGGCCTGCACTACTTCCAAAACAGTCTGTTTGAGGCCGTGCCGCAGATCTATCGCCGCCTCCAGGATGGCATCAACCGCGTCTACGGCGATCATCAACACTATCACGGCATTCAGCTGCCACCCTTCATCCACTTCGGCTCATGGATCGGCGGCGACCGTGACGGCAATCCGTTCGTCACCCCCGAGCTAACCCGCCAGGCGTTGAAACTTCACCGCCAGACCATACTCGGAGAATATATCCACCGCATCGACAAGCTGATTGCGGAGCTGACCTTCTCCGACCGTTTCTGCACCCCCAACTGGTCATTCAGCGAGAGCCTGAAATCCGATAACGAGCACTACCTGGCACTGTTTCAAGACAATCCGCGCCGATTCGAGGACGAGCCCTATCGGCGCAAGCTGTTCATCATCCGTGAACGCCTCAAGCGGACACTGCAGCGGCTGGAGTCGGCCGATGCCGCGTCGACGGATAGCGAGCCTGTCGCCTACAGCAGCGAGAACAGCTTCCAACGCGATCTCAAATTGATCTCCCACTCCCTGTTGAGTCACGGCGACGAAGTGGCCGCCGAGGGGGGGCTGCAGGATCTGATTCACCTGGCGGAGACCTTTGGCTTCTACCTCTGCCGACTCGACATCCGGCAGGAGTCGACCCTGCATACCAATGCGGTTGCCGAGATCCTCGCGGCGACGGGCGACAGCGACGCCTACAGGGAACTCGACACCACCCAGCGCATCCAGCTGCTCGACAGGGTGATCACCGAGGGAACGGCCAGGCCGCTGCACCCGGAGAGCCTGACCCGGGAGAGCAGGGATATTCTCGCCGTGTTCGACCTGATTGCCGAAAGCAAGCGGGATATAGGCCCCCTCGCCATCGGTCAGTACGTCATCTCCATGACCCACCACGCCAGCGATATCATGGAGGTAGCCTTCCTCGGCAGCCTGTGTGGCCTCATCGGCCGCCAGAACGGCGCCTGGTTCTGTCAGCTCGAGATATCGCCGCTGTTTGAGACCATCGAGGACCTGAAACAGAGCGAATCGATCCTGAAGAGGCTGTTTTCAAACGGCTGCTACCGCCAGCTGCTGGCGGCAAACAACAATCGCCAGGAGGTCATGCTCGGCTACTCCGATTCCGCCAAGGATGGGGGCATCATGGCCTCCGCCTGGAATCTCTATCAGACCCAGAAGCGGATAATCCGCCTGGCTGACGAATTGGAAATCCGCTGCCGGCTGTTTCACGGCCGCGGCGGCACCGTCGGGCGGGGCGGCGGACCGACGCATCAGTCGATCCTGGCGCAACCCAGCAACACGGTAAAAGGCGAGATAAAGTTCACCGAGCAGGGCGAGGTCCTCTCCAATAAATACAGCAATGCCGAAACCGCGGTGTTCGAACTGACCATGGGCATCACCGGGCTCTTCAAGGCCAGTCTCGGCGAGGTGCAGAACATCAAGGATGAAAAGGCCCAATACCACGATGCGCTGACTGAGATCGCCGCCCTCAGCGAGCAGCACTTCCGCCAGTTGACCGAGGAGACCCAGGGTTTTCTCGACTATTTCTACGAAGCCACGCCGGTGACCGAAATCGGCATGATGAATATCGGCTCGCGTCCATCCCATCGCAATAGAGGGAGTCGTTCCAAGTCATCGGTACGCGCCATCGCCTGGGTTTTCGGCTGGGGCCAGGCGCGGCAGAATATCCCCGGCTGGTACGGCATCGGCCGGGCACTCCAAACATGGCGAAGGAAAAAGCCCGGTCGGCTGAAGACCCTGCAGGGGATGTATCGGAAATGGCCCTTTTTCCATGCGCTTCTGAACAATGCACAGATGGCTTTGATCAAGTCTGACATGACCATTGCCTGGGAGTACGCAAAGCTCTGCCATGACCACACAACCCGTGATCAGCTGTTCAATGAGATCAGGCTTGAATACGAGCGGACGACCAAACAGATCCTGGAGATCGCGCGCATAGAGCACCTGCTCGATGATTCACCGGTGCTGCAAAGATCGCTGCGTCGCCGCGACTCCTACCTCGATCCCCTCAATCATATCCAGTTGGCGCTACTCAGGCGTTATCGCCACGCGGATCTCCGCGAAGGGGAAGAGGAGATGTGGCTGCGCCCGCTACTGCGTTCGATCAACGCCATCTCCGCGGGGCTGCGCAATACAGGTTAAACCGCCTGACGGGAATATAACGCCTATCGGTCGCTAACGAACGACCCCGACCCCGCTGACACAAACAGCCGTTTGTGATGCCGCTTGCATATTTGTGAACCGGGCCATTGGTGAGAACCGATAGCTGCTGTAGTTTTTCGCCTGTGTGCCGACAACCGAAACACGAATTCGATCGAGCGTTGGACGCCACAGGCGGGCTCGGATTGAACATCTACTTCGACGGCTATGTGAGCAGGGGATGTTGTTGAACAAGAATAAGGCTTTGCTGGGGACATTGCTTCTACTGGCTGTTGTGCTGAGTGCATGCGGCGGCGGTTCGAGCAGCGACACTTCGAGCACCAACAGTGATCAGGCGACCAACCAGGAGCAGTCTGAGGAGCAGACACCGATTGCCGGTGACGAGACGCCGCCGGCGGATACGACACCCCCGCAACAGACGCCCGTCAACCAGCAGCCCACCGCGCGTATCAGCGCCGTGCAAACGGCCAGCGCGGGCGAGACGGTGACCCTGGACGGTTCCGGCTCCAGCGATCCGGATGGCGACTCTCTCAGTTATCAATGGACCCAGACCCATGGGACACCGATCGACCTGGGAGACCTGGCCAACCCAACCCTGAGCTTCATCGCCCCAGAGGTCGACCAATCCACCAATTTCGGTTTTCAGCTGAGGGTGGACGACGGTGAGCTCTCACACCTGGTGGCGATCACCATCGCCGTGTCGCCCGTGGTGGACACCACGCCACCCGCCATCGTCTCCAGGACGCCTCAGCCCGACGCGAGCGATGTCGCAACCACGACCAGTGTCAGCATCAGTTTCGACGAACCGCTGCTCGAATCCCTGATCGACAATCAAAGCCTGCAGCTCAGCATCAACTCGACCCCTGTTTCCGGCAGCGTCAGCTATGACGCCCAGGGCAACACCATCACCCTGACCCCCGACACCGCGCTCACCGCGGCCACCACCTACAGCGTCACCCTCGCCGACGACCTGGAGGACCTGGCGGGCAATCGGGTGACGGGTGTCAGCTGGAGCTTCACCACCGGCTCGGCGTACAACCTGGGTTCGACCTCCCAGGGCACCATCGATCTCTGTATGAACACAAACGACAAGGTGATGCTGACCCTGGTCAACAACGCCAGGGCCGTGGCCCGGGCCTGCGGCTCAACCAACTATCCGGCGGCCGCTCCGCTGGCCTGGCACTGCAGCCTTGAACAGGCCGCCCAGGGCCACTCCACATCGATGGCCGACAACGACTATTTCGACCATACCGGAATCGACAATTCCACCCCGGGGCAACGGATCTCCGCGGCCGGCTATGTCTGGCGCACCTACGGGGAGAACATCGCGGCGGGATACAGTACCGCGGAGAGCGCGCTGAATGGCTGGCTGGGCAGCCCGGGCCACTGCTCCAATATCATGAATTCCAGTTTCACCGAGATGGGCCAGGCGGAAGCGCGAAACGCGGCATCCACCTACGGCGTCTACTGGACACAGAACTTCGGCGACCGCTTTTAACTAGCGGATACAGACCCTTACCCGGCGCGCAGGGCGTCAAGCCCCCTTCTCATCCGATCCAGACGCGCAGCCCCCAGCTCGTTGAGCCTGCTGCCGCTATCGGGTTGGGCAAGGCTTTCCCCCTGTCGCAAAAGCGCCTCCAGCTGGGTCGCGTCGAACAGGGTGAGGGCGGCCTCGAAATCGCTGTCGCCGGTGCTGAGCAGCACGGGCAGCAGTTCATCCTCGGCAATCAGTGATTCCGGGTCCAGCAGATCGGCCACCAATGGATTCTCAAGCAATGCATAGTGGGCCTGACGGGCCGCCTCCTCCTGCTGCAGCTCCTGGTGCGCCAGGGTATCGTTGCCCGCGCCCTTCCACACGGAACGCATGATCACATCCACCAGTTTTCTGATCGCCTCCTTGTTGGGCGTCTGATCATCGGCGAGGCGACAGGCGGTCTCATAGGCCTTGTCGAGGCGCTCCTTCAGATCCAGTATGACATCGCTCTGCTCATGGGGCCCCAGGGCGACCGCCTCACCGACCAGCCGGCGCAGCTCCTCTATATAGGCCACCAGCTCCTCATGATCGAGTCGCTGGGCCTCCGTCAACTGTGCTTGAGTCAGGGTGCGGGCCGCCTCCGCAAAGAGTGGATTCTCAAACCTGCGCAGCAGATGGCGCTCATGCCTTCCTGGGCGTTCACTAAACAACAGTCTCATGCTTCAGCCTGACTTGGGAGGGACCGAACGCCATTTGTACCACGAAACGGCCGAGGATGGGCAGTTCATCGAAACCCGGCAGGGTACAGCCCTAAGTGGGCAAGAAAACTGAAAAAAAATCCCAATTGAATCAACAGGGATCAAAATAAGAGCTGATTTATTGACGTATATCAGTTGTTTCTGCAAAAAGAGCAATTACCCTACTTTTCGCAGTGTTTTGTGCGCGGCCTGAAAACCGGGTCGCGCGAACTTTTATGGTCAAGTCAACGTAGGAGGACAAAGCCATGTTAGGTAGTGATAAAGCACTCGTAGGAGCCATAGCCGTTCTGATACTGGGCATAGTCGCCGCAGTTCTGCTTGGCTGAAAGGAGAGGGGGCGGTGGCTTGGCAGCTACCGCCCTCTGAGAACAGAAGGTCCGCCAGCCGCCATCGGCGGCTACATCACCTGACGCAGAAAGAGTGCGGTCGCCCTGTCCATGCTCTTCACATGCTGGTCGAACCAGGCCCGCCACTCGTGAAAGATAAAATCGGCCAGCGCCTCCAGCGACTGCTCGCTGATCCATTGCGCCTGAATCGATTCGAGTCTGGCAAGCACTTGCGTATGCTCCTCCTTGTGCACGGGGTAGGGTGGGAAGCCATAGCGCTCCATCAAGCTGTTCTCTCCCTCGAAATGGTCCCGGGTATGCACCACCCACCCAGCCACTGATCGGCCGATGAGATCCAGGTCGGGCGCGCCCTCAATACCCTGAACGATCAGTTCACCCAGGCGGTTGATCAGCACAACCTCCTCCTTGTGCACCTCATTCATCACATCCAGGGCCACACCGGGCATCGCGGCAGGATCAACGACTGGCAGCAGATATCGACTCACGACGATTTCTCACCGAAGCGGAAAGGAGGCCGGGAATGCTACCTGATCGCTCATGGGCGACCTTTGATTTCGATCAACTAAGGCTCTCTTGAACCGGAGCTGGGCCGGCCCCCGGCCACAGATTGCTTGAAGAGTTCATAGATAACAAGAGGATAGCCAGAGCTCCCCATTCTCCTGCTATTTCCATGGGATTCACCGGCAGACCTTGAATTTCAGCCGATTCACACTAGTTATAGGTTAGGGCCGATCGGAGCAGTGTTGACGGGCCCCGGTACCAAGCCGAGCCGGCGGGTACTCAATAGATAAAATGCAGTATCTTGTCATCACCAATGAGTCATGGAGGCTAGCAACGATGTTAGGCAGTAATCAGGCAATCATAGGCGCACTCGCGATTATTATTCTCGGCGTAGTCTTGTCGGTAGTGCTCGGATAGGCGCCTACCGGGGGTGACAGCCCCAAGGCTGTCGCCCCTGGCAGGGGATGGACAGGCGTTCGCCGAGACCGACGCAACCCCTTTCAGCAGCGACCAACCCTAGCAACCGGTATCGGTCTCGGCATCAAATCCCGGGTTGATCGCCTCGTACAGGGAGGAGTAGTCCTCGTCGCCATAGCCGGCCTCCTGGCCACTGCGCAGGACCTTCAGCGTCGCCTTCGCGATCGCACCATTGATGCCCGATGACTCGGCGACCTGCTGAAACAGGGCCAGGTCCTTGATCAGGTGCCTCAAGGGAAAGTTCGGATTGCTGTAGTCGTGCTCCATGAACTTTTTCAGCTTCTTGTCGAAGGTGGGGGCGTAGAGGGCGCTCTGCCGCAACAACCGCATAAACTGCTCCACCTCCACGCCTTGGGCGCGGATCAGCCCAAGGCTCTGGGAAAAGCCTGCGGTCAGCGATACGATTAGCTGGTTCATGGCCAGTTTTACCGCGGCACCCTTGCCTGCCGGCCCCAGATGCTCCACCTCCTTGCCGAGCCCCCGCAACATCAACAGGGTCTGATGGTAGGCGGTCTCCGAGCCCGCCGCCATGATGATCAGCTCCCCGGCCTTGGCCTCGGGAATGCTCCCCAAGACCGGGGTTTCGAGGTAGTCGCCACCGGCCGCCGCTACGCGGATTCCCAGGTCTCTGCTCTCATCCGGGGAGATGGTGCCCATCTGCAGCACTGTCTTGCCCTCGATGAGCGGCGTCACCGAACTGTCGAACAAAACCTCGTCAATCGCCGCGGCATCGCTGAGGGTGAGAATCAGGACCTCTCCTGCAGCCACCGCATCAGGGAGCGAAGACGCCACCGAGAGGCCCTCATCACGGGCTGTCTGCAAACGCTCCCGGGAGCGATTCCAGGCGACAACATCGTGTCCGCAGTGGACCAGCCTGTGGGCGATCGGAAGCCCCATCAATCCCAGGCCTAGCAGTGCTACTTTCATGGTTATGCCCTCAGGGGTTAGTCATCCACATGATAGGGACGACTCAGTTCATGGACCGCCTCCACGAAGACACCCGCATGTTCGGGATCGATCTGCGGATGAATGCCATGGCCAAGATTGAAGACATGGCCGCTTCCCTTGCCGAAGCTGGCCAGGACCTGCGCCACCTCTTCCCTGATCCTCTGCGGCGATGCGTAGAGGGTACAGGGATCGAGATTGCCCTGCAGGGCCACCCTGTCGCCCACCCGTCGCCTGGCGTCGGCGAGGCTCAGGGTCCAGTCTATACCCAGCGCATCGCAACCGCTGTCCGCCATCCGTTCCAGCCAGAATCCCCCTCCCTTGGTAAAGAGGATGGACGGCACCCTGCGTCCCTCCGCCTCCCGTGTCAGACCCTGCAGTATGCGGCGCATATAGGCCAGTGAAAAGGATTCATAGTGCTGCGGCGTCAGCACCCCGCCCCAGGTATCGAAGATCATCACCGCCTGGGCGCCGGCATCGATCTGGGCGTTGAGATAGGCGGTGACCGCGTCCGCGACCTTGCCCAACAGGCGATGCATCAACTCGGGGCGGTCGAACATCATCCCCTTTACCTTGGAGAAGTTCTTGGTGCCGCCCCCCTCCACCATGTAGGTCGCCAGGGTCCAGGGACTGCCGCTGAACCCGATCAACGGCACCCGCCCCTGCAGCTCGCGCCGAATGGTACGAACCGCATCCATGACATAGCCCAGATCATCCTCCATATCCGGCATTCCCAGCGCATCCACCGCGGCTTCATCACCCAGCGGTCGTTCGAAGTGGGGACCTTCTCCCTCGGTAAAGTAGAGACCCAGCCCCATGGCATCGGGTACGGTAAGAATATCGGAAAAGAGTATGGCCGCATCGAGAGGATAACGATCCAGGGGTTGAATGGTGACTTCGCAGGCCAGATCGGGATTTTGGCACAGATCCATGAAGCTTCCCGCCTTGCCCCGGGTGGCCCGGTACTCCGGCAGATAGCGACCGGCCTGACGCATCATCCAAACCGGGGTCATATCCACCGGCTCACGACAGAGCGCCCGCAACAGTCGGTCATTTTTCAACGTGGTCACTGAAAGAGATCCTTGGTTATGATTTTGTAAACAGGGAACGGCCGATTGTACACGCAAAAGCGCTTCTCTTCCTTTCTCAGGATAACAGCAACGGCTCGGCCGGGATGCGCCATTCAATGACGATGGAACCGGCGACAAGATTTCAGCACCTGTCACGGTATGGGATACTATCCGTTCGACACCAGCCCGTTATGGGAGAACCATGAAACCAGTAAAACAGATCATCCTGGCCAAAAAGGACGCCCTGGCAACGACCGTAGCCGAACCCTTGTCGCTGCTCGCCAAAAGGTGCATGTCCGTGTGGGATGAAATCGATGCCCTGGACCAGGTATTGCTCGACCACATCGACCGGATCGTCAACTGCGAATTCCTCTACGCCTGGGACCTGGACGGCATCGAGATCTCCTCCCTGATCATGCCCGGCGGCGCGGAAAGAAGCTGGCGGGGGAGGGACCTCTCGAAACGCCCCTATCTGAAAAACAACCTGCCGTTCAAGGGCATCATGCTCTCTTCCGTCTATCACAGCCAGTTCTCCGATCGGGAGTGCGTCACCGCGCTGCAGGCGGTGCGGAAGGAGGATCGGCTACTGGGTTTTATTGCCGCGGATTTCTCTCTCGACAAGCTGGTTGCGGACGAAAATCTCGATAGGGAGCCGCAACACTGGCAACAGTTCAAAGGCGATCCGGCCGTGCGCGGCACCCTCTTCATGCAACAGCGAATACAGAGCCGGCTGGATGAGAATATCGACTCTGTCCACGCAACCATCTACGATCTGATGACCCAGCACGGAATATTCCACTGCAAGATCCACTACTCCAGCGGCCGTTGTTCATTCTGGGTACTCAGCGATCCCTACAGCTACCAGGTGCATGGGGTTGAAGAGATCGTCGATCCTGACATCGTGCTTGCCTACCCCCTCCACCGCTATCCACAACGGGCCAAGGTGCTGCCCGGGCAGATTCTCGAAGTCCTCGCCGAGTTCAAGGCGTTGCGCTTTGCGGATGAGACAATCTACCTGCGCAGCGCCTCGATAAATATCATGAACGGCATGCTCGGCCTCACATTCTCATGCGACGGCTCGCACTACATGCCGGTGGAAGAGTTTATCGAGAAGAACCTGGGATTCTGGCTCGGCGAACTTGCCTCGGATCGCCAGTAACCGGGTAATCAGGGCAGGCGATAGTTGTTTTGAGTCACCAGATCGACACCGCACTCAAGCCCGTCGATCCAATTGATAAACTCGTTGACTACCTTTTTCCCCGCGAACGCCCTGCCATGCTGCGGCACAATCATCTCGATCTCAAGCTGACGAACCATGTTCGCCCACAGATTGCAGACCTTGTTCGAGTTCATGTAACGCCGGTGGAAGCCCTCCATGTAGGGGAGTATCTCGGAGAGTTTTTTCACCGGTACGTTCAAATCCCCCGGCGGCAGATTCGCCCCGAGATCACCGGAGAAGAGAATCCGGCTGACCGGGTCGTAGAACTGGAAATTACCCTCTGCATGGAGGAAATGGGCCGGCAGCGCCATCAGACGTATGTTGCCCAACTCGAGATTGATGCCTTCGTCGGGTATGGCCACCACCCTGTCCACCAGGCGGCCCGGGCGGGTAAAGTGGGGTATGAAGCGCTCCCACAAGGCAGGCACCACCACTTTGCAATCGGTGCCGACCAGCCACTTGTTCACCGAGGCGACGATATCCGGATCCTGGTGCGAAGCGATGACATAGTCCAGCCGCTTCACATTCATATAGTCGCTGATGGCCATGAACAGGCGGGAATAGGTCAACTCGCCACCGGGATCGATCAATGCGGCGTGCTGGTGATCATAGATCAGAAATTGGTTTGCCTGAACCGCTTCACCCGATACCAGATCCCGGAATGCCACACAGATGTGACTACCATTGTTAAATAGCTCAACTGACATAATCTCTACTACGTCTAAAATAACGGTTGTGAATGTAGCCGACAGACGATGAAGCAACGGCCGATATAGGCCATATATCGACAATACTTGGAAAAGCTTAACCGGATCAATATATATTTCAATAAAAAATCAGCCAGATAATGCAAAAACACCGGTCAAAACCCGATCTGAAACCGCAATGCTGTACCATGACTGGAACCTCACACCCAGCGAAGCCGTCGCCCTGCAAAAGAGGCTAAGGCCTCAAGTCATCGACCGGGACTGCTTCGGAACGCTACATCGCGTCGCAGGCGTGGATGTGGGCTTTGAAGCGCAGGGCAGCATCACCCGGGCAGCTGTTTCGGTATTGAGCTATCCCGACCTGCAACCCATCGAGGCGTCGGTCGCCAGGCTCCCCACCACTTTTCCCTACGTACCCGGCCTGCTCTCTTTTCGCGAAGTGCCTGCCATTCTGCAGGCCATCTCCACCCTCCGGCATTCACCCGATATCTTTCTCTGCGACGGACAGGGCATGGCGCATCCACGACGTTTCGGCATCGCTTGCCACCTTGGGGTCTATACCGATACGCCTGCCGTCGGTGTCGCCAAAACCCGCCTCACCGGCAGCCATGGAGAGGTACCGGAGCAGAAGGGGGGCTGGGTACCGTTGATCGACAAGGGCGAGACGATAGGTGCGGTGGTGCGGACGCGAAACAGGGTCAAGCCGCTCTACATCTCTGTCGGCCACAAGATCTCGCTGCAAGCCTCGATCCGCTTGGTGCTCGCCTGTACCACCCGTTATCGGTTGCCGGAAACGACCCGCGAAGCCCACCGTCTGGCTTCCGGATGATCCCTGTCCCCCCAACGATCCGCAACCGGACCCGCCTGTCAGCGCTGGAATTGAGTGACCGCTATCTAGACCAGCCTTTGCCGCAAAGCGAATTCGGCCAACGCGCTACCCAATGCCTGGTGCTGGGGTTGATCCAGATGAATCCCGTCGACCCGGCTCGATTCGGTGACATCGCCCGCATTGAAGTAGTGCGTCGACTGGTCGGCCGCAACCTTCGCGAGTTCATCGGGCAGACCCTTGAACCGCCGCTGCGCTCCCCTGAATTTGTCGGCTATCGGGCCCCTCGGATCGATGATCCCGGGGGGTGCGACAATCAGGATTTGCGGAACCGGCATCCCCGGCTCAATGGGGGATTGCCTGATGATATCGATCAGCTTCGACACCCCCTGGGCAGACAACCAGGCATCGTTATCGTGGCTGGACTGGAAGTCGTTGGTGCCCAACATCAGGATCGCCAGCTTCAGCGGTGAGTGCATCTCGATCACCTGGGCCAGGCCCTCGGATCCGTCCCTTCCCGGCTTGAAGGGGTCAGGCCAGGCGCTTCGACGTCCGTTCAGGCAGTTTTCGATGACGCGGACCTCCTTGCCCGCCGCCAGCAGGTTTTGTTCAAACACCCCCGGCCAGCGCTTATCGAAGGCGAGGCGCTCCCGGGTGTCGGGGATGATCCCCCAGGTCAGGCTGTCGGCATAGATCAGGATCTGCTCCATGCCCGCTCAATTCGATTTGCGTAGGTGTTCAATGTAGTGAGGACGGTCTTCCATGACTAGCTCGACGCCTTCGGCCCAGGCCTGGAGCCGTTCTTCACTGGAATCGAATTTCAGGTCGCAGCGGGCACGGCCCTGACTCTGCAAAGGGATCGGGATCATGTCCCGGTAGGTATAGACGTTCTCCCCCACATCCCCGCCCTCGCAAACGCATGGGAAGCCGGGTATGGCAGACTCGAGATCGGCGGCCTCATAGACCAGTGCGCCCGCCTGCCACCACCGGGTACGCTCTTCCGAGCCGCTCATGGTTTTAATGACAATCGCCCGGGAAAACCGTATCGTCAGCCGGCCATTTTCAAATTCGATCGATTCGACCTCACTGCCGGGAAGGTCGATTGAGCTTGAATCCATAGTTGTTTACCCACAGAAAAGATATCCATCGACAACCGCTGACATCAATCTGCCGCCGCCGCTAACAGGGTCCAAATCATAACCCCATCGACGCGTCAGGGAAATAAACCGATACCCGGCCATTAACAGGGAAGATGAATCAGCGGAGTCGATACAAAGTACAGCAGCGGCCTTGACTGCGGTAGCCTCCATTGAATTCCACCGAGGCGGTCGGATCAGACCATGCTGAGTTGGGATATCCGAGGCGCAGCTCATTCCGGCGGAGGCCGGACAAGAGCGCGAAGCGCGTTGAACCACTGAAACTCGGCCCGAAGGGTGGGCGGAGCGAGTAACCCAGGGGTTCGAACCACCAGCCCCCAGTTGGTTTTAACGGTGGCGTGGGCTTACAACCTTGGGCTTGATTGTCACTCGATTCCTGGGCCTGGATTATTCAAGATCGCTCCAACCCAAGTTCCTTGATCTTTCGGGTCAAGGTATTGCGCCCCCAGCCGAGGAGCCGCGCCGCGTCCTGGCGCCTGCCCGCGGTGTGCTCCAGGGCAATTTCGATCATTGCCGACTCGAAATCCGGGCCGGCCTCGTTGAGCAGACCCTCCCCGCCCTCCTGCAGCCGCTTTCTCGCCCAGTCCCGCAACTGTTGTCGCCAATCCTCATGGTAGCTCGTCTGGGTATCGCTGCTCTCTCTCAATTCACTCGGCAGGTCGTCGATATGGATCTCCTGTCCTGACGCCATCACAGTCAGCCAACGGGCGGTATTCTCCAGCTGGCGGACATTTCCCGGCCAATCCAGCTGACTCAGGTAGGCCTCCGTCTCCGGCAGCAGCAGTTTGCTCTCCACCGCCAACTCTTCCGCCGCGCTCTTGAGAAAATGCATCATCAGCAGCGGGATATCCTCCCGGCGCTGGCGCAGCGACGGCAGGTGGATGCGGATTACGTTCAGACGATGAAACAGGTCCTCCCTGAAGGAGCCGGACTTTACCAGTCCTTCCAAGTGCTGGTGCGTGGCGGCGATGATGCGTACGTCGACCTTCACCGGCTCGTGGCCGCCGACCCGGTAGAACTCTCCATCGGCCAGCACCCGTAGCAGCCGGGTCTGCAACTCCGCCGGCATATCGCCTATCTCATCGAGAAACAGGGTGCCGCCATCGGCCTGTTCGAAGCGGCCGGTACGGCGGGTCTGAGCGCCGGTGAAGGCGCCGCGCTCGTGACCGAATAGCTCCGACTCCATCAGGTCCTTGGGGATCGCCGCCATGTTCAAGGCGATGAACGGGCCCGAGGCACGGCTACTGTGCCGGTGCAGGGCGTGCGCCACCAGCTCCTTACCGGTACCCGACTCGCCATTGATCAGGACGGTGATATTCGAGCGCGCGAGACGCCCGATGGCGCGGAACACCTCCTGCATCGCCGGCGCCTCGCCGATGATCACTTTCTCCTTATCGATGGACTCTGTACTCGGCTTCTCGTCCACCGCCATCTGCTGACGGCAGGCGCGCCTGATCTGCTGCACCGCCTCGTCAACATCGAAAGGCTTTGGCAGATACTCGAAGGCGCCGCCGTGATAGGCAGATACCGCACTTTCCAGATCCGAATGCGCGGTCATGATGATCACCGGCATGTCGGGATAGCGGGTGTGCAGCAGCTCCAGGAGTTCCAGTCCATCCATTCCCGGCATACGGATATCCGAGACCACAACATCCGGCTGCTCCTTATCCAAATGACCCATGACCCTGTCCGCACTCTCGAAACAGGTGACATCCATATCTGCTTTATCCAGGGTCTTTTCCAGCACCCAACGAATCGAGCGATCGTCATCGATAACCCAGACTCGACATCTTCTATCCATCTACCTGCTCCAGCGGAAGTAATACTCTGAACACCGTATGCCCAGGTTTGCTCGTGAATTCGATTAAACCCTGATGCCTGTTGATCAAGGTTTGCGATATCGACAGCCCCAACCCCATGCCATCGCTCCCTGATACCAGGGGAAAGAAGACCCGCTCCTGAAGATCGAGGGGAATGCCGGGGCCGTTGTCGGAGAACTCCACCGATACCACCAGGCGGTGGCGAATATTGCCGATGGTGAACTGGCGCAGCACCCTGGTGTTTATCTCGATGATTCCACTCGGCCCCGCGGCATGCACCCCATTCCTGAGGATATTGAGGAACGCCTGGATCAACTGATCGGTATCCGCCATCAGGTCGGGAATACTCGGATCGTAGTCTTTGTTAATCGCCAACGCGGGGCCTGTCTCCGCCTGGACCAGATTGCAGACGCGCTCCAGAACCTGATGGATATTCACCGGCTGCATCACCGGTATCTTGTTGGGGCCCAACATCCTGTCCACCAGGTTCTGCAGCCGGTCGGCCTCTTCGATGATGATCTGGGTATATTCCGCCAGCGAGGCATCGGGAAGCTCACGCTCCAGCAGCTGTGCCGCCCCCCGCAACCCCCCCAGGGGATTCTTGATCTCATGGGCGAGACCCCTCACCAATGCCCGACTGGCCTGGTTGCGTGCCAACAGCTGCTCTTCACGGGATATCCTCAACTGCCTGTCGACCTGCTGTATCTCCACCAGGAATTCATTGACGTATTGACCCGAGCGGATCGGTATCACGGTGCAATCGACCGTGATCTCATTGTCCTCATGCACGAACAGCTGGTGTTCCCGCTCGGTAAACGGCTGGCCGGTCTCCAGCGATCTCTCAAGGTTTTCGTGTACCACGCTTCCTGAACAGCTGATCAGCTCGCCGGCGGGAGTACCCAGTACCTTGCGTGAGCTGATACCGAACAACATCTCGGCAGAGGTGTTGATGTAACGCAGCTTGAACTCCCTGTCGAAGAGCAGAATGGCTGTGCTGAGATTATCGAGTACGCGCTTCTCCATGCCCGTTGCTGCTTGATCAGAAATCATGGCCTTTTCAGTGCAAATTACGGGCCAAAGCACCCACCTTGAACCGGGCTTTGTCTTGACCCCGGGTTTAGCCTGCTAAATTGATGTAACTGATTGATTTCATGAGGTACGGTTCAACCCGGCCCCCCAATTTGAGATATGCATCCAAAGAACCTATGCATCGACTCCGCAACCGACAGCACCATCCCTGCCTCGACGGTTAGTGAATAAGCCGCTCATGCACCATTATAGTGCACGCCGTTCAACTGGGGGGGCCCGTTAGACCAAATGGAATGATCGCCTCACCGGCGAAAGCCGGTATCTGAATAGTCAGGGAGATCTAATCAAACCCGAGCTTGGCTGGCCTTGCAGCCTCCGTGGTATCAAGTGCGGACGAACGGCCGCGCCTCTCGAAGCCGGTTCTATTCGACAGCGGCCTGGCGCAGGTGAAAGGTGATGCTGTTGGAGTCTTTGAGGGACTCTCCCTCACTGTTGACGATCTTCGCCTGCAGGGAGTGGGTGCCACGACTCAGTTGCTGGAGGATAACCTGGGTCTGCGTGACATCGGAATCGAGCTTGTTGCCGTCCACATAGAGGTGAATCACATGCCCCTCCGCCAGACCCGGGTCGAGGGAGATTCCAACCGGGACCGAACCCTCATCATTGCGAATGGTCTCGTTGTCGCTCGGGCTGACGATGGAGAAGGAGGCATACTCACCCGCCGCCGCCGCGAGCTCCTCTTCGCTCAGCTCGCCCTGGGGTTGCGATGAGCCCCGTTTGCTGTCGGTTACCTTGATGCGCTCGGCATCCGGATGGTAGCGTTCGGAGTAGATGACCTCGCCATCCTCGGAGATATATTTATAGACATCTCTGGCGAACAGAGGCAGCGCCATAAAGAGGGTGATTAGCAGGATACCGATACGCATGCACAAAGCATAGACCAGTGACACCCCTTGAAACAAGCGACCCTGTTCGCATTAACACCAAAAAAAGGGCGCCCCCGGCCGGGGGCGCCCTTTCCACACATCAATCCCGCGCAGTCGCTTACAGGCTGTAGTAGAGATCGAACTCCACCGGATGGGTGGTCATGCGCATGGTGGTGACCTCCTCCATCTTGAGCTCGATGTAGCCGTCGATCAGGTCGTCGCTGAAGACGCCGCCGGCGGTGAGGAAGCCACGATCCGCATCCAATGCCTCCAGCGCCTGGTCGAAGCTGTGGCAGACGGTGGGGATGTTGGCGGCCTCTTCGGCCGGCAGATCGTAGAGATCCTTGTCCAAGGCATCACCCGGATGGATCTTGTTCTGGATGCCGTCCAGGCCGGCCATCATCATGGCGGAGAAGGCCAGATAGGGGTTGGCGGTCGGATCGGGGAAGCGCACCTCTACACGACGGCCCTTGGGACTGGATACCCATGGAATACGGATCGAGGCGGAGCGGTTGCGCGCGGAGTAGGCGAGCATGACCGGGGCCTCGAAGCCGGGTACCAGACGCTTGTAGGAGTTGGTTGAAGCATTGGTGAAGGCGTTCAGGGCGCGGGCGTGCTTGATGATGCCGCCGATGTAGTAGAGGGCGGCTTCGGAAAGGCCACCATACTGGTCGCCGGCGAAGATGTTCTCGCCGCCCTTGGCCAGGGACTGATGGACGTGCATGCCGGAACCGTTGTCACCCACCAGCGGCTTGGGCATGAAGGTGGCCGTCTTGCCATAGGCGTGGGCCACGTTCCAGGTGCAGTACTTCTGGATCTGCACCCAGTCGGCGCGGGTCACCAGGGTGTTGAACTTGGTGCCGATCTCGCACTGGCCGGAGGTGGCCACCTCGTGGTGGTGCACCTCGGTGACCACACCCATCTCTTCCATGGCGAGACACATGGCGCCGCGGATGTCGTGCAGGGAGTCCACCGGCGGCACCGGGAAGTAGCCGCCCTTGACGCCGGGACGGTGACCGATGTTGCCGTCCTCGTAGACCCGCTCGGAGTTCCACTCGGCCTCTTCCGAGTCGACCTTGACCATGGAGCCGCTCATGTCGACGCTCCAGCGCACATCGTCGAGGACGAAGAACTCAGGCTCCGGACCGAAAAAGGCGGCATCGGCAATCCCGGTGGAGGCGAGATAGGCCTCGGCGCGCTTGGCCAGGGAGCGGGGATCGCGTTCATAGCCCTGCATGGTGGTGGGCTCAAGTATGTCACAGCGGACGATCAGCGTATTCTCATCAGCGAAGGGATCCATGACCGAGGTTGCATCTTCAGGCATCAGGACCATGTCCGATTCGTTGATGCCTTTCCATCCGGCGATGGATGAGCCGTCAAACATCTTGCCATCGGTGAAAAAATCATCGTCGATCACAGTGGAGGGCAGGGTCACATGCTGCTCCTTACCGCGGGTATCGGTAAAACGCAGATCGACAAACTTCACATCATTGTCTTTGATCATCTTCAGGGCTTTTACGGCCATCGTCATCTCCAGGATTTTCAGTTATTAAATGCTGAGCAGAATCAGCCTTTCGCAGCGCTAACGACCGGCAACTCGACCGGTCGCTATGGATAACGCTGAAAAGCAGATTTCATGCCATCCGATTAAAATCGTCTATCAGTATCCGTTTTCATCCTGCCTCACACCCATCAAGGCAATCTGAAACACAATAAAAATTAGGGAGTTATTCTGCGCATGACCGCTTGTTCCCCTATCCCCCCGGGGGCGCACCGGGCGAACGGCCAAGATGTGCGCTTAGCAAGGGCCAGAACCGCCGCACCATAACTGTGCGCCCCTCCGAAATGACGCACCAAAACAGTGCTAACCAAACCAGATCTGGACATCCCTGAATATCTCCGATTCCTTCACCGCGGTCTGAAACTCGTTGTGCAGGGCCACCGCCTGCCGATTAGAGACGAAGCAGTTTAATGGCAAGTAGAGCTCGATATCAATGCGACCGGAGAGATAGTGCAGGACAAGGCGCTGCTTCTGCCCGTAGCAGGTCAGGCCACTGCATAGCCGATCGAGTTCGGCCTCCGCCTCCGAGCGCAGGGGGAGGTGGGCGCAGGAGGGGCCTGCCTCGTCGTCCTCGGGATCGATATGCACGGTGACGTCTTCCAATACATCCACCCCGTCGATGAGGCCATACTGGACCACCTCGGCGATGCGATGCCCCTCCGAGACGCTGAGCCAGGGATCGACCTGGACATGGACATCGGCCATGGCGTGACCGCCCAGTTTTCGGGTGCGTAGCATATGCACGCTTTTGACCCCTGAAATATTGCCGATGACATCCCGAATCTCCGATATCGACTCCTTTTCGAGCCCGGCATCCGCCAGCTCCTGGGAGGCGGTCCAACCCAGGTCCCAGCCGATCTTCAAGATCATCAGGCCCACCAGTACCGCGGCGATGGCATCCAGGTAGGGGAGGCCCAGCATGGTACCGCCAATACCCACCAGCACGACCACCGACGAGACGGAATCGGTGCGGTGGTGCCAGGCATTGGCACGCAGCAGATTGGAGTTGATCCGATTGGCAAAGTGGCGGGTGTAGAAAAAGAGACCCTCGTTGGCGAGGATTGAAAAGGCCGCCACGAAGAGGGTGATGGGCTCAGGCTGCAGCAGCTGTTCCGGGGAAAACAGCCGCTCGGCCGCATCCCAGACAATACCCAGCCCGACGGTGAGCAGGAATCCCCCCAGTACCAGGGTGCCGATGGTCTCGAAGCGGCCATGTCCATAGGGATGCTCATCGTCCGGTGCCTCCCGTGCATGGCGCGCGGTAAACAGCACCAGGGCATCGGTGAGCAGGTCGGAGAGCGAGTGCACGCCGTCCGCAATCAGGGATTGGGAGTGGCCGATCCAGCCGACAAACAGCTTCAGTATTGCCAGCAGGGTATTGGTCAGGGCACCGACAATGGCTACCCGCCGACTGACATCGTAACGCTCTTCCTGACTCATGAGGCGCTGTCCTCTACCACTTCCACGACCACGATATACTCTCCGTCTCTCGTTGCTGCCTCCACCACGCGATGGCCATTGATCCGCGACCAGGCGGGAATGTCCTTCAGCGCGCCCGGATCGGTACAGACCGCTTCGACCTGGCTGCCCCCAGGCAGACCTTCGATGGCGTTCTGCACCTTGATTACCGGCATCGGACAGAGCAGGCGTCGGCAGTCGATAATCTGCCGGCTCAAATCAACCACTCCTTGGGAATCTCATGGGCAGCCATCGGTTTCACCTTCAACGACCGGCTCCGGCCTGACTTGTCGCTAAAGCTCAACTCCACCTGCTCCGCGCTACGGCCCTGGCTGTAACGCGCCACCACCCGGGCGATCAGTTCGATCTCCGGATCATCGACATCCCCATCGATCAGGGCGAAGGGGCCGCCGTGGCTCACCGTCGTCATGGAGGGATAGAGCCTGCGGTAACCCTGCATGAAGTTGGCCTCACCCTCCTCGCGGGCGATGATCACCTTGTAGTGACTCGCCGGTCGCAGGTGCCTGCCCACCTTGAGCAGCATAATGTCGTCTATCTCGTACTCTTTGTTCCCCCGGGCGCGCCACAGATCCTGCAATTTAACCGCATACTGCTCATCGGTGAGAAAGCAGCAACCGCCGGCGGGCTGGGCATAGTCCTCGATGCCGAACCGCGCCGCCAGGGCCATCTGCGGTTTGCGGCTGCGCCCGGAGAAGTCGTAGAGGCCCTCACGATCGACCCAGCCCTCTCTCTCCGGCCGAGTCAGCGGCAGATTCTTAGCGCATAGCGGCCGCAGCAGCAGGTCATGGGCGCCCGATTCGTCGGAGACGATGGGCATGGTCTCCTTGCGTTGCGACATGGGGCGTTGACCGATCACTTCGCCGGTGACGATGAAATCGAATCCCCTGGCCTGAATCCACTCGTAGGCCTTGTGCACCATGAATATCTTACAGTCCAGACAGGGATTCAGGTTGGCGCCGTAGCCGTACCTGGGATTGATCAGTACCTGTTTGTAGTCCTCGACGATATCGATGATGTGCAGCTTGATTCCCAGCTGCTCGGCGACCCAGAGGGCGTTGTTGCGCTTATCCTTTTTCTGGTCCCGCCTGCGTATTGCATGGGTATGGCCCTCGACACAGAAGCCGGTGTAGAAGTTGATGCCTTCCACATGGATCCCCTGCTGTTGCATGACCCGGGCGGCCAGAAGCGAGTCGAGTCCACCGGAGATCAGTGCTGCTGCTTTTCGTTGCTCGCTCATCGCTAAATCAATGAAGTTGAAAAAAGGCGGAATTATACCCCCATTTCAGGGGTAAGAGGGGACAAGCATGACTCACAATAGTTTACAAGGCGGTAAAAATAGCGCTGCAGTGTCTAGGGATATAATCCGCCATTCTAACATTGGTATCGCGCAACAGAAATCACACCAACAAGTACTAACCCAGGAGAGATGGATGGAAGCCCCACGAGGCTCGACCCTCACCCTATTGCTTATTACATCGACCTCGTCGTTGTGCGCAAATTCACCCCTCGATAGTCTGAGCGGCCCATTGAGCGTCACCCGGGAACAGGCGGCAGACGGCGGGCGCCCTCTTCAGCCTGGCCAAATGCCGTCTCCCGGGCGAGGCGTTCTCACAGATTGCCGCTGCGCTGCCGGAGGTCGATCAGCTGATGGCCGCTGCCCCCGCACTGGCTGAATCATCCGCCACCGCCGCCGCCGTGGGGAACCTGCCCAACCAGGTTAGCCATAGCCACTGAGCATCGTTATACTTACGCGATTTTCCTCCACATCAACCGGGGTTTGGATGTGAACCAAGCGACAGAACAGAACGGCAGCGGGATCGGCACCTTCCAGGAGCTGCTCTTCGCATTGCAAGACTATTGGGCGGAACAGGGGTGCATCATACTGCAGCCCTATGACATGGAGATGGGCGCGGGTACCTTTCACACCGCCACCTTCCTGCGTTCCATCGGTCCCGAGCCCTGGTATGCGGCCTATGTACAGCCTTCGCGACGGCCCACCGACGGCCGCTACGGCGACAATCCCAACCGGCTGCAGCACTACTATCAGTACCAGGTGGTGCTCAAGCCCTCACCCAAGAACATCCAGCAGCTCTATCTCGGCTCCCTGGAGATGCTGGGCCTCGATCTCAACGTCAACGACATCCGCTTTGTCGAAGACAACTGGGAGTCGCCCACCCTTGGCGCCTGGGGCCTCGGCTGGGAGGTCTGGCTCAACGGCATGGAGGTGACCCAGTTCACCTACTTCCAGCAGGTCGGCGGCCTCGACTGCCGCCCGGTGACCGGTGAGATCACCTACGGCCTGGAGCGCATCGCCATGTACCTGCAGGGGGTGGAGAGCCTGTTCGACCTGGTCTGGACCGAAACCCCCCAGGGCAGGGTCACCTACGGCGATGTGTTTCACCAGAACGAGGTGGAACAGTCCGCCTATAACTTCGAACACGCCGATGTCGACTTTCTGTTCGGTCATTTCGACCAGTGCGAGAAGGATTCGAAGAAGCTGATAGAACTGGGACTCCCTCTGCCGGCCTACGAGCAGGTGCTCAAGGCCTCCCACACCTTCAATCTCCTCGACGCCCGGCACGCGATCTCCGTCACCGAGCGCCAGCGCTACATATTGCGTGTCCGCGGCCTGGCCCGGGATGTGGCCCAGGCCTATTACGATGCCAGGGAGCGCCTTGGATTTCCGATGTTGAAGCGCACCGAGGAGGCCGTCAATGGTTGATCAGGCCCATCTGCTGTTCGAACTCGGCACCGAGGAGCTGCCGCCAAAGGCGTTGAAGCACCTCTCCGCCTCGCTTCGCGACGGTTTCGTCGCCGGCCTGGAGCAGGCCAACATCGGCCACGGCAAGGTGGAGGCCTTTGCCACCCCAAGGCGTCTCGCGCTGCTGGTGCACGACTGCGCCATGCAGCAGCCCGACCGCGAGATAGAGCGCCGCGGGCCCGCGGTCAAGGCCGCCTTCGACGCCGACGGCAATCCCACCAAGGCCGCGCAGGGCTTCGCCCGCTCCTGCAACACCACGGTGGATCAGCTGCAGACTACGGCGACCGACAAGGGAGAGTGGCTCAGCTACCGCATCCATGAGACGGGTCATCCCGCCGCCGAGCTGCTTCCGGAGATCGCAACCCAGGCCTTGAACAGGCTGCCTATCCCAAAGCGGATGCGCTGGGGTGACAGCGATGCGCAGTTCGTACGCCCGGTCCACTGGCTGCTGTTTCTTCATGGCGACCAGGTGGTGCCAAGCGAAATACTCGACGCCAAGGCCGACCGCCTGACCTATGGGCACCGCTTTCACCATCCCGCCGCCATCACCCTCTACAATGCGGAGGATTACGCATCGGTACTCAACGATCTCGGTTATGTACTCCCCGGCTTCGAGGCGCGTCGGGAGAGGATACGCGGCCTGGTCGAACAGTGCGCCAGCGACCTCGGTGCCAGGGCCGACCTGGATGATGAGCTGCTCGATGAGGTCACCGCGCTCAATGAGTGGCCGGTGGCGCTTACCGCCAGCTTCGAGGAGCGTTTTCTCGAGGTGCCCCAGGAAGCCCTGGTCGCCACCATGAAGGGGAACCAGAAATATTTTCCGCTGTTTGACGGCAACGGCGAACTGATCAACCACTTCGTCACCATCGCCAACATTGAAAGCCCCAGGCCCGAATTGATCCGCGAAGGCAATGAACGGGTGATACGACCGCGACTGGCGGATGCGATGTTTTTCTGGCAACAGGATGGCAAGGGCCGCCTGGAGGACCATCTGCCGTCACTGAAACAGGTTGTGTTCCAGAACAAACTCGGTTCGATGTATGACAAATCGGAGCGGGTGGCGAATCTAACCAGGGAGATTGCCCGCGCCATAGGCGGCGACCCTGAACTCGGCTATCGCGCGGGCCTGCTGAGCCGCTGCGACCTGATGACCAACATGGTCAACGAATTCCCCTCGATGCAGGGCATCATGGGACGCTACCAGGCACTGCGGGACGGCGAGGATCCACAACTGGCCCAAGCCATGGAGGAGTTCTACATGCCCCGCTTCTCCGGCGACCGGCTGCCGCAGACAAAGACCGGGATCGCGCTGTCGCTGGCGGAAAAACTCGACACCCTGGTGGGCATTTTCGGTATCGGCCAAAGGCCGACCGGGGACAAGGACCCCTTTGCCCTGCGGCGGGCCGCCCTCGGTGCCCTGCGCATCATACGTGAGCACTCACTTACCATGAATCTCGAGGAACTGCTCACCTCGGTGGCCCAGGGCATGTCGGACCAACTGAGCGAAGAGGGGGTCGCCAACCAGGTCTATCACTTCATGCTCGATCGACTCAGGGGAATCTACAGCGAGCTGGGTGTGAGTGTCGATCTGTTTCACGCTGTCGCAGAGGTCAGACCCCAGAATCTCACCGACTTCGATCAGCGCATCCGGGCACTCAGCGATTTCAGTAATCTTCCCGAGGCGGAGAGCCTCAGTGCGGCCAACAAAAGGATTCGCAATATCCTCAAGAAGAGCGACGAACCACTTGGTCAAACGGTCGATCCCTCACTCTTCGAGAACGAGGCTGAACGCGCCCTTGCAACCAAGATAGATGAGCTGAAACCACAGACCCAACCGCTGTTCGAACGGGGCGAATACACCCAGGGGCTGCAGATACTGGCTGCGCTCAAGGAGCCTGTCGATCGATTTTTCGATCAGGTGATGGTCATGGCAGAGGACAGGAACCTGCGCAACAACCGCCTGACCCTGCTTGCTCAGCTGGAGAGCCTGTTCCTCAGCGTGGCTGACATCTCCCGCCTGCAGCACCAGGAGAGTCAATCTTGAACCCTGACTCCTACCGGGAGATGCTTGCCGAGGTCGAGGCATTCCACGCCAAGCATCGATTTCGTGAAACCGGCGGCGAAGAGATGACCTACCGCATCGCCCTGATGGCGGAGGAGCTCGGCGAGATCTCGAGCTGTGTCACCAAGGGCAAGAGCAAGCAGGCCCTGGCGGAAGAGGTGGCCGACCTGCTGATCCTGGTGATGGGAACAGCCATCGCAGGGGAGTTCGATCTCAATCAGGCCTTTTGGGACAAGATGGAGAAGTTGGCCGGGCGTCAATCGCGCATGATCAATGGCCGTATCCGGGTATCTGAATTTAGGGATATGGAATGACAGTAAGCACTCACTTCTATGAAGCTCATCATCCTCGATAGAGATGGGGTGATCAATCTGGACTCGGATGCCTATATCAAGAGTCCGGAGGAGTGGATCCCCATCGCGGAGAGCCTGCAGGCCATCGCCAGGCTGAGCCGGGCGGGTTACAGGGTATTCGTGGCCACCAACCAGTCAGGCGTCGCCAGGGGTCTGTTCGATATCGAGACATTGAACGCCATCCACCGCAAGATGATCGACGCCGTACAGGAAGTGGGGGGAAGCATCGATGCCGTTCTCTTCTGCCCACATGGCCCCGATGACGCCTGTAACTGCCGCAAACCGAAAGCGGGGCTCTATGAGGAGATTGCCAAACGCACCCAGCAATCCCTGCAGGGGGTGCCGATCATCGGTGACTCGCTGAGGGACATAGAGGCCGCCATCAGCGTAGAGGCCGATCCAATCCTGGTTCGTACCGGCAAGGGCGAGATGGCCGAGCAGCAGCTCAGGCAGCGGCATCCGGACGTTACCATCCATGCAGATCTCTTCAGCTTCACCGAAGCATTGCTCAGGCAAGACAAGACAGACAAATGATCCTTCTTCGATCCATCCTCTATTTCATGCTGCTGCTGACAAGCACCATTCTCTTCTCAACCGTCGGTACCCTGGTCGCATGGGCGTTGCCGAAGGATGGCATCTACTGGATCGACCATAGCTGGAGCCGGCTCAATCTATGGGGACTCAAGTTTTTCTGCGGTCTGGATTATCGCCTCGAGGGCAGGGAAAACATCCCCGAGGGGAGCTGTATCATCTTCGCCAAGCACCAGTCCGCCTGGGAGACAATCGCCCTGATCAGCCTGATTCCGGGCCCCAAGTCCTGGGTTCTCAAGCGCGAACTCCTCTACCTGCCGTTCATGGGATGGATCATGTACTATTTCAAACCCATCGCCATCGATCGAAAGTCGGGACGCAAAGCGGTGGAGCAGATCGTCGAACAGGGCAAGCAGCGGCTCGAGTCGGGAAAAAACGTCTTTGTATTTCCCGAAGGGACAAGGGTCGCCCCGGGAACGCGCAAGCGCTACGGCATAGGCGGCGCGTTGTTGGCGGAAAGGTCGGGCTATCCGGTGCTCCCTGTTGCCCACAACGCGGGGGTATTCTGGCGCCGCCGCGATCTCAGAAAATACCCGGGCACCATCGACGTCCGCATCGGACCCCTGATCAACACCGAAGGCCTCAGCGCCGCGGAGATCAACAAGGCCGCCGAAGAGTGGATCGAATCCACGGTGGAGAGCCTGCCTCAGGTTCGGAATTGAAGAGAATAAGTCCGCAAATGAACGCTAATGAACGCAAATATAAAAAGAATAATTATATTTGCTGATTATAAAAAGGCTTGTCACAAAGGCGTAGGGTGCGGCTTGCCGCACCAAAGTGCTTATATTTAAACAGTACAGAATTGCAGATGGTTAACGGTGCGGCAAGCCGCACCCTACATTTCTTAATTATTAGCGTTTATTTGCGTTCATTTGCGGACTAAACAGTCAAACATCCAGGTTCTCAACGGTCAGGGCGTGGGTCTCGATGAAGTCGCGGCGCGGCTCGACCTGGTCGCCCATCAGGGTGGCGAAGATCTGGTCGGCGGCGACGGCGTCTTCGATGCTGACCTGGAGCAGGCGGCGGCTGTCAGCATTCATGGTGGTCTCCCACAACTGCTCCGGATTCATCTCGCCCAGACCCTTGTAACGCTGTACATGCTGGCCCCGCTTGGCGTCCTCCATCAACCAATCCAGTGCCTGCTTGAAGCTTGAGACCGGTTGCTCCTTCTCCCCGCGCTTCACAAGGGCATCATCACTCAGCAGGCCGTTCAGCTGGTCGCCAAGCTCGACGATCCTGCGATACTCGACGCTGCTGAAGAAATCGAATGGGATCAGGTGTTCGTTGCCTATGCCATGAACCTTGCGGGTCAGCAGTATGCCGGCTTCATCGGCACTCGATTCATCCACGAGATCCAGGGTGCAGGATTCCGAAATGCCCAGATCGGTGTTTAATCTTGACTCTAACTCATTGATCCAATTAGTAATTTCAGAGGTATTCTCGATCATTGCCTCATCCAGTTTCGGCATATAGATCAATTTTTCAAGCAGCTCGCCGTCGTACCTGAGGGAGAGACGCTGGATACTGGCCATGACCGCAAGAAAGGCCCGCGACAGGGATTCAAGGCTCTCACCCGCCAGTGGCGGCGCACCTCGCGTCACCACCAGCGAGGCATTGTCCAGCGCCGTCTGCAGGAAGTAGTTATTCAAATCCTGATCATCCTTCAGGTACTGCTCCTGCTTGCCCTTTTTCACCTTGTACAACGGCGGCTGGGCAATATAGATGTGACCCCTGTCGATCAGCTCCGGCATCTGGCGATAGAAGAAGGTCAACAACAGGGTTCGAATGTGGGCCCCATCAACATCGGCATCGGTCATGATGATGATGCGGTGGTAGCGAAGCTTGTCGGGATTGAACTCCTCTCGGCCGATACCGCAGCCAAGGGCTGTGATCAATGTCCCCACCTCCGCTGAGGAGAGCATCTTATCGAAGCGGGCCTTCTCCACATTCAGAATCTTGCCCTTCAAGGGGAGGATCGCCTGATAACGACGGTCCCTGCCCTGTTTCGCAGAGCCACCGGCGGAGTCGCCCTCGACCAGATAGAGCTCGGAGAGTGCGGGATCCTTCTCCTGACAATCAGCCAGCTTGCCGGGTAGTCCCGCTATATCCAGGGCGCCTTTGCGCCGCGTCATCTCCCGTGCCTTTCTCGCGGCCTCTCTGGCACGGGCGGCCTCAATCATCTTGCCGGCAATATTCTTTGCCTCTGCGGGATTCTCCAACAGAAAGTCGGTCAGGTTCTCGGCAAGCAGGGTCTCGACAATCCCCTTGACCTCGGAAGAGACAAGCTTGTCCTTTGTTTGAGAGGAGAACTTCGGATCGGGCACCTTCACCGAAAGCACCGCGGTCAAACCCTCCCGGGCATCGTCACCCGAGGTGTTCACCTTCTGTTTCTTCGAAAGGCCGGTCTGCTCGATGTATTGATTGAGGGTCCGTGTCAGGGCCGCACGAAATCCAGCCAGATGGGTGCCTCCATCCCGCTGCGGAATATTATTGGTATAACAGTAGATATTCTCCTGATAGGACTCATTCCACTGCATGGCAATCTCAACAGCCACATCGTTGCGCTGGTCGCAGAAACTGAAAACCTTTTCGTGCAGCGGCGACTTGTTGCGATTCAGGTGCTCGACAAAGGCGAGGATGCCGCCCACGTATTCAAAGATATCCTCCCTGCCCGTCGCCTCCTCCTTGAGGATGATCTTGATCCCCGAATTGAGAAAAGAGAGTTCCCTGAGACGCTTCGCCAGAATATCGTAATGAAACTCGATATTGCTGAAGGTCTGGCTGCTCGGCATGAAGGTGACACTGGTGCCCGTCTTCTCCGTGTCGCCCACAACCTTCAGTTCCGTTTGCGGAACCCCATGCTCATAGAACTGTTTCCAGGTTTTCCCCTGACGGCGAATCTTCAGTTCAAGGCTCTCCGACAGGGCGTTGACCACGGAAACGCCCACACCGTGCAGTCCGCCGGAAACCTTGTAGGAGTTGTCATCGAATTTACCCCCGGCATGGAGCACCGTCATGATCACCTCAGCCGCGGATTTTTTCTCCTCCGGGTGTTCATCCACCGGAATGCCGCGACCGTTGTCACTCACAGTCACGCTCTGATCGGAGTGGATAGTAACCTTGATTTCATTACAGTAGCCTGCCAGAGCCTCATCGATGGAGTTATCGACGACCTCGAAGACCATGTGGTGTAGGCCCGTGCCGTCATCGGTGTCCCCGATATACATACCGGGGCGCTTGCGGACGGCATCCAAACCTTTCAAGACTTTAATATTCGAAGAATCGTAACTCATGAAATATCCATAGCAAGAACAGTGACAGTGAGAATCGGGCAGAACGACCTATTATACCTATACTTTCCAACTCCGTACGAATCCTTTGTAAACATTGACTAGTCGGTATTCACACAGCCATGTTCCACGTGGAACACGCTGCAATCGCCCTCACCGACAAGTGTGTAAACGCTTTCCCGATTGAGGGTAGTGATGAAACTCTGCAGATCCTGCCTGGTGATAAGTGAAAGTAGGCCTTTATATCTCTCAGCATCGAGCTCGGCGTGCAGATCATCGACCAGCAGGACCGGACTCTCTCCGGTTCTCTCCTGGGTTATCAGCGTCTGGGATAGGAGCATCAACACCGCGGCTATCTTCGCCTCGCCACGTGAGAAGTGATTTTTGACTGAAGCTCCATTTTGTACAATCTTCAGATCTGATCTGTGAGGGCCGCAACTGGTAAATCCCCGCTCTTTGTCGAGTTTCAGGTTCCTCTCAATCGCATCGGAGAGCGAGATCTCTTCCTTCCAACCCTGTTTGATCTCGAGGGATATGGGTTTTATCAGTTGGAGTGAGGCAACCAGGTCGTAGAGGGTTTTATTCCAGACGCTTGTGTATTCGACCATCCTCTGATGCATCTCCGACCCCAGAGAGACGAGTTGTCTATCCCAGACCTTGAGTTGCTCAGCGGAACCCCTCAGGGCGTTGTTTCGCTGCAGCAACGCCTTTCTGTATCTGTTGGCCAGATCAGCGTACTCATGTTCCACGTGGAACAATCCCCAGTTGATGAGTCGTCTTCGATGCTTGGGATCCTCCTCGACGATTCTCTGTATGTTGGGGGTGATGACGGTGAGTGGAAGTGTCTTCGCAAGATGAGAGAGCTTTTTCAAATTCTCTCCATCCTTTCGAATCAATGTCTTTGCCGATTGTTGCTGGAGTCCGATCTGGTGTCTCGTTTTTGCAGCGTTTTCAAGCCTGGCGAAGAGGTTCAGCTGCTCTGCCTTGTGGTTGATCAGCCGGCCTCTAGCCGTATGCCTGAATGATCTTGCCCTGGCTAGAAGGTAGATTGACTCCAGGAGCGTAGTCTTCCCAGCACCGTTTTTACCGGCGATGAGATTAAGTTTCTTATTTGGCGAAAGTTCTGCAGACCTGATGTTTCTCAGGTTTTCGATGGATAGATAGTCGATATACAAGGTGTTCTGTCAAAGCCTGCCGCTGCTTGCTCTATATCCTCATTGGCATGACAACGTATCGGCTTTCAATGTTGTCCTTGCCATAGATCAGTGCGCTGCTGTTGGTATCCTTGAGCTCAATGATGATCGACTCTTCTCCGATTGCGTTGATTGCATCGAGGAGATAACCCACGTTGAAGCCGATCTTCAGTTCATCGCCACTGTACTTTACTTCAAGCTCCTCTTCAGACTCCTCCTGTTCCGGGTTGTGCGCCTGAAGCTGCAACAGGTTTTCCTTCAGATCGAAGCGTATGCCTCTGTATTTCTCATTGGAAAGTATGGAGGCCCTGGTGAGGGATTGGCGCAAGTTCGCCTTGTCCGCCTCTACCTCTTTGTCAGATCCCGTGGGCATCACCCGTTGATATTCGGGAAATCTGCCGTCGATGAGCTTCGATGTGAATACTGCATTTTCCATCAGGACGCGGATGTAGTTGTTACTCATCTCGATCTTTATGTCACCGTCCCGATCTGCAAGCAGTCGACCCAGTTCGATGACCGCCTTCCTCGGAAGAATCAACTGCTGGCTGATATCTTCTGGTACCGACTTGTTCGATTGACTCATGGCAAGGCGATGTCCATCCGTGGCAACGGTGCGCAAATCACCTTTGTTGATCTCCAACAGCATGCCGTTCAGGTAGTAGCGAACATCCTGTTGTGCCATCGCAAACTGGGTCTTTTCGATAAGCCTGTTGAGCGTCGACTCGTTGATCGACATGACGCTGTTGCTGGGAGTGGGTTCGATAACCGGGTAGTCCCGGGCGGGTAACAGACTGAGTGTGAAGCGGCTTCTACCCGATTGCAGTTTTACCTTGTCTTCTCCCACATCGAGTGTGATCGGCGCAGAATCCGGGAGTGCCTTGCAGATGTCCAGGAGCTTGCGAGCAGGTATGGTGAAGTCCGCTTCTCCATCACATTCGACCTTGGCCTCCGTCTTTAACTCGACTTCGAGATCGGTGGCAGTGAGATGAATCATTCCGTTACCGGCATTGACCAGGATGTTAGCGAGTATGGGAAGCGTCTGGCGTCTCTCGACCACTCCGGAAATCTTCTGCAAGGGCTCGAGCAGGTTTTCCCTATCTGTGTTTATCTTCATGTTTATCCACTCAGTCTTTAATTATTTCTTTTGAAGAAAGTAACTCTGTTATTGTTGTTAGGCCTGTCTGTAACTGGGGTTAGTTTCTATATCTTTATGTTTTATAAAGAATTTTTTCAATTTTTTCTGTGATTACTGCCTGCTAAATCCTGCCTGTTTGCTGTTAATGAATTGTGGATAGCTCGGCATTTCAATAGTACCCGATTTTCTCAACAATTTATCCACATCAACTGCTGAGTGTTCTCAACAGATTGGAATAGTCCTCGGAGATGCGGGGATCGCTTTCGCGAAGCTCCTTGACCTTTCGGTTGGCGTGAATCACGGTGGTGTGGTCTCTGCCGCCGAAAGCATTGCCGATCTCGGGCAGACTGTGGTTGGTCAACTCTTTTGCAAGGGTCATCGCGATCTGTCTCGGTCTGGCTATCGAACGGCTGCGCTTGGATGAGATTAGATCGGATGTACGTATTTGGAAATACTCGGCGACGGTCTTCTGTATATTCTCGATGGTGATCTGCTTGTCATGGGCGGCGAGCATGTCACGCAATGCGTTCTTGGCGAAGTCGAGATTGATTTCGCGGCCGGTAAAGGTGGCATTGGCGATGACCCGGCGCAACGCGCCCTCCAGTTCACGGATGTTCGAGCGTATCCGCTTGCCCATGAAGAAGGCGACTTCGTTGGGCAGTTCCACATTGAGCTGTAGCGCCTTGCTCTGCAGGATAGCGACCCGCGTCTCCAGGTCGGGTGGTTCGATGGCGACGGTCAGACCCCAGCCGAAACGCGACTTGAGGCGCTCTTCCAGTCCGCTGACCTCCTTGGGGAATCGATCGCTGGAGAGGATGATCTGTTGCTGAGACTCGAACAGTGCATTGAAGGTGTGAAAGAACTCCTCCTGGGAGCGTTCCTTGCCCGCAAAAAACTGGATGTCGTCGATGAGCAGGGCGTTTACCGAGCGATAACGCCTTTTGAACTGCTCGATGGTGTTGTGTTGCAGCGCCTTTACCATCTCGGCGACGAACCGCTCCGAGTGGAGATAGACCACCCGGGCATGGGGATTTTTCATCAGCATCATGTTGCCGACGGCATGCATGAGGTGGGTCTTTCCCAGACCGACACCGCCGTAGATGAAGAGGGGATTGTAGGCCTTGCCGGGATTCTCACCGATCTGCATGGAGGCTGCCCGCGCGATCTGGTTCGATTTGCCTTCGACGAATGTCTCGAATATGAAGCTGGGATTGAGATTGCTCTCGACGGTTGCCGCCTTGTCTTCCTTTGGCGCCGTGTTGTTGGCGAGGCTCTTCTGTTCGGGTTTTTGCGCGGCTCGCTTCTTGGTGCCGATCTCTACCCTGACGGTCGGGGGACTGCCCTCGCAAAGGTTGTTTAGATGGTCCTGGATCGTCTCCAGGTAGTGATTTCTCACCCAGTCCAAAACGAATCGGTTGGGCGCCAGCAGTTTCAGGTTGTCTTGGTCTTCAACGATGTGCAGGGGGCGGATCCAGGTGTTGAACTGTTGTGGTGATAGCACCTGTTCAAGATGTTCTGTACATCTTTGCCAAAGGTTCAAGTTCTCTCTCCAGCAGCGTTGGATGAGTTGCAAAATCGTGTTTGATTACCAGCCGATCGGCTATGAGGCGCCCTCTGGCCATCCTGGTTTGAACTGACAAGTCTACATCCGGTCGGAGCAGTTATCTATAGGCGATTGGGAATAGAGATCAACTTTTTTTACTGTGATTCTCTATTGACAGGAGCAGGTGTTTGGGACTAGGCTACGCGTCTTTTTTTCGACCATAAATTATTTTTCGATTTATTGGCGGATCTACCGGTAGAGAGTTATGAAAAGAACCTTTCAACCCAGCAATTTGAAGAGGGCGCGCACCCACGGATTTCGCGCCCGTATGGCAACACGTAATGGTCGCAAGGTGCTGAAGGCACGCCGCGCCAAGGGTCGTGCCCGCCTGGCACTCTGATTAACCATACGCTCCTTGCCAACTTCCGAAGGGACCTTTCCCCGTCGTTGCAGACTGCTTAAGCCCGACGACTACAGTCGGGTTTTTAATGGTGGGGAGCGCTCTGCCGACAGGCTTTTTCTGGTGCTAGGCAGACCGAACCAGCTTGGCTACGGGCGACTCGGTCTGGCTGTATCGAAGAAGAGTTGTCGAAGTGCCGTGGACAGAAACCGGATCAAGCGTTTGATCCGGGAAAGTTTCAGAACCAACAAGAGAGATCTCGCCGGACTCGATCTGGTGGTTGTCTCTAGACATGGCGTCGTAAATGCCGAGAATAGGCAGTGTTTGAAATCCCTTGGACAACATTGGCGAAAGATGGTGGAACTATGCGCCGCTTCGTGATCTTCCTGATCAGGCTCTACCAAACGATCCTCAGCCCGTTTGTCGGCCAGCATTGCCGTTTCTACCCGAGCTGCTCCTGTTACGCATTGGAGGCCTTGGAAAAGCACGGAACGATGCATGGCCTGTGGCTCTCAATCAAGCGTGTCTCCCGCTGCCATCCCTGGCACGAAGGCGGAGTAGACCCGGTACCCGAACCCGGAAAAAAGCAGTTACATGGATAATCTACGACTGATCCTATTTTTTATACTCGCCTTTGTCGGCCTGTTGCTCTACCAGGCCTGGCAGCAGGACTATGGTCCGCAGAGTCAGACTCAGCCGCAGACGGCCGATGCTCCCGGTCCCGGGATGACCGAGGATTCTGCTGCGGTGCCCACGGTGGAGGTCAAGGCGGAACTGCCGGCCGCCGCCGCACCGGAGGGTGCCGAATCCAGCGCCAAGTCCCCCCGAGCCGCGGTGATCAAGGTTGAAACGGATCTGCTGATGCTGGAGATATCGACCCGGGGCGGCACGGTGCAGAAGGCCCAGCTGCTCGACTATCCCGTATCCCTGGATCATCCTGAGTTGAAGGTGGAGCTGCTGACGCCACGGGAGCCCGACATCTATATCGCCCAATCCGGCCTGATCGGTACCGAAGAGGGAAAGGCCCCCAGCCATGAGGCGATCTACCAGGCGCAGCAGGCAAGCTACAGGCTGGCTGACGGCAGCGACGAGCTGGTCGTGCCGCTGACCTGGTCCAGCGGCGATGGGGTTGAGATCAACAAACAGTTTGTGTTTCGCCGCGGCAGCTACCTCGCGGATGTCAGCTACCTGGTCGACAACCGGTCGGCAGACGGATGGGCGGCCAGGGATTATGGCCAGCTGCAGCGAATGGAGCCGAGCAGCGACGGCAACGGCTTCACCACCTATACCTACACCGGCGGTGTCTTCTATAACCCGAAGGATAAGTATGAGAAGGTCGACTTCGACGAGATGGCCAAGAAGAAGCTGAACGTGGAGTCGGATCATGGCTGGCTGGCGATGATCGAGCACTATTTTCTCAGTGCCTGGATACCGCCGAAAGATCAGGTCGAACACTACTATACCAATGCGCTCAGTGGAGGAAAGTATCTCATCGGCAGCTACTCCCCGACGGTAACCGTCGAGGCTGGTGAGAAAAAGACCCTGAGCCGGCAGCTCTACATCGGTCCGAAGCTGCAGGATCAGCTGGAGGTGATTGCCGAGGGCCTGGAATTGACCGTCGACTACGGTTGGTTGACCGTTATCGCCAAGCCGATCTTCTGGCTGTTGAAGAGCATCAACAACTGGATCGGCAACTGGGGCTGGTCGATCATCATCCTCACCCTGTTGATCAAGGCGGCCTTCTTCAAGCTCTCCGAGACCAGTTACAAATCGATGGCGAACATGCGCAAATTCACGCCGAGGATTCAGGCGATCAAGGACCGCTACGGTGATGACAAGCAGCGCATCCAGGCCGCGATGATGGAACTCTACAAGAAGGAGAAGATCAATCCGCTGGGTGGTTGTCTGCCGATTTTGGTCCAGATACCGGTGTTCATCGCCCTCTACTGGGTATTGCTGGAGAGCGTGGAGTTGCGCCAGGCGCCTTGGGTGCTCTGGATCGACAGCCTGTCGGAAAAGGATCCCTACTTCATTCTGCCGCTGATAATGGGTGTCTCCATGTTCGTGCAGCAGAAGCTCAATCCGGCGCCGCCCGATCCGATGCAGGCGAAGATCATGATGACCCTGCCCTTTGTCTTCACCATCTTCTTCGCCTTCTTTCCCGCGGGATTGGTGCTCTATTGGGTGGTCAACAACCTGATATCGATTGCTCAACAGTGGTATATCACGCGCAAGATCGAACAAGCGGCGAGCTGACGCCGACAGCTTGACCATGCAGCCGCTCGATACCATCGCGGCTGTGGCCACACCCCCGGGCCGAGGGAGCGTGGGCATGGTTCGTATCAGCGGACCAGGGTGCGGCGCCATTGCCGAGGCCATGCTGGGTTCCCGGCCGCCGCCGAGAGAGGCCTGCTTCAGGGCCTTTCGCGATCCCACTGGCGAGGTCATCGACAGCGGTCTGGCCATTTTTTTCCCCCAACCCCACTCATTCACCGGTGAAGACGTGCTCGAGCTGCAGGGTCACGGCGGACCGGTGGTGATGGATCTGCTGCTGCAGTCGACCCTGGGCCTCGGGGCGCGTCTGGCAAGACCCGGCGAATTCAGCGAGCGGGCCTTCCTCAATGGCAAACTCGATCTGGTGCAGGCGGAGGCGGTCGCGGATCTCATCGACGCGGAGAGCCAGGCGGCGGCCCGATCTGCCACGCGCACCCTCCAGGGGGCCTTTTCACAGCGGATAAACCGGCTGGTCGAGGCCCTCATCGAACTGCGTCTCTATGTCGAGTCGGCAATCGATTTTCCTGAAGAGGAGATCGATTTTCTCAGCAACAACAAGGTAAGTGAACGCTTACAAACGATCACGAGTGAGATAGCTTCTACCCGCCAATCCGCCCATACCGGAAGATTGTTGAGAGACGGTCTGACCCTGGTGATCGCGGGTCGTCCCAATGCGGGTAAATCGAGTCTGCTCAATGCCCTCGCCGGCGCCGAGACGGCGATCGTCACCGATATACCGGGGACGACCAGGGATCTGCTGCGTGAGCGTATCACCATCGACGGTATGCCGTTGCATATCATCGATACTGCCGGTCTGCGGGAGAGTCGAAACCCGGTGGAGGCGGAAGGCATTCGCCGGGCGATGCTGGAGATCGAACAGGCCGACCGGGTGCTCTGGGTGTTCGACGACCACACTGATCCCCGCCACCTCGCCATCGACAGGGAGCAGCTGCCGCAGGGTGTGCCGGTAACCCTGGTCCGCAACAAGATCGATATCGCGGGCAAGCCTGCCGGCATCCATGAGGATGAGTCGGGGACTGAGGTAGCCCTCTCGGCCACCCTGGGCGATGGCATCGAACTGCTCAGGACCCACCTCAAGGAGTCGGTGGGTTACCAGCACTTGGCCGAAGGGGATTTTATCGCCCGCCGCCGCCATCTCGATGCCCTGCAGCGGGCCCAGGATCAACTGCTTCAGGCGGAGAAGAGCCTGCTCAGAGACCGGGCCGGGGAGTTGCTGGCGGAAGATCTGCGTCTGGCCCAGCAGGCGCTGTCGGAGATCACCGGGGAATTCACCGCCGACGATCTCCTGGGGCGAATCTTCAGCAGCTTCTGCATCGGCAAATAATCATACCTTTTCCCCCTGCTTGTCGACACACTTGCGCATTCGGTCTATATTCCGCTTGGAAGCTGATGCTAATGAATGGAAACAGAGATAAAAAAACCGCCACGGTAATTTTCTGGTATGTCTTATCAGCGTTTGTGCTCTCTGTTTTGACATTGCTGGTTTCGCAAAATGCGCCCAACCTCCTGCCTTACGATTCGTCGTTGAGTGACTATTTCCGCGTGACCAGGGCCAATGCCCTGCTACAGGATCGCAATGACCCGCTTGACGTCACCCTGGTTGTTGTAAGCGAGAGTCTGATCAACCAACTGCCTTATCGCTCGCCTGTCGACCGTTGTGTACTTGCCCATGGTCTAGAGTCCATCCTATCGCTGAACCCGACCGTGATCGGCGTTGACTTTCTCCTCGATAAGCTTACGGAAACGGCAAAGGACAACAGGCTCAAGCAAGTGATAGTTGATAACGGCGAGAAGCTGGTAATGGCGGTCAATGCGACCGATGATCCGGTGATCGGATTGCCGAATGCCAGGAAAGTCGAGGCCGGGTTTGTGAAACCGCAAAACAGGGCCAGCGCCCTGTTTATCAAGGATGAGGATTATGTGGTGAGGAATGCCGTGATCGCTGACGAGGAGGTGCCGACGTTCGCAGCCAAGCTGGCGTCGTTTAAGAATACCAGACCCTTCACATTTGACGACCAGGTCCTGTTTCAGATCGACTGGTTGGCGAAAAAGAGCGGCCATGATGATGCGTTTCCTGTTTTACCGCTGGAAATATTTTTGGACACAAGGGTCAATGACAATTGCAAGGTCTCACTGGATCTACGGGAATCGATAGTTGTTGATACGGTTAAGGAAAAATTTCTGAGGAATCAGATCGAAAAGAAAATTGTTATTCTGGGCGTCGACCTAAACTGGGAAGACCGCCATGTGACACCTCTTGATGCGGTCTGGCATGAGAAAGTCGCCCTCAGCGGGGCGGTTATCCACGCCAATATCACGCAACAACTGATCGATGGTCGGGTGATAAGGGAAGTTGACTATTACTGGGCACTCTTGATTCTGATGCTGGGTTTTTCAGTTGCTATTCTTTTGTCAGAAAAGATCAATGGCACTGAAGAGAGAAATAATCAGGAGAGGGCGAAAACAGATGAAGTGAAATGGGGCCGCTTTCTAGTGTTAGTGGTTCCCGTAGTCGTAGGCATACTGCTGTCGCTGATCAATTGGCTTTTTATCTACTTTGGCGGACTTGTGATGCCGTCAGGGCTCGTTGCCGCCGCGGTCGGTGCCGACATTTTGATGGAATTATTCAAGGAAGTGATCAGGCACTCCTGGGTGCGAATCAAAGGCGCTTGTGGTTAGCGACCGCGTGCCTGAACAGCCTAGTTTCGAAAAATGTTCAATTAAACGCTAGAATGAAACCTTATGAATGGCTGTAACAGGTCGCGGTATTAGTTTTTTCAATTGATTATGTTTAAGCGATTAGCGATGGATCTGCGTCTCCTTAAGCGCCTCCTGCTGGGTCTCGTCCTAGTTTTTTCCCTTGGTGCAGGCCCCTCTATTGCCTTTTCCGAGTTAGAGGTGATCGTCCTTCAATCGGATGACGAGCGAGTAAAGGCCGGTGACTCGGTTACTGTATCTACAGTCGTGCGCCTGGCGCCGCAGGAGGAAATACGACTACTGACCACAAACGGTAATGCGATAAAGGTCAAGGGTCCCTACACAGGGGCCATCGGAAGTCTGTTGCGAGAGCCGACTAGTTCCAGCAGTGTGAAGCTCAAGGAATTGGCACGTGCTATAGCAGGCCGTGGTGAATCACGCAAGGCCTTGGGGGCCTATCGAAATCTAGGCCAAGAATCCGGTGTGCCGCGTTTTCAGGAAAGTTTGGTAAAGATTATTCTCGGGGAACAATCAGCCTATTGCATTGCGCCGGGCCAGAAGCTGGCCCTATGGCGTGCCAATTCTGAGGAGTCGCTGTCGTTGACCCTGCAGGCGGGTAAACGCAAGCATGCCATCAGCTGGCTCGGCGGGGTGACAGAGATATCGGTGCCGGATGCTGTGCTCAAAGGTAAGCCCCGGCGGCTCATCATCTCTGGCGGGCAACTCAGTGGTAGCACACGAGCCAGACTCTGGTATGGCAAAGCCGGTGACACACCTGGCGAACAGCTGAGCTGGTACAACAGCCGCGGTTGCGAGGTGCAGTTTGAAAGCGCTTTAACCTTTTATCAGACCTTCTAGTGAGGGGGCAAGGCGAACCGATGCAGTTTCAAAACTACCTGATATCTATACAACGTCGAGTGGCAGCCCTGCTACTTGCATCTCTCTGTCTTGCCGGCTTACCAGTTTTGGCGAAGCCTGGAACGGATCGACTCGCGCTCGTGATCGGCAACGGTGAGTACGATCAGTTATCAGACCTCAAGAATGCCGTCAACGATGCCGAGTTGGTTGCCCAAACCCTCGAATCCCTCGGCTTCGATGTTACTCTGTTGAAGAATCTCGACGACGCTGCCATTGACAAGGCCGTGCTGGATTTCGGTGAAAATCTGGTTGACAGGCCGGCGGGTGAAGCACTGCTCTTTTACTATTCCGGTCACGGAATCCAGCAGGGTGCGGACAGCTATCTATTGCCTGTGGATTACCAGGTCGGTAGTGTGCCGAGCATTACTCTGAAGGATGTGTTGCAGGAACTACAGGGCGGCAACTTCGATTCGCGCTTCATCGTGGTCGATGCCTGCCGCGAAGACACCCGTCTGAGCAATAAACCGCTCACCTTTCAACACAGTAATCAATACAGTGTACCTCACGGTACCATCCTGGCGTTTTCCACCAGCAGTTCGGATCCGGCGGTCGACGGAACCGGTCGCTACAGCCCCTATACCAAGGCACTCACCACCGCCATGAAGCACTCGGGGCTTGACGCATCGGGGGTGTTCCGTGAGACCGGTAAAGAGGTTTTTAAAAGAACCAACGGCCAGCAACAGCCCCAAATCACCGGTTTGCTGAGCCAAGAGTTTTTCTTCCAGCCGGGAGGGCAGCGCTCTTCAAGCGTCAACTTCATCGAAGAGGAGAGCCGGGCCTGGAAAAATATAAATTCCAGCAGTAACCCGGCGGACTTTTTAGATTTTTTCACTCGCTTTCCCGACGGAGAATTCGCCGCAATGGCGAGGAAGAGGTACGCGAGCCTGGAGACCTATCAGTCCGAGGAAGAGAGGGCTCAGGCAAGGTCGAAATATGGTGTCGTGCTGGTGCTCGAGTTTGATCAAGCCAACGACACTTCGCTGGTGAGGGTTTCGGACGTCGATAGTGATTCCCTGTTGTCGGGCAAGCTGATGCGTAATGACGTTGTTTTGACCATCAATCATAAACCCTTACCCAAGGGTGTAGGGCCCAACAAGGCACTCGACCAAGCCTTTGATGCCAAGGGGCGGCTCGATCTTCTGGTCAGGCGTGGTACGAGTGTCTACAACATCAGTGTCAGAAAATAGATCAAAAGAGAGTATATCTACCGGTCAGAACCCCGGTTTATGGAGGAGAAGATATGACCAGCATGACTAAAACACTATTGGCCTTAAGCGTATTGATGATAATGGGATGTGCCACCAAACAGGTCGCGGTGCAGGCGCGTTTCCCTGCAGCCTATCCAGACGCGACTGCACTGAAAAGGATATCGGTACTGGGTTTCAAGGGTTCTGACGGGATCGGTTTCGCGGACCAGCTCACCGCCGAACTCAAAGCGGCCAACCTGGACGGTCAGTTGATCTTTGCCGTGATGAGCAAGGATATGATCAAGGGCCGTACCGGTGATATAAAAACTGCGATGAGCCATGGCAGGGCGCTGGGTGTGCAAGGTGTTTACTACGGCCAGGTTGACAAGTTGAACATAGTGAGCAGGAACTGGAAGCAGGAGCGAACCAAATGCCTAGAATATAAAAACTTTTTTAAATGCAAGAAATCGAAGAAAATCAAAGTCACTTGTCATGAACAGCTGGCGACCTATACAGCGCAACCGAAACTGGTGAATGTGCTAACAGGGGATATCGTTTATACGGAGAGTATCTCGAGTTCATCCAAGAACCAGTATTGCTCTGATTCAGGCAGGAAATACAGTAAGGCTGAATTTAATGCCCTGTTGCGTAAGGATGTCGCCGCTAAGGTTCGCCGCCGGGTGGCACCCTTCAATGGTGTCTTCAACGTGCAGTTGAAAAACGATACCAAGGGGCTGGCTGGGCAGGACAAGGATAAATTCAGCAGTGGTCTTTCCTTCAGTGATGCCGGGCAAATGGATCGAGCTTGCGCCATCTGGCAGGAATTGTCTGCGCTCAGTAGGGAAAGCAACAACAACATTAGCCTGGTTTACAATCTAGGGGTTTGTGCCGAGGTGGTGGCTGACTATGATCGCGCGCTCGAACTCTACAGCAAGGCCGATTCCATGCTGACGGCACCGGACAAGCTGATATCCGGTGCCAAGGAACGTGCGCTGAAACTGAAAATGAACGATAAAGCCATTTAACGATTGGTGCCATCGGGCTAAGCGAAATTTTCGGGTCAGATTCATATCCCGAGCCTATCTGGCTTCATGGATAGGGTCTTCGCGTATTAATTTAGTGTTCGTTAGCATCTCATGGCAGCGGCAGCGGCAGGGCCATCAAATAGGATTTTAAATCATACCATAACTCTGTCTATGCCGAGAGAAGTACCTTAATCTATCCTTCCGCAATCTGGAATAACACTTGAATATTTCCTAACAGTTTGCATTTGTTCTGTCAATCAAGGGTCAGCAGCAAACACATTGCAACAATTTTGTGTTTGCGGTGCTTGAGGCTAGTTTTAGTTGAATCATCCAACTTTTTTTGATCGAGAACATTGCAGGCGTGGCAATGGCGGTGCTAACTGTGATGGAATAGAGAGACAATCTATAAGAGGAGTGAAACCATGCTGGGCGAACCCCATGATCTACTACACGAATTCCCGGAATATGCAGACAAGATTGCCGAGCTGCGGGCAAGCAGCGATCTGTTTCACAACCTGATGGATGAGTACGACTGGCTGGATGCACATATTCGCAACCTGGAGGAGCTGCACAATCCGGTCTCCGATTTTCACATGGAGGAGATGAAGAAACGGCGTGTCTTGTTGAAAGACAGGCTGTATGCGATTTTGCATGGTTGATTGCGGCTATCTCTGCCGGGGACGGAACTGACGGACCTGGCGGGCGAATAGCCGCAGCTGTCTGCCGTCACGCTCCTGCGAGGCGTAGCGCAGCCTGATATAGAGATCGACGATGGCCATGATCTGCCGCGCGAGATCGGGACGGTTTCGGGCTGCCCGCCGGGCGAAATCCATGGGGCCCTCATAGGATCTGCGGCTGATGCCGATGCGCGACAGCTTATTGCAAAAGCGTTGATACCCCTGCTGCGCGGGTGACAGCAGCAACCTGCCCCGGCGGACGATGTTCAGGCCGACCAGCAACAACACAATCGCGACCATACCCAGGGTGACCAGACTCCATTGCATCGCGCTGTAGCTGTCGAGACCAAAATTTCTCATCAGGGTAAACTGATGTTCCCTGCTGTAGCCGACGACCCAGCGGCGCCACTGGATATTGGCGCTGTCCAGTGCATGGGTGAAATGGCGCATCATCGCTGCGACCATACCGCCGCCATCGATCTCGAACATTGCAGGCGCACCCTGTTCACCGAAGGCCAGTCGCAATGGGTATTCAATCCGCTCCGGTGCGACCGCTGCCGTGGGATCGATTCTGACCCAGCCCCGACCCTCCAACCATACCTCCGACCAGGCGTGGGCGTGGTACTGACGGACGATAAAATAGTCGCCCAGGGCGTTGTACTCGCCACCCTGATAGCCCAACACCAGGCGGGACGGTATCCCCGCAATACGCATCAATTGAGAGAAGCTGGTTGCATAGTGTTCGCAAAAGCCCGCCATTCCCTCAAACAGGAACTCGTCGACAGGATTGCCCGGGTATCTCGGCGGCGAAAGGGTGTAGATGAACGGCTCGGTGTTGAAAAAGGCCAGCGCCTGATCGACGATCGCCCGATCGTCCGCCGAATCAGCCCGCCATCGAGCCACCAGATCCCGTTGCCTCTGGGTGACGTTGTCACCGAGCTGCAATGCCCGGCGGCGCAATCCGGGTGCGAGTCGGGTCATGCCGTAACGGGTCAGAGAGTGGAGGCTGTAGTTGATGGGTTTTGTCACCGGCTCGTTGTAGCGCAACTGAAAGTCTTGGCTGAGCCGGCTGTTCGGCGGCGCCTCGAGGGGCAGATCCAAGGCGAACAGCCAGGCCTCGTCATGGGGTTCGAGGAAGATCTCATACTTGACCGGATTATCGATCATCATCAGCTTGATGGTCTCGCTCCTTAACACCTGTTTGTCATCCGTATACCAGCTGTAGCCGTCGGTATCCCACATCACGAGGCCGCGCCAGTAGCGCTGCTGTTTCGGTGGCGGCGGCTGCATGAACTGAACTCTGAAGGCGACCTCGGAACTTTCGATCAATTCACTGATCGTGCCGGGGGACACGCGATCGTCGAGGCCTGTTCTGGCGCTTGCTTCGGATGAGAAGTTCCACAGCGGTTGGGTGATGCGCGGAAATATGATGAAGAGAACCAGTGCGATTGGCAGTGCCTGAAGGGTGATCTTGAAGGTGCTGATCAAAGGCTGATAGGGCCTTCTCGGAGGGGTTACCCGATTGATCTCCAACAGTAGCGAGGTGAGGCCGATAACGACGCCAAGCAGATAGAGCGTCAACAGCACGGATTGGCTGAAGAGAAACTGGGTGATGATCACGAAATAGGAGATAAACACGGAGACATAGATATCCCGGCGCTTTGTTATCTCGTTTACCTTCAACATCAACATCATCCCCAGCAGGGCCACGCCGGCGTCTCTGCCCAACAGGGTCTGGTATTGCGCATAGACAATAAGGATCGAGATCAGGGTGGCCGCCAGCAGCAGCCAGCGCCCTGGCAGCAGTCGTGTCCAATAGAGGCCGGCGATGCGCCAAGTCAGCAACAGCAGCAGGTAGAGTGAGATGTTGACTGGGATGTTGGCGACATGGGGCAGCAGTGCCAGGGCCATCATCAGGCTTAGCTTGGTCACGAAGGCGGGGGTCACCGTGAAGTCAACCGGCTGTTTCATCGTCATGACCGTGGCGTGCCAGCAGCGAGAGGCAGCGCTGTTGGTGGCGCGGCCCCGAGCCCGTGGGGATCTTCTCCTGCGGCATCCGCAGACTGTAGGATTGCTCCCGCTCTTCCGCCTGCAGGATAAATCGGCAAAGCAGGCTGAGACGCTCTTCCGTGTCATACCCTTGCAGCAGTTCCCAATCGAGACTGACCTGTTCGCTGCGGTCGCCGCCAAACTGTTTGCTCATCAGTCCGCGCTCTCTGGCGTGGGCCTTCCAGTCGATCTGTCGCGGTGAATCCCCCAGCCGGTAGCCGCGCAGGCCGATGAAGTCATCGGCGCCCACCCCCCGGTCACCGCTGTCGCTATGGTTGTAGATCGCCAGGGTCGGCGGTTCTCCCCGCGCCGCCGGTTTCGGGTAGACGAGACAGCTGAGGTCGAGGCGGGCATAGCTCCAGGCACGGAACAGGCCGAAAGGAAAGCTGGTCTGGATGGTGATTTCCGGTATGGGCAGTATCCCGCGTCGTTCGGTCTTGACCGCTATATGCAGTTCCGAACCTGAGTCTGCCGGGATGTCCACGCTGCCGCCGGGCCGCTTCCTGGCGCCGAGCGCGATACCGTACCGGCTTGATCCGTCGTGGTTCAATACCCGGAGGGTGAAATCGGCGGTCTGGCCCGCGAAGACGGGGGCGGCCTCCCCCGGCTGTATCGAGAGTCCGAGCAGGTTTCGCCAGGTATGGAGAATGGTGACCAGCCAGAGACCGCCGAGGAGAAAGGTCATCAGGTGTCCCAGATTGCTGCCGTAATTGATCGAGCCGGCCAGCATCAGCAGCAGCAGCAGCGCCAACAGCATTCCCTGCCGGGTCGGCAGGATATAGATGCTGCGCGGCACGATCCGCACCCGGCCCCGCGACTCGGGTTTCGCCCTTCGGCGCAGTCGCTGCAGCCAATCTGCTGTGAGCGGTGCGGCCATCTCAGGGTATGGGAACGGAGCCGATCAGGTTCATCACCAGGCTCTCCCCGTGAGGCTCGGCGCTATCCCCCGCCGGCTGCAGCCGATGGCCGATGGTGGCGGGCAGGACGGCCTGCAGGTCTTCGGGCAACACCAGTTTGCGGCCCTCGATCAACGCCCAAGCCCTGGCGCCCTGCAGGATCGCCAGTCCGGCGCGCGGGGAGAGGCCATGACGGTAGTCGGCGGAGTCTCTGCTGAATGCAAGGATATCCTGGCAATAGTCGATCAAGGCGTCCGAGACATGGATCGCCGAGACCCGTTGCTGATACTCGGCAAGTCGTTGGCTGTCAATCACCGCCCCCGCTCGTTTCAGTATCTGCCGGCGATCCTCACCGCTGAGCAGATCCCTCTCCGCGGCGCGTTCGGGATAACCGATGCGCAGGCGCATCAGGAAGCGGTCGAGTTGTGATTCCGGCAGGGGAAAGGTGCCGACCTGGTGGCTGGGGTTTTGCGTGGCGATGACAAAAAAGGGTTCAGGCAGACCGTGGGTGACCCCGTCCGTGGTGACCTGGCGCTCCTCCATCGCCTCCAGCAGCGCGCTTTGGGCCTTGGGTGTGGCGCGGTTGATCTCATCCGCCAGCACCAGCTGGGCGAAGATCGGGCCGGGATGGAACTGAAAACGCTGCTCGCTTCGCTCAAAGATCGATACGCCGACGATATCCGAGGGGAGCAGATCACTGGTGAACTGGATGCGCTGGTAGTGAAGCCCCAGCATCTGGGCCAGGGTATGGGCGAGGGTTGTCTTGCCGACCCCGGGGAGATCCTCGATCAACAGGTGACCCCGCGCCAGGAGACAGGCCAGCGATAGCTTAACCACCTCCTGTTTGCCCAATAGGATATTACCGGCGGCTTCAATAACCCTTCGCAGTTCGGCACTCATAGATTTCCGTGGTGTCTGTGGAATCGGCTAAAATGGCCGTTTCCCATTGTTGAACATTTTGCCTTGGCGGCCAATCAGTGACCCATGTTTTATACCAACAGTTATGATGTGATTGTAGTGGGCGGCGGACATGCCGGCACCGAGGCGGCGTTGGCCGCGGCGCGCATGGGCGCGCGAACGCTGCTGCTCAGCCATAACATCGAAACCCTCGGCCAGATGAGCTGCAACCCCGCCATCGGCGGCATCGGCAAGGGCCACCTGGTGAAGGAGGTGGATGCATTGGGCGGTATTATGGCCCATGCGGCCGATCTCGGCGGGATTCAGTTTCGCATTCTCAACTCCCGCAAGGGGGCCGCCGTGCGCGCCACCCGCGCCCAGGCGGACCGGGTGCGCTACAAGGCGGCGATACGCCAAGCCCTGGAGAATCAGCCCAACCTGGCGATCTTTCAGCAGGCGGTGGACGACCTGCTGGTGGAGCGGCAGCGGGTAACCGGGGTTGTCACCCAGATGGGGCTGAAGTTCAGCGCCCGGGCGGTGGTGCTCACCGTGGGCACCTTTCTCGGCGGCAGGATCCATATCGGGCTCTCCAACTACGAAGGCGGCCGCGCCGGCGATCCCCCGGCGAACGCCCTCTCCCGTCGCCTGCGGGAACTCCCCTTTCGGGTCGACCGGTTGAAGACCGGTACCCCGCCGCGCATCGATGGCCGCAGCATCGACTACTCGCTGTTGCAGGCGCAGCCCGGCGACAGCCCGACCCCGGTCTTCTCCTTTCTCGGCTCCGCCGGGGAACACCCCCGGCAGGTGAGCTGCCATATCACCCATACCAACCAGGAGACCCACGACATCATCCGCGGCGGCCTCTCCCGTTCGCCGATGTACACCGGGGTCATCGAGGGCGTCGGCCCCCGCTACTGCCCCTCCATCGAGGACAAGATCGTGCGCTTTGCGGACAAGGCGTCGCACCAGATCTTTATCGAGCCGGAAGGGCTGGATACCCATGAGGTCTACCCCAACGGCATCTCCACCAGCCTGCCCTTCGATATCCAGCACCGGCTGGTCCGCTCCATGAAGGGATTCGAGAATGCCCACCTTACGCGGCCGGGTTACGCCATCGAGTATGACTTTTTCGATCCCCGCGATCTCCAGGCCTCGCTGCAGTCCAAGCATATGGAGGGGCTCTTCTTCGCCGGCCAGATCAACGGCACCACCGGTTACGAGGAGGCGGCCGCCCAGGGCCTGCTGGCCGGGGTGAACGCGGTGTTGCACCAGCGCCAGCAGCCCCCTTGGACGCCGCGGCGGGACGAGGCCTATCTGGGGGTGATGGTCGACGATCTGATCACCCAGGGTACCATCGAGCCCTACCGGATGTTCACCAGCCGCGCCGAGTACCGGCTGATGCTGCGCGAGGACAACGCCGACCTTCGCCTGACCCAGATTGGCCGCGATCTCGGCCTGGTCGATGACAGTCGCTGGGAGGCCTTCGCGCGCAAGCGCGAGGCCATAGAGCGGGAGCAGCAGCGGCTGCAGGGGATCTGGCTGACCCCCGGCGATGTGGAGCCGTTGCAGGCAGAAGCCCTGTTGGGCGGCACGCTTTCCAAAGAGGCCTGCGCCATCAACCTCCTTGCCAGGCCGAATGTGGCGTACCGGCAGCTGATGCGCCTGGACAAACTGGGGCCGGGTGAAGACGATCCCCAGGTCATCGAACAGCTGGAGATCCAGGCAAAGTATGCCGGCTACATCGATCGCCAGCAGGGAGAGATAGAGAGACAGCGCGCCAACGAGGCGGTATCCCTGCCCCTTGACCTCGACTATGCCACGGTGCGCGGACTCTCGTCCGAGGTGAGGGAGAAACTGCAGCGCCACCGTCCCCAGACCCTCGGCCAGGCCGGGCGCATCGCCGGCGTCACCCCGGCGGCGCTCTCCCTGCTGCTGATCCACCTGAAAAAACGCTCCGCCTGATGGCCGGGATCAGAGTCAACGAAACCGCCTGCCGGGAGCGTCTCCTGGCCGGCGCCGAGGAGATGGGCCTGGCGATCGACAGCCGTCAGCAGGCGCATTTGATCGCATTTCTCTCCCTGCTTTCGAAGTGGAACCGGGCCTATAATCTCACCGCGGTGCGCGATCCGCTGCAGATGGTCGGACGCCATCTGCTGGACAGCCTGGTGCTGCTGCCCCATCTGCCGCGGGGCGACTGTCTCGATCTCGGCACCGGTGCAGGCCTGCCGGGGATACCCCTGGCGATCATGCGACCCGATAGCCGTTTCCTGCTTCTCGACGGCAACAGCAAAAAGATACGCTTCGTGCGCCAGGTGAAACTTGAGCTGGGGCTGGAAAATATCGATCCGCTACATGCCAGGGCCGAGGCCTATCGCCCCGACGCCCCCTTTCCGGTCATCGTCACCCGCGCCTTCTCCTCCCTGCCGAAGCTGGTCGCACTGAGCGATGGCTTGTGGGCCCAGGGTTCAGAAATCCTCGCCATGAAGGGGGCTGTCCCGGCGCAGGAGATCGCCCAGCTGGCGGCCCGATTCAGCTGCGAGGTGGTGCCGCTGAAGGTCCCCCTCGTGGCAGGCGAGCGCTGCCTGGTGCGGATCAGGCGGGCGCCGGAGGATCCCCTTCAGGCTGTTGAAAGTCAGCAAAAGTGACAGAAAGGGTACCACCTTCAACGGCAGTGCCGTTATGATAGGAAGTTCCTGTCATCGCGGAACCGAATTACGCCATGGGTTACACAATCTCAATCGCCAATCAGAAAGGCGGTGTCGGCAAAACCACAACCACGGTCAACCTGGCAGCCTCCCTCGCCGCCATGAAGAAGCGGGTGCTGTTGGTGGATATGGATCCACAGGGCAATGCCAGCATGGGCAGCGGGATCGACAAGCACAATCTGCAAAACTCCAGCTGTGAAGTGCTGCTGGGGGATTCGTCGCTGCGGGATGCCATTCAACCGGCACCGGACGCCAACTTCGACGTGCTGCCCGCGAACGGGGACCTGACCGCGGCGGAGGTCGGTCTGATGAGCAGCTCGATGCGGGAGAAGCGTCTCGATATGGCGCTGGCGCAGGCAAAGGACAGCTACGACTATATCCTGGTCGACTGTCCGCCTTCGCTGAACATGCTTACCCTCAACGCCCTGGTGGCGGCGGACGGGGTGCTGATCCCCATCCAGACCGAATACTACGCCCTCGAGGGTCTCACCGCGCTGATGAACACGGTGGAACAGATCCGCTCCCATCTCAACCAGGCGCTGCAGATCGAGGGTTTTCTGCGCACCATGCACGATCCGCGCAACAACCTGGCGATCGATGTCTCCGGACAGCTGCTCTCCCACTTCAAGGAGGCCGTCTTCAACACCATCATCCCGCGCAATGTCCGCGTTGCCGAGGCGCCCAGCCACGGCATACCGGTGCTGCTCTACGACAAACAGTCCCGGGGTGCGACCGCCTATCTGGCCCTGGCCAGCGAGCTGTTGAGAAGACACCGCATGCGCGATATGCAACCCCAAACAGCCTGACGGACAGAGCGATATGGCGACAAAGAAAAGAGGATTGGGCCGCGGTCTCGACGCATTGCTGGGGGGCATGCAGGCCGAGGCCGAAGAGAAATCGGCTCCCCCTGGCGGCGTCAACCGGGACAATCTGCAGCGGCTGCCCCTCGACCTGATCCAGCGCGGCCGTTACCAGCCTAGGCGGGAGTTCGACGCCGACAGCCTGCGCGAACTGGCCGACTCGATCGCGGCCCAGGGGGTGATTCAACCGGTGGTGGTGCGTCCGGTGGAGAACGAGCGCTATGAACTGATCGCAGGTGAGCGGCGATGGCGCGCCGCCCAGCAGGCGGGGTTGGATGAGATCCCGGTGGTGATCAAGGATGTCACCGAAGAGGCCGCCATGGCGATGGGCCTGATCGAGAACATCCAACGGGAGGACCTCAATCCCCTGGAGGAGGCCAACGCCCTGAGCCGGCTATTGCTGGAGTTCGGCCTGACCCATCAGGAGGTGGCCAAGGCGGTGGGCAAGTCCCGGACCACGGTGACCAACCTGCTGCGCCTGCTGGAACTCAACGAGGAGGTCAAGACCCTGGTGGAGAGCGGACGCCTCGAGATGGGCCATGCCCGCAGCCTGCTCGGCCTCAAGGGAGAGCTGCAGACCCGGGCGGCAAACCAGGTGGCCGCGCAGGGACTCTCGGTGCGCGAGACCGAGCGCCTGGTACGCAAGCTGCAGAATCAGGGGGAGAAGCCGAAGCCCCCCCGCCCCGGCCAGACCATGGATCCCGATATCCGCCGCCTGGTCACCGACCTCTCGGAGAAGCTCGGCGCCAAGGTCGATCTGCAGCAGGGGAGCAAGGGCAAAGGCAAACTGATCATCGGCTACAACAGCCTGGATGAGCTCGAGGGGATCCTCGACCATATCAAGTAAGACGGGGAACCGGTTGCTACCACTTTCACTTTTGCCCAGGATATCGGTCCGGCCTCATCTTTTGTCCCGGTCTTGGGTCCGTTTTCATTTTCTGCCCAGGTTTTCGGTCCGGTCCCATTATGTTGTGGTTTCCATGCTTTTGAGCCTGTTTGGCTACCGCCAGCATCATTTTGCTCCAGGTATTCTCTCCGCATGAGCCGTCTGGTTTGAGTCTGTTTTTAAGTTGAAATTGCCGGGTTCTGGCGGCTGTTTTGGGACCAAAGTCACCGTCGACTTTAAGTCCGGGTTTTGTGGTAACGGCTATGTTCAGGCATTCCTGTACCTGCACCACATCATCACCCCTCGAACCGAACCTGATCACCCTTTTTAGTTTCGGTTGCATGTCTCTACCTCCGTGTGGTTGAGAAAGCCCTTTTTGCCTTTTTCGGGTCTTCCTACACCTGAGTATAGGCAGTATAAACGGCTCTATATATTACGCTGGGGTGGTCAAAACCTGGGCGTAAAAAGGCTGTAAATCCGTTCAGGTAAACTTTATACCGGGTAGACTTGTATCAAGCAGACAGGAATATGGTTAAACAAAGTTAACTTAAATTCATCGGTGTTAATTATCGGCTTAGAACCGCTTATGCTGGGTTCTCAAACTGCTAGTAGAGAGGATTGTCTATGTTTCATCCAATAGAAATTCCGTTTGGCTGCGTCATGTTGTTCAATGTTGTGGATCTCAAATCCGGGGTCAAGGTCGAGGATGTGGAGCTGTTGCTTGGCGAGATGTGCAATGTGGTCAAGAACAACTATGGCGATGACAACGGCGGCTTCATCGGCGGCCAGGTCTACCGCAATGCCGGTTTCGTCTCCGAGGAGGGTACGGTTGGGGCCGACGACAGCCACAAGAACAGGCGGGTGAATCAGAACATGGGGGATATCGTCATCGTCACCTACTGGCAGTCGTTCGATCAACATGAGCGCTCCCATGCGGATCGGCTGTTCAAGGAGAAGTTTTCCGCCCTCGCCGATTTTTGTGACGACACCTATGAGGTGGGATATGAAATGCTGTGGCAAGGGGTGCCCGAGTGATGGGTGTGGAACCGGGACGGCTCTACTATGCTTAGCGAAGCGCTGAATTATTCAGCGCTACCCCTGTAGCTATGCAGGGTCTGTGAACAACATGCATATTTAAGAATAGGGAGAGTAGTGTGAAGCAAAGAGGCAGACTGTTTTCGTTGTCGGTCGTATTGATATTTTTCTCACAGCTCGGATATGCCCAGGACCCCGACGACAATCCACCGGGACCGGTGGGAGGGCCGGGTACCAATTGGGAGAATCCGCCAGGGCCGGAAGGCGGCCCGGGGGCCTCACCCGATCGGCGTTACCGCTACCGGGTCAATCCACCCGGGCCGGTGGGGGGGCCGGGTGCGGGTTGGTATTACCATCGGCCCTATCGCCACCGCTATTATGACCGCGACAACAATCCGCCGGGACCGAAGGGCGGGCCGGGCACCAACTGGGAGAATCCACCCGGGCCGAGGGGCGGTCCAGGGGCCTCGCCCAACCGCAGGTATCGTTGAATCACTCCAGATTCGGCCAATACCGAGGGGTAACAGGAGCTTAGATAAACACCGGCCTGACGCCATCGTTGGCCGGTGCAGATCCCCGCAGTAAAAAAATCCCCTATGTGAAAAAATTTATACATCTATCCTTTGACCTTATATCTCAGACCCCTTATACTCCTCCCTCCTTGCTGGTTAGGCTCATACTAAGGGTACCGGGAAACCGGAATGCAGCTTGCCGGAAACAGCCAGATCCGCACCATTGTAGCGCTCCAATTCGGGGCAGCGCTGAGTGTCGGCCTGGTGCTTTTGGCGTTCGGTAAAACCGTTGCATATTCAGGGTTTATCGGTGGTCTGATTGCCGCTGCGGCGAACGGCTTTTTTGCCTACAGGTCCTTCACGCACTACCGTGCCCAGGACCCGCAAAAGATCGCCGGCCGCATGTTTGGCGCCGAAATCCAGAAGTTGATCGTCACGGGACTGATGTTCGGATTGACAATTGTCACCATCAGTCCTTTGAGTATTGGTGCATTATTGGGTTGCTATCTCCTGGTGCAGGTAGCGGTTCCGTTGATTGTTTTGGTTTTTCAAGATAGACAGCATTCATAGGTTTACATATGGCTGGCGACACGCTCACCTCCAGTGGATATATCAAACACCATTTGACTAATCTGACCTTCGGCCAGCATCCCGACGGCAGCTGGGGAATAGCGCATTCGGCCGCAGAGGCCAAGGAGATGGGCTTCTGGGCGATCCATGTCGACACCATGTTCTGGTCCATCGGCCTCGGCATCCTGTTTCTCTATTTTTTCAGCAAGGCCGCCAAGCAGGCCACCGCCGGGGTCCCCAACGGCCTGCAGAATTTCGTCGAATGGCTGGTCGATTTTGTCGATGACAGCGTGCGCGGCTCCTTCTCCGGCCGCAACGCCCTGGTCGCGCCCCTGGCGCTCACCATCTTCGTCTGGATCTTCCTGCAGAACCTGATGGACCTGGTGCCGGTGGACGTGATCCCGGAACTGGCCAAGCTGCTCGGCATCCACTATATGAAGGTCGTGCCTTCCACCGACCCCAACGCCACCTTCGGCATGGCCATCGGGGTCTTCATTCTGGTTCTCTTCTACAGTATCAAGATCAAGGGTGTCGGCGGTTTCGCCGGTGAGCTGACCCTGCAGCCCTTCTCGTCCAACAACACCCTGGTCAATATCCTCTTCATTCCGGTCAACTTCGTGCTCGAATTCGTCAGCCTGATCGCGAAACCCATCTCTCTCGCCCTGCGTCTGTTCGGTAACATGTACGCGGGCGAAATGATCTTTATCCTGATCGCCATCATGTACAATGCCGGGCTGATTCTCGGCCTGTTCGGTGGCGTTCTCCAGCTCGGCTGGGCGATTTTCCATATCCTGATCATCACGCTGCAGGCGTTCATCTTCATGACCCTGACCATCGTCTATCTCGATATGGCGCATCACGAACACTGATTTAACCTTTAACTATCTAGTTCATTAAACGGGAGACCAATAATGGAACAAGCACTGCTGTACATTGCCGGCGCGATCATGATGGGCCTGGGTGCCCTGGGTGCCGCGGTAGGCATCGGCGTACTGGGTGGCCGCTTTCTCGAGGGCGCCGCACGTCAGCCTGAACTCATCCCCATGCTGCGTACCCAGTTCTTCATCGTCATGGGTCTGGTCGACGCCGTGCCCATGATCGCCGTGGGTCTGGCCATGTACGTACTGTTCGCCGTCGCCTGATCCGGGCCATTGAGCGAACTCACCATCATCTCGTCCAACGAGAGGTAATTCCGGGATGAACATCAATCTGACGCTTATAGGTCAGCTGCTTGCATTCGCGGTGTTCGTGTGGTTCACGATGAAATTCGTCTGGACCCCGATCATGGCTGCACTGGAGACCCGCAAAAAGGAGATTGCCGACGGCCTGGCGGCCGCCGAGCGCGGTCAGCACGAGCAGGAGCTTGCAAAGGAGCGCGCCAAGGATGTATTGCACGAAGCCAAGGCCCAGGCCGCGGAGATCGTCGCCCAGGCGCAGAAGCGGGCAGCTGAAATAATCGATGAATCCAAGGACACAGCGCGCGTCGAAGGCGAGCGTATTGTCACCGCCGCCCATGCGGAGATCGAGCAGGAGGCCAATCGGGCGCGGGAACAGCTGCGCGAGAAGATCGGCCTGCTGGCAGTGACCGGTGCCGAGAAGATCCTGCGTAAGGAGATCGGTGCCGATGCCCACCAGGACATAGTCGCAACCTTGGCAAAAGAGATCTAGGTAAAGGCCATGGCAGCAGGTGAAAAAACCACAATTGCCCGCCCCTACGCCGAGGCAGTGTTTGCCCATGCCGACGAGACCGGCAAGCTTGAGCAATGGTCGGAGATGCTGACCTTCCTCGCAGCAGTGATCGACGATGAGGACTTCGCCCCCATCGCGAGCAATCCGCTGGTGGAGCAGGATGCATTGACCAGGCTGTTGCTCGAGATCGCAGGTGATCACATCAATGACGAAGGCGCGAATCTGATCAAGCTATTGGTTCAGAACCGCCGCCTCGATGTGTTGCCGGAGATCAAAACACTGTTCAACGAACTCAAGGCTGACAAAGAGCAGGTGATCGATGTCCACGTGACATCCGCCTATGCACTCGAGCCGGCGCAGGAAACACTCATTGCCGACGCCTTAAAGGCCAAGCTGGGACGCGATGTCACCATCTCCAGTGAACAGGATGCCGAACTGATCGGCGGCGTTCACATCCGTGCCGGTGACATGGTGATCGACGGCTCTGTCCGTGGAAAACTGCAGCAACTGGCGAACGAATTGGGAATCTAAGCGAGAAGCCATCATGCAACTCAATCCATCCGAGATCAGCGAACTGATCAAAAGCAAGATCGAAAAATTCGATCTTAAAACCGAAGCCCGTAACGAAGGCACGATCATCAGCCTCACCGACGGCATCGCCCGCATCCACGGCCTCGAGGACGCCATGTCCTACGAGATGCTGGAGTTCCCGGGCAACACCTACGGCCTGGCCCTCAACCTGGAACGCGACTCCGTCGGCGCCGTGGTGCTGGGTGAGTACAAGCACCTGAGTGAAGGCGACGCGGTGAAGTGCACCGGGCGCGTCCTCGAGGTGCCTGTGGGTGAAAGCATGCTCGGGCGTGTGGTCGACTCCCTCGGCAACCCCCTCGACGGCAAGGGCGACATCACCCCCGAGGCGACCTCTCCCATCGAGAAGGTGGCCCCCGGCGTCATCGAGCGTAAGTCGGTGGACCAGCCGGTGCAGACCGGCCTCAAGTCGATCGACTCCATGGTGCCCATCGGCCGCGGCCAGCGCGAGCTGATCATCGGCGACCGCCAGACCGGCAAGTCGGCCATCGCCATCGACACCATCATCAATCAGAAGGGTACCGGCATCAAGTGTATCTACGTGGCGGTGGGACAGAAGAACTCCACCATCGCCCAGGTCGCGAGGAAGCTGGAAGAGCACGGCGCCATGGAGCATACCATCATCGTCGCCGCCCCCGCCGCCGACTCCGCCGCGATGCAGTTCATCGCCCCCTACTCCGGCTGCACCATGGGTGAGTACTTCCGCGACAAGGGCGAGGATGCGCTGATCATCTACGACGATCTGACCAAGCAGGCCTGGGCCTACCGTCAGGTCTCCCTGCTGCTGCGCCGTCCCCCGGGCCGTGAGGCCTATCCCGGTGACGTCTTCTACCTCCACTCCCGTCTGCTGGAGCGCGCCGCGCGGGTCAACGCCGACTATGTGGAGAAGATGACCGACGGCAAGGTGAAGGATCAGACCGGCTCGCTGACCGCATTGCCGATCATCGAGACCCAGGCGGGTGACGTCTCGGCCTTCGTGCCCACCAACGTCATCTCGATCACCGACGGCCAGATCTTCCTCGAGGCGGATCTGTTCAACGCCGGTATCCGTCCCGCGATCAACGCCGGCCTCTCGGTCTCCCGTGTGGGCGGCGCCGCGCAGACCAAGGTGATCAAGAAGCTGGGCGGCGGCGTGCGTCTCGCCCTGGCCCAGTATCGCGAGCTGGCGGCCTTCTCCCAGTTCGCCTCCGACCTCGACGAGGCGACCCGCAAGCAGCTGGAGCGCGGCGAGCGGGTCACCGAGCTGATGAAACAGGCCCAGTACTCGCCCCTCTCCATCGCGGGGATGGCGGTTTCGCTGTTCGCGGTCAACGAGGGCTATATCGACGAGGTGGAGGCCAACAAGGTGGTCGACTTCGAGGCGGCGCTTCAGGGTTACATGAAGAGCAGCCACAAGGAGCTGCTGGAGAAGATCAACGAGAGCGGCGACTACAACTCGGAGATCGAGCAGGCCCTGCACGATGCGTTGAAGGATTTCAAGGCCAATCACTCTTGGTAAGCGGTTCAGATTCACTAGACAGGGTTTAGCGTTATGGCGGGTGCAAAAGAGATCCGAACAAAGATCGGCAGCATCAAAAACACCAGTAAGATCACCAAGGCGATGGAAATGGTGGCGGCCTCCAAGATGCGCAAGGCGCAGAACCGCATGGCGGCGACCCGTCCCTATGCGGAGAAGATGCGCAATGTCATCGGCCATCTGTTCCACGCCCATCCGGAGTACAAGCACACCTTCATGATCGAGCGTGAGGTGAAACGGGTGGGATACATCATCGTCTCATCCGATCGCGGTCTCTGCGGAGGATTGAACAACAATCTGTTCCGCAAGCTGATCAAGGAGCTGAAGGTGCATCGGGATGCGGGGGTCGAGGTCGATTTCTGCGCCATCGGCAACAAGGCCCTCGGCTTCTTCGGCCGGGTCGGCGGCAAGATCGTGAGCCAGGCGACCCATCTCGGTGACGCTCCCCATATCGAGGACCTGATCGGCACCGTCAAGGTGATGCTGGATGCCTATACCGATGGCACCATCGATGAGATCTATATCGCCTACAACGATTTCGTCAACACCATGACCCAGAAGCCGACCATCGAGCAGCTGGTACCCATCCCGCCGAAGGCCGACGAGGAGCTGAAGCACCATTGGGACTATATCTACGAGCCCGATTCGAAAGAGGTGCTGGACAATCTGCTCGGTCGCTACATCGAATCGCTGGTCTATCAGGCGGTGGTCGAGAACGGCGCCTGCGAACAGTCGGCACGGATGGTGGCGATGAAGTCGGCATCCGACAATGCGAACAGCCTGATCGATGAATTGCAGCTGATCTACAACAAGGCGCGCCAGGCGGCGATCACCCAGGAGATCTCGGAGATCGTCGGCGGTGCCGCGGCTGTCTGATGACGGCCTGAAAACAGAATTAGTTTTTTATTATTTGAGAGTCGCCTGGAGCGGCAAGAGGAACCAGAAATGAGTTCGGGCAAAGTGGTTGAAATCATCGGCGCCGTGGTGGACGTTGAGTTCCCCCGTGGCGAGATGCCTAAGGTCTATGACGCACTCAAGATCGACGAGGCGAATCTCACCCTGGAAGTCCAGCAACAGCTGGGTGACGGCGTGGTGAGAGCCATCGCCATGGGATCCACCGACGGACTGAAGCGGGGCGTTGCGGTGGAATCCACCGGTGCGCCGATCAGCATACCGGTCGGTCAGGGCACCCTGGGCCGCATTATGGATGTCCTGGGTAACCCGGTTGACGAGGCCGGCGAGGTGAAGGCCGACAAGCTGATGCCGATCCATCGGGAAGCGCCCAAACTGGAGGATCAGGCGGCCACCACCGAGATCCTGGAGACCGGGATCAAGGTCATCGACCTGATCATGCCCATCGCCAAGGGCGGTAAGATCGGACTCTTCGGCGGCGCCGGCGTGGGCAAGACGGTAACCCTGATGGAGCTGATCCGTAACATCGCGGTGGAGCACTCCGGCTTCTCCGTCTTCGCCGGTGTCGGCGAGCGTACCCGTGAGGGCAACGACTTCTACCACGAGATGCAGGAGGGCGGCGTACTCGACAAGGTGGCCCTGGTCTACGGCCAGATGAACGAGCCCCCGGGCAACCGCCTGCGTGTGGCGCTCACCGGGCTGACCATCGCCGAGAACTTCCGCGACGAGGGCCGCGACGTATTGATGTTCGTCGACAACATCTACCGTTACACCCTGGCCGGCACCGAGGTATCCGCGCTGCTGGGTCGTATGCCCTCCGCGGTGGGCTACCAGCCGACCCTGGCCGAGGAGATGGGTGTGCTGCAGGAGCGCATCACCTCCACCAAGACCGGCTCGATCACCTCCTTCCAGGCGGTCTACGTACCGGCGGACGACTTGACCGACCCCTCGCCGGCGACCACCTTCGCCCATCTCGACGCGACCCTGGTGCTCTCCCGTCAGATCGCCGAGCTGGGCATCTATCCGGCGGTGGATCCGCTGGATTCCACCTCCCGTATCCTCGACCCCAACGTGGTGGGTACCGAGCACTACACCGTTGCCCGTAACGTTCAGGGCACCCTGCAGCGCTACAAGGAGCTGAAGGATATCATCGCCATCCTCGGCATGGACGAGCTCTCCGAAGAGGACAAGCTGGTGGTGCAGCGGGCACGCAAGATCCAGCGCTTCCTCTCCCAGCCCTTCTTCGTGGCCGAGGTTTTCACCGGTTCACCGGGCAAGTATGTCTCCCTCAAGGACACTATCGCCAGCTTCAAGGCGATCGTCGAGGGCGAGTACGATCATCTGCCCGAGCAGGCCTTCTACATGGTCGGCGGCATCGAAGAGGCCGTTGAAAAAGGGGGCAAGGGCTGATCGCCCGGGAGTTAGCAGATGGCCATGACAATTCATGTGGACATCGTCAGCGCAGAGGGTGAGATCTTCACCGGTATGGCTGAGATGGTCTATGCGCCGGCGGTCATGGGCGAGGTGGGTATCGCGCCTCGCCACACCCCGCTGGTGACCCAGCTGAAGCCGGGTGAGGTGCGTGTCGAGACCGAGGGCGGCAAGGAGATGCTCCATTTCTATGTCTCCGGCGGGATCCTCGAGATCCAGCCCCACGTGGTCACCGTCCTCGCCGATACCGCGATCCGCGCCGCGGATCTCGACGAGGCCGCCGCCCAGGAGGCGAAGCGCCGGGCCGAGGACGCCATGGCGAACCGCACCTCCGAGTTCGAATACGCCAAGGCCCAGGCGGAGCTGGTGGAGGCGGCTGCCCAGCTGCGCGCCATCGAGCGGATCCGCAAGGGCAAGCGCGGCTGACATCCAATCTTAAATTCCGGGCCTGACGGACCAGGCCCTGGCACAGGTCGTTATGTCCAAAGAAACCATACAGAACGGAAAGTTCGTCTCCCTGACCTACTCTATCGCCGATCCCGATGGCAACCTCCTGGAGCAGAGCGACCTTCCGGTCAGCTACATCCATGGCGGAGAGACCGAGCTGATCGGGGGTATGGATCGAGCGGTTGCAGGAAAATGCCAGGGTGAGGAAGTCACCCTCACCATTCCCCCGGCCGAGGCCTTCGGTGAGCACGATCCCGATCTCACCTTCACCGACAACATCGAGAATGTACCCCCCCAGTTTCGTCAGCTGGGTGCGGAAGTACAGATGCAGAACGAAGAGGGTGAGGTGAAGAGCTTTTTCGTCACCCGGATAGAGGATGGCATGCTGACCGTCGATGGCAACCACCCCCTTGCGGGCAAGACCCTGGTGGTCAAGGTGAAGATTCTCGAGGTCAGGGATGCAACCAAGGAAGATGCCATGAGCGTCGCCCTCCCGGGACAGTCGCATACCATCAATTGACAAGGATGGGCTGACTTCACTATCGCCTCTGCGGCTGATCCACCCAAGGCTGCGCGGGCAAACGATCGCTATCTCAATGGGGGCTGGCAGAGCCGATCGGTATTAGGCTATCCTCCTGTCTGTTGAAAGTTATTGAGGTGAGTTGATGGATCTGGGTGCACTGATTTTGGCGGCGGGAGAAGGCACGCGAATGCGTTCCAGGATTCCCAAGGTGCTGCACCAGCTGGCCGGTAAACCGCTGCTGGCCCATGTGGTCGATACCGCGCGCTCTGTCGATCCCCATGAGATCACCATCGTCTACGGCCACGGCGGCGACCTGGTGCCGAGCCGGCTCGCCGCCCCCGATCTGACCTGGGTGGAACAGGCCGAGCGCCTGGGTACGGGGCATGCCGTGATGCAGGCCATGCCCAAGCTGCACAAGGTCGACCAGGTGCTGATTCTCTACGGTGACGTGCCCTTGATCAGCAGCTCGACCCTGACCGGGCTGTTGAGCTGCCTGAAGCGGAGCGACCTTGCCCTGCTGACCGTCGATCTTCCCGATCCCACCGGATACGGCCGGATCGTGCGCGACGGCATGGACCGGATCCTGCGCATCGTCGAGCAAAAGGACGCCAGTCCGCGGGAGCGCGAGATCAGCGAGATCAATACCGGCATCCTGGCGGTGAAGCGCGACAGGCTCGAGGGGTGGCTCCAGCGCCTGGACAACAACAATGCGCAGAAGGAGTACTATCTCACCGACATCATCGCCATGGCGGTTGCGGACGGGGTCAACATACAGGCGGTCCACCCCGACAGCGAAGAGGAGGTCATGGGGGTTAACGACCGCAAACAGCTGGCCTATCTCGAGCGCTGCTATCAGCAGCAGCAGGCCGAGCTGCTGATGCGCAACGGCACCACCCTGGCCGATCCGTCCCGCATCGATATCCGTGGCGATATCAGCACGGGCAGGGATATCTTTCTCGATTGCAATGTCATCATCGAGGGCAGGGTGAAACTCGCCGACGGGGTCAGAATCGGCCCCAACGTACTGCTCAAGAACTGCTCCATCGGCGAAGACACCGAGGTCTTTGCCAACAGTGTCCTCGAGGACACCGAGATCGGCAGCCAGTGCCGCATCGGGCCCTTTGCCCGTATCCGTCCGGAGAGCCGGCTTGCGGACCATGTCCACATCGGAAACTTTGTCGAGATCAAGAAGAGCCAGGTAGCCAACGGCAGCAAGATCAACCATCTCAGCTACGTGGGCGACAGCGACGTGGGAGAGCAGGTCAATATCGGCGCGGGGACCATCACCTGCAACTACGACGGCGCCAACAAACACAAGACGGTGATCGGTGATCGCGCCTTCATCGGCTCGGATACCCAGCTGATCGCACCCGTGGTCGTCGGCGATGGCGCGACCATCGGCGCCGGTTCCACGATCAGCAGGGACGCGCCCTCTGAGAAGCTGACCCTCAGCCGGGCAAAACAGGTCAGTATCGACGGCTGGGAGCGGCCGGTGAAAAAGCCAAAGACCTAGGGCCAGTTGGATGAGTGTTAACAGGCCCTAACCGGGGGAAAGCAGAATCATGTGTGGCATCGTTGGTGGAATCGCGCAAAGAGATGTTGTTCCGATCCTGATGGAGGGACTGCAGCGGCTCGAGTACCGGGGTTACGACTCCGCCGGGGTCGCGGTGTTGGATGAGCGGCGGCATCTGCAGCGTATTCGCTCGGTGGGCAAGGTCGCCGCACTCAAGCATCTGATCGACGATGCCCAACTCGCCAGCAACCTGGGCATCGCCCATACCCGCTGGGCCACCCACGGCATGCCGGCGGAGCGCAACGCCCACCCCCACATGAGCGGAGAGCGGGTGGCGATCGTACACAACGGCATTATCGAAAACTACGCCGAGCTGCGCCAGGATCTGAGCGCCAAGGGCTTTGCCTTCACCTCGGAGACCGATACCGAGGTCATCGCCCATCTGCTGGCGGATGTGATGGAATCGGAACCCGATTTCATCAACGCCATCCGCGAGGCGAGCAGAAAACTGGTCGGCGCCTACGCCCTTGCGGTGGTCAGCCCGGACGATCCCGATCAGATGGTGGTGATCAGGGCCGGCAGTCCCCTGGTGATCGGTCTCGGCGAGGGCGAGAACTTCATCGCCTCCGATGTCTTCGCCCTGCTGCCGGTGACCCAGCGATTCATCTTTCTCGAAGAGGGCGACCTCGCCCATGTCTCCAGGGACGGGGTTAAGATCCTCGACCTCCAGGGCCAGCCGGCGGAGCGCGAGGTCCGCACCTCCAAGGTCTCGGCTTCAAGCGCGGAAAAGGGCCCCTACCGGCACTATATGCTGAAGGAGATCTTCGAGCAGCCGGCGGTGATCGCGGAGACCCTCGAGGGGCGCATCCACAAGGGCAAGCTGCTGGAAGAGGCCTTCGGCTTCGAGGCCAAGCAGCTGCTGGACAAGACCCAGAACGTCCATATCATCGCCTGCGGCACCAGCTACCACGCCGGACTTGTCGCCCGCTACTGGCTGGAGGAGATCGGCGTCCACTGCGGTGTCGAGGTGGCGAGCGAGTTTCGCTATCGCCAAGTGGTGGTGCCGGAGAATACCCTCTTCGTCACCATCTCCCAGTCCGGGGAGACCGCGGACACCCTGGCCGCCCTGCGCGGCGCGGCTTCCCAGAACTACCTCGGGAGCCTGACCATCTGCAATGTCCCCGAGAGCTCCCTGGTGCGCGAATCCAATGTGGCGCTGATGACCCGCGCCGGGCCGGAGATCGGCGTCGCATCCACCAAGGCCTTCACCACCCAGCTGGTGGCGCTCAGGCTGCTGGTGCTGGCCCTGGCCAAGCGCCGCGGCATGAGCGCGGAGCGCGAGCAGGCGCTGGTGAACGAGCTGCATGCACTGCCGAGACAGGTGGAGGTGGTGTTGAAGATGAGCGATGCCATCCAGCAGATGGCCGACGCCTTTGCCGAGCGCCAGCACGCCCTCTTCCTCGGCCGTGGCTGCTTCTACCCCATCGCCATGGAGGGAGCGCTGAAGCTGAAGGAGATCTCCTATATCCACGCCGAGGCCTACCCCGCCGGCGAACTCAAGCACGGCCCCCTGGCCCTGGTGGATGCGGAGATGCCGGTGATCTGCGCCCTCCCCGACGATCCGCTGCTGGAGAAGGTGATCTCAAACCTGCAGGAGGTGCGCGCCCGCGGCGGCGAGCTGTTCCTGTTCAGCGATCACAAGGTGCAGATCGAGCTCGATCACTACCAGAACCTGACCCTCTCCGACATCTATCCCACCACGGCGCCGATCGTCTACACCATACCGCTGCAGCTGCTCTCCTACCATGTGGCGATACTGAAGGGCACCGATGTGGATCAGCCGAGGAATCTGGCGAAGTCGGTGACGGTCGAATAGGCCTATACAATACCCGTTGCAGTGCGGGAATCGAGACCGCCGCAGCGCTGTGCATGGGTTTGTGCCGCGGCTGTGGTGAGCATTGTTGACTGGGTGTCTGAAATGGTTCCCCCAAACCCATGTCTCCTGGTATCATGGCCTGAATTGATGAAGTGACTGGAGAGATCAAGCAGACGCTCCAGTCTTCAATGGTTGCACGATACGGAGTGTCATATGAAGGGATTTCTGTCTTCTTTTTTTCTCCTCTTTCTCATTTCCGGCTGCGGCAGTGGTGGTAGCGGCAGTAGCGACTGGACCGATAGCGCACAGGATTCAACGGCTATCCCCATTGACCAGCAGGCGAAAATCGATTCCTCCTCTGTTGGAGAATTTTTGGCGGGCATCCGGCTGCCTTTTTCCCGTACATTGGTCGAACATGTGGTTGAGTTGTTTACCAGGGGCTCAGTCACCTACCAGACGGGTGAGGTTGATCTCATCGTAGATAACATTTGCGGCGGCTCGGTACTGATTTCCGGTTCTCTCGATGAAGCACAATCAACGGGTCTGCTTACCCTGGATTTTTCGAATTACCAAGATTGTATCTATAACAGTACCTATACTTTGACCGGCTCTGTGGATCTGACCATATACAGCACGGAAAACTATGCAGACGGCGGAAATATCACTATACCCTCCGCGTTTCTGTTAGCGACAAGTAACTTGCAAATAGCCTTGGGTTCAACGTCCGTAACCATGGATGGAACCCTTGAGTTCAATCATGACACAAGCGATCCGGAGTTCAACTGGCAGGTCCACACAAAGAACTACACCCTCTTCAATTCATCGGGCTCTGGTACTTTCACGAATTTCGTGCAGAAATTTTATACCCATAAAGGGGATATTTACGTATGGGGTTATTTTGGATTCAGCTATGCCGGCAGATTGTATGATTCTGATTCCGGTTATGTAGACGTATCAACCGTCAACGCGGTTGCTACCTGTAGCGGGTCAGGCCAAAACTGCCCACTGGATCCGATGAAAGAGGGAAGAATCAAGTTTGACGGCGACAATAGTTCGGCCTTGATCCAGTTGGGCGGTATTATCGACACCGTAAATATTGACCAAGATGGAAATGGCGATTACGAACAAACCTTACGCTGTGATTCCGATCACAATTGCTATTGATCCTTTAATTGCCCTGTTGGCATTTGAAATGAAGGGACTTCACAGGTGCAAGAAGCAAGGAAGTGGAATAGTGAAATGTACATGAAGCTAACAAGCGGCTGTGATGTCAATAGCGTCTCGTCAACTAGTAAGCCCATACACAATTATCTCGCACCATTGCGTTCAAAATAGCGATCGTTTTTCGCAACCAAGCCGTGATTGCTAGCCTCTCCTATGCTTGCTGCTCGCTACCAGTAGATCAAATTGCGCCTTTGTCACTGGGTTGCATTGAATCGCACTGACAGTCGCCATATAGAGGATCGCAGGTATAGTATTTCTGCCACCCTATATCCTGCGCTTACCGTTAAACCGACCACTATCTCGGTTGATGGGGCGAGCCCGGTCAATGCAGCGATCTGTTTGTTGTTCAAGGTAACCAGTGGTAGCAAACCTACACCAGTGCTGTTCGTTTGAAATGCAAGACAGAACGGCATCTGGTCGATACATTCTTGTCTGCACAATTTGAACGACCTACGCCATCATCCTCGGTTGAGTGCCAGGTATGGATCTTCAAATGATAGCGATGAGATATAACTCCACAGTGTGTGCGTGAGTCATGCCGATTAAGCTTCTATACTGAGCCTATGATCGACATTAGGAGAATACCATGAGTAAAAAACAGGTTTTTCTCTACAAGGGTACTGAGATCGACGTCGAATGGGATGAAAGGCTATGCATTCATATCGGTGAATGCGGATATTCGAAAGGTGAACTTTTCGTAGCCGGAAGGGATCCCTGGTGCCAGCCTGATCTGTCGTCGCCTGGTGAAGTCAAGGAGATAGTGGAACGCTGTCCAAGCGGCGCGCTGGTCTACAGAACCAAGAGTGGCCAAATATCTGAATCCGCGTCATTGGAAAACAGCATCACGGTAAGTTACCAGGGCCCCTACTTTGTGAAGGGTAATTTGGCGGTGGAAGGATCGCCTGATGATATGCCCGGGGTCCGATTTCGTGCAGCATTATGCCGCTGTGGTTTATCGAAAAACAAACCGTTTTGCGATAACAGTCATGAGGGAGTGTTCAAAGACTATGGTGCGGTAGGTGAAAGGGGTGAGCCATTGGAGGAATCCGGCGGCGAGTTAAACATTACACCGCTGCCAGACGGCCCCCTCCTGTTGTCGGGAAATGTCACGATCAAGGCCAGCAGTGGCCGTACTGCCTGGCATGGCAGCAAGGCGGCACTGTGCCGTTGCGGCTCATCGAAAAACAAGCCGTTTTGTGACGGCGCACATAAATCTATCGGCTTTAAGTCAGATTAGTTTCAAGGCCGTCAAATACTCATATAACGAAGCCTTATTGTGTAAGCTGACGATTGAAATGAAAATGAGAATGTAACAGCCAGGGTAGGATTTGGTTCGTGCGGGGTCAGATAGGTCAGGTCACCAGATTCCTATACCAGTCGGTAACTGTATGAAGGAAAAATACATTGAAGGAACAAGGGAAGGCAAGAGAGCCTTCGTTGTATTTCTCATCGTCATCGCAGCGTTTGTACTGTTGGTCAATTTCCTTGGCAGTAATTCGGAAGCTAAGGATCTAGGCGACCTCAAGGCCGTGTTAATAAATCATCTGCCTGTTTTGCTTGCCAATACCGTTTTTTATATAGTGCTTGGCTGGTTGATTGTGAAGTATTCCCTGAGCTATCTGAAACATGGATTCTGGCCGCCACCAGGTTTACCCGTGCCGTTCAGAACCAGGGTCAGCTATTTAAAACACCCTGCCATTGTTAAACTCTTCGTGCTCATGGTGTTGCTATTGTTTCTGCTCAATATCGCCATAAACTGGTACGCGTGGTTAAGCGTGTACAAGCAATCTCAGGTTATCTAGTCATGCTGATGAATCTGATGACAAAACGCAGGAGATTGTTCGCACCAGTCAACCTGAACAGCAGAGCTGTCCCGCGAACCCTGCTTCGCTGTTATGCTTCTGAGTAGTGCTGCGTCATGATAGTTAAATTATTGGCATCGATAAGCAGAATTGCAGCGGCGCTCGCCGTCGTCATTGGCCTGCTTTGGTTGATTCTGGCCAGACCCGGTTTTAGTTCCAAGGAGATCGCAAAGCATCCCGCCCACTCAATCGATCCTGCTGTATTGAGAAGAGATACGTCGCTGCTGTCCAATGAGATGGCGCCGAGAAATTACCAGCATATCGACAACCTGAACAGGGTCGCAGACTACATATCGGAATCGTTGGCGTCTTCTGGCGGCCGCGTTGCCGAACAGGTCTTCGCTGTTGACGGCGCTGAGTACAGAAACATCATTGCGGAGTTCGGGCCGGAAGCTAATGAGATCATCGTTGTGGGCGCTCACTATGATGTGGCGGGTGAATATCCAGGCGCTGACGATAACGCCAGCGGTGTCGCGGGGTTGCTCGAAATCGGCAGGCTGCTGGGTAAGGTAGAATTACAGACAAAAGTCGTGCTGGTTGCATTTACCTTGGAAGAACCGCCTTTTTTCCGATCCGATAAAATGGGTAGTGCGGTCTATGCAAAGTCCCTTGCAGAGTCGGGTGTGGATGTCAGGCTGATGATTGCACTGGAAATGATTGGCTACTTCACCGAGGAAAAGGGAACCCAAGACTATCCCATGCAGTTATTAAGACTTTACTACCCTTCAAGCGGCGACTTTATTGCTGTCGTCGATCAACTGATGTCTACCCAGGCGCAGCGAATGAAAGCATCGATGACCGGTGCAAGCGACCTTCCTGTATATTCAATCAATGCACCGTCATTTATTCCAGGTGTCGATTTTTCAGATCATATGAACTTTTGGCGTTATGGGTATCCAGCTGTCATGATCACCGACACGGCGTTTTACAGGAATCGCGCATACCACACGGACGAGGACAGGGCGGAGCGTCTGGACTATGAAAGGATGGCGCAGGTCGTATACGGTGTATTCGACTATGTGGTCAAACTCAGTAACGGAAGATGACAGTGCCGTCGACTCGATGCGCTGAATGCAAATCCCTGCTCCGGCCAATGTTTCGGTTACGGCTCGCTCCTAACCAATAAGGTCAAAACAAGAGTATGCAGATGATCAGTTGCTACAAAGAAGTGGGAATTACCACAGGAAAGTCATTCGATGTTATAGATATTACAGGGCATATCAAGACCCTGGTCAGAGAGTCGGGTGTATCGCAGGGCATGGTTACGATTACCTCGTTGCACACAACCTGCGCACTCGCGGTGAACGAAAACGAAGCGCGGCTCTTTGATGATATGCGTGAATTCTTTCTGTCGATCGCCCCGCCGGGTGAGGCGTACAAGCATAACGATCTCCACCTTCGAGCCGATATTCCACCCGATGAACCGGAAAACGCCCATTCGCATCTGATTGCAATGCTGCTCGGCAATGGCGAGGTGTTGGCGGTTGTTGATGGAGAGCCGGTACTTGGGCGCTATCAGTCCATATTGCTGCTGGAAACGGATGGCCCCAGAGAGCGTAGGGCAGCCGTACAGGTCATCGGTATAAAATAACCGGTTTCCTCTGATCACCCATCCTTGCAAGCAGTGCCATCGGAGTATGGCAGCGCCGCTCGGTTCGGCTTTTTTGGGTCTATCCCATGCAGTAGTGAATAGGCAAAGGGAAGCAAGTGAACCGAATCTTCCCTTGTGTATTTTGTAACATCCCAGGTGTGAAATATTCACACTCGTTCCTTTCCTGCTCTGTTAGGCTTTGGTCTAAACGACATTCAGCGAACTATAAACAGCAATCCTTGAAGACAACAGAATTACTCAGCGCAAGGATATTGAGGCACTCCGTCATACAACCTGATACCTGAAAGGGTTGATAACGGATATTCAAAACAGAGTTGCAAGAGAGTTGATGGAGTAAGGCATACGCACAATCTGTCTCTCTGTGTTTGTTGCTACTCCAAGATAATTCAATTTGAGCAGTTGATACGCAGTTGAAATTTATCCCTCCGTTGTAGTTTAGGGAAAACCGGAAACTCACTATTGGTGTGCGGCTATTGATCAGGCCACCACTGTTGGAACAGACAACGGGAAGGTGTTATGAAAACGAACATGCATCTGTTCTGCTCGCGGAACATCATTGTTACCAATCTTGTCCTTGGCTCGCTCTTCTGCGCGCCGCTGTGTGCCAGTGAAGAGAGTGATTTGAAGGCCTGTATCGAAAGTGCCAGCCGTGGTCTGCTCGAGGTGCCGGAGGATCGTTCCAAACGCTTCCTGGGCAAGGTGAGGGAAGATACCGCGCGCTGCCGGGGCGGCGATAAGGCGGCGCAATACCGCGACACCCCCTGGGTGGATTGGCAGAACTATTATGCTACCGGCGCTAGCGAGAGCAGGCACATGGGGGGCGAGGCGATTACCAAAATCGGCGAGCATCTCTATCCCAATGGCCGGGGAGTGGACGGGGCGCTATTGGATCTCGAATACCAGCGCATTGAGCTGATCAAGTTCAACCTCTTCGATCAGTATACCTACCAGGAGTATGTCCAGGGAAGGGATGGCTGGCCGGGACCGGCGCTGAAGCGCTGGGACGCCATGCGTCTGCCAACCGAGCACGAAAACTATCGGGCTGTGGGGGGCGCTGGCGAGCAGTTGTGTCAAGGCGACCTGATCACCCATCGGACCCTGACCGGGATCTGCAACGACATCCGCAATCCGCTGATGGGTTCCACGGGGATGCCGTTTACCCGCAACATGCAGTTTGAGACCACCTTCCCCCGTCTCGGCCTCAACGAGCTTACGAAAAACCGTCATGGTGATCGCATCGGTCTGTTAAAACCCGATCCCCAGTTGATCAGCAGACGCCTCTTCAGTCGCGAGCAGAGCGAGGGCAACGGTTGTAACAAAGGTATGGGCGATGGCAGCCATTCACCCGATGTTGCCTGCGACTATCTCCCGGCCCCCTTCTTCAACGTGCTGGCGGCGTTCTGGATTCAGTTCATGACCCATGACTGGTTTTCCCATACCAGCGAGGGGCGCAACTCGCCCGGACTCGAACCCGTTGGCTGCGACTCCGAAGCGGCAAGGGCCCTTGGCTGCCGCGAAGGGGATCGTCGCGAGCCCTCCCTGTTTGCGCAAACCGGGGAGCCGGAAAGCTTTCAGCATGACGGCAAGGCGTATCTGAAGCGCGCGCCGAAGACAACCAACAACCTTGTCTCTGCCTGGTGGGACGCGTCGCAGATCTATGGTCATGACGAGCTGTCGCTGAAGCGGGTGCAGCGCGATCCCGATGATCCGGCCAAACTGCGGTTGCGGGAGGGCTACCTGCCGCTGCTGCAGAATTGCGACGGCTATTCGAAAGACTGCCCGGTGCAGCCCCAGTGGCAGGGCCAGGAGGCCGCCGCTTTTGCCGACAACTGGAATATCGGCCTGAGCTTCTATCACAACCTCTTCACCCGTGAGCACAACTACTTCGTCGATCGCTTCCGTGATCAGCAGTCGCTCACCCCCGCTGGGGATTCCGGGCTGCGCGATCCGGATCAGCCGGAGAGGATCATCACCTATAGCGAGGTGGATGACGAACGGCTCTACCAGGTGGCGCGACTGGTGTTGGCGGCGGAGATCGCGAAGATCCACACCATCGAGTGGACCACCCAGCTGCTCTATGACGAGCCCCTGTTTCTGGCCATGAACTCCAACTGGTTCGGCCTCTTCAACCAGGGAGAGGATCGGGTCTCCAAGGTGCTGCGGCGCATCCTCGACAAGGAGGAGAATCTGTTGGGCCGGGTTTCGGAAAAGGTGGCGGGCTGGTTTTCAGATTCATCCGATCCGAAACGGGCCAACTCGCTCTACTCCGTGCTCGCCTCCGGTGCCGGGATCTTCGGTCTCGGCAACAACAAGCCCGAGGGGATGCTCTGGTGGAAGCGCGACGGCTGGGACCTGAGCGATCCCGATGACGTGAATGGCGGCATCAACCATTTCGGTTCACCCTTCAACTTCCCCGAGGAGTTCACCTCGGTCTATCGCCTCCACCCGCTGGTGCCCGACCTGATCGAGATGCGCCGTAAGGAGCAGCCGAACCTGATCGAGGCGAAGGTGCCGGTGTTGGAAACCGTTCGGGAGGGCGCGACCTCGCTGATGCACCGGCATGGCCTCGACAACTGGGCGCTGAGCATGGGGCGTCAGCGGCTGGGGGTGCTGCATCTTCGCAACCAACCGATGTTTCTGCAGAACCTGCCGATGCCCCATCTCGATTCCGAGACGCGCAGCATCGACGTGGTGGCGTTGGATCTGATTCGTGACCGGGAGCGTGGCGTGCCCCGGTTCAACGAGTTCCGCCGCCAGATCGGCTTGAAGCACCTCAGCAGTTTCGATGACTTCGTCGATCAGCACCTCGACAAGGATGATCCCTGGCGCAAACACCAGGAGCAGACGGTGTCGCGGATGCGCGAGATCTACGGCACCCATAAATGCGATGCCGGCAAGATTATCTCCACAGTGCAACGCAATGCAGCGGGTGAGTTCATCAACGACTGCCTCGGGCACCCCGACGGCACGGTGGTCGACAATATCGAGGATGTGGACAATGTGGTGGGCTGGCTGGCGGAGTACACCCGTCCGCACGGTTTCGCCATCTCCGAGACCCAGTTTCATATCTTTATCATCAACGCCTCCCGGCGTCTCTTCAGCGACCGCTTCTTCACCTCAAGTTTTCGTCCCGAGTTCTACTCCCGCCTGGGCTACGACTGGGTGCTGCACAACGGGCCGCTGAGCGAGTGCCCCTATGCCCTGACCACCCAGGCGGATGGCAGCCGGGCCTGCCTCGAGGCGGGCATGGTCAACGGCCATGAGATGGCGGTGTCGCCGTTGAAGCGGCTGTTGATGCGCAATGCGCCGGCACTCAGGGATGAGTTGATGCCGGTGAGGAACGTCTTCGATCCCTGGGCGCGGGAACGGGGCGAATACTACAGCCTGGAGTGGGAGCCGCGTCCCGGTGCTGAGGCCGACCCTGCCTTCTGATAGGTCTGGCCGACAATAACCCTAACCAGAGAAGACTACAGCTAGCTGGATCTTCTCCTATTGGCAGTACCTTGGAGGACGGAGCAATGCAAAACAAACAAGACGAAATGGAGCAGTGCCATTGCAGCATCGGTGTTTTAGCGGCACTCATGCTGCTGACGGGAGTCTGTTCAGCCGAGGAGCAGCAGGCGACCATCGAGCAACTGGTGGCGGAGATGAGCCAACGCATCGAGGCGATCACCCTGGCTGCTGAGGAGAACGGCGCCATCCCCAGGTTCAATCAGCCGAAGAGCGTCGCCTGCGTGGATGCCCGGTTTCGTGTTCACGAGGATATTCCCAGGGAGTTGCAGCAGGGACTCTTTGCCAGGCCCGGCAGCTATCCGGCGCGGCTCAGATTCGCCAACGCCACCGAGATGGACGATTCAGAAAAGGATATCCGCGGTCTCTCGATCCGTGTTTCCGGGATTGATGGGGGTGCGCTCTGGGGAGAGGGCGGCAGACAGGATTTCGTCCTCAACAGCTATCCCGCCCTGTTCGTGGCAACCCCGGAGGAGTTTCTGAAATTCATCCGCGCCAGACAGGAGGACAGGAAGCTGCGCTTCTTTCTCAATCCCTTCGATCCCCATCTGAAATCGCTGTGGATTCTCTTCAAGGCGCGCAAGCGCCATCTGAGTCCGCTGGATATCCGCTATTGGAGCACCGTCCCCTTCAGCCTGGGCAGCGATCAGGCGGTCAAATATTCCGTCACTCCCTGTTCCGACTACACCACTGCGCAGGTGGTGGATGCGGGGCCTGATCAGCTCCGCTCGGCACTGAAGCACCATCTGCAGCAGGGGCCGGCATGCTTCGAGTTTGGCGTGCAGCGGCAGCTCGATGCAGAGACCATGCCCATCGAGGATGCCTCGGTGGTCTGGGATGAGGCCCTCTCCCCTTTCCGCAGGGTTGCCACCATCACCATCGAGGAGCAGGCGTTCGACACCCCGCAGGCATTGGCCGCCTGCGAGGCGAGTCGTTTCAATCCCTGGCAGACCCTGTCCGCGCATCGCCCCCTGGGCAGGATGAACGAGGTGCGTCGCCAGGTCTATGCACAAGCCGCCAAACTGCGAACAAGGGAGTAGCCGCCATGCAGATCACCGTGGAACGCTGGTTGGACAAGACCAGGGAGGAGTTGGATCAGATCTATCGCAACGCCGAGGCCGGCGAATTGCCGAGGGGCGATACCCGCGGCACCGCGATCCTCGCGGGCTCGCTCCTCTCCAAGCTGGTCGCCGCCTTTGCCCGTCTCTTCGCCTGGCAGGGCAAGGTGTTCGATATCTTCGCCGCGGATGGCCGGGCCGGGGTGCTGGTGAACAAGATCACCCCCTTCAGCCTGACCTTCATCGTCGCCAAGGTCTATCGCGACAAGAGCTGGCTGGATGGCAGGGAGACCATCGTTATCGACTACTCAACGACCTCCTTCTTCGCCAAGGTGATTCGGGATGAGATCCGCGAGGTCGAGCCCGGGGTCTACCTGGGCAAGGTCTGGTGGGGCAAGACACGCATTCTCGATTTTGCCCTGACCAAGAAGCAGGATGGCTAGCCGGAGCGAAAAGGATCACCAGGGAAGCGTGCCGTGACACCCCAGTCCACATTCATGATTCTTGCCGAGATCCGCGAGGGCGAAATCGATGCCCTGCGCGATCTGCTCGCCGGCATGAACCGGATCGAAGGTATCGCCGATCCGGAGAATCCGCTGCTCCCATTCGGTCAGTTCGAGCGTCTGCATGTGGCCCGCTTCGTGATTCTCGAGGCCGAGACCGCGGAGGAGATGCGCCACCATGGGAGAGAGCCCTATCCCTGGCGCCCCTCCCTGGTCTTCCTCGGGGATTGTGATGGGAAGAGCCGCTATTTTCTCGACCAACTTGCCCGCCGCGCCGCTGACGGTCTGCAACAGATCTTCTCCCACTGTGTTGGCTTCGACCCGGATCGGGACGACCTGTTGACCTGGATGAGCGGGCGCAACATTACGCCAAAGGCCAACTACATCAACTGGATCGGGCGCACCGTGCAGCAGGTCAGGGAGGAGGAGGCCCTGCAGCGCAGCCTCGCGGCCTATCTGCCGCGTGCCATTGAAGAGGTGGGGAGGGGCAATGCCCGGGCGCTGCGGCAGAAGCTGCTTACCCATGTGGAGCTGGAAAGGGATGCGGGGCGGCTGCAGCTGAGCCCGCCGGAACCGACCCCCAAGTTATGGTGGCTGGGCAATCTGCTGCACAAGTTGGGGATGCCGTCGATCCTGCTGCTGTTGGCGCCGCTGCTGTTGCTTTCAGCGCCTTTTCTGATCCTGCGGCTGCGCATGCTGGAACGGTCGGATCCGGAGATCGTGATCCGTCCCGGGCGCGCGCATATCGCCAGGCTGTCGGTGCTGGAGGACCTGGATGTCACCAACCATTTCAACGTGCTGGGGGACGTCAAGCCGGGCCTGTTCCGTCTCTCGCTGTTGAAGTTTCTTCTGCTGACCCTCGATTACGCCTCCAGGCATGTCTACAACCACGGCTATCTCACCCGGGTGAAGACCATCCATTTCGCCCGCTGGGTGTTGCTCGACAACGATCGCAGGCTCTACTTCGCCAGCAACTACGACGGCAGCCTGGAGGGTTACATGGATGACTTCATCAACAAGGTTGCCTGGGGCCTGAATCTGGTCTTCAGCAACGGGGTGGGGTATCCCAGGACCAGCTGGCTGATCAAGCAGGGTGCGGCGCGGGAGCAGCAGTTCAAATATACCCTGCGCCGCCATCAGCTCCCTTCCGAGGTCTGGTACAAGGCCTATCCGGGGCTGACCGCATTCGATCTGGCGCGCAACAGCCGCATCCGCCAGGGGGTGGAGCGGCGACAGTCGAGCGACCGGGCGATCCGTGAATGGCTGGGCTTAATCTAGAGAGGCCAAGACGATGAGCCAAAGGGATGGATTTGAGTTCGAGGATCTGCAGGGTCTGTTGCGCTTCGGCCACGGCAGGTTGAGCGAGGCCTGTTTCATGCTGCTGAAGGTGGTCGATCCCGAGGCAGCCAGGGAGTGGCTGCTGAAGGCCCCGGTGACCGATGCCAGCAGCAGGACCCCATTGCCGCAAGCCGCCATGCAGATTGCCTTCAGCGCGGAGGGCCTGCGCGTGCTCGGTATCGATGAGGCGGTCATCGAGGGCTTTTCCGATGAGTTCATCGTCGGCATGACAGGGGACGAGAGCCGATCGCGGCGCCTGGGCGACAGCGGCGGCAGCGCGCCGGAGCATTGGCGGTGGGGGGGCGATCCGGCCGCGACGCCCCACATCCTGCTGCTGCACTATGCGCTCCCGGGGGGGCTGCAAACCCAGCGGGCCTCGGTCGAGGATGACAGGTTTGATGCCGCCTTCGAGCTGATCGAGATCCTGCCGACCCGGGACCTGGGCGGTATCGAGCATTTCGGTTTTGCCGATGGCATCAGCCAGCCGAAGATCGATTGGCAACAGCGGCAGAGCACCGATCTGCACCATCGTGACCGCTACTCCAACCGGCTGGCGGTGGGAGAGACGGTGCTCGGCTATGCCAATGAGTACGGTCTCTACACCGACCGGCCCCTGATCGATCCGCGCCGGGACGAGCGGGCAGCGATACTGGCGGACGCGGAGGACCTGCCGGGGCTGAAGGATTTCGCCCGCAACGGCTGTTACCTGGTGCTACGGCAGCTCGCTCAGGATGTCTCCGGTTTCTGGCGATTTCTCGATCAACAGAGCGGCGGTGATGCGGAGCGGCGGGAGGGTCTTGCCGCCAGCATGGTGGGAAGAGAACGCGACGGTACGCCGTTGATGAAGACCGGCGGGGATCCGATCCCGGGGGTGGCGCCGGAGCAACAGGGCAACCAATTCACCTACGACGCGGACCCCGGCGGCCATCGCTGCCCCCTGGGCGCCCATATCCGCCGCGCAAATCCCCGCAGCGGTGATTTCCCGCCCGGGGTAACGGGCTTTTTCTCGAGATTGATCAAGATCTTCGGTTTCGGGCAGCGGCGTGCGGACGAAGACCTGGTCGCCTCGACCCGCTTCCACCGGCTGCTGCGCCGCGGCCGTCCCTACGGGCCGCCGTTGACCCCGGAAGCGGCCCTGGAAACGGATCCGCCGCAGGCGGAGCGGGGGCTGCACTTCATCTGCCTGGTGGCGAACATCTCGCGCCAGTTCGAGTTCGTCCAGGACACCTGGTCGATGAACAGCAGATTTAACGGCATGCGCCAGGAGAGCGATCCCCTCCTCGGTGGACGCGAGCCCCTGATCAATGGCGAGAACAGCGACTGCTTCAGGCTTGGCCAAACGGACGGGCCGGCACGCAAGGTCTGCGGTCTGCCCCGGTTTGTCAGGGTGCGGGGCGGGGGTTACTTCTTCATGCCGGGAATGCGGGCGCTGAAGTATATCGCATCCCTCTCCGCTGCGGATGGAGGGGCCGGGCGATGAATCTCAAGACCCGAATTCTCAAGTCTATCCACGATATCCTGGTACGGCTGATGCGTCTGGAGCGTCGCCTGGAGCCCTGGTTCAGGCCCCAGTGGAACCGGCTGTTGCGCGAACCCAGTGCCGCGGTGATTCAGTTCTTCATCAATATTGGGCGCAGGGACGAAGGCCTGCAGCTGGCCGAGGAACGAATCGACAGGGACGAGGAGCAGAGCCTGGACGCGATCATCGATCTGATGATGGATCAGATGCGCGGCCACTTCAAACCCGGCAAATATGAACGGGGCGGCAACACCAAGACCCACGGTATCCTGCGGGCCACGGTTACCATCCGTGACGACCTGCCGGATCACTGCCGCAAGGGGGTCTTCGCCACGCCGCGCAGCTATCCCGCCTATGTGCGCTATTCGGGGCCCGGGCCGGACGTGCCCGCCGATATCGATGATGTCGGCTTCGTCAGCATGGCGGTGAAGCTGATGGATGTCCCCGGGGAGAAGCTGATGGAGGAGGAGAGATACACCCAGGACTTCATCGCCATCTGCACCCCGACCTTCGTCACCCCCAACACCCGGGAAAACGCCAAACTGCAGTACTGGAGCCTGGTGGATATGCCCATCTACTACTTTCTCAATCCCAGGGACAGCCACCTGCTCGACTTCTTCATGCAGAGCCTGTGGAACGAGACCCAGTACAACCCTCTCGGTCAGCGCTACTGGAGCTGTGTGCCCTACCTGCTGGGAGAGGGGCAGGCGATGATGTACTCCTTCGTCCCCAGGAGCGAGGTGGAGAGAGAGATCCCCGGTCTACCGTTCGGCACCCCGCCGTTCAACTATCTCCGGGAGAACATGATCAAGACCCTGGGCAAGAAGGATGTGGCGTTCGACCTGATGATACAGCTGCAGACCGATCCCCATCGCATGCCCATCGAAAACGCGGCGGTGCGCTGGCCGGAAAAGCTGTCGCCCTTTATACCGGCGGCGAGGGTGCATATCCCGCGCCAGCAGTTCGATTCCGAGAAACAGTTCGCCTTCGCAAGGCGCCTGAAGATGAATCCCTGGCACTGCCTGCCGGAGCATCGTCCGCTGGGCAATCAGAGCCGCGCGCGTCAGCGCATGTACCTGGAACTTTCGAAATTCCGCCAGGCGATGAACCGGGCAGACCATTTCGAGCCTACCGGCAGTGAGATCTTCGACTGATTTACCGACTAGTCCATTGCCCCGGGTTTAAGGCCGGCGCCGAGCAGGCCGGGTCCGGCGATGCGTTAAAAAGTCACAGCCTGCCTGGTAATAGTTAACTTTGTTTTTGTCACAAAACAGCAAGAATAGATACAAACCAAACCATAGAAACAAGGTAACGGGAGGAGTGCAAAGATGATCATTCAACTCACCTATTGGCAGAGCATCTGTCAACAACTGATCAATACCAGTACAGCGCCGCGAAGAGAGAAGAAAAACAGCAAAGAGGAACAGCAGGCCTTCTGGCGCTCTCTCGCCAAACACAGCAATCGGCACTACATCCGTTTTAGTTGAACAATCATGAATCAATCGCAAATTGGATACGGCAAGCGAATCGGGCACCGGTCCGGTCTGTCGCGCGAACGGGACGGTACGGGGATGGAAGCTGTTTCCCGGTGCAGGTTCAGCCGTCAGATCAGGATAAAGAGAGAGTTCAGCAGCGGGATTTGTTTCCGGCTTGTTTCATCCTGTGAAACAAAAAACGGCCAAGCAGTTGATCGATCCCGAGGACATGCTCGCGCAGCCAGTTGTTGAGGAACGCCAACACCTCGACCCCCGAGATAGTATGCCCTTCGCGTAGCTGTTCGTTGATGGCCACTATCTGGCTGGAAAAATCCCGGTGTTGGGCAATGTGGGCCTGGGCGTCTTCGGGGTGGGCTGCCGCATAGTCGTAGACCTGCATCAACGACTCTTCGGTCTCGAAGTGCATGATGGCATAACCGAGCAGGTCCTTGACCACCTTCTTCAGGTAGCCGGCATCATCATCCGCCAACAGGCGTCGATTCGCCTCCTGCAGGGTGTCGACAAGATATTGATGCTGTTTGTCGATGTCAGCGATGCCGGTCGCCATGGAAGCATCCCATTCGATGACCTGGAAGTCCTCTAGCTTTGGCATAATTCAAACTCGTTGGCCAACAGGTCGGCATACCATTTCTGAAAGGCAAGTACCGGCATGGGACGTCCAAGGCCGTATCCCTGCACCGTGGAGCAACCCAGGTCAGCCAGGTACCGCGCCTGCTGGGAGCTCTCCACCCCCTCGGCGACCACCCGCAGGCCGAACGCCTTGCTCAGGCTGATCACGCCGATAACGATCGCCTCGTCGTCCGGATCCTCGAGCATATCGCGGACAAAGGATTGGTCGATCTTCAGCTCCTCGATGCTCAAGCGGCGAAGATAGACCAGCGAGGAGTAACCGGTGCCGAAATCGTCGAGGGAGAAGCCGATCCCCATCATCAGGCACTCGTCGATCACCCCTTGGATGGGTTCCAGCTCCTCCAGGTCGGAGGTCTCGATTATCTCCAGCAACAGCCGGCTGCCCGGCATCTCCGGCCAGTGCAGCGCGATGGCATTGCGCAGGTCATCGGCGAAGCTGCGGGATTTGAGATGGCGCGGAAAGATATTGATACTGATCGGAAGTTTGATCCCCTGATCATCCCAGCGTTTGGCCTGCTGCACCGCCTCATCCATCACCCAGCGCCCCACCCGCAGCGCCAGGCTGTCGTTTTCGATCAACGAAAGAAACTCATTGGGAAGAATCAGGCCGAGGACCGGGTCATTCCAGCGCAGCAGGGCCTCGAGGCCCACCACCTCGCCGGTGGCGCAATCGACCTTTGGTTGGTAGTAGAGCTCCATCTGCCCCTGTTCAAGGCCGCGCTCCACCATCGCCAGCAGTTCGGACTGGGCTGAAATCTGCCTCTCCAGGCGCGCATCGAATATCTGGTAGCGGTTCTTGCCGAGCTGCTTCGCCGAATACATGGCGTGGTCTGCATGACGCAGCAGGCTGTCCGCATCCACGTTGTCGTCCGGATAGAGGGTTACCCCGATGCTGGCCGAGACCGATACCGACTCGCCCTCCAGCAGCATCGGCTCGGATACCTTGTCGAGGATGCGTTCCAGGGCCCGCGCGCAATCGGCTTCACTTTCGATGTCGTTCCACAGCAGCACGAATTCGTCGCCACCCAGGCGGGCGACCGTGTCCTCGCCCCGGGACATCGATTCCAGGCGTTGGGCGATCTCGACAAGCATCTGGTCGCCGCCTTCGTGTCCGAATTGGTCGTTGATCGGCTTGAAGCCGTCGAGGTCGAGGTAGCAGACGGCCAGATTTCCGCCGTGGCGACGGGTATGCGCGATAGCCTGCTCCAGCCGGTCCCCGAGCAGGCGTCGATTGGGCACCGAGGTCAGCATGTCGTAGTGGGCGATGCGGTCGAGATCGGCCTCATGCTGTTTGATCATGCTGATATCGCTGAAGGCGCCCACATAGTGCTGCAGCCTGCCCTGCTCGTCTTTCACGGCGACGATGGAGAGCAGTTCGGGGTAGACCTCACCCGATTTGCGACGATTCCATAACTCACCCTGCCATTCACCCCTGCGGTCTATCGATTGCCACATCTCTTGGTAGAATGGCTGCCCTTGCCTGCCGGCGCTGAGAAACCCCGGATCCATCCCCAGCGCCTCCTCCCGGCTGTAGCCGGTGAGGCGGGTAAACGCCGGATTGATGTCGATGATGCGGTTGTCGGCATCGCTGATCAGTATCCCCTCCTGGCTGGTGGAGAAGACGCTGGCTGCGAGTCGCAAGCTGTCTTCGTCCCGCTTGCGTTGGGTGATGTCGAACAGGGAGACGAAGACCTTGCTCAGGCTCTTTTCATAACCTGGACAGACAGAGAAAGAGACGCTGACTTCACGACGCTTTCCGTTGAGGGTCTGCATCGCTCCGTCGAAATACAGCTCTGTTTTTCCTCGCGCGATGGCAATAAGTTCCTGGCGAAAGGCATCATGGGACTCCGCAGTGAGTGTCTTCGGCAGGCCATAGTAGAGCGCTTCTTTGCTTTCTGCTTCATGGAGCTCCAGGGTGGCGCTGTTGACATTGACGATACGCACCAGTGATGCGAGCTCTTTGACGATCTCCGGATGCTCAAGAAGATAGCTATCGAGTTCATCGCCACAGCGCTCCTTCATCTCATCCAGGCGGGAGCCGATGTCAGAAAAGTCCTCTTCCCGGATGGGAATGGGTGAATTTTCGTAGACCAGACGGAAGCGCTCCTCGCTCTCACGCAGGTTTTGCGATATCAGGAGGTCATTCAGGCTGTCAGACAGGCGGTGCCCGATCTCCTCGAACAGGCGTACTTCCTGATCGGTCCAGACCCGGTCGTTAGAACATTGATGGATGCCAAATTGCCAGGGCCTGTCGACCCTCGGACGTAGCGCCATTGCCAGAATCGATCTGATGCTGTGCTCCTTCTGTAGATATTCTGACATTGGATGTTCGGTTCCCGCACCCAGTTTGACAGGATGGTCAGCATCGAGCAGAGAACGCAAAAGCCAGGAGATATAGTCGTCTACGGGTATTTCCAGATCTCTTTCATGGGCGCCGGGGAAATCTTCCGTGGTACTTTCGATAGGTACCGTAAGGCTGGTGGCCTGCGGATCACATGGGTAGAGGAGATAGGCGCGGTCGCAGTCAAATATCGTGCGCACCTCTTTGAGGGCCTTATCCATGATCTGTTCGATACTACCCTCTTCCTGTAGTACGCGATTGACCCGGTCCAGGCTCTCGAGGAAGTGGAGATATTGCTGGCGCTCCTGCTCCGCCTGTTTCAGCTCGGTGATGTCGATCAGCGAGACCAGCACCTTGCCGAGGCTCTCTTCATAGCCGGGGCAGACCGAGATAAAGGAATCGATATCATACCTGTGACCATGCAGGGTCTGTAATACCGACTGCTTGCGAATGTTGGTTTCACCACTCATCAGTGCAAGCAAAACGTCTCGAAAATCCTTCAAGGTCTCGGTCAGGAAGATCTGCGGTAACCCTTGCAGTACTGCCTCTTTGCTCTCTGCCTCATGGAGAATCAATGATGCATGGTTTATTTCGATCACGCGTACGAGAGCGGCGCACTCCTCGACCACCTCCGGGTGTTCATCGAGGTAACCCGCAAGGTCATCACCGAACTGGGGACGAAGGGGTTCCAGGTGTGCCTTGACGGCGGAGTAGTCCTCCTCCTGAATCGACACCGGGGAATTCTCGAAGACCAGGCGGAAACGCTCTTCACTCTGGCGCAGGTTGCGTGTCGTCAATAGGTCGTTGAGGCTGTCAGAGAGGCGGTGGCCGATCTCCTCGAACAGACGCACCTCCTGATCGGACCAGGTACGGTCGTGGGAACACTGGTGGATACCGAACTGCCAGGCCTTGCCGACCCTGGGTCGCAGAGACATCGCCAGAAAGGATCGGATACTGAACTCCTCCCGCATATAGTCGGATATTGGATATTCGGTTCCTGCTCCGACTTGGAAAGGACGGTCCGATTCAAGCAGTGTACGCATGAGCCAGGAGATAAAGTCGTCCATGGGTATTTCAATCCCCCGTGCTTGGGCGCCCGGGAACTCAGGCGTAGTACATTCGATGGGTACGGTAAAGCTGGGCGTATGTGGATCGTAGGGTTGGAGGAGATAGGCGCGGTCACAGCCGAAGATATCCAGCACTTCCTGCAAAGCCCTGTTCATGACCTCTTCGATTTCACCCTCTGCCTGAAGCGCCCGATTGATCCGGTCAAGGCTTTCGAGAAAGTGGGTGTATGCCTGTCGTTCCAGCTCAGCCCGTTTCTGCTCGGTGGTGTCGCTGGAGATGGCCAGCACCGACTTGACCTTGCCGTCGAGATCGAATTCGGGTGCGAAGCGGACGTTGGCCCAGCGGATCTCATCCTGCGGAGTGCGATAGGCGATCTCATCGAGAATCTCCTTACCGGTTTCGATGGCACTGCGCAGGTTGTCCATATAGTGTTCGGGATCGAGTAGCGGTGAGGCCACCTTGCTGGTCTTGCCAAGCACCTTGTCCAGGGGTTGTTTGAACTCCTCTGCGAGCGCCGGATTGATATAGAGACGGTGCAGATTCAGGTCGTAACGCGCAATATGGTCGTGGGTATTCTCGACCAGGGTACGGAAGAGCTGCTCACTGGCGGCCAGTTGCTGTTCCGATTTCCTGCGCTGTGTGATATCGGTGAAACTGACAACAACCTGGGTGATTCCATCCGTCTTATCAGTCAGCGGAATAGCGCTCACCAAGGCCCATCTGGGTTCTGTCCTGTCTGGACGTTCTACACCGACGACAAGATTTTGCAGCACACTGCGGGAACTCAGTACCCGGTTGACCGGGTACTCTTCCTGCGGCATGGCACTGCCGTCTTCGCGGAGGAAGTGCCAGGCAGGGTCGTTGGCGGCTCTCCCCAGCAGATGCTTTTCGCTGAGTCCTAGGAAGTCCTGCGCCATGGAGTTGGCGGAGAGAATTTGCGTGTCAGGACCGTGGACCACGATGGCTGCCTGGATTTTCTGCACCAGGTTGCGGAACTTCGTATCACTTTCTCGCAGGGCCTGCTCAGCCTCTTGCTGCTCAAGGGTCCGGGCCTGAATGCTGGCGCTCATGGCGTTGATGCCGGCTTGCAGCTGTCCTACCTCGTCATTCACCGATACCGGGATGCGAGTATCCAGGTCGCCCTTATCTATTTGCCTGATACCGTCGAGCGTGATTTGCAGTCGGTCCGCGAAACGCCCCACGAAGAGGCTGACCACCAGCGCAGTGAGGATAAAGATCCCTATGGAGATAAGGACGATATGGCGAAGATACTCCGCTTCCTTGATGTAGATCTCATCCTCATTGATGGAGATGAAGACCATCCAATCGATTGGCTTGATTGTCGTAAAGGCCGCAAAATGGGTTGTGTCTTTTACGGTGTATTCAATGGCGCCGTCGCTTTGTGCAAAGAGCGAATCGAGATCGTTGCGTTCAATTCTGTCACCCATTTGATAATCCGGATGAAAAATCACTCGATCGGGTGCCTCGATGATATAGATATGGGCGCTCTCGAATCCCACCGGCCCTGCAGCTAGACCGGACTGGAGACGCCTCGCCTCCCGCGCAGCGGCCAGCATGCCGGAGCGGTTCAGGGTGTCGACCACCGTGGCTCGGATTTTTCCAAGCTCCGCACGCAAGATTTGGTAGTGTTGATCCCGCGCCAGTTCATTGATGATTACCATGCCCGCGGCGAGTACGGACAGCGCCATTACTACCAGCATCGAGAGTGAAAACAGGTGAAGTTTGGAGCTGAGCTTCACGGCGGACAACTCCATAGGTCAAGGTTGGCGGCAAACACGGGGCAGAGGCATGGGTCGGTTCTTGGCGTTGTCTGCATCTGTGGTCAGAAATCGTATAGGTCAACGTTATCTTTGGTGAAGACCAACACCGGTAGCGCTACCTGCATGCTGGTATCATCACTTGTCGGTGTCATCCTGCCCAGTCGCCCTGCGTCAAACGCCTTGCCCGGTTTCAGCTCTTCAGTCAGCAGACGATAGGCGCTGTAGACGGTCAGATAGCCGTGATCCGGTGCGTTCCATAAAAACACCTTCTGCATATGGCCCCTCTTGAGAAAGTCGCGGGTGAGGTTTGGCGTAGCGTTGCCCACAACCGCTATCTGACCTGCCAGACCGGCATCCTCAACCGCGTTGACCACTCCGGGTACATTGGGCGCGCCGAGGGCAATGATCCCTTTCAGGCTCGCAAACTCCTGCAGATAGGCCTGGCCGATGCGGTAGGATCTCTCCCTGCTCTCGGTGGCGGGCCGAATATCGAGGATTCTCAAATCGGGGTAGCTCTCATAGATCTCGTTTTTTATCGCCTTGATCCAGCGTACCTGGTTGGGTGCGCTGAAGGTGGTGGTCACAATGGCGATGTCGGCCTCGCTGCCAACCTGTTCCACCATGGCCTCGACTATCTGTTTGCCGAACTGATTGTAATCGACCAGGTTGACGAAGAATTCGCGATAGTTCGTATCGCCGTCCCAGCTCATGATCCGGATCCCCGCGGCCTTGGCCTCCTTCAAAACCGGAACCAGGCGCAGCGGATCGTTGGCGGCCACCGCGATCAGATCGGGTTTGCTGGGAATAAGGTCCTTGATGATCTCTATCTGATCATCCACCAGGTCCTGGGTGGGACCGATCCAGGTTACTTCGACGGCATCCAGTTCGCGATCGGCTTCATCGATGCCCCGCTTGGCGGCATCGTAATAGTCGATACCGACTATCTTGGGAACTATGGCGATCCGGTAAGTCTCATCAGCGTAGGCACGGGGTTGATAGAAGAGGGTTGATAGCGCCAGCATTAGGAAACCGAAAAACCACCGGCGCCCCCTGTCGGTGAGTGATGAGATGCGGCGCGCGGATGATCTGGAACGGCGCCGACAAATAGAGGGTTGGTCAAGGGGAATCGGGGAATTCTTCAGAAGGTACTGAAAATCGAGCATGCACGCATGCGTGTTGTGTGACGTTTCCGTCTCGCTGGTGTGAGATAGGTCCGTGTATCCCAGGATTGCGAGCTCAATCTGCGCGAGATGAAGAAAACCGTGCATCTTCCGCTTCTCAACCTGGTTGTTGTGTAATCGTTGTTTTGTATGCTGGGCGGGGAGCCAACCGCTGCCCGTACCATCCGTAGTCTCTGACTTAGACGTTACCAATGCGCCTAACTATAGTTATAGACCCCTGGGCCGAAATAGGAACAACCTAAAGTTCTTAAGTAGTGGATGGGGTACTCCTCGACAGGTCAATGGTACCCAGAGTAGTGAGGCGGCCGCTTATTGCCTTGTTCTGAAACATACGCCCCCGATCAGCCTTGGTAGTCGTCTCTCCTAATGTTAGTCCTCTTGAGCCAGCGGGCAAACCTAGGTTAGCTGGGTCAATGACGAACGAATATCCTATCTTTCTTGTCGAGAGGGGCGGACGATGACGCTGCCGTCGATTGCCGCCGGGGTTTTCAATTTGGCATTTAATCCATAGATAATGATTATATGCATATTATATTTATTAATATAACAATGTTCCGGGTTTCAAGCTTCAATGCGCGCAATAGTGACTCACACCACGCCCACCTTAAGTCTCTTTTAAAAAACTTCTGCTTAACTTGTTAACTGCGGTTTGTTCGCTATCATTCAATAGCACAAATTGGCTACGGTTTTTTTGTATGGAGTGATTAGAGAATGAGCGATATCGATCCAACCTATCGACGCTACGCAGACGGCGATAGTGAGCACTATGACTGGGACAGTGACGTGATTAATCAAGGCGAGTCCTATCTCTGCCCAACCTATATTCAGCGCACGCCCCCCTGTCAGAATGCCTGCCCTTCAGGCCACGACATACGCGGCTGGCTGTCGATCGTGCGCGGTTTGGACAAGCCCCAGGGTGACAAGCCCTGGCAGGCGTATGCCTTTGAACGGATGACCCTGGCGAATCCCTTTCCGGCGATCATGGGGCGGGTATGCCCCGCCCCATGCCAGGAAGGTTGTAACCGTAACAGCCTGGACGGTTATGTGGGAATCAACTCCATAGAACAATACATCGGCGATTGGGCGAGGGAGCATCAGCTCGCCTTCGCCAAACCCGAAACCGAATCCGGCAAGCGGGTTGCGATTATCGGCGGTGGCCCCGCCGGTCTTGCCGCCGCGCTGTTTCTGCGCCGTCTCGGCCACCGTTCGACCATCTATGAAGCCCATAGCGCCCTGGGTGGTCAGATGGTATTCGGTATTCCCGGCTATCGCATTCCCCGGCATGTTCTCGAACACGAGATCCAGCGCATCCTGGATGTGGGCGGTATCGATGTGCAACTCAACAGTCGCGTAGGCAGCGAGGTGAAGGTCGAAGAGCTGGAGCAGGCGTACGACGCCATCTTCTGGAGCGTGGGCACCGTGGTGGGCAAACCGCTGCGCGTAGCGGGCGGAGAGGCGCCAAACTGCGTGGACGGGATGACTTTCCTCAAGGCCTTCAATGAAGGCTCCCTCAAATATCTCGATGGCCGCATCCTGGTGATCGGTGGCGGCGATACGGCGATGGATGTGGCGGCCGTGGCCAAGCGTATCGGCGAGGTGGCCGGACTCGACGCCGCCGAGCGCCCGGATGCGGTATTTGACGGCTCCGGCAGGCAACGGGAGGAACAGACCGCCAGGCGCGCCGACTCCGACTGCTGGCTGGTCTATCGCCGCCCCATCGCCAAGGCGCCCTGCACCAAGCATGAGCTGGAGGCCTGCATCGCGGAGGGCGTGGAGATCCACGACAGCCTGGCGCCACTCGAGGTGGTACTGGATGAGCGGGGCCGGGCCCGCGCCCTGAAGGTGCAGCCGGTGGACTGGTCCAGCGGCAAGATGGAGGCGAACGGCGAACCCTTCGAGATCGAGTGCGCCCTGATCGTCGCCGCCACCGGCCAGACCGGCGACTACGACGGCATCGATGGCATCGCCAACCAGTGGAACCAGATCGATGCCGAGCGGAGCATGCAGGTCAAGGACAGGCAGGGCCACTTTGCGGGTGGCGACGCGGTGATTCCTCACCTGCTCACCACCGCCATCGGCCACGCCTCCGTTGCGGTTGAGGGGATCGACAAATACCTGCGAGACCTGGAGTTCGATGATCGCCCCAAGGTGGAGGGCCACCACTTCGACCTGCTGCAGGAGCTTGCGGAGAAGGAGCTCTCGCCGGATGAGTACAATCACGGACCCACCTGGGGCACCAACAGTGCAAAATGGTCCGTGCATAATTTCGAGAACCGCGCAGAGGCTGACGTGATCAAGTCACATGCCCTCTACACCGGGCACTTCAGCTACGAGCCGGTGAACGCCCGGCAAGAGATGGATGTGAATGTCTCCAATGTGCTGGGGAGCATGATCGAGCGCTTCAGCTGCCTCAACGAGGAGACGGCCGTCACCGAGGCAAAACGCTGCATGAGCTGCGGTTTCTGCTTCGAGTGCGACAACTGCGTCATCTACTGCCCGCAGGATGCGGTTTTTCGTGTGAAAAAGGGGGAGCGCGCCATGGGGCGCTATGTGGAAACCGACTATTTCAAGTGTGTCGGCTGCCATATCTGCAAGGAGGTCTGCCCCACCGGTTATATCGAGATGGGGTTGGGGCAGTACTAAGTAAATCAGTCTAGATCTATGTCAGGCCCGGATCACTCCGGGCCTGATGGCTTGTGAGTAACACTGTAACCCATTTAGATTATCTTTAGTTTTCCATTTGTCAGTTCTACTAGTTTCCAAATAGAAACCATGAATTACATATCGGTCCATCCTTTTACTGACACATGCATTTCGTTTATTTCGAATATTGCGTTTATTTCGATTACAAGCTAGCATATAGATAAATACATTGTGCTTAGCTGAGAGAGAAAGTGCTATGGCCCGGGCATTTAAACTTACAGATCAAACGACACCGCCTCCTAGCGATGAAGATAGGATAATTGCTGCTGAAAGCAGCCGACAGTTGGCCGCTCTAATCGGTAAAGGAGAGAATGCTCAGCTTCGCTTCATTGATGGCGATGAGATTATCACTGTACCTGTCTCTGCAATGCGCATGCTGGTCGATATTTTGGCGCACATGGCGGAAGGTAAAGCCATGGCGCTTATTCCCCAAGATGCTGAATTGACCACCCAGCAAGCAGCAGACTTTCTCAATGTCTCACGTCCGTTTTTTGTCAAATTGCTGGAAAAAGGGAATTTACAATTTCACAAAGTGGGAAGTCACCGAAGGGTCTATTTTCGGGATTTGGTCACATACAAGGAACAGAGTATGAAAGAAAGGCGAAAGGCACTGGACGAACTGGCAAAACAGGCACAGGAATTGAATATGGGATATTAGCCGCATGGCGAGTTTTACGGCGGTTTTTGATGCCTGCGTACTCTACCCCGCACATCTGCGTGATTTGATAATGAGCGTCGCAATGAGGGATCAATTTCGTGCTAAGTGGACAGTAGAAATACAAAAAGAGTGGGTAAACAACCTCCTGGAAAACCGTCCCGACCTTAAAGTAGAGCAATTGCAATGGACGGTGGAACAGATGAACAAAGCTGTTCCGGATTGCCTGGTTGAGAATTACGAGGAAATTATTGATTCGCTAGAGCTGTTCATGAGCAGAGGCAACGATTGCACAATCCTGAATGGTCGGCAGAAGCACTGCTGGATATACTCTATAAACAGGGATCGCCTATGACTGTTAACAAGCTGAAAAATGTAATTGATCTCCTATAAAACCGCTTAACTGAGAACGGAAATTCAGGAACCTTAGGATATTTCAGTTCGTTTATGCCGTTTCGGTTTCTCGATGCCCAGACGTTTCATACGCGAAGCCAGGGTGGTGGGCTTCAAACCCAGCAACTCGGCGGCACCACCTTCACCGAACACCTTTCCGCCCGCCTGCTCCAGGGCGTTTACGATCATCAGCCTGTCCCGTGCGACACGTTCACTCTCTGTGAGTAACAGCCCCTTCTCATCCGCCGGTAGTTTCATGGGAGGGGAGGGGGGTGCAGCTGGCTGGGTATCAGGGACCGGCAGATCAAGGCGCAGGCGACCCGCCTGGGTGACGATGACCGCCCGTTCGATGATGTTTTCCAGCTCGCGTACATTGCCTGACCATTGGTAGTCGCTGAGTCGACGAATGTCGCTCTGGCTGAGGTGGATACCCCGTTTGTTGAATTTGCGGCACATGGTCTGGAGAAAATGGCTGGCCAGCAGTGGGATGTCCTCCGGCCGCTCCCGCAACGGTGGCAGGTGTATAGGGAATACCTGGAGGCGGAAGTAGAGATCCTCGCGAAAGCTTTTCGCCGTCACCTCCTCCGCGAGATCCTTGTTGGTGGCGGCGATGATGCGGACATCCACGTTACGGGTCTTCTCCTCGCCGATGCGCTCATACTGGCCTTCCTGCAGTACCCGAAGCAGCTTGCCCTGAAGTTCCAGCGGTATTTCGCCCACCTCGTCGAGAAACAGGGTGCCGCCGTCGGCCAGTTCGAAGCGGCCCGCCCGGTCCCGGGTGGCGCCGGTAAAGGCGCCCCGTACATGGCCGAAAAACTCGCTCTCGAACAGGTCCCGGGGGATGGCGGCGCAGTTGACCCGGATCAGCGGCCGGTCGCTGCGTTCGCTGCTCAGATGCATGGCCCTGGCGATCAGCTCCTTGCCGGTGCCCGACTCGCCGGTGATCAGGGTGGTGGAGTTCGTCGGCGCGACCTGCTGGATCTTCTGGATCACCTGGCGGATCGCGGCGCTGCTGCCGATGATCTCCCGGTAGTTGTGCTCGGTGCGGATCTCCTCCTGCAGGTAGGCGTTCTCCTCCTCCAGTCTGTGCTGCAGGGATTTGACCTGCTCGAGGGCGCTGCGCAGGTCCTCTTCGGCCTCCTTGCGATCGCTGATGTCGCGAAAGATGATCACCGCGCCGATCAGCATGCCGTGCTCCACGATGGGTGTGCTGGTGTACTCAACCGGAAATACGGAACCGTCCTTGCGCCAGAAGACTTCGTCGTCCACGTGATGCACGGCTCCGTCGTTAAACGCGGCATAGATAGGGCATTGCTTGACGTGGTAGTGGGATCCGTCAGGATGTCTGCCGTGCACCATCTCGTGCATGTTCTTGCCCACCAGCTCATCGGCACTGTAGCCAAGCAGGCGTTCGGCGGCGGGATTGATGAAGGTGGTGATACCGTCCGCATTGACCCCGTAGATGCCGTCTCCGGCTGCCTGCAGCAGCAGTTGGTTGCCCTGTTCGATCTCCTGGAACAGCTGCTCGTACTTGCGCCACTCCGCAAGGCCGCGGCGCACATAGTCGTTGGCGTCGGCCTGTTTGCGCAGTCCCTCGACCACATCCCGATCCTGCAGGGTGACGCTGAGCAGCACCTGGCCGTTCTGGGTCATCGATCGGGCGTTGCACTCCACCGGTATCACCCTGCCGCCACGGGTTCGGCAGCTGAGTTCATTGGTCCAGCAGGATCCCTGCACCATGACCGACTGGGTGAACACGATGAGCGCGCTCAAGCCCCCGTTGAATAGCCAACTGGGCTTACTCTGCAGCAGTGTCTCGATGGGGAATCCCAAAAGGTCCACGGCTGCGCTGTTGGCGTCCACCATGCGGTTCTCGACCGGATCGAAGATGAGTGTCGCCGTGGGGTGCTGGTCGAAGAAGGCGTGAAACATCGGCTGTGCGGCAACCTTGGCCTGTCCGGCCTCAAGATAGCCGGCGGGATTATGCTCTGTTTCCGATAGATTCATGTGAATCGGCCTCAATAGGGACTTTGCGATTACGATATTTCGTGTTTCTTGAATACGCTTTCTCGTAATTTACGCATTGTCGTAGTTTCGAAAAGTACCGCTATCCCTGATCTAAATCGTATATAAACAATAAGTTATGTCTCGTTTTTAGGTTTGGCACGCTAGCTGCAATCAACCTGTCAGGACGGTTTGCGCTTCGATATCAATGCGGAGCGCCGGCTCGTCCCTGATATGCACAATTTTTGTGCAGTTTTAGTAGAGGTTGTGCGTCCCTGCACCAGTATCGTCCCTGTGTTGCGTTCAACTACGGGTTTGCATACCCGCACATCAATCTGAGCAGGAAACGTGCCACGCAGGTGGCTGACCGCATCGCCGACTTTTGACACGTAATAGGTACAAGGGGTTAAACATGGCAAACAAGAGTCTCGGCAATCCGTTCGATGCGGATACCGATCTTCAGCACGGTCCCGCGTGCAACTGCCCCATCTGTGTTTTTCAGAAGGAGCAGCTCCAGAGTAATTACGAATGCAGCGAAACCGAGTTGACCGAACGCCTGGAGCGGGCGGTCTTCGAGGGCACCACCACACCCGAGATGTCAGAGCTGATGGGTGCGGAACAGGCCGATTTCGCCGGCGTGGATGAAACGCAGCCGACAGCGGAGGACCCGAATCCGCTCGAGAGCTCTGAAGATATCATGGACCGGGTGATCGAGAGCGCGGTGGTGCGCGGCATCTTCGGCCATGACGACATGGGCCGCAGGGACTTCATGCGCCTGGTGGGCGGCGGCACCTTTGCCGCCATGCTCGGCAGTATGCTGCCCATGGACCAGGTCAAGGCGGCGATCAAGGAGAACCTGGGCAAGCCGGAGAAGACCAAGCTGAAGGTGGGATTCGTGCCGATCACCTGCGCCACGCCCATCATCATGGCCCATCCCATGGGCTTCTACGCCAAGTACGGGCTCGATGTGGACGTGATCAAGACCGCCGGCTGGGCGGTGGCAAGGGACAAGTCCCTGGCCAAGGAGTATGACGCCAGCCATATGCTGACACCTATGCCCCTGGCCATCACCATGGGATCCGGCTCGACCGCGGTGCCCTTCCGCATGCCGGCGGTGGAGAACATCAACGGCCAGGCCATCGTGCTGCACATGAAGCACAAGGACAAGCGCGATCCGAAGGATTGGAAGGGCTTTAAGTTCGGCGTCCCCTTCGACTACTCCATGCACAACTTCCTGCTGCGCTACTACGTGGCGGAACACGGCATCGATCCCGACAAGGACATCCAGATCCGCGTGGTGCCGCCGCCGGAGATGGTGGCCAACCTGCGCGCCGGCAACCTGGACGGTTATCTCTCGCCGGATCCGTTCAACCAGCGGGCGGTGTGGGAGAAGGTGGGCTTCATTCACACCCTGACCAAGGATATCTGGCCGGGCCATCCCTGCTGCGCCTTCGCCTGCTCCGAGGAGTTCGCCACCACCCTGCCCAACACCTATGCGGCGCTGCTGAAGTCGATCGTCGACGCCACCGCCTACTCCTCCAAGCACGAGAACCGCAAGGAGATCTCCAAGGCGATCGCGCCGAAGAACTATCTCAACCAGCCGGTGCCGGTGATCGAGCAGGTGCTGACCGGAAAGTATGCCGATGGTTTGGGCAAGGTGCACAACGTCCCGGATCGGATCGATTTCGATCCCTTCCCCTGGCACTCCATGGCGGTCTGGATCCTGACCCAGATGAAGCGCTGGGGCTATGTGAAGGGCGACGTGGACTACAAGAAGGTCGCGGAGGAGGTCTATCTCGCCTCAGACGCCGGACAGATGATGAAGGAGCTGGGTTATCCGGTACCGGATCACACCTATGAGTCCTACACCATCATGGGCAAGGCCTTCGATCCGGCCAAGCCCGAAGAGTATGCCCAGAGCTTCGCCATCAAGCGTTAGCTCGTCAACCGGGGCCGGGTGGCGACCACCCGGCCCCCAGAACCAAAGAGACGGAAACCGACAATATGCTGCAGTCCCTCAACATGCGAGCCACTGTCCTGGCATTCGCCTTCCTGGCCGTGATCCTCGGCATCTGGGAGATGGCCAACCAGGCGCCCAAGGCGAAGGAGGCGTTGACCGAGTATGAGATCCTCATGGGCGGCGCCGATCAGGAGGCGCGGGTGCCGCCGCCGTCCAAGGTCATCGGCCTCGCCGTCGAGGAGCTGTCCGACCCCTTCTACGACAAGGGCCCCAACGACAAGGGCATCGGCATCCAGCTCGGCTACTCGGTCTACCGGGTGTTGTCCGGTTATTTCATGGCGGCGGTGATCGCCATCCCCATCGGTTTTCTGATCGGCATGTCGCCGTTGATGCAAAAGGCGATGAATCCATTCATCCAGGTATTGCGGCCGATCTCGCCGCTGGCCTGGATGCCGTTGGCCCTGTTCATCATCAAGGACTCGGAGGCCAGTTCGATCTTTGTCATCTTCATCTGTTCCATCTGGCCGATGCTGATCAATACCGCCTTCGGTGTGGCCAACGTGCGCAAGGACTGGCTCAACGTGGCCCGTACCCATGAGCTGTCGCCGCTGCGCACCGCATTCACCGTGATCCTGCCCGCCGCGGCGCCCACCATCCTCACCGGCATGCGCATCTCCATCGGCATCGCCTGGCTGGTGATCGTGGCCGCCGAGATGCTGGTGGGCGGTACCGGCATCGGCTACTACGTCTGGAACGAGTGGAACAACCTGGATCTCACCAGCGTAATCTTCTCCATCCTGATGATCGGCATCGTGGGCATGCTGCTGGACATGGCGTTGTCCGGCGCCACCCGACTGGTCACCTATAAGGAATAACCAACCCATGACTGCAGTACACTATTTTGTCGAGGCGGAGAACCTCAGCAAACGATTCAAGACCAAGGATGGAGAGTTGACGGTCTTCGAGAATGCCAATTTCGGTATCCACAAGGGGGAGTTCGTCTGCATCATCGGCCACTCCGGCTGCGGCAAGTCCACCATCATGAATATCCTCGCCGGACTCGACGGTGCTTCCGATGGCGCCCTCTTCATGGACATGAAGGAGGTGGGGGGTCCGGCCCTGGAACGGGGTGTGGTGTTTCAGAACTACAGCCTGCTGCCCTGGCTCAGCGCGCTGAAGAATGTAACCTTCGGGGTGCGTGCCCGCTGGCCCCAGTGGAGCCGCGAGCAGGTGCGCGAGCACGCCTACAAATACCTGCAGATGGTGGGCCTGGGGGATGGCGCGGAGGAGCGCAAGCCCTTCGAGCTCTCCGGCGGCATGCGCCAGCGGGTCTCCATCGCCCGCGCCTTCGCCATCGAACCCAAGCTGTTGCTGCTGGACGAGCCCTTCGGCGCCCTCGATGCGCTGACCCGGGGCAACATCCAGGACGAGCTGCTGAAGATCTGGAGCGAGACCCATCAGACCGTTTTCATGATCACCCACGACGTCGACGAGGCGATCCTGCTGGCCGATCGCATCCTGCTGATGACCAACGGGCCCTATGCGCGGATTGCCGAGTCGGTGAAGGTCGATATTCCCAGGCCCAGGGATCGCACCACCATCATCCACGATCCCGGTTACTACCCGATCCGCAACCACCTGGTCGACTTCCTGGTGATGCGCTCCAAGGAGCTGGCAGGGGGTCCGGGTGCCGAGCGGGAGGTCAAGGCGGAAACCGGCAAGCCGGACGGCTATGTGCGGGTATTTCCCGCGGAGGTCAATCCGGCCCGGGACATCGAGGCGTTGCCGAGTGAACAGGCGGCGCAGGCGGCGAATCAGTAACCAACCGAGAGAGTTAGGGTATGACGGCTTGTCTTGAGGAAACCTGCAGCGAACACGACAGCGGTGACGAGCATGTGGCCGACGACGGTCGGGTGCCGGTGACGGTGCTGACCGGATTTCTCGGTTCCGGCAAGACGACCCTGTTGAACCGGATCCTCACCGAGCAGCACGGCAAGCGCATCGCGGTGATCGAAAACGAGTATGGCGAGATCGGCATCGACCACGAGCTGGTGGTGCAGTCCGATGAAGAGATCTTCGAGATGAACAACGGCTGCATCTGCTGCACGGTGCGCGGCGATCTGATCCGCATCCTCGGCCGCCTGATGCGTCGCAAGCACAAGTTCGATCATATCCTGATCGAGACCACCGGCATGGCCGACCCGGGTCCGGTGGCCCAGACCTTCTTCATGGACGAGGAGATGAAGGAGAAGCTGCGCCTGGACGCCATCGTCACCCTGGTGGACGCCAAGCATGTGGTGCAGCACCTGGGTGAGTCCGATGAGTGCGAGGCGCAATTGGCATTCGCCGATGTGGTCCTGGTCAACAAGATTGACCTGGTCGGTGACGCGGCGTTGAGTGCCCTCACCGAGGCAATACGGGGGCGCAACCGTCTGGCGCGCATTCATCACACCCGGCATGGCGCCATCGACCTGGACAAGGTCCTCGGGATCTGCGCCTTCGATCTGGAGGCCAAGGTGGCGGAGACCCCCGACTTTCTGCAGGAGGAGCTCCCCTTTGAGTGGTCCGGTGAGTATGACCTGGAGGCGGGCAGCTACGAACTGGGCTTCCGGCCTGGCCCCGATCCCTCGATCGACATCGTCCTGGGGGCGATAGACGATGAGCAGAGTTTCCAAGCCTGGAAGGAGAGCAGCATCCTGCTCTACTCCGGCGAGGCGGCGCCACTGGCCGATACCGGACTGATCCCGGCGAAGGCGCTCTACCGCCTGCCGGTGGATGGAGCCTCGGATTCCCGTTACCGGTTGGTCATCCCCAGACCCGGCCGCTATCTGCTGTTCACTCAGCATCTGCCGGAAGAGTTCGACATGACCCTCTCCCTGGACGGTCAGGCTGTCTCGGCGCTGAGGCAGCAGGAGTACGCAAGTCCCCACAGCCACGACGAGCGGGTGGGCTCAGTCGGTATTCACCTGCCCGGGGACCTGGATCAGCAGAAGTTCGAGAGCTGGGTGGTCTCGCTGCTGCGTCAAAAGGGTCCGGACATTTTTCGCTTCAAGGGGATCCTGGCGCTCGCGGGTAAGAGCGAACGCTTCCTGTTCCAGGGAGTGCATATGCTGTTCGACGGCAAATTCGGGCGTCCCTGGAGCGGTGAGGTTCGACACAGCCAGCTGGTCTTTATCGGTCGCGACCTGGATCGCATGGAACTGGAGAGAGGATTGGCGCAATGCAAGGCTTGAGCGTGGCGGCAGCGACCGCGGGTGGTGCTGAACTGGCCTGGGCGACGGTGCTGGGTGAGAGCATCGCCGATATCGCCTGGTTGCCCTCCGGGAAGCTGCTGCTTGCCGGCACCGCGGACGGCGAACTCTGCGCCTTCCAGCTGGATGCGGAGTGGAAATTCCGTGTTCAGGCCCACCGGCAGGGAATTACCCGGATCTCCCCCAGTCCCGCCGGCGACACCATCGCCACCACCGGTGAGGACGGCGCCCTGCTGTTATGGCGGGCGGATACCGGCGAGCCCCTGGAGACCCTGGGGCGAGACCACAACTGGGCAGAGCATCTGGCCTGGTCCGCCGACGGCAGGACCCTGGCCGGTGTCGCCGGTTCCCGGCTCTACGTACGCGATGCGGATGGCAACACCAGTGAATGGGACGGCCACCCGGGCAACCTGGCGGCCCTGGCCTGGGCGCCCAAGGGTCGCCGCCTGGCCAGCGCCGCCAACAAGGGTGTCTACCTCTGGAATCTGGGCAGCTGGCAGCCGACCCGGGTTTTGAACTTTCCCGGTGCCGCAGTCTCTCTGGCCTGGAGCCATGACGGCCACGCCCTGGCGGCGGGAACCCAGGACGGATTTCTCCATATCCGCCTGCAGCTTCCGGGCGCCACCCCCCGACAACTCAGCATGAGCGGCTATCCGGGAAAGGTTTCGGCGTTGAGCTGGCACCCGAAGCAGCTGCGAATCGCCAGCTGCGGCGGCAGCGACCTGGTGTTGTGGGACCTGGATGCGAAGCAGGGCACTCGTCGCGCCACCCCGCTGCGCCGACACAGTCATACCCTGACCGCCCTGGCGTACGCTCCCAACGGCGTGTGGCTGGCCAGTGCAGACCGCAACGGAAGACTCTGTATCTGGAGTGCGGATCACCTGGTGGCCTTCGAGATGGAACTGGGCAGCGAGATCACGGCGCTGGCCTGGCAGCCCGGCGGCCACGGGTTGGCCGTTGGCAGCGTCGATGGCGTAGTGCGACTTTTTAACCTGGGGGATGGACGCTAAGCCCCCTCCTCCCTATTCATACTAAATAAGTTAGAGGCAAAGCCATGAAAAAGATAGAGATGACAGAAGCCATAATGGAAGCCAAGCTCAAGTCGGGAATGGGCTGGGAGGCCATCGCGGAGGTGGTTGGATTGGATCCGGTGTTCGTGACATCCGCCTGCCTGGGCATGAATACCCTGGAGGCCGAGTATGCCGACAAGCTCTGTACGGCCCTCGGGCTCTCGGACGAGGTATCCGCCACCCTGCAGCTGTTTCCCACCAAGAAATGGGAGCAGATCGTGCCGACCGATCCGGTTATCTACCGCTGGTACGAGATCGTCGGTGTCTACGGCGAGACCATCAAAGAGATCATCAATGAGAAGTTCGGCGACGGCATCATGTCGGCCATCGACTTCTCGATGAAAATCGACAAGGAAGAGAATCCAGCCGGTGACCGGGTGCTGGTGACCATGAGCGGTAAGTTCCTCCCCTACAAAACCTGGTAAGGGGATCCATCTCAGGGATGGGTTTGATAATCCAGACAGGGATTTGGAAACGTCGTTGGCGCAGTGTCCGGCGGCAGCTGTAAGACAAGACTTAGAGGATATAGATATGCACATCGAACCAGGCGTCGTAGTGGGCGCAAAAATGGCACTTGGCTATGCAACCGCGGCAGGGGTTTTCCTCTACGCGGCCAAGCACTCCTTGAAGACGATCAGAAAGGACGGACTCGCCGCATTTGGCGTTCGTGCGCTGCTATCGTCGCTTCTCGTATTCTGTTTCTTCGAGGTCTTGCCTCACTATCCGGTGGGTGTCTCCGAGGTGCACTTCATCCTGGGCTCAACCCTCTTTCTGATCTTCGGCGCCGCCCCGGCGGCGATCGGCCTCGCCATGGGCCTGCTGGCCCAGGGGGGCCTGTTGGCTCCCGCCGATCTGCCCCAGTACGGCATGAATGTCACCAGCCTGCTGGTGCCCCTGTTCGTCATCGACCAGCTGGCGCGCTGCATCATCCCGGCAGACACCGCCTATAAAGACGTGAGCTACGGCCAGGCACTCAAACTGTCGACGGCCTTCCAGGCCGGCGTGGTGGCCTGGGTCGGTTTCTGGGCGACCTACGGTCAGGGTTTCGGCGCGGAGAATCTGGCAGCGGTTGCCGGCTTCAGCGCCGCCTACATGCTGGTGATCCTGGTCGAGCCGTTGATCGATCTGGCGGTCCTTGCCGCAGCGAAGTCGCTGCACAGACTCGAAAACAGCCTGCTCTTTCACTCCCGTCTCTACCAGGCGTAAGCAATAGGGGCAGCGTTCGTCCATCGACACCGCAACCGCTGCGGTGTCGATGGACGCTCACCGGTGCCGGCCACCCTGCCCTTGATCCGCCGTCGCCATCTTCTCACCCGGCACCTCTGCCGCGGCCGTCGCCCCTTGTCGGCCTGATGCCCTGTCTGCCTGGCCGTATTGAATCAGGCCCCGTATCTCTCCGAATCGATGCTGAGAGAGTTGTGCGGTCGCGGATTGGCTCACCCGTTGGCTGCATTTCTCACCAACTTGAGGTATTGTTAACGGACTGAGGGCCTGTTTTTCAATGATTTTTTCATAATGGATTCAAGGTATATGGAATCACCTGCAAGGGAGTCAGTGCCGTCGTCCGAGGCATACTACTATCGGCAAGCCGCCGATGGTTGTCTCAAACCCGTCGATCACCGGTTGGCGGTGATTCTTCCCTGTTACAATGAAGAGGCCGCGATCGCACGGGTGATCAGTGATTTTCGTCTCGCCCTGCCGGCGGCCACCGTCTATGTCTTCGACAACAATTCGACGGACCGGACGGCTGAAATGGCCGAGCAAGCGGGGGCGGTGGTGATGCGGGTCAACCTGCCGGGCAAGGGTAATGTGGTCAGACGCATGTTCGCCGACGTGGATGCCGATATCTACGTGATGGCGGACGGTGATGCAACCTACCATGCGCCGAGCGCGCCGATGATGATCGGTAAACTGTTGCGGGATAATCTGGATATGGTGGTCGGTATTCGCAGTCATCATCAGAGCCAGGCCTATCGAAGGGGACACCGCCTCGGCAATCGTATGCTTACCCGCACCATGACGGCTATCTTCGGCAGCGGCTTCACCGATATGCTGTCGGGATACCGGGTCTTCTCCCGCCGCTTCGTTAAATCCTTTCCCGCGATGTCCAAGGGTTTCGAGATCGAGACTGAGCTCACCATCCATGCCCTCGAACTGCGCATGCCCAGCGACGAAATGCGCACGCCCTACGGCGCCAGGCCGAATGAGTCGGAGAGTAAGCTGCGTACCTATGCCGACGGCTTGCGCATTCTCAAGACCATAATCAAGCTGTTTGCCGTGGAGCGGCCGCTGCGGTTTTACAGCCTGGCCGCACTGATCTTTGTCCTGGCGGCGATAGTCCTCGCCGCGCCTTTGCTGGTCACCTATGCCGACACCGGGTTTGTGCCAAGATTTCCGACCGCCATTCTGAGTACCGGCTTGTCGGTGACGGGGGTCATCTGTTTCATTACGGGGGTTATCCTGGAAACGGTCACCATCGGCAGGCGGGAGATAAAACAGCTGCACTACCTCTCCATGTCCGGCGTTTCCAAGCCGAAAGGATATGAAAACTAGGCCATGAGACAGATCGGTATGTTCGCGGTGGCCGGAAGCGTAGGTTATCTGGTCGATGTCACCGTTCTCCTGCTGGCCAATCTATTTCTGGGTCCCCACCTGGGGCGGCTCTTCTCCTTCACTGCGGCGGTTGTCGCCACCTGGCTCATTAACAGAAAGCACACCTTCAGCAATTACCGGGAATCTTCCTTGATTACAGAGTTCTCCCGCTATTTCACGACCGCCCTGGGTGGCGGGGTAGTCAATCTCCTGATCTATTCCACGCTGGTGAAACTATTCGATCTCACAACTTTGTGGCTGCCCGTCGCGGTCGCGGTAGGCGCCCTTGCAGGCATGCTTGTCAATTTCATGCTGGCCAAGCACTTCGTCTTTACCTATCCGAAATAGCGCTTTTCATGCAAGGCTCGAGCGAAGGCGATAGAGGAAAAACGGATTCGGCGAGATCCAGATTCATCACCGTCGTGCTGGTTCTGTCAGCGATCCTGTTTGTCCTCTACGCCAGCTATCCCGGCTATTTGAATCCGGACTCCACCAATCAGCTGACGCAGATACATACCCAACGCTACAGCGACTGGCATGCGCCGTTTTCCACCCTGGTATGGTCATTGATCCATGCCCTGGTTCCCGGTCCGTTCGGTTTTGTCGTCCTGGTCAATCTATTGATATGGGGCAGCCTCGCGGCGTTGGCACTCAGCTATAGCCGGCGTGTCGGCGCCTTGTCGATCGCTATCTTGATCGTCCCCATGCTGCCCGGCGCCTTCAATATGCTGGGTAATGTGCATAAGGACGTGCTGCTGGTGGGATGGTTGCTTGCGGCGGCCGTGTTCGGCTATCTGGCGAACCGGGATGGCGCGCCCCGGGGTAAGAGGGCGTTCTTTCTTGTTGTCGCCAACCTGTTGCTCCTGGCCGGTTTTCTGACCCGCTTGAATACCGTTTTTGCGATCATTCCGCTGCTGCTCTATATCAATCACGGACTGGGTTGGCGGCGCAACCTGCTCGCCGCCACGGTTATGCTGCTGTTGATGCCGACGCTCCATGGCTCGCTGTTGACATTGACTCGGGCAGAGAGATCACATCCGGGTGACAGTATAAAAACCTATCAACTGCTCGGCCTCTCCTATATGGAGGGTAGCAATCTCTTTCCGGGGGAGTGGAGCGACGATCAGGCGAGAAGAATCGTCGAGTCCTGCTATACGCCGATACAGTGGGACACGGCCGCGCTTTGGGGCAAGTGCGGCTTTATACACAAACAGCTTATGCGGCAGAAACTATGGGGCTCCGACAGGTTGACCAGGGCATGGATGGGCGCGGTGCTCGACAACCCGCTTGCCCTGTTCAGGCTGAACTCAGCCAGTTTTCACAAAAGTATCAGCGATCCCAACTCCCGCGCCATGTTCTACAAACCGGGAGAGAGCGAGCTGTTCCATTGGGAGGTCGATACCGATCCACCCAGGCTGGCGACAAGGCTGGTGCAAGGCTATGTGACCTCGCCGCTCAATGATCTGCTCGGCAGACCGCTGCTGTTCGCGCTCCTCGCCATGATCGGTCTTACGCTGTTGATCCACTCGCGGGCGGAGATCAACGGGGAGGGCCTCTTCGCCATGGCACTGCTGTGCTCGGGCCTGGTCAATATTCTGAGCTACTTCCTGGTGACGGTTTCAGCTGAATACCGCTACTTCTACTGGTCAGGTTTTTCGGTATACCTCGGCATGGCGATAACGGTGTTTTCATTGCTTTTATCTGACGGTGTGGGCCGTGGCCGGGCTATCGGCAACTGGACAATCGGGGCCCTGATCCTGTTGCTTGGTACTGGGGTCGGCCTGGTGGCGACAGCCGATCCCCTGCCGCCGGTCGAGCGCCGGCTGAGCCTGACGCCAATGGATCAAAGGAGGGTGGTCTTGAAGGGTCTGCAAAGGGCCTCGAAACCCGCCTGGATGGGCGTCAATGTGGAGGGCGAACTGTCACCCCATGGCTGGCAGACCGATGAACATGGACGGCTCAGTGGGAACAGCAGCAGTGGCGTCCTGATGGCCAGCCTGGCGACGCAGGGTTTGGCGCTTGAGCTCGTGCTGTCCACGGGCAGGGAGAGGGGTCGGGTGCTGATCGAGTCGGATGGATACAGTGAGCTGGTGGATCTCACCTCGGCCAAGGCAGGGGAGAGAATCGTGACCATACGGCCTGCAGCGGCACAGCGGATAGAGGCGAACCACTCGCCCTGGTCCTCGCCGTTGAAGGCGCTCGGCTATTGCCTGCTGACGATGCTCTTTCTCTCCAGGTTGGCTTCCAGAAACAGGCCGCATCCTGTGCCGGCGGCCGGGTAGCGCATGGAAACGGGTGCGGTTGGACCGCACCCGTACGCTGTATTAAGGCGTGGGACAGTGGCGTCCGCTCAGTCGCGAATCACGATCTCCACCCGGCGGTTCTTCAGACGTCCCGCCGAGGTGCTGTTGTCGGTAATGGGCTGACTCTCGCCAAGCCCCATGGTGTCGATGCGCGAGCCGTCGACCCCGGCCTGCATCAATGCATTCTTCACCGAGATCGCCCGCCGCTCCGAGAGGTCCTGGTTGAAGGCGTCGGTGCCCACGTTGTCGGTGTGCCCCTCGACCAATACGGTCTTATCCGGATATTCGGCAAGGAACGAGGCGAGCTTCTCGATGGTGCTCTTGGCGCCCGGCAGGAGGTCGGTCTTGCCGGTGGAGAAGAGCACATCGCCCAGGGTCAGGACGATGCCGCGCTCGGTCTTCATCGCCTGCAGTTCGGCGAGCTCCTGACGCAGTGTCTCCGCCTTGGCGAGGGCGTTCTCCCGCTCCATCAGGGCCGCCTCCTTTTCGCGCAGCGCCTCGGCCTTTGCCTGCTGTTCCATCTGGACCTCTATCTCCCGCGCCCGCAGCCTCTCCTTGTTCTTGACTTCGCTCAGCTCGGTCAGCCTGGCGCTGGCGGCCTTGCGGGCGGCGACCGATTCCGCGATCGAGATGCGCGTGGCGCCGACATAGGCCAGTGAGCTCATATCCTCTTCATTCTTGGCCTCGGCGGCGCGGCTGAGGGCTTGATTGGCGCGTTCCAGTTCGTCAGGTGCGTAGCGCAGCAGTTGTTCTTTCTGCTTCGCCTCGGCATAGGCCTGCTCCGCGTCGAGCAGGGTCTGGTTTTTTTGCAGCGTACCGCAGGCGGCGAAGAGTAGTGCCAGGGATACGGCTGTGATCGAGTTGATCATTGTTCGAGACATGTTGGATCTCCCCTAATCAATGGGTCTGTTTTATGGTTTACCTGCTCCTGGCCCGCATGATCTCTTCACGCAACACCTGAATGCTGTTTTCCAGCTCCTTGACGGCCATTTCCGCCTCGGTCTTTGCCGCTATCGCCTGTGCCAGCTCGGCATCGGCCTGGGCCTCCTCAGCGAGGCGTTTGGCCTCCTCGTACTCCTCCTTGGCGATCGCGGTTTCCGCGCGCTTCAGCTTCTGCTTGGCGCGGTCGATGGCGACGGGGGCATGTTTTATGGTCTCCTGGTTGTCCGCGGACACCAGCGAGGTCTTGGCGGCCGCCATCTCTGCGACCGGTTCGGGTGTCGAGCTGCAGCCGATGAGCAGGGCAAATACAAGTGCGCCCAAGAGGGGAATTGTTGGTGAACGCTCTATGCGGGGGATGCGATCGATCATCATGACAAGGTTCCTTTATTGGTATATGTGGCAGTCCAGCATGCAACTATACAGGTTGGATAGGGTTGATTATTAGAGTGAATCACTGCTTCGTCAACCTGTCCGGGTAAAGGCGTTTGGAAACTTGAGCTCGCTCTCATCCTCTCGTTTGCCCGGGGCGCCGGTTCCGGCTGTCGGCAAATCCTTTTCAGGCAGGCTTGATTCTGGCACGAGGCGTGTGCGGAGGGGATGGCCGGGGCAGACTGCACGGAGTGGGCCTGGGTAAGCGAGGCCGGAAAAGTTTACGAAAATTAACCCGGTTTCGATGGATCAGCCAGGCACCCGGTCATCTGGTCAATGTTCGGAGCCTGGCCTGCTCCCGTTATCGCTGTCCGCCTGTGTGCATCTGCGCCGCCTCAGTGCAGATCCTTGATCAGGGACTCACGCACCCTGGCGTCGAGGTTATCCACACGGTAGTCGTAGTTCGGGTGATCTATGCCCGCGGAGAGGGCCGCGCCCGCCTTCAGGGCATCGATCATCGGCTGAGTCAGCTCGAAGCGGAGGAAATGCACCGCGGAGGTCTTTTCCTCGGTGCTCCGTTCCAGGTCCTCATTGGCGATGGGACGGACCTTGTCAAAGCCGGACACCGCTACCCAGATGGCCGCTTCGATGCCGATCAGCTCGGTAAGGGCCTGCTTCCGTTCATCCACGTCGTGGTACTCCATCATGAAGGTCGCCTTCCAGTTCATGCCATCCGGGATCAACGGGTTGTAGACATCGAGCTCGTCCTGAATACCCTGCTGTTCGAAGATCCGTTCAATGCGAAGCATCTCCTGTATCTGGTACTGCATGGTCAGCTCGTCCTCGAAATAGAGAGCGGCGTGAGGGCCGATGGCAAGGCGGCGACTCTTCTTATGGTCTATCACCTTGGCTCGGAACTCCGGGCGAATCCGGGCATACTCCTCAAGACTGTAGAGATCGTCGTGTGAAAGCTGGGTCATTAATCTCTCCCGTTGAAAAAAATCGTTACTTCCCTGTGCTCGAATTGGGCAATGTTTCTCTGCTTTGCCGTTGCCATCTGCCTAGTCGTGGGCGATCTGTCTGTCACTGAAAAGGTAGTCTTTCAGCTCCTTGTCGAAGCCGGGGTCTTGACGCCTGATCCATTCCAGCACCATCGCCGCGTGTTCCTTCTCCTCGTCTCTGTTGTGGGCGAGTATCGCTCTCAGGTCCGTGTCACTGCAGGCATCGACCCGTTGGTTATACCAATCTACAGCCTCCAGTTCCTCGATCAATGAAATAATTGCCCGGTGCATGTCTCGTGTCTCGTCGCTGAGTTGTTCCACCGGTTCGTGATAGCCCTCATTTGACATATGATTCCCTCCTCGAGCAATTAGAGGTCGTAGGCGATGCGGAGCAGGCTGATCGGGTGCTCCGGCGCTCTGCCGTCATCCAGGCCGTTCTCGATATGGTGGCCTGCCATGGGGCAGTCGCTGCCATAGTGGTCGGCCTCCGCCTGCTTGACCCGGCTGACCACCGGCCTGCCTATCTTCATCGCATGGGCGTGGAACTCGCTTTTCACCGCATAGGTGCCGTCATGACCCGAGCATCGCTCGATGGCGGTGACATCAGTATCCGGTATCAGGCTCAGCAGCTCCTTGGTCTTCGCGCCCACGTTCTGTACCCGCTGATGGCAGGCCGCATGGTAGGCAACCTTGCCAAGCCCCTGCTTGAAATCGGTCTTAAGGAGGCCGTTCTTGTGGCGGATCATGAGATACTCGAAGATATCGAATATCGCCTCCGCCACCTTTTTCACCTGCGGGTCGTCGGGGAACAGCAGCGGCAGCTCCTGTTTGAACATCAGGGCGCAGGAGGGTACCGGGGCGACGATATCCCAGCCCGCATCGACCAGTTCCGCCAATACCGGTATGTTGGCATCCTTCGCCGCCTCCACGGCCTCCAGGTTTCCCAGCTCCAGTTTCGGCATGCCGCAGCACTGCTCCTTCGGCGCGATGGTGACCGGAATCCCGTTATGCTCGAAGACGGCAACCAGGTCCTCACCCACATGGGGTTCGTTGTAGTTGCCGTAGCAGGTGCTGAACAGGGCTACCTTGCCCTTGGTGGCGCCGGCCGGGGTGCCTTCGGCGCTGCTGTTTATCCTTTCGGCAAGCCGCCTGCGCAGCGGTTTGCCATGGAATTCGGGCAGTTTTGCCTGCGGATGAACACCGAGTGCGTGATCCAGAATCTCGCGAAAATTGTTGGCCTTGTTGAAACGGTTGACAATCCCGGCGACCACCGGAATGCCCGCCAGTCTGCCTAGATTGTCGGTGCTGGTGAGCACCCTGTCGCGCAGCTTGACATCCCCCTGCTTGTATTTGACCGCCTTGGCGCGCAGCATCAGGTGGGGAAAGTCTATGTTCCACTCGTGGGGCGGTACGTAGGGGCACTTGGTCATGTAGCAGAGATCGCAGAGGTAGCAGTGATCGACCACCTGCCAGTAATCCTGTTTATCGACACCATCGATCTCCATGGTCTCCGATTCGTCCACCAGATCGAACAGGGTTGGAAAGCTCTGGCAGAGGCTGACACAACGTCGACAGCCGTGGCACAGATCGAAAACCCTCTCGAGCTCCGCCATCAACCTCTTTTCATCGTAATACTCGGGGCTCTTCCAATCGATTGGATGCCTTGTGGGGGCCTCCAGATTACCTTCTCTCTGGTTGCTGGGTGCTGCCATTGCTACTACTCCTGATTGGGTCATTGGGCGGCCCGGAGGCCGCCCATGGATCTCCCTGAACCATGGGCTCAGGTTTCCCGGCTGGACTTCAGTCCATCTCGTCCAGTGCCTTCTGGTACCGGTTTGCGTGGGAGCGCTCAGCCTTCGCCAGGGTCTCGAACCAGTCTGCGACCTCGTCGAATCCTTCGTCGCGGGCGGTCTTGGCCATACCCGGGTACATGTCGGTGTACTCATGGGTTTCGCCGGCGACTGCGGCCTTCAGGTTGTCTCCGGTCGGACCGATGGGCAGGCCGGTTGCGGGATCGCCGCACTGTTCCAGGTACTCCAGATGTCCGTGGGCATGGCCCGTCTCGCCTTCCGCGGTGGAGCGGAACAGGGCGGCTACGTCGTTGTATCCCTCCACATCGGCCTTGGAGGCGAAGTAGAGATAACGGCGGTTGGCCTGGGATTCTCCGGCGAATGCGTCTTTCAGATTTTGCTCAGTCTTACTGCCTTTGAGTTCCATGTCTGGTTCTCCAAAAAAGATGGTTTATTGTGGATAGAAACGTCGAGCGCTGGGGCCCTTCGTAGGTGTTTAGAATAGTTATAAATTGGTTTCCGAGCGAACGGTCTTTTCAATGATAATGATAGTCTGCACCTATTAGTCTCGGCGCCTCAATCGAGGATGATAGATGGCTATGGTAAGGCACCGCAACAACTCTCAGCGCTGAGACCAGGGTGGTAAATCGGTTCCGTACTTCAGCCAAGCACCTGGACGGCGGAAGCTTTTTTGCCCCGGGCTTGGCAATTTTCAGTTTCTCTATTTATACTTTGGCGATGAATTCGAAAAACGACAGACAAACGACCCAGCAAGAGAGAATCGATTCGCTTCTCAGTGACCAGGGCATCAATCTGACAAGGCAACGGCGGGTTATCGCCGATACCCTCTTCGCCCGCAATCAACATCTTACCGCTGACCAGTTGTTTGAAATGGTAAAGCAGGCGGGTGCCCGGGTTTCGAAGGCCACCGTTTACAATACCCTTGGCCTGTTCGTCAAGAAGGGGCTGGTGCGTGAGATCTTTATCGACGCAAACCGCACCTTCTACGACTCCAATACCAGTCACCACCACCACTTCTACAATGTCGACACCGGCGACCTGATCGACATCAAAGAGCGTCTCGCACCACATTTTGTCAATCATGAACTGCCCGCGGGCACGGCGATGGACGTGGTGGACCTGGTGATCCGCGTGAGGAACAGCCATCCCTGAGTGAATCCCCGGGTGGCTGTGGCCACACAGGCCGCGATCTGGATTCTCAAACCCAATCACCCCCCCCCACACCTTCCCCCGGCAGTTATTGATCCATGTCATTGTTTTAGAATTGGTCTAAATCTAGCATTACCCGGTGTTCGGTAGGGTTTTTGGCGCGGTCCGGACTATCCACAACCCTGGACCGCTGAGAGTTGGAAAAACCGAATCAGACACCCTGTCGCGGGAGCGCCTTCACCTTTGTTATGCAACAGCGAAAGGGTATTCAGGCAGAGGATGGTGTTAACAGTACTTCAACTATCGGGTTAAGGAACATGATGCGCAAACAATTGATTACATTTTCACTCTTGCTGGGCCTTTCATCCGCGGCACTCGCCGTGGATGAGCCGATAAAGCCCATCAAACCGGTACAGAATATCAACCTGGGTCAGGTTGAATTGGGTAAAAAACTCTATTTCGATCCCCGTCTCTCCAAGTCCGGATTTATCTCCTGCAACTCCTGCCACAACCTCAGTATGGGCGGCACTGACAATCTCAAGACCTCCATAGGCCACAACTGGCAGCAGGGTCCCATCAACGCGCCGACCGTACTCAACTCAAGCCTCAATGTGGCTCAATTCTGGGACGGCAGGGCGGCCGATTTGAAAGCGCAGGCGGGGGGACCCATCGCCAATCCCGGCGAGATGGCATTTACCCATACCCTGGCGATCGACGTACTGACCTCGATTCCCGAATATGTCATGGAGTTCAAACAGGTCTACGGTACCGACAAGATCACCATCGACGAAGTCACCCAGGCCATCGCCGAGTTCGAGAAGACGCTGGTGACCCCGAACTCCCGTTTTGATCAGTGGCTGCTGGGTGATGCGACCGCCCTGACCGAGGACGAGATGGCCGGTTACAAGCTCTTCAAGGAGAGCGGTTGTGTCTCCTGCCACAACGGCGAGGCGGTAGGCGGCAACTCGTTCCAGAAGATGGGTCTGGTCGAACCCTACAAGGCAAAGAGCCCGGCCGAGGGCTTGAGCGCCGTCACCGGCAAGGACGCGGACCGCTTCAAGTTCAAGGTTCCGACCCTGCGCAACGTGGAGATGACCTACCCCTACTTCCACGACGGCGAGGCTGAGACCCTGACCGAGGCGGTGGATGTGATGGGACGGCTGCAGCTGGGCAAAAAGTTCTCCGACAAGGAGAATGCCCAGATCGTGGCGTTTCTGAAGAGCCTGACCGGTGATCAGCCCTCCTTCCAGATGCCGATCCTGCCACCCTCAACCGACAACACACCGCAGCCCAAGCCCTTTGAGTGAGCCAAGCGGGCCCTGGTCGATGCCCTGGCCGGCATGATCGGAGCGAACCCCCCCAATCCGGGAGCCTCTGCACTAGTCAGAGGTTCCCGAAGGGGGTTTCATCGAGATGACCGGCGGCAGGACCCCGCTCTATGCGGGCCTGCCGGATCTCGCGCTCTTGTCTCGATCTAGATAGTCATGGCGTAGTTCGCCGCACCGAAGAGCGCGGTATTCTCATTGAGAATGACCTTGACCGGCATCGCCTGCATGAGCCTTCGCATCGGCCCCTTGGCGACGAACGCCTCCATGAAGATCCCCTCCTGGAGAATCGGCAGGATCTTGGGCGCGATGCCACCCCCCAGGTAGACTCCGCCGGTGGCCATGATCTTCAAGGCATGATTACCCGCTTCACGGGCGTAGAGCCGGGTAAAGATCTCAAGGGATTCCCTGCACAAGGGGTCCGTCGACTCGAGCCCGGTTTCGGAGATGGCCGGCGCCTTGCCGACTTGCTCCATATACTCATTCAGCCAATCGGGTGTGTGCAGGTTTCTCTGGCGACGGAGATGGTCATAGATGGCCTCCAGTCCCGGCCCGGAGACCAGATGCTCCCAGCTGACATGGCCGTGTCTATCCTCTAACGCCTGGTAGAGACCGAATTCAAACGGGTTGCTCGGACTGAAATCACTATGTCCCCCCTCCGAGGGAAAGGGTTGGTAACTCTCCCCGTCCCAATAGAGCCCAGCCTCGCCCAGGCCGGTGCCGGCAGCGATGATGGAGCGGTTTCCCCTGGCGTTGCCGGTCCCGGCGCTGAGGGTGACAAAGTCTTTCTCATCCAGGGTCTCCAAACCCCAGGCATTGGCCTCGAGGTCATTGATCAGATAGCTCTGCCTGAAGTTGAATCGATCGTTTATCTCTTTTGCGGATACACGCCAGGGCAGGTTGGTCGTTTCACAGACCTGGTCGATGACCGGTCCCGCAATGCCGAAGCAGGCTGTTTCGATCTGCCTTTCTCCCGTCTGGGCCAGGAAGAGTTGCAGTACAGCCTCGATGGATTCGTAGGACTGGCTGAAATAGGTCTTGTGCAGGTGTAGGTCGAGAGGCGACCCGGGCGATGACTGATAGAGCGCGAGTCGTGTATTGGTGCCGCCGATGTCACCTGCCAAAATCTGCATCTAGATCCTCGTTTTTGATTGTTGAGGGATTAGAGTATCGCCTGCCCTGCTTCAATTCTATAGTTATATTGTCCGAAGTATCAGGTTGCGACGGCGGCTTTACTCTGTTCCGTGTGATCTGGCAGCCATTCTGTTGCATAGCTTCGGAAAACGGCAGAGGTAGGGATAGAGTCTTGCTGTTAAGATGTAGGCTCATCGTTTGACTCGCCGATGGATCCGTCGACATGGGACTGGCGCATATGGTGATAGTGTGAAGCGTGGGAAATCAGGATGAGACAGTCTCAACGGCGCCTTCTCTGTCCGGGATTGATGCTTTGCGCCCTGTTGACCCTGGCGGCTGCCGACGAAGCCGTCACGGCCGCTGTGCCAGGCGGGAGTGAGCGGCCGAAAATCGGCCTTGTGCTCAGCGGTGGCGGCGCGCGGGGTGCTGCCCACGTGGGTGTTCTCAGGGTGCTCGAAGAGCTGCGGATACCGATAGACTTCATTGCGGGTACCAGCATGGGCGCCATCGTCGGCGGCCTCTACGCATCGGGCATGACCGCCGAAGGATTGGGAGAGGTTGTTGGCGAAGCTGACTGGGAGAGGCTGCTGAGCGATCGACCTCCACGAGCTCAACGCTCGTTTCGCCGCAAGGGCGACGATGTGGGCTTCCTGGTCGACTTCGATCTGGGTGTCGACGAGACTGGACTGCTCTTTCCAGGAGGTCTTGTTCAAGGTCAAAATCTAGAGATCGAGTTGAAGCGTCGGACACTCCCGGTAATCACGGTCGATGACTTCGACGATTTACCCATCCCTTTTCGTGCCATCGCCACGGATATCGTCAGTGGCGAGGAGATAGTGCTCGATTCCGGTGACCTTGCAACGGCAATGCGCGCCAGCATGTCGGCGCCGGGTATATTCAAACCGGTTCGAATCGGGGATCGGCTGTTGGTGGATGGCGGCATAGTCAACAATGTGCCGATAGAAGTGGTTCGTGAAATGGGCGCCGATATCCTGATTGTTGTCGATGTTGGTTTCCCGTTGTTGCCGGAGTCCCGACTCAATTCCGCCCTGGGAATCACGAAACAGATGATGACGATACTCATCAATGCCCGGGCAAAGGATCAAATCGACCTGTTGACACAGGGCGATATCCTGATCTCGCCTGATCTTGGTGATTTGGGTTCGGAGGAGTTTCAGCGTATGAAGGAGGCGCAGCGATTGGGCGGCGTGAAGGCGATGGAGTTTGCGGAGACCCTGGCGCAGCTTTCAGTCTCGAAACAATCCTATTTGGCATACAGAAAAAGTATCGAGGATATGCGGCAAGGTCTGCCACGGATCGACAATGTGATTGTTGAAAATGAATCAAAACTCTCCCCCAAGGTTATCGCCGAGCGCTTGACCGGGCAAAGAGAGAATCTCCTCGATGTGGATCAACTGGAATCGGATATCGCCGATATCTACGGCCTGGACACCTTCGAAACGGTTAGCTATGACATAACGGATAAAAGCGGTGAAACCACCTTGGCCGTGAGCGCCGGGGAAAAGAGTTGGGGGCCCAACTACCTGCGCTTCGGCATCAACCTGGAAGACGATTTCGAAGGAGAGAGCAACTACAACTTTGCCGCACGATTGACCCGCACGGAAATCAACGAAAAGGGCGGGGAGTTTCGTGCGGATTTCCAGATAGGAGAAACGCCGCGGCTGTTCGTGGAACTCTATCAGCCCCTCGATTATGCATCACGCTGGTTCATCAATCCTCAGTTCATCTATCAGAGAGAGAACTCAACCCTGTTCCAGGATGGATTGCGGATCGCCCAATTCCTTTCAACCTCAACCACTTTCTCATTTGAGGGGGGTCGCCAGCTCGGTAACTGGGGGGAGATCCGGATTGGTTTGAGTCGCTCCCGGGTTGATGATGCATTGCGGGTGGGTCAGCCCGGTTTGGTAAATGGATCGATTGACATTTATGGTCTCTCCGCAGGGTTTTCCTATGACACCATCGATAGAGTGGCGATCCCCAGGTCGGGTATCAACCTTTCCCTCGGCTGGTCGAGTGTTCGGGAGAACCTGGGTTCGGATGTCGCCTTTGAGGTCGCGGGATTGTTTTTTTTAAAGCCCCAGACCTGGGGTGATCATACGCTTCTGCACTGGTGGGATATTGAAGGCACGACAAGAGACGAAACAGCCGGGGTGAAACCATTCTCTCTTGGCGGCCTCTTTAACTTGTCGGGGTATGCTGCGGGTGAACTTTTGGGGAAACACTCCGCCATAGGACGCCTGCTCTATTATCACCGGCTTGGCGAGCAGGCGATGCCTGTTCTCAGTACGCCGGTTTATCTTGGAGGTTCCATTGAGGTCGGTAACGTATGGCAATTAAGGGATGAAATTTCTGCCGAAAATACCCTCTTTGCCGGTAGTATCTTCTTGGTGTTCGATACCTTGTTGGGCCCCATATATCTGGCCTATGCACGGGCAGAAGAGAATCACCAATCGGCCTATCTGTTTCTCGGTCAGACATTCTGAAAGTGCCAGTTGGAAGCTGCGATCCACCCCTTATGACCATTTGCATAGGAGCTGAAGCCATGTTCATTGTCGCCAATCGCGTCCCCGTCGCCGAGGGTTACCAGGGGATGTTCGAGGAGCGTTTTCGCAACCGCGCGGGCCAGATCGAGAAGCAGCCCGGTTTCGTACGCATGCAGGTGCTGCAGCCGGCCAAGCCTGGGCTGCCCTATATCGTGCTTACCAGCTGGCAGGACAAGGCCGCGTTCGAGGGCTGGGTGGGCAGCGAGGATTTTCGCACCGCCCATGCCAATCCAATGCCGAAGGAGGCCTTCGAAGGCGAGGGCGCCATCGAGATGCATCAGGTGATCATCAGCACCGAGCGTGAGTGATGAACGGATCGTCTGCTTGCGACTCGGGTCGAATACCTGGCGCTGGCCGAGTAAACTATCGCTTATGGATGTCTCTCCCATACTAGATCCGCTCAACGATGCACAGCGGGAGGCGGTCACGGCGCCCCTGGGCAGCCTGCTGGTGTTGGCGGGGGCCGGCAGCGGCAAGACCCGGGTGCTGGTGCACCGGATCGCCTGGCTGCTGGCGGCCGAGTCCGCGTCACCCTGGTCGATACTGGCGGTCACCTTCACCAACAAGGCGGCGAGGGAGATGCGCTACCGCATCGAAAACCTGCTCGGCCAGCCGCTGGGCGGGATGTGGGTCGGCACCTTCCACGGCCTGGCCCACCGCCTGCTGCGGGGGCACTGGAAGGAGGCGGGTCTGCCACAGAGCTTCCAGATCCTCGATGCCGATGACCAGTTTCGTCTTATCAAGCGCCTGCTGAAGAATCTCGATCTCGACGAGGCCCGCTGGCCGCCGAGGCAGATCCAATGGTTCATCAACGGCCGCAAGGACGAGGGCCTGCGGGCCCAGCATCTGGATGACGGCGGTGATCCCTATCAGCGCCAGATGATACGTCTCTACAGCGAATACCAGGATGCCTGCGACCGCGGGGGGCAGGTCGATTTTGCCGAGCTGCTGCTGCGCGCCCATGAACTCTGGCGCGAACGGCCGGATATCCTGCAGCACTATCAGCAGCGTTTTCAGCATATCCTGGTGGATGAGTTTCAGGATACCAACTCGATCCAGTATGCCTGGCTGAGGATGCTCGCCGGTCCGCGCAACAATCTGTTTGTCGTCGGTGACGATGATCAGTCGATCTACGGCTGGCGGGGCGCCCGGGTGGAGAATATTCAGAGCTTTCAGACCCACTTTGAGCGCGCGACCCTGGTGCGCCTGGAGCAGAACTACCGTTCCACCGGCAACATCCTGAATGCCGCCAATGCCCTGATCAACAACAATCCTTCGCGCCTGGGAAAACAGCTCTGGACCCAGGATGGCGATGGCGAGCCGATCAGACTCTATGCCGCCTTCAACGAGATCGACGAGGCCCGCTTCGTGGTGGAGAGGATCCGCCAGTTTATCGACGAGGGCAACAACCGGTCGGAGGCGGCCATCCTCTATCGCACCACCGCACAGTCGCGTCTCTTCGAGGAGGCGCTGATTCAGGCCGCCATCCCCTATAGGGTCTATGGAGGCCTGCGTTTTTTCGAGCGCGCCGAGATCAAGGATGCCCTCGCCTACCTCAGGCTGCTCGGCAATCAGCAGGATGACGGCGCCTTCGAGCGCGCGGTGAACATGCCGCCCCGGGGTATCGGACCCAAGACCATGGATACGGTGCGCGCCCACGCCAGGGATTTTGACTGCTCCCTGTGGCAGGCGGCTGCGGATTTGCTGCAAGGGGGGGCGATGGCGAAGCGGGCGGCAACCGCGCTGCAGGGCTTTCTCGACCTGGTCGAGGAGCTGCAGGTCAATTGCGCCAATCTCTCGCTGCCGGAGCAGGTCGAGCAGATGCTCGCGGCCAGTGGATTGCCCGACCATTTCGACAAAAGCCGTGACGGCAAGGGGATCGACCGCAAGGAGAATCTGGAGGAGCTGGTCAATGCCACCCGCCAGTTCGGCTATGAGGTGGATGAAGCGGATGAGATGGATGAGCTCTCCGGATTTCTCACCCATGCCGCCCTGGAGGCGGGTGAGGCCCAGGGCGATCCCTCGGAATCCTGTGTGCAGTTGATGACCCTGCACTCCGCCAAGGGGCTCGAGTTTCCCCTGGTCTTCCTGGTCGGCATGGAGGAGGGGCTGTTTCCCCACAGCATGTCGGCGGACGATCCCGCCCGTCTGGAGGAGGAGCGGCGACTCTGCTATGTCGGGGTGACCCGCGCCATGCGGGAACTCTATCTCTGTCACGCGGAGAGCCGGCGCCTCCACGGCAGCGACAGCTATCCCCTCCCCTCCCGCTTCATCCGGGAGATGCCCGCCGAGTTGATGGCCGAGGTGCGGGCCGGCCCGGGCATCGGCCAGCCTCATTATGGCAGCGCGCCCTACCTTGAGGTTGCGGAGCAGAGCGGATTCAGTCTGGGACAGCGGGTGCGCCATGCAAAGTTCGGCGAGGGGGTGGTTTTGAACGCCGAGGGACAGGGGCGCAGCGCCCGGGTACAGGTCAATTTCGAAGAGGTGGGCAGCAAGTGGCTGGTGGTAGCCTATGCTAATCTGTTGCCCTGTTGAATAATTCTGAAACAACGGATAATTATCTGACCTCCGGCGCCTGACGGTTGTCTTGCTCCGACGCCCCAACGGTAGATCCCTGTACCGATGGGACTAACGCGGCATCCATGCCGCTACTGCGAAAGACAACCGTCAGGCGCCTACAACCAGAGTTGTAGTTTCTGCACAGAGACTAGGACCAATAACATCAACGGAACAGGAGAGAGGTATGAAACGTCGTGATTTTATAAAACATGCGGGCGGTGGCACGCTGGCTCTGGGCGCCGGTATGGCGGGGCTCAAGGTCGCCGAGGCGAAGGATCAGATCAAGTGGAAGATGGTCACCACCTGGCCGAAGAACTTTCCCGGCCTGGGTACCGGGGCCAACAAGTTGGCCGAGGTGATCAATGAGATGAGCGGCGGCCGTATGCATGTCAAGGTGTATGGCGCAAAAGAGCTGGTGCCGGCCTTCGAGGTGTTTGATGCGGTATCGAGGGGTACCGCCGAGATCGGTCATGGCGCCGCCTACTACTGGAAGGGCAAGAGTGAGACCGCCCAGTTCTTCTCCACCGTGCCCTTCGGCATGACCGCCCAGGAGATGAACGGCTGGCTCTACTTCGGCGGCGGCCAGGAGCTGTGGCAGGAACTCTACAAACCCTTCGGCCTGATCCCCGCGCCCGGCGGCAATACCGGGATGCAGATGGGCGGCTGGTTCAACAAGGAGATCAACAGCGTCGGCGACCTCAAGGGCTTGAAGATGCGCATCCCGGGCCTCGGCGGCGAAGTCCTGAAACGGGCGGGGGGGACGCCGGTCAACCTTCCCGGCGGCGAACTCTTCACCTCGCTGCAGTCGGGGGCGATCGATGCCACGGAGTGGGTCAATCCCTACAACGATCTGGCCTTTGGTCTGTTCAAGGCGGCCAAGTACTACTACTACCCGGGCTTTCACGAACCCGGCACCACCCTCGAGGCGATTATCAATCAAAAGGCCTACGATGCCTTGCCAAAGGATCTGCAGGCGATCGTAATCAATGCCTGCAAGATTGCCAATCAGGAGATGCTGGCCGAGTATACCGCGCGCAATCCCGCGGCGCTCAAGACCCTGGTCGAAAAGCACAAGGTCGATATCCGCGTCTATCCCAAGGACGTCCTGGAGACCCTGCGCAAGTATTCCACCGAGGTGGTCGAGGAGCTGGCCGCCAAGGACAAGTTCGCGAAGAAGGTCTACGACTCCTATATGACCTTCCTCAAGGGCTCGCGGGAATGGGGGGCGATCTCCGATTTTGCCTACCTGCAGGCCCGCGACAAGGCATAGTGGCGTCGGCTCCAGTCTGTTTGTCTTCTGCAGCAATCCCGGCGGCACCGATCCCGTGTGCCGCCGGGTAAAGTCTGCGCCATGGGGGAAAAGTACGGTCTAATCTCCGCCAGGGCGCCGGGCGCTGCGTCAGCAGTGAATAGCGGCCTGTTAGGGCAACCCCCCCTTTCGCTCTATATCCACATCCCCTGGTGTGTGCGCAAGTGTCCTTACTGCGATTTCAACTCCCACCCGCAAAAAACGGGGCTTGACGAGAAGGCCTATGTGGATGCCCTGCTGGCGGATTTGCGCATCGAGCGCGAACTGGTGATGGGGCGGTCGATTGAGAGCGTCTTCATCGGTGGTGGGACGCCGAGCCTGTTCTCGGCCGAGGGCATAGGGCGCTTGTTGTCGGGGATAGCCGATGCGGTCACCTGGGGCGAAGAGATTGAGATCACCATGGAGGCAAATCCAGGCGCCCTGGAGTCGCTGCGTCTTCCCGGCTATCGGGAGGCGGGTGTCAACCGCCTCTCCCTGGGGGCACAGAGTCTCAATCCCGACTCGCTTCAGGCCCTGGGTCGCATCCATGGACCCGATGAAATCGTTGCTGCCGTGGAGCGGGCGAAACAGGCGGGTTTCGAACGAATCAACCTGGATATGATGTTTGGCCTGCCGCGGCAGACCCCGGCCATGGCGGCGGCGGACCTGGCCGCTGCGATAGCGTTGAATCCGGGGCACATCTCCTACTATCAGCTCACCCTGGAACCCAACACCCCTTTCCATCTGTCACCCCCCGAACTGCCCGATGAGGATAGGCTCTGGCAGATTCAGCTGCAGGGTAGCGAAAGCTTGCGCAAGGCGGGATTCGAGCAGTATGAGGTCTCGGCGTTCGCGCGCCCTGGTGAGCGCTGCAGGCACAATCTCAACTATTGGCGTTTCGGCGACTACCTTGGGATAGGTGCCGGTGCCCATGGCAAGGTCACCACCCGGGACGGTGTGATCCGGCGGCGCTGGAAGAGGCGTCACCCAAACGACTATCTCTCCGCGGCAGGGGGGGCGCTGCCGTTCCTCCAGGGGGAGCGCCAACTGGATGCGCAGGACCTGACCGTCGAATTCATGATGAATGCACTGCGTCTGCGCCAAGGCGTGGAGGCAGCGCTGTTTCCCGCCGCCACGGGCCTTGGGCTCGACAGCCTCGGTGGGCCCCTCTCGGTGGCGATTGAAAAGGGGCTGATACACCCTGTTGGAGATCGACTCCAGCCTACCCCATTAGGATGCAGATTCCTAAATGATCTATTATCACTATTCGAGGCCTGACCCGTTACTTAAATTGTTCTTTACATATTTAGTGTAAGGTATTAATTTATAAGTTATCTTAATGGCCATAGCTGTGCCTTGAACCAGGAGCAGTAACAACCCCTCGTCTAATCTGGATACGCGAGCTGTTATGCAGGGAGCGAACCGGCCCCCCATATGACCGGACGATCGGCATTGTCGACCGATCCGGAGATGGCGGGTTTTATAGATTCCAGTCAAAAAATTAAAATATCTGTGGGGGGTATGGCGCGCTTTCGCGCCAATACGCGAGATGCAGCTGAAGAGTAAATTTGTTGCAGCTTTGGCGGCACTGTTCCTATGCCTCTTCGCTGCGGACATCTATCTCGAGTACCTCCATCTCAGTGAAGGGGTAGTCGCCGCTGCGCAGCCGGCCAGGGGCTCGACCGGGGCAGCACCCTCCTCCTCCCTCCCGCATATACCCGATCTCGACCTGTTTTCGGTTGCGACATCGAATTCGCAGCCTGAAGTCGAACTCAGGTTGAAGATGCTGGTGTTGATTAAAGAGCGCGCCGTTTTCTATACCCTCGGCTTTCTGCTCAGTTTTCTTCTCGTTTCATGGCTGTTGAACAAGATGCTGCTGAGCCCGGTATCGCGTCTGAAGCAGGTCACGACCGAACTTGCACGAGGCAACTACCTCGCCGCGGAAAACCTGCCGGAACACGATGAATTGACCCATGTCTCACAGGCATTCAAGCAGATGGCCGGTGAGATCGCGAAGCGCGAACAGGCGGTGAATCAACAGAAAGGACTCTATGCCGCGCTGTCGCAAACCAGCAAGACGATACTGCGCAATCGGTCACCACAGGTGCTGTTCGAAAGGGTCTGCGATATCGCGGTGACATTCGGCGGCTTCAATGCGGCATGGATCGGCGAGGTCAACAACATGGGCGACAGCGTCTTGCCCATGGCCTGCGCCGGAATCAACCTGGAGAGTCTCAAGGCCTGCAAATTCGACCTCGATCTGACCGATCCGCAGGCGGACAGCCCGCTGGCAATCTCGGTCTACGGCAAGTGCCCGTCGGTGATAGACGAGATCGATGTCGATCCGGGGAGGACGGCCTGGCATCGTCTGGCGCGACTCAGCGGTAGCCGTTCGGCTGCGGTATTTCCCATCGTCAATCGCCAACAGGTGGTTGCGACCCTCACTGTCTATGCCCAGGATCGCAACTACTTCACCCTCACGGTTCATGATCTGCTGCATGAAATGGTAAACGACCTCGCCTTTGCGATTGAGAATTACGAGCGTAACCAGGCGCATCAGGCGGCGCACGAGTCCCTTGAAAAGTCGTCAAACCAGCTTGAGGCAGTGAACAAAAAGATGTCGCTGATACTGGAGTCGACGGGAGAAGGCATCTTCGGCATCGATGAACGGGGCGCATGCACCTTCATTAACAAGGCGGCGGCGGAGATGCTCGGCTATACCCAGGAAGAACTGCTGAATCTGGAGATACATAAAAGAATACGGATGTTCGACGAGGCCGGTAAATCCTTCAACAGCACGGTACTGCAGCAAGGCGAGTCGGTTCGGGTCAAGGACGAGTCGTTTCTGCGCAAGAACGAAACCCTGTTTCCGGTCGAATATTCAACCTATCCGATCATGGAAGATGGCCGCTTCAAAGGATCGGTGACGGTATTCAGGGATGTCACCGCTACCCGCTCGATGATGCGAGAGATGCGCTTTCTCGCCACCCATGACTCCCTGACCCATTTGCTCAACCGTCATGCCTTCGATCAGCGGCTGCGCCAGGCCTTCGCCGGTTCCAAGGATAAGGGTGTGCAGCATGTGTTGCTCTATATGGACCTTGATCAGTTCAAACTGGTCAACGACACCTGCGGCCATGTTGCGGGGGACATGATGCTGCGCCAGCTTTCCCATCGCTTGCAACGCACCATCGGCGGCAATGATGTATTGGCCCGCCTCGGCGGCGACGAGTTCGGCCTGTTGTTGGAGAACTGCCAGCTTGAACGGGCGCAGCAGCTGGCCAACAAGATCTGCAGCGTGGTCAAGGATTTCCGCTTCTCCTGGGAAGGCAGGTCCTTCTCTACCGGTGTCAGCATCGGTATCGTTGCAATCGGGCCCAACACGGAGAGTCCCCACAGCGCGCTGAGTTCCGCCGATGCGGCCTGCTATGTGGCCAAGGATATGGGGAGAAACAGGATTCACGTCTATCAGCCCTACGACGAGGAGATCAAGCGCCAGCAGGGGGAGATGCGCTGGGTGGGCCGCATCGAAAGCGCCATGGATCAGCAGCGATTCTCTCTGTTGCAGCAGCCGATCATGTCGCTGCGCAGTTCAGCCATCGGGGATGAGCACATCGAGGTGCTGTTGCGCATGAAAGACGAGCGCGGCAAACAGATCATGCCGGGGGCCTTCATCCCGGCGGCGGAGCGCTACAATATCATGGTCAGCCTGGATCGCTGGGTAATCAGCCACGCCTTCAGGTGGCTGTCTGAGAACCCGCAGCGGCTGGATGAACTGGGACTCTGCGCGATCAATCTCTCCGGCCAGTCCCTCGGCGATGGCGGTCTGCACGAACATATCCTGGAGCAGCTGCGCAAATTCAATCTTCCCGCGGATAAGATCTCGTTTGAGATAACGGAGACCGCGGTTGTCAGTCGCCTGGACCAGGCGGCGCGCTTTATCAGCCTGCTGAAACGCCGGGGCTTCCGTTTCGCATTGGATGATTTCGGCACCGGCATGTCCTCCTTCTCCTATCTCAAGCGCCTGCCGGTGGACTATCTGAAGATCGACGGGAGCTTTGTCTCCAATATGGTGAATGACCCCGTGGACAGGGCGATGGTGGAGTCGATCAATGAGATCGGGCACCTGATGGGGCTGCAGACCATTGCGGAGTATGTCGAGAACGATCAGACCCTGGAACAGCTGATCGACATCGGCGTGGATTACGCCCAGGGTTATGGTGTGGTTCGCCCCATGCCCTTGGATGTTGCCGGACGCGGTCCCCTCAACGCCGCTTGAATCGGCCTTCAGATCAGGGTTGCGAGGGTCTGGCGCAAACCGGCCGAGTTATCAGTCGAGCCGGCACTGGCTCATGAAGGCCTCCAGGCCGATCTCTTCCGCGTAGCGCTTCAGGATCTTGGGCCTTGGGCCCTTCTCCTTGACCTCGATGACCTGTTCAGGGTTGCTTGGCAGATTGCCGTATCTCCCCGCGGGTATCTTGATGGCGGCGGCGGTTTTGGCGCTACGCCCCCCCCTGCGCGCCACCCTCTTTTTCGTCGATTTTCGCGATTTGGTCTTGGCCTGGGCGGACTCTCCCTCTATCTTCTGCATGATTCGGCTTATCTTCTTGTAGTTATGGCGCACATAGGCATCTAGATTGATACCGTTATCCTTCAGGATCTTGTCGATCTGTCCGCTGGCGTTGTTCAGCGCCTTCTTCTGCAATTCTGCCTTTTTCTGCTCGTTTTCCAGACGCGCTATCTTTGCTCTAAGGCCCTCGATCTCTTTTTCTATGTTCGCCATACCACCAAGCCCTTCTGTTTTTCCTGAAGCAGGTCTCTCGACGCCGGTTTAACACTATGATTTTAAGGCCCCTTTGTGATCAATAGCAAATACGGCAAGAGAAATGAAAGATGACTACCTCCCAATCCCGTGCGCCCAGCATGAGGCCTACCAGTATGCGGTGATCAAAGGCGTAATGCTGGATCTGAGCTAGCGCGACGGGAGGGGGGCTAAGTATGGGGCACGGGCGCGGCCGATCGATGTCGTCACTCGGGATGGCGCCGAGTTTCTTGTTATAAAACAGCAGGATGGCTCGATTCACTCGATAAGGCTGGACCGGATTATTGGGGCGAACCGGGTCATCGGGGGGAGCGCCTGATGGGCTGAGTTGTCAAAATATTGTCAGTTACATGGAAATAGCCATAACTTATTGATAATTGAGCATTATATTGTTCATAGAGCCATTCCATGATGGCATTTTAGGAATTTTCATCGGGGACAGGATCAAAGGGCTGTGATAACTTTTCTAGGAAAGGCGCTACCAGAGTAGACCGATGACGCAGCTCAGCAACCGAAACCTGGATTTCGACCACCTTCTGCAATTGGCGGAGAGGGATCCGATGCTGTTCGAGGATATGCGTCAGGCGGCCATTAACGACTTCATCTCCACCCTTCCCGAGGAGAGGCAGCAGCGGATGCGGCGTCTACAGTGGCGTATCGACCAGGAGCGCAGAAACCGCTCGCCACTCAGTGCCTGCGTAAAGATCTCCAGCATGATGTGGGAGCATATGGTCGGGCCCCAGGGTCTGCTGGGTTATCTGCAGGGTGACATCAAGCACAAACAGCGGGACGACAAGCAGCGGGCGGATATCCTGGAATTTCCCCTCCGGCCCTCCCGCCAATAGACGGGCTTGCCTTAACCGCCGTCTTGGCCTATTATTCCGCTCTTTCCCTGCCCCGGTGGGCAGGTTGCAAACGATGTCATTCTCACAAGAGAGTCAATCATGAAACCGGATATTCATCCTCGCTACGAGGAGATCAAAGTTGTATGCAGTTGCGGTAACGAGATCCTCACCCGTTCCACCCTGGGACAGGAGGAGCTCCATGTGGAGGTCTGCTCATCCTGCCACCCCTTCTATACGGGTAAGCAGAAGATCGTCGATACTGCCGGTCGTGTGGACAAGTTCCGCAAGAAATACAACCGCTGATCTTTCAGCGTTGCGCTGTGTAGCAACATGGCGTTACTGAGAGAGCTTGCCGATCTGACAAAAAAGGCCCCGCTGCGCGGGGCCTTTTTGCTGTCTGCCTCTCTCTTATTTTTCGATCTCCATGCACACGGCTGCGCACCCTGTGATAGCGCTCTGCTCGAGGTCGCCTATGTCCACGACGGTGATACCCTGGGGCTCAAGGATGGACGTAAACTTCGGCTGATCGGCGTGAATACACCGGAGCTTGGACAGGGAGCGGCAGTCGAACCGGGCGCCCTGGCGGCCCGGCAGCTGCTCGAGGAGCTGGTGAGTCGAAGCGGCGGTAGGGTCAGGCTCTGCCTCGATGCCGAGCGGCGGGACAGGTATGGGCGCACCCTGGCCCATCTCTATGATCATCGGGGTGAGAGTATAAACCGTCAGTTGTTGAAACAGGGGGCCGGCTACCATATCGCGGTGCCGCCCAATCTGCGCAACCTCCGTTGTTATCGGGATGCGGAGCGGCAGGCGCGGAAAGACCTTGGCGGTGTCTGGGATCACCCCATCGGGGACGCAGCGGAACTGCGCGGCAATGAGTCGGGATTTCGTATCCTCCGCGGGCGTGTGGCGCGGGTCGGTAAAAGTCGCAGCGGTCTATGGTTGAACCTGGAGGGCGGCCTGGCATTGCGGATAACCTGGGATGACTGGGAGAGGTTCGACATCGAAGATCCGGACCATCTGCTCCACGCGGGGGTTGAGGTAAGGGGTTGGCTCTATCAGCGGGAGCGCAGACAGCGTATCCGGGTGAGACACCCGGCCTCGATCCGCTGGCTGGAATGGCATTGAGCTCGCAGTTGTGGTGTATCATTGGCTGTACGAAATAGACTCGCGGCCCAATGCGGCGGCAGTGGAAGATCGACAGCAGGTGCCTCAATGACCAAACATATCGGAATATTGACTTCAGGTGGTGACAGCCCGGGCCTCAACGCGGCAATCCGCGGCGTGGGGAAGGCGGCCTCGAACTACTACGATATGCAGGTGATCGGCATCCGTGACGGTTTTCGGGGACTGGTGGAAAACCGCTTCATGCAGTTGGACAGCGCCGCCCTGTCGGGCATCCTCACCCGCGGCGGAACCATTCTCGGCACCAGCCGGGAAAAGCCCCATCGAATGAATTTCAACGGCAAGCGCCAGGACATGACCGATGTCATCGTCACCAACTACCAGGCGCACCATCTCGATGCGCTGGTCTGTATCGGCGGCGGCGGTACGCAGAAGAATGCCCTGCAGTTGATGGAGAAGGGTTTGAACGTGATTACCCTGCCCAAGACCATCGATAACGATGTGGCGCATACGGACACCACGTTCGGTTTCGATACCGCCCTGGGTATCGCCACCGATGCCATTGACCGGCTCCACAGCACGGCGCACAGCCACCATCGCATCATCGTGGTCGAGATCATGGGGCATCGCGCCGGCTGGCTGGCCCTCGGGTCCGGTCTCGCCGGCGGTGCGGATGTCATCTTATTGCCGGAAATCGCCTACGATATCGAGAGCGTGGCGGAGGCGATCAGAAGGCGGGCGGCCGGCGGCAAGCACTTCAGTATCGTGGCTGTGGCGGAGGGGGCCCTGCCGAAGGGGGATGCCGAACAGTATCAGGCGCTGCTGGAAGCGAAGAGCAGTGCGGACAACAAGAAGGAACGCAAGAGTGCAAAGGCGGAGCTTGCCGCGTTTGAGACGGCCCATGCCAACCACACCGTCACCCTCTCCCGCCAGCTTGAAGAGCTGACGGGGTTGGAATCGAGAGTGACGATTCTCGGCTACCTGCAGCGTGGCGGCACACCCTCCGCCGTGGACCGGCTGCTCGCCACCCGTCTCGGCACCGCCTGCGCCGATCTGATATCGAAGGAGGTGTTCGGTGTCATGGTGGCGGCAAAAGGGGACCTGGCGGTCCCGGTGCCCCTCACCGAGGTGGCCGGAAACAAGAAACTGGTACCCGCCGACCACCCCTGGGTGGTCAGCGCGAAACGCATCGGAACCAGCTTTGGGGACGATTGAACCGGGGCCGGCAAACAGCTGCTAGAAGAACGGCAGGAAGTTGCGCATCCCGTTCATCACCGGGCTGACCGTATGTGACATGGCGCCTACGTCATGGGTCATCACGCCCACGTTGCGGGTCAGGTGATTCATATTGCCGTTCATCCCTTTCACCTGGGTGGTGATCGCCTTCATGTTCTTGTTGGTCTGCGCCATCTGCTGGTTCATTTCGACGACGCCGCCCGACATGGCGTTGGTGTCGTTGCCAATCGACGCGATATGGTGTCTGATCTGGTTCATATCCGCGGACATGCTGGTCATGGAACGCTCCATGATGTGGACCACGTAAAACAGATAGATCAGGGCGGCGACGGCGATCAGCGTACCCGGCAGGGAGAAGAGTTTGATGCGCTGGATCCTGTAGGACTGCTCTTTCTCTATGGCCTCCAGCCTCTCCAGCAGCAGTTTCTCCCTCTCTTCGGTTTCGGTATGGCTCTGTTCAAAGGCGTGGGTCAGCCGGTCGCTGAACTCCTCGATGATCTTTTCCTGGTGATCTTCACGGTCGCGGCTGTCTTTGTGGATCTTGTCGAAGACCGACTGCAGCCCCTGCAGTAAACCCGGTAGGACGCGATTCTCACCACCCTCCTTAACCGGTGTTGCCGCTTTGCTCGCCGCCGTGGTCCTGGTGCGCTTGGCAGGCTGTTTCTTCACGGCCTGCTTTTTGCGGGTCGAAGCGGACTGCTTTTTGGCGGTCTGCTTCTTGCGGGTGGTGGCACCCGTGGTTTTTTTTACGGGCGCAGCCTTCTTTTTGCTGGTTTGACTTGCCATCGGACTCTACTGGTTTAGGGGACGGTAATTAAGCTTATAATAATTATCTAATTTAAACCCTGATTCAAGTCACGCTTTGATCTATTTTGTCCGCTACTCCGCCAACAGCCCGTCGAGGATTCCGATCACCTCCGGGCTGTCCCAGTTGAGGGCCCTGTTGGCGGTATAGCGTATCCGGCCCAGGCGGTCGATGATGAAGGAGCTGGGGAAGCTAAACACCTGCCAGTCGAGGGAAGTCAGGCCGTCCCTGTCCATGAGGACAGGAAAATCCACCGGTATCTGCTGGAGAAATTTGCCTATCTCCTCGGCAGTTTCACGATAATCGACCGAGATGATCTCGATCCTCTGCCCCCGATAGTGGGCCAGCAGACGGTTCAGTGATGGTATCTCCTCGACACAGGGCGGACACCAGGTCGCCCAGAAATTGACCAGGACCACGCGGTCTTCGAGTGACTCGAGATCCAACTGCCTGCCGCTGCTGTCCGCGAGCCTCAGGGACGGCGCCGGAGTGACCCCATCGACGGGGGTAAGGGTGTGAAGATCGGCTGAGGCTATCTGTCTGCCCCTGGCCTCGATGTTCGAGAGGGGTTTGGGATGGCGGGCCAAGAGCCTGGCAAGGCTGGCTATCTGCCGGGGAAGCCTGGAAACGGCCTTCCGTTTCTCCTCCGCAGACTCCTCGTCTCCCATGATGAACCAATCCCTTACCCCGGGGACCATGTATATATAGGCAGGCGAGCCCGCCCGCCATAGGGTCGATACCACCGGCATCAGGCGCCAGCGTTGACTGCCGAGTTCAGGCTGGAATATCACCAGCGGCAGATTGGTGGCCTGCAGGATCGGATCGAGCAGCGGCGCCTCACCCGCGACCGGTGCGGGTCCAAAGAGATTCGGGTAGAAAAGCATCGCCCCCAGCAGGCGCGAATCCGCCTGACCGGCCTGCCAGCGATTTACCCCGCGCAAAAGCGGCAGGGGCATGCGGTCATAGCTGGCGAGCAGGATCTGCTTGTCGCTGTTGGCATGCGCGGCCGCGAGTACCGTGGCGACACCTTCACCATCGAGGGTGCGAACGGTTTCGCTGGAACGGGGCAGAAAATAGGCCTGCAGCAGATCGACCCGCCATACCTCGATCCCGGCACCTGTGAGCTGTTGCAGCAGGCTGTCGAAGAGGGCGCGTGGTTCATCGTGGTCGACCAGCCAGACCATCACCAGGTCGCCCGGGGCCTCTCGGACCTCGATTGAGATATCATTACCCTGACCATCGGTCACGGTTAATTCCCCGGCGGAGATTGTTGAACTGAGGGAGAGAAGCAGAAACAAAAATATCAGGAGTCGCATCAGGGTGATGTTACCCTTGGAACTGTGCTAAGTGTAGGGTGTGAATAACGGGCAGGCCCCCCTGCGCTGTGCGGGTCGCCGAGTCTGTCGAATATTGATGAGGAGGAGTTGAGATATGAAAAGGCTTGTCATGGTACTGGTGTTGTGCAGTCTTCCCCTGACCCTGCTGGGCGCGGTTGTGGGAGAGGAGGTCGTTTATAGCCATGGGGGCGTCCAGATGAAGGGCTTTCTGGCCTATGATGATGCGGCCGGCGAGCGACGCCCGGGAATTCTGGTGGTGCACGAGTGGTGGGGGCACAATGAGTATGCCCGCAGTCGAGCCCGGCAGTTGGCCGCCATGGGCTACACCGCCTTGGCCGTGGATATGTATGGCGATGGCAAGCAGGCGGACCACCCCAAGGATGCGGGGCACTTTGCCGCCGAAGTAAAGAAAAACATGGAGACAGCCACCGCCCGCTTCCAGGCGGCCATGGCGCTGCTGCAGGCGCATAAAAGCGTGGCGAGGAATGATATCTCCGCAATCGGCTACTGCTTTGGCGGCGGGATGGTCCTGGAGATGGCCAGGCGTGGTTTGGATCTCGATCTGGTCGGCAGTTTTCACGGCAGTCTGCCGACCTCGAAGCCGGCTGTCAAAGGGGAGGTCAAGGCCGAGGTGCTGGTCTTCAATGGCGCGGACGACCCGTTTGTGAAGACGGAGCATATCGACGCATTCATGGCTGAAATGGACCAGGCCGGGGTGAAATACAGCTTTACCAACTACCCGGGGGCGAAGCACTCGTTCACCAATCCGGGCGCCGACAGCTTCGGCCAGGCATTCGATCTGCCGCTTGAGTATGATGCGGCGGCAGACCAGCAGTCCTGGTCCGCCCTGGGGAAAGCACTGAAGGCGCACTATGGAAAGTGAGGCCCGCTGAGATTACTCTCTTTCGCAGCTTAGGCGACGGCAGATGCTCTCCGCCCGGTTATTCGCATGGCTCTCCATGTACATGGCAAAATGGATCATCTCCGTGTCGATGGCTTCACCGCGATCGAGGGCGTTGAAGACTTCGTCAGGCAGGTGCTTCAACCAGGTCCGGACAAAGCGTTCTCGTCCGCCCTGGATTTCGCAGCGTTCGACATGGGCCAGCTGATGCAGGAGCCTGATCGACAATACCGGGGCCTGAGGATCGGTCCAGGCATTGACCTGATCTCCGCTGGCGCAGAAGATCTGTCGGCAGTCGGTAAAGCAGCCGTTGGCCAGGGCCTTGCTGTAAACCAGTTTGATCCTGGTGAGATCGATCGCGGAGAAAAAGTGGCCCAGCTGCTCCCGGGAGGCCTTCGGCAGGTGCATCGACCTGCCTACCTGCCCCTTTTCGATTGCGCTGACGAGTCGGTCAAACTGTTTCAGCAGTTGCGGATTCTTGCCGGCAAAGCGACCGCCGGGCGGCATGCTGAGCCTGGGTCGCTCGTGACGCTTGTCGCGGCAGGCCGAAAAAGTCGGTCCACTGCTGTCGGTGAAGCGTTCGATGACCTCGAAACCCCTGGGACAATCGTTGCGCGAGACGAAGCAGGGCAGGCGATTGTTCTCCCGATAGTCGTTGCAGACAGTGACCGCCAGCTGGCGATTGCTGCGCTGCTCCGGGTAGGGTTCCGCCTGGCTGATGAACGGACTGAACAGGGTGATGCAGATTGTGATGATTAGCCAAGGGCGCATGGTTCGAATTCCAAGTCAGCAAGCGGTATGGGCTCCCTTCGTTAACCCATGGACTGGACGACGGATTTATCTCTCAGCATAGACACGATAGCTGCTGTTTACATCCTGTCACTACTCGCTGTCGAGCAGGGCGCGCATTTCGTCAAATCTGGTGGCCTCATCCTGTTCGACCTTGGGATAGTCGGGATCCATCCTTTCCAGGGTCTTACGGATGATGCGGGCAACCTGCCAGCGCATATAGGGCTTGTTGTCGGCGGGTATGGCATACCAGGGCGCCCAGGCCCTGGAACTCTCTTCAAGGACCTGGTGATAGGCCTGCATATAGTCCTCCCAATGCTGCCTCTCCTCCACGTCCTTGACGGAAAATTTCCAATTTTTTCTCGCTTCGTCCAGGCGCGAAAGAAAGCGCATGCGCTGCTCCTCCTTGCTGACGTTGAGCCAGAATTTGAGGATCACCGTTCCGTTGTCCGATAGATGCCTTTCGTACTGGCGGATCGACTCGAACCGCTGTTGCCACAATCGGTCGAGATCTTTGGGAATATCGATGCGCTGGGCCTGCAGATACTCGGGATGGACCCTGACCACGAGTGTCTCTTCGTAGTAGCTGCGGTTGAAGATGCCAATCCGTCCGCGCTCCGGCAGCGCCCGGGTTGTGCGCCATAGAAAGTCATGGTCGAGCTCCTCCTTGGAGGGCTGTTTGAATGAGAAAACCTGACAGCCGCTCGGATCTATGCCGGTCATGACGGCGCGTATGGTGCTGTCCTTGCCGGCGGCGTCCATGGCCTGGAAAAGGATCAGCAGGGAGCGCCTGTCCTCTGCATAGAGCCTTCGCTGGAGTTCGTCCAGCTGGTCGGTCTCCCTGGCCAGGGCCTTCTTACAGCTTTTTTTGTCCGCCTCATCCTTGGGCGGCTTGGTGGTGAAGCGGTTGCGCTTGATCCGGCCGTCGAAGGGTACGAGGTAGGGGCTTTTGACGGGTTTCATGATTGCAGTATATCAGTTGATCAGCTGTGCCATCCGGTTGCCCATCTCCGCGGGGGATCTCACCACCTGCGCACCGGCGCTTTCCAGGGCTGCGAATTTGGCGTCCGCCGTGCCTTTGCCGCCGCTGATGATGGCCCCCGCGTGCCCCATGCGCTTCCCCGGCGGCGCGGTAACGCCGGCAATGTAGGCAACCACGGGCTTGTTGACACGGGTCTTGATATAGTCCGCCGCCTCTTCCTCGGCGGAGCCGCCGATCTCGCCAACCATGATGATGCCCTCGGTCTGGGCGTCCTCTTCAAACAGTTTCAGGCAGTCGATAAAGCTGGTGCCGTTAATCGGATCGCCCCCCAGTCCGACACAGGTGCTCTGGCCGAGTCCGGCCAGGGTTGTCTGGTGCACGGCTTCGTAGGTGAGGGTGCCGGAGCGGGACATCACGCCCACCCTGCCCGGTTGGTGGATTGAGCCGGGCATGATACCAATCTTGCAGGCTCCGGGGGTGATGATGCCGGGGCAGTTGGGACCGATGAGGCGGGCATCGTAGGATTTCAGCGCCTCCTTGACCTTGAGCATGTCGAGTATGGGTATGCCCTCGGTAATGCAGGCAATGACGCGGATCCCGGATTCAGCCGCCTCGATGATCGCGTCGGCGGCGAAGGGGGGGGGGACATAGATCATGGTGGCGTCGGCGCCGGTGGCGGCAACCGCATCATGGACGGTATCGAACACCGGTCTCTCGAGATGGGTCTGGCCGCCTTTTCCGGGGGTAACGCCGCCCACCAGCTGGGTGCCATACTCGATGGCCTGCTGCGAATGAAAAGTGCCCTGCTTGCCGGTAAAGCCCTGGCAGATGACACGGGTCTCTTTGTCGACGAGTATGCTCATTGGCTTGTAATCCCTCTGTACTTGTTCAGGTGGCCGCGGCGACGGCTCGCTTCGCGGCTTCGGCAAAGTCGTTTGCGGTTTGGAAATCGAGACCGCTTGTTTCGAGCATTTCGAGTCCCTGTTGGGCATTGGTGCCTTCGAGGCGGACCACGACGGGTATAGAGACCCCGATGCTGCGGGCAGCCGTGATGATCCCCTCCGCGATCAGGTCACAACGGACAATGCCGCCGAAAATATTGACCAGTACCGTCTTCACCTTGGCATCGGAAAGGATCAGCTTGAAGGCCTCTGTGACCCGCTCGGCGGTTGTACCGCCGCCGACGTCGAGGAAATTGGCGGGTTCGCCGCCATGCAGTTTGACCATATCCATGGTGGCCATGGCGAGACCGGCGCCATTCACCATGCAGCCGATGTTGCCGTCGAGGGTGATGTAGTTGAGGTCGTGTTGGGCGGCGGCAGCCTCCTTCTCATCCTCCTGGGTGACATCGCGCAGTGCGAGCAGCTCCTGGTGGCGGTAGAGGGCGTTGCTGTCGAGATTGATCTTTGCATCCAGGGCGATCAGATCGCCGGCGGAGGTGACGATCAGCGGGTTGATCTCGATCAGGCTGACATCATTGTCGATGTAGAGCTTGTAGAGGGCCATCATGATCTTGGAGAACTGTTTGATCTGATCGCCGGAGAGGCCGAGCCCGAAGGCGAGTTTCCGGCACTGGAACGGCAGCATGCCGGTTGCTGGATTGACGATGGTGGTGAGTATCTTTTCCGGTGTTTCCGCGGCCACCTCCTCGATGTTCATGCCGCCGGCGGCCGAGGCCATGAAGGTAATGCGCGAGCGTGAGCGGTCCAGCAGCGCCCCCAGATAGAGCTCTCTGGCGATATCGCTCCCCTCCTCCACCAGGACGGTGTTCACCGGCAGTCCCTGGGCGCCGGTCTGATTGGTAACCAGGGTCATCCCGAGGATATCACCCGCGGCCTCTTCAACCTCGTCCAGGTTGCGCGCCAGCTTCACCCCGCCCGCCTTGCCGCGCCCGCCGGTATGTGCTTGAGCCTTGACTACCCAGAGCTCTCCGCCCACTCCCTGGGCCGCGGTTCGGGCGTCGCTCGGGCTCGAAACGGGTTGGCCTTGGGGTACTGGAATGCCGTAGCCGGCAAAAAGGGATTTTGCTTGATATTCGTGTAGGTTCATGGTGCAGCCTTAGTCGCTCTTTTTATTCGAGTACAATATCTTTTTTGTTTATAGGTATATAAATCAAATTATGCATGCAGATGATAAATATTTATAGTGCTTTGCACAAATGTGCAGTCGATCCGTGATTGATGGAACCGACGCCGAAACCAAAGAATTTCAATAAACAATCAATCAAGTATTGCATTATCAAATCTAATACAAGTTTGCATCTATCTGTGTCTATCTTCCATCTAAAATCATTAAATGTTGCTAATTGATGTTATTGTGCATAAGGTTGCATTAAGCTTCTTTTGATGCCTTTGCCATTGTTTGTTAGGGTACGGCTCCTTATGCCCGATTCTCTGGTCGTTTGTGAAGTGTCAGATTGACAAATCAAGTCACTGTCGACTACCGGTGTTTATGGGCTGCATTTTCCAACCAGTTGAGGGATCTCTGGCAAGGTATTTGTGATTCCTCGAGGAGACGACTATGCCGCTTAATTCCAGATCGACCAGGTCATTGTTGCATTCGGTTGATTTTGAATATGCACCTCAGCGCTTCACTGTCTACACAGCCCGTGACCTGGATCGGATCAGCCAGCTGGACCAGCTGTCCGCAGAGTTGCGCCATGAGATGAAGGTTGTTTCATCCGTACTCCCTTTTCGTGTCAATGAATATGTGTTGGGCGAGCTTATCGATTGGCGGCGGGTGCCGGATGATCCGATATTTCAGCTGACCTTTCCCCAGCGCGGCATGTTGTCGGATGTGCATTACAACCGGATGGACATGGCGTTGCGCTCCGGCATGGAGAAAGAGGGTGTGCGGGCATTGGCCAACGAGATCAGGGCCGAGCTGAATCCCCATCCCGCCGGGCAGCTGGATCGGAACATGCCCCGTGATGGAGACGGCGAGCCGATTCCCGGGCTGCAGCATAAGTATAACGAGACGGTGTTGTTCTTCCCCAGCCAGGGGCAGACCTGCCACAGTTACTGCACCTTCTGCTTCAGATGGGCGCAGTTTATCGGCAACAAGTCACTGCGCATGGCGACAACCGAGGCCGAGAGGCTCTACGATTATCTGCGGCTCCACCCGGAGGTGACCGATCTGCTGGTGACCGGCGGCGATCCGATGGTGATGAAGAGCAGGCAGCTGAAGAGCTACCTGGAGCCTCTGCTCCACCCCGAGTTCAGCCATATCCAGACCATACGCATCGGCAGCAAGGCGTTGACCTTCTGGCCGCAGCGCTTCATTTCGGATGATGATGCCGATGAACTGATCGAACTGCTTCACCACCTTGTGTTGGCGGGTAAGCATGTCGCATTCATGGCCCACTACAATCACTGGCGCGAACTCGATACCGACATCGCCCGGGCGGCGATTCGCCGTATTCGCGATACAGGGGCGGAGATCCGCAGCCAGGGCCCACTGCTGGCGAAGATCAACGACAACCCCGATGACTGGGCGAAACTGTGGAACGAACAGGTTAAGTTGGGAATCATTCCCTACTATATGTTTGTCGAGCGCGATACCGGTGCCCGGCGCTATTTTGAGGTCCCCCTCCACAAGGCATGGCGAATCTATCGCGATGCAATGAAGCAGGTTTCCGGTTTGGGCCGCACCGCCCGGGGGCCCAGTATGAGTGCCGGTCCCGGCAAGGTTGAGGTGCAGGGTATCACCGAGGTCAACGGGGAGAGGGTCTTTGTGCTGCGCTTTATCCAGGCCAGGGATCACGAGCTGGTGCAAAAGCCCTTTTTCGCCCGTTATGATGAAACGGCCACCTGGTTCGATCAATTGAGGCCGGTTCAAGGCCAGGAATTGCCATTTACCGAGGCCCTGAATTAAGCGGGCATGTGGCGGGCAATGCCCCGGTTGGCGGGCATTGGCCCCTATGGGGTGGTCAAAGGGGACCACTGTTTGTAAAAAACAATAGTTATCATTTACATAATCTTGTTGAAGAACCGCGTCGATTTGGGGCTATAATTTTGGTCCCTATAAAAAATAGTTATATTCTTAGTCCAGAATTAATACCGCACGCGGTGTAAGGTATTGGCCCTGATTGGTTGAATACCCGGTTCATACGCAAGCCTTGAAGTAACTCATGGAGCCCAACATGGCGGATAATCAAAAGACCTATACATTGACCAATGACGAGACCGGAGTGTCGATAAAGCTACCTGTTCGCGAATCGATCCAGGGTCCGCCCGCAATCGATGTCTCGGCCCTCTACAGTGAGGCCGGGGTCTTCACCTATGATCCGGGGTTTATGTCGACGGCAAGCTGCCAAAGCAAGATCACCTTTATCCAGGGCGAGATAGGCATCCTTGAATATCGGGGTTATCCCATTGAGCAGTTGGCCGAGAACGGCGACTATCTCGAGACCGCCTATCTGCTCTTGAATGGCGAGTTGCCGAACGCAGATCAGTTGAAGGAGTTCAATCAACTGATCAGCCGCCACACCATGCTGAATGAAACCCTGACCCACTTCTTCGACGGTTTTCACTTCAATGCCCATCCGATGGCGATCATGGTGGGTGTTGTCGGTTCGCTCTCGGCCTTCTATCACGACTCGCTCAATATCAACGATCCTGAACTGCGCCGGGTCGCGGCACACAGATTGATAGCGAAAATGCCGACGATTGCCGCCGCCAGCTATAAACACAATGTCGGCGAACCGTTCATGTATCCGCGCAACGAGCTCTCCTACTGCGCCAATCTGCTGCACATGATGTTCGCAACCCCTTGCGAAGAGTATGAAGTGGATCCGGTTGCGGAGAAGGCGCTCAACCTGCTCTTCATCCTCCATGCCGATCACGAACAGAACGCCAGTACCTCCACGGTGCGCCTTGCCGGCAGCTCCCTGGCCAATCCATTCGCCTGCATCGCTGCCGGAATCGCGTCCCTCTGGGGCCCGGCCCATGGCGGCGCCAATGAGGCGGTGCTGGATATGCTCAGCGAGATCGGTGATGTTTCCCAGATCGACAAATACATCGCCAAGGCCAAGGACAAGGATGACGGCTTCCGCCTGATGGGTTTCGGGCATCGGGTCTACAAGAAGTACGACCCCCGGGCCGGCATCATTCGGGAGGTCTGTCACGAGGTGCTGCAGAAACTGGCGGATTCCAACAATCCGATGTTCGAATTGGCCCAGCGCCTGGAGGAGATCGCGTTGAACGACGAGTATTTCATCGAACGCAAGCTCTATCCGAATGTCGACTTCTACTCCGGTATCATCTATCGCGCCCTGGGTATACCCAACAATATGTTCACCGTGATGTTCGCCATCGCGCGTACGGTCGGTTGGGTGGCCCATTGGCTGGAGATGATGGACGATCCCAGGCAGAAGATCGGGCGCCCGCGTCAGATCTACAAGGGTTACGCCAGGCGCGACTACGTGCCGCTGGATCAGCGCTGAGACAGTTGGCTCAAGCGGGTGATTCGATGAGCAGCTGCAGCTGCTTTATGGTCGCCCCCTGGATGGGTTGATTATCCAGCGGATCCAGCGGGTGGTTGCGTGAATTTTGCGCGGGTAGCAGGGTTAGCTCGAAGCCGACACCGTCGGCACTGAAGCGAAAGCAGGGCATTGTCTCCCTTCTGCCGTCACTGAAGTGCATCTGGTACTGCTTTTCCTGCCAGGGAATATGCATGTCGCTCAACGCGAACAGCAGCTCCTCGGGGGTATCGGCAAACAGATGCAGCCTCACCGTGCTGTTGCTGTCGGCGGTGCCATCGAACACCGCCCCCACCAGTTTGGGGTGAAACTGCTGCAGCGCCTGCATGGCGCGGAGGGCGCTTTGACGAAGCGCCTGAAGGGTGTTGGCCTGTCCCTCTCCCCGCAGCAGGCGCTGCTGCTCCCGCAGGGCATTTTCAACCTCCTCCCGGGTCGGCAGGAGCTGGCGTTTGGTGACGCCGTACTTGGCCGCGGCCTTTTGGCAGGCATAGGCGATATTGTCGCTGCGCAGCTCGGTCAGAATGCGGGCCGCGTCGTAGGCGATACGCCGTTGTAGTTCACGCTTTCCTGTCCGCATGGTTGTTCAAAAGGGGTCTTCGATCGGTGTCAGAACTGTCTGCGGGGTGGCGCCCTGGTTCCTCCCGGAGCGGTCCTCCCGGGGTAACCTGGGCGCGTTGTGGACCTCGAATACCTCAAAAATGGCATTCGAACTGCCAACCCCCACCGGTTGTCCCGTGTCAACGTCTATGCGCATGGTGACCATGTCGGACGGCATATCGGGTACGGCCTCGTTGATGCCGTTGAGCGCCACGCCCATGTAGTCTATCCAGGCGGGGAGCGCGGCGCGGCCGCCGACCTCCCCCCGTCCCAGGGGTTCGACGTCGTCGAAACCGATCCATGTGGTGGTAACCAGGTAGTGGTTGAAGCCACTGAACCAGGCGTCTTTCTGGTCGTTGGTGGTGCCTGTCTTGCCGGCAACATCCCCTCTGCCGAGGGCGCGCGCCTTGCGCGCCGTACCCTGCTGTATGACATCCCGCAGCATTGAGTGCATCAGGTAGTGATTCTGTTCGGTTATCGCGCGTTTCGCACAGCGGGGTATGACGACCTCTTCGGCCTCATCAACCTCATCGGCCTCATCGATCCCATCTTCTGCCGCGGTCTCGGTCTGCACTGGCGCCGCTTCCGCGGCGGATTGGGCGGCCTGCTCGGCGAGCTGTTTCATCTCCTCATCGCAGATCTGGATGGGATTCGCCTGGTAGATCGTTTCGCCCTGGTCGTCGTGGATCGAGTCGATTATATAGGGTGGAACATAATAGCCGCCGTTGGCCAGTACGCTGTAACCGCCAGCCATGGCCAGCGGGGTTACCGAACCGCTGCCCAGGGCGAGGGATAGATCGTGGGGCAGGTCGTTTTTGTCAAAACCGAAGCGGCTGGCGTAGTTGATTGCGAATTTTATTCCTATCTTGCGCAAAAGCCGGATCGAAACCAGGTTGCGGGAGTGGGTCAGCGCATAGCGCAGCCGGGTGGGGCCAAAAAATTTGCCGCTGTAGTTTTCCGGACGCCAAACCGCCTCCAGGGCATCGTCCTCGAACACCACCGGCGCATCGTTTATCAGCGTAGCGGGGGTAAAGCCCGCCTCGAGGGCGGCGGAGTAGATAAAGGGCTTGAAACCTGATCCCGGCTGACGCTTGGCCTGTGTCACCCTGTTGAATTTGCTCAGGTAGAAGTCATAGCCGCCTACCAATGCCTTTATCGAACCGCTGTTCGGGGTGACGGAGACGAGCGCGCCGGAGGCGGCGGGTATCTGTGCCAGACGCCAATGGGGTTCGCCTTCCTGCGGTTTTTCCCAGTAGAGGTAGACAATGTCGCCGCTTGTCAGGATCTCCTGGGTCTGTTTTGGCGCATCCCCCTTGGCGTCATGGCTGATGTAGGGGCTTGCCCATGACAGGGCCGGCCACTCGAGGGTCAGCCGCTCTCCCTGGGCCGTGTATACCTCGGCATTCTGTTCTCCGATGGCCGTCACCACAGCCTTTTTCATGCCGGTAACATCCGGGATCTCATCCAGCAGGGCGATCAGTTCGGCCTCTTCCTCGACTTCGGTGATATCATGGTGTGCGGCGACTCCGCGAAAGCCGTGACGCTTGTCGTAGGCCTGGATGGCCTGGCGCAGGGCCTGGTTGGCGGCTTCCTGCAGGTGGCTGTCGATGGAGGTGGTGATACTATAGCCGCTGGTGTAGGCGTCCTGGCCAAATCGGCTGACCGCCTCCGCACGGGCCATTTCCGCAACATAAGGGGCTTCCACCTCGCTTGGCGCGGTATGGAGATTTGCGGTTATCGGCGCGGCTACCGCTGTGTCGTACTCGAAATGACTGATATAGTTGAGTTCCCGCATGCGGCCCAGAACGTAGTTTCGGCGGATCAATGCGCGTTCTGGATCGGAGATGGGGTTGTAGCGGGACGGGGCCTTGGGGAGCCCGGCTATCATGGCGATTTCAGAAAGCTCAAGTTTTTCTACAGGCCGGCCGTAATAGACTAAGGCAGCTGCGCCGACACCATAGGAACGGTGGCCGAGATAGATCTTGTTGAGGTAGAGTTCGAGTATCTCCTCTTTGGAGAGCAGCCGTTCTATCTTCAGGGCGAGAAATATCTCATTGAGTTTTCTGGTGTAGGTCTTTTTGCTGCTGAGGAAGAAGTTCCTGGCCACCTGCATGGTGATGGTGCTTCCGCCCTGCCTTCGCTCACCGGTGAGCAGGAGCTGGATGGCGGCGCGCATGATGCCTTGATAGTCTACGCCGGGGTGCTGGAAAAAGCGGTCATCCTCAGCGGCGAGAAAGGCATTGATCATGATTGGCGGGATTTGATCGAAATCGAGCGGTTCTCGACGCTTTTCGCCAAATTCAGCGATCAGCAGGTGATCGTTACTGTAGATACGAAGGGGGACCTGTAGACGTACATCCTTGAGGGTTTCGATGGATGGCAACTTGGGTTCAAGGTAGAGATAGGCGCCAAAAAGAGCTACAGCGCCTATCACTGAAAGGCCGAATAAGAAGTAAACGAGGTATCTTAAGAGTCTGTAAAACGACTTCATGCGCTGGTTCACAGAATTAGTTTATCAGGGCAGACCAGAATGGTCCGTATGAAGATCGATAGTCTAGCAAATAAAATGTGAGCAATATTAGCTCTTTTGTGAAAAAATGTCTTCACAAAAAAATCATTTGCTGCTATATAGTTACTTACTCTATTTAAAGAGAATCCTAGTTAAGTTCTGCGGCATAAGGATTGTTTAGGTAACCGCATGTCACTATTCGGAAGAAAAAAACCGCCTTTAATAGGCATAGATATCAGCTCCACAGCCATCAAGTTGTTAGAGTTGTCCCAAGCAACCGGGCGTAATGGCGCAATCTACCGGGTAGAAGCCTACGGGGTTGAACCATTACCGGGCAACGCAGTTGTCGAAAAGAATATCGCAGAAGTCGATGCAGTCGGTGATGCGATCCGCTCCGCGGTAAGGCGATCCGGATCGAGGGCAAAAAATGCCGCGGTCGCCGTCTCCGGCTCCGCCGTGATCACCAAGGTCATCTCAATGCCGGCGGCCCTCTCCGATCAGGAGCTGGAGAGCCAGATTCAACTGGAAGCCGATCAATACATCCCCTACCCCCTGGAAGAGGTCAACCTCGATTTTGAGGTCATCGGACCCTCCGAGAAAAATGCCGAGCTGGTCGATGTGCTGCTGGCCGCGTCCCGCAGCGAGAATGTCGACGACCGGGTCGCGGCGTTGGAACTGGCCGGGCTCTCCGCCACGATCGTGGATGTGGAGGCCTATGCCATGGAAAACGCCTGTTCCCAGCTGATGGATCAGCTCCCTGAACACGGCGAAGACCAGACGATCGCCATTGCGGACATCGGCGCCACCACCACCACCCTGAACGTGCTCCACAACAACAAGATTATCTATACCCGGGAACAGAATTTCGGTGGCCGGCAGTTGACGGAAGAGATCCAACGCCGTTACGGACTCTCCATCGAGGAGGCCGGCATGGCGAAACGCCAGGGCGGGCTGCCGGATAACTACGTGCCGGAAGTCCTTGAGCCCTTCAAGGAGGCGATGGCTCAGCAGGTCAGCCGCTCCCTGCAGTTCTTTTTCTCCTCCAGCGCTTACAATAGCGTCGACCACATCATCCTGGCCGGGGGCAGCTCATCCATACCTGGTGTCGATGATCTGATAGAGGAGAAGTTGGGGACCCCGGCATCGGTGGCGAACCCGTTCGCCAACATGTCGGTTTCATCAAGGGTAAAACCCCAGGCGCTGAGTGCTGATGCTCCGGCATTGATGATCGCCTGCGGTTTGGCATTGAGGAGTTTCGACTGATGGCGCGAATTAACCTACTCCCATGGCGAGAAGCGGAACGCAAAGAGCGTCAGAAGGAATTCGGGCTGATGGTGCTGGCGGGCGCGCTGCTCGCCGCATTTGTGGTCTTCGGCATCCATCAGCTGATCCAGAGCCAGATCGGTGCGCAGAATGCGCGCAACGATTTTCTGCAAGATGAGATTAAGGCTGTTGAGAAGGAGATTCGTGAAATCCAGGATCTTGACAAGACCAAGCAGAATCTCCTGGACAGAATGAATATCATTCAGGAGTTGCAGAGCAGCAGGCCGCAGATCGTTCACCTCTTCGATGAGGTTGTAACCACGCTGCCGGATGGGGTCTTCCTCGATGAAATCGAGCAGCAGGGCGCACTGGTTACCTTCAGCGGACAGGCGCAATCGAATGCCCGTGTCTCCTCGATGATGCGCAACGTCGATGATTCCGAGTGGCTGGAAAGGCCCGCGCTGGTATTCATCGAGAGCAAAGAGAAGACGGGTACCGGCTATAGCAACTTTAAGCTTATGGTTAAGCAAACCTCCCAGAACGCGGAGGCTGAAGAATGAGTATTTTAGAAGATCTCGGCGAACTTGACTTCAATAATGTCGGTGTTTGGCCGACGCCGATCAAGGTCATTGTGGTCATCTTGGCTGCAATAATCGTCTTGGTGGCCGGTTATTACCTGGTTGTTGAGGATGATATAAACAGCCTGGAAGGGGTGCAGAAGAAAGAGCAGGAACTGCGCGCGGATTATTCGAAAAAGCAGAAAAAGGCATCGAATCTTGAGGCCTATCGGAAACAGTTGGAAGAGATGAATCAGTCTTTCGGCACCATGCTGAGACAACTGCCCGACAAGACCGAGGTGGCGGAGCTGCTGGTGGATGTATCCCAGACCGGCCTGGCTTCAGGACTGGAGTTCGAACTGTTCAAGCCGCAGGAAGAGGTGCCGAGAGAGTTTTACGCCGAGCTGCCGATACAGGTCAAAGTGACCGGCCAATATCATGAATTTGGCCATTTTATCAGTGGCCTGGCCGCACTGCCGCGAATTGTCACGATACACGATGTGAAGATAAGCAGAGTATCCAAAGAGGATGCGAATGCTGATCTGCTCATGGAGGCGACAGCAAAGACCTATCGCTACCTTGATGAAGAAGAGGAAGATCAATGAGCATGCGTATACTCAACGATAGGATCCTGTGGCTTCCGCTCCTTTTTTCCGTCGCCGTCGTTTCAGGTTGTGCAAATCCGAATCTGGACGAGCTGAGAGGATTTGTCGCGCAGCAAAAGGCTCAACCACCTGAGCGTATCGAGCCGCTGCCGGAGATCAGGCAGATTGAGACGTTCATCTACTCCGATACGGGACGCAGAAATCCGTTCCTCGATATGTTCGGTGATCAGGCGGAAACTGCAAGTGTCGCTGGGAGCGGTATCCGGCCCGACTTCAATCGGCGTAAAGAGGAACTTGAAACCTATCCACTGGACTCCATTCGGATGGTGGGAACACTTGAGCAAATCGGGGCCACATGGGGATTGGTAAAGACTAAGGAAGGGACTGTGCACAAGGTTAAAAGCGGCAATTACATGGGTCAAAACCACGGCCGCATCGTGCTGATTTCTGAAGACAGAATCGAATTGACTGAGATAGTACAGGATGGTTCTGGTGGGTATATTGAGCGTCAGGCTTCGCTAGCGTTGGCGGAATAGTCAAGAGGAATTCGAGATGAGGGGTTTGCCAATGGCACTCAGACACAGTTGGAAAAGTCATTCAGAAATGAGAGGGGACCGGAGCTCGAGGTTCAACACCCTGATGTTGCTCTTGATCCTGTGGGGCGCACCGCTGCTTGTGTTTGCCGAGGCATCCCTCAAGTCCATCGAGTTTTCAGCGCTGCCGGGCGACAGGGTTCAGATATCGCTGGGCCTGACGGCGCCGGTGGGTGAGCCGGTGAGCTTCACCACCGAGAATCCTGCCAGGATTTCCCTCGATTTTGCCGGTGTAAGCAACGAACTGGGCTACAAAACCAAGATGATCGGTGTGGGGCCGGCACACAGCATCACCGCATTGCAGGCGGGTAACCGCACCCGGGTTGTGATAAACCTCACTTCCCTGGTTGGCTACAAGACGGAAGTGACGGGTTCGGATGTATTGGTCACCCTTGATGTAAGCAACAAAGGGATCGGATCCTCAGCCGTAGCTCAAGCGCCGAAGGCGGCTATGCCGGCCAAGACTACGCCGGCCGCGGCGCCAGGCGCTGGCGGCGGAAAGGAGGTTCGGGCCGACAGATATGACATCGCCAACATTGACTTCCGCCGGGGCGAGGCGGGAGAGGGACGGGTGATGATCACATTGACCAATCCCTCAACACCGGTGGACGTCAGAGAAGAGGGCGGAAAGATCGTCGTCGAGGCCTTCAAGGCCAATGTCGACGCCTCCCTGGTGCAGTCCCTGGATGTGATGGATTTCGCCACCCCGATTACCAGGGTGGAGACCAAGCCGTTTGGGGAGAATGTAAAAATCGAGATCTCGCCGACCGGTGAGTATGACTATCTAGCGTATCAGGCCAACGAGATTTTTATCGTCGAGGTCCGTTCCCTGTCGCGGCAGGAGAAAGAGGCCCTGCAAAAAGAGCGTCTGGTATTCACGGGTGAGAGACTTTCGCTCAACTTCCAGGATATCGAGGTCCGCGCTGTGCTCCAGCTGCTCGCGGACTTTACCGGCCTGAATCTTGTCACCAGTGACACCGTCGAGGGCAGGATAACCCTGCGCTTGAAAAACGTGCCATGGGATCAGGCGCTCGATATAATCCTGAAATCCAAAGGGTTGTCGAAACGCCAAATCGACAATGTCATCATGGTTGCGCCAACCGAAGAGGTTGCGGCCCGCGAGCAGTTGGAGCTTGAATCTCAACAGAAAATCGAAGAGCTGGCCCCGCTGCGCTCCGACTTTGTGCAAGTCAACTATGCAAAGGCGGAAGACCTGGCGGCACTGTTGAAATCCGATGAGAATCGTCTGCTCTCAGAGCGTGGCAACGTCACTGTGGATGTTCGCACCAACACCCTGCTGATCCAGGATACCTCGGCAAAGCTCGAGGATATCAGGCGCCTGCTGCAGCGCCTCGACATACCCGTCAGGCAGGTCCTGATCGAATCGAGAATAGTGATAGCCAACAACGATTTTGCCAAGGACCTGGGTGTCAGGTTCGGGGCCAACTTCGACGGCTCGTTTGGCGACAATTTCACCCTCACCGCCGGTGCCCTTCCTGGCCATCTCGATAACTCGTTCGGTATCGCTCCCGGTATAGAGATCAATAGCGAAGATGGTGAAAATCAAGAGGGATTGATGGTCAACCTCCCGGTCACCGCGCCCTCGGGTGGATTGAACTTCCTGGTCGGCAAGGTCGGCACCTACCTGCTCCAGCTGGAATTGACCGCGATGCAGACAGAGGGCCGGGGTGAACTGATATCGAGTCCCAGGGTGATAACCTCCGATCAGACCCAGGCCACGATCAAACAGGGCGTCGAGATTCCCTACCAGGAGGCGACTTCCAGCGGGGCGACCAAGGTCTCTTTCAAGGAGGCGTTGCTGAAACTCGACGTGACTCCCCACATCACCCCGGATGACAGGGTCCGGATGGATCTGGTCATCAACAAGGACAACCCGGATTTCTCCCGGTCCGTATTGGGCGTGCCGCCCATCGATACCAGGGAGATCGAGACGACCGTATTGGTGGATAACGGTGAAACGGTCGTGCTGGGCGGTGTATTTGAAAGGACGAAGCAGAAAAATATGGAAAAGGTGCCGTTCTTCGGAGATATTCCCTATGCGGGTGTGCTGTTCAGGCGCAATGAGAATATCGACAACAACAACGAGCTGCTGATTTTCGTAACACCGAAGATCCTCAAGGAGACGCTGACTGTTCGTTGATAGATTTTCCAACCCTGACAACAAGGCGCACCAACAGGTGCGCCTTTTTTGTTTGGTCGATCAGGGGCCGTTTGCCATACTCCGCGTTATAATCCTGGATTGTCGAAATAGGGATAGCCTGGAGAATCCGCAACAGGCGGGCGGCGATGACCGAGAATAGATAGAACAGGCGGTGCTGTCCTCGCGCAACATCGTGGTATATATAGTCTGAGCAGTGGTCTTATTTTGCTGAAGGCTGCGACGAGTAATTCATGGGTTTACAAAATCTCTTTCTGATCGGCCCGATGGGTGCGGGCAAGACGACTGTAGGCAGACAGCTTGCAGAGTTCTTTCATATGGAGTTTATCGACTCCGACCATGAGATCCAGCGCAGAACCGGTGTCGATATACCGACGATTTTTGAATTTGAAGGAGAGGACGGATTTCGCCAACGGGAGAGTATCGTTGTCGATGAGCTGACCGCGCGAGACGGCATCGTGCTCGCCACCGGCGGTGGGGTGGTGATGGCTGAAGGGAACCGTAATCGTCTCTCGTCCCGGGGTACGGTCATCTACCTGCACTGCTCGGTTCGACAACAATTCGAGCGTACCCACAGAGACAAAAACAGACCGCTGTTGAGTACCCCCGATCCGATGGGCAAGCTGAATGAGTTGATGGCGCTACGGGATCCACTCTATCGACAGACAGCTGATATAGTGGTGAGTACGGAAGGACGGAATACCCAGGCTGTGGTGCAGGATATCCGCAAGTCGCTGGAAAAGTTGAAACATTAAAAACCTACCTGGGATCAAAGAATTGAGTAAATGCGAATGTAAACTGGATGTGGATCTGGGCGAAAGGAGCTATCCGATCTATATCGGCGCGGGGATCTATGCCGATGCGGGTTTCTACAAGGAGTATGTCGGCGGTAGCCAGGTGATGATCGTTACCAACGAGACGATTGCGCCGCTCTATCTGGACAAGACCGCTGCGGCCCTGTCGGGGTATGAGGTTAAGAGTTGTGTCCTGCCCGATGGCGAGGAGTATAAGACGCTTGAAGTCCTCAATCGGATCTACACTGCGCTGCTAAAAGGGCGCTTCAGCAGAAAATCGACCCTAATCGCGCTCGGCGGCGGTGTGATAGGGGATATGACGGGTTTCGCGGCGGCAACCTATCAGCGGGGTGTGGATTTCATCCAGGTTCCTACTACACTGCTATCACAGGTCGATTCGTCGGTCGGTGGTAAAACGGGTGTCAACCACCTCATGGGTAAGAACATGATCGGTGCCTTCTACCAGCCGCGGCTGGTGCTGGCCGATACCTCTACCCTGAACACCCTGGATGACAGGCAGCTCTCGTCCGGACTGGCCGAGGTGATCAAGTACGGCCTGATCATCGACGCCGAATTTTTCACCTGGCTCGAGGAGAACATGGATGCCCTGCGCGCCCGTGACCCGGTTGCGCTGGCCTATGCGATTCAACGATCCTGCAGATGCAAGGCCGACGTTGTCGAGGCCGACGAAAAAGAGGCGGGACAACGGGCGTTGTTGAATTTGGGGCATACCTTCGGCCATGCCATAGAGACGGGTATGGGTTATGGCGAGTGGCTGCATGGTGAAGCGGTCGCCACCGGTATGTGTATGGCGGCCGACATGTCGAGGCGTCAAGGCTGGTTGTCGGAACGATCCTGTGATCGCATCTATCGTTTGATCGAACGGGCGGGACTTCCAATCGTGCCGCCTGAAGCGCTTACGAACGAGCGGTTTTTAGCGTTGATGGCGGTCGACAAAAAGGTGGTTGACGGCCGTTTGCGACTCGTACTCCTGAAAGAGATCGGCAATTCCTTGGTAACAGACGAATTTGAGATGCATAATCTAACTGAAACCCTGTCTCAATACGGTAGTTGATAGCCGCTTCAATGGGGAGTGAAGGCATGTCTGACGCCTACGACTATTTTTCCACCACGGAGATCAGCGCACGCCTTGATCTGGTGCGTCATCTGATCGAGAACAGCGAACTGGTGCCGCTGGTCAGAGGATCCTCCGGTATCGGCAAGACCCTGCTGGCATCGAGAATCCAGCAATTGGCACCGGAGAACTGGTCCGTCTGCCACTTTGAGGCCGATCCCACCATGCAGCCGGAACGCCTTCTGGCAACCATTGCACGCTGCTGCGGCCTGCCTGATATCGCCGGTGAACTGCTGCAGCGCCTGGTGGACAGGTTTGAGGTTTTGCGCAAGCGGGGCCGCATACCTGTGTTACTTGTGGACGATGCACAGATGCTGCCGCCGACAAGCCTCATCACCCTGCTGCGCCTGTTTGAAAGGCAGCTGGACGGTGTGCGCCTGGTCAGTATTGTGCTGTTTGCCGATGAACAGATCGACCTGCTGCTCTCGACCCCCCAGCTGCAGATTATGTCGCCCCAGGCGATTCAGGTTATCGACATGCCGCTGCTGACCCGTCAGGAGACCACGGCATACATGCTGTTTCTGCTGAAAAACGAGGGATTGTCGGATCAGCTGGCCCTGGACGAGATAAAGCTGAACCGGATCTTCCGGGAGACGAAAGGCAATCCGGGTCCGATGGCCACCGCCATCCTCAATGCGGTGGGTGAAGACGGGGATGTAAAGGGAGGGGGCTTCAACCTGAGCGGATATAGAAAGCAGCTGCTGTTTGGTGGTGCGCCGCTGTTGCTGTTCGTGCTTCTGCTTCTTTTGTTCGGGCCTATCAGCTCCCTGTTTGAGTCTGAACCCGCCTCGAGCCGCAAAGGGTATGGTGAGAAAGAGATAGCGCCGCTGCCCGCGCCTGCGGCAACAGCGCAGCGGGAGATGCCGCCACCCGAAGTGGCACAGAGAGAACCGGCGACGCCCGGGGTTCCGGATAGGGCTGTGGAGGAGCGGGCTGAGGTGGGGGCCCTCGTTGTCGAAGAGCCGACCATGACTGCGGATACCTCCGAACAGGCCGTCGAATTGCAGGGTGAGGCCGAGGACGAAACCCTCATCGCCGCCGTGGAGAGGCGGGAGCCTGAGCCGGCGATCGACGATAGACCCGTCGCGCAGAAACCGGTTGCGGAGCGCGGGGAGGAGGCAGCGGAAAATAGGGAGGCCGAGGCCCCGGTGGCGGTGCCCCAAGAGGAGGCGGCCGCGGTTGAGGTTGACGACGAACGGCAGCAACCGGTGACGGAGAATATCGATGTCGCCAAGGCGGCGGACCCCGTGACGGATGCAGCGGAAGCGGTATCGGTCGCTGGCGTCACCGAAGCTGCGTCCACAGTGAGTATACCGCCTGAGGATGCTTCACGGGTGTGGGTCATGTCGCGCCCACCGAGCAGCTATACGCTGCAGTTGATCGCGGTGGAGAATCTCGACTCCTTGCAGGGCTATATCGACAGATATCGGCTCGGCAGCGAGACCCATACCTTCAAGATGTCTCGCAACGGCAGGCCCCTGTATGCACTATTGTGGGGCGATTTCCCCGACCGCGACACGGCCCTGGGAGCCGCGTCGTCATTGCCGGGACCAGTACAGAAAGCGGGTGTCTGGGCGCGCAGCTTTGCCTCGCTGCAGCGGTCTAAATCACAATGATTATGGGATTTTAGCTATTTTTTCCGCCCGGACCTCAGGTGTCCGGGTAAGAGATCTTCCCCCCGGCAGTGATTCCGGCCTTGGAAATTACGCCATATTATTGATAATAATGTGATTGTTATCACGAAGGCGGATGTTGTCGCCTAGCGCTGAGATTGCCGCGTCCAGGTGGATTTCCGCCCCTGCAGGGTTATTTTCAGGCTGGCTTGAGAGCTGATTCTCCAGTATCCTACGATGTTCTGTGTCTTCTGGTGCTTCAGTTCCTGCCTGTTCCGCGGTATCCCCGCGGCGTACGAGTCGGCTGAGGCCGCCGGATGTAACCCAGTGATCTGACAGGTCGCTGTGAACTCCTTGTATCAGGTTATTGTATAACCCGCGGTGCGGTGTAGGCCTAGCTGGGGTGTGCGAAATGAGGTTTGCGTAATGAGCCAAGGTGCTTTACCACCGAAACAGGGACTCTATGATCCCGCCAATGAACATGACGCCTGCGGTGTTGGATTTGTCGCCAACATCAAGGGCGTGAAGAGCCACGAAACCATTCGACAGGGTCTGGAGATACTGGATCGCCTCACCCATCGTGGCGCAGTCGGGGCCGATCCAAAGGCTGGCGATGGCGCAGGTATCTTGCTGCAGATCCCCGATGCCTTCTTTCGCGGGGTAGCTGATTTTGAACTGCCGCCGCAGGGAGATTACGCCATCGGCATGGTCTTCCTGCCGCAGAATGAAGCGAGCCGTGCGGAGTGTGAAGAGACGATAGAGGCGCTGATAGCCGGCGAGGGGCAACAGTTGATCGGCTGGCGCGATGTTCCGGTCAACAACAGCGGGCTGGGTGAGAGTGTGGTCCCCACCGAGCCGGTGGTAAGACAGGTCTTTGTCGCCCGGGGCGTGAGCTGCAACGATCAGGATGCCTTCGAGCGCAAACTGTTCGTCATCCGCAAGCAGATTGAGAATCGAATCAGGCAGGCTGAAATGGAGGGTGGCAACGCCTTCTATTTCACCTCGTTCTCCTCCCGGACCCTGGTCTACAAGGGGATGCTGCTGGCGAATCAGGTGGGCGAGTACTTTCTCGATCTCCAGGACGATCGCATGCAGTCGGCCCTGGCCCTGGTGCACCAGCGATTCTCCACCAACACCTTTCCCACCTGGGACCTGGCCCATCCCTTCCGCATGATCGCGCACAACGGCGAGATCAACACCCTGCGCGGCAATGTCAACTGGATGAGCGCGCGCAAGAACTCCATGGCCTCGGAGGTCCTGGGCGAGGATCTGGAGAAGATCTGGCCGCTGATACCCGAGGGCCAATCCGACTCCGCCTGTTTCGACAACGCCCTGGAGTTGCTGGTTGCCGGCGGCTACTCCCTCGCCCATGCGATGATGATGCTGATCCCCGAGGCCTGGGGAGGCAACAAGTTGATGGACAAGGAGCGGCGCGCCTTTTATGAATTCCACGCCGCGTTGATGGAGCCCTGGGATGGCCCGGCGGCGGTTGCATTTACCGATGGCCGCCAGATCGGTGCGACCCTGGATCGCAACGGCCTGCGCCCCGCCCGCTATCTGATCACCGAGGACGACCTGGTTGTGATGGCCTCCGAGATGGGCGTGCTCGACATACCCGAAGAGAAGATCGTGAAGAAGTGGCGTCTGCAGCCGGGCAAGATGTTCCTCATCGACCTGCAGCAGGGGCGTATCATCGACGATGCCGAAATCAAGGCCGAGCTTGCTGCCGCCAAGCCCTACCAGGACTGGCTGGATCAGACCCAGATCCATCTCGATGCCCTGCCGTCGGATGTGGCGCCGATGGCGCCGGATGACGAGGATCTGCTCGACGCCCAGCAGGCCTTCGGCTACAGCCAGGAGGATATCAAATTCCTCTTGACGCCGATGGTCTTGACCGGACAGGAGGCCACCGGCTCCATGGGCGCGGACAATCCGCCCTCGGTGCTTTCGCTGCGGGCGAAGCACCTCTCGACCTACTTCAAGCAGAACTTCGCCCAGGTGACCAATCCGCCCATCGATCCGATCCGCGAGGAGCTGGTGATGTCGCTGGTCAGCCTGATCGGTCCGCGGCCCAACCTGCTGAATATGGCGGATGCAGGCGATCATATGCGCCTGGAGGTATCGCAGCCGGTGCTGACCAACGAGGATCTGGAGCGGATTCGCCACATCGAGGACAACACGGGCGGCGCCTTCAGAACCAAGACATTGGATATCATCTATCCCTCGATGAGCGGTGTCGACGGTATGAAGCCGGCGCTGACCAGGCTATGCGAGCAGGCCGAGCAGAAGGTGCGCGAGGGTTACAACATCCTCATCCTCTCCGACCGTCGGGTCGATGCGGACAATATCGCCATACCCTCCCTGTTGGCCACATCGGCGGTGCATCATCACCTGATTCGCAAGGGCCTGCGTACCGAATCGGGCCTGGTGCTGGAGACCGGCGCGGCCCTCGAGGTGCACCACTTCGCCACCCTTGCCGGTTATGGTGCGGAGGCGGTCAATCCCTATCTTGCCTTCGATACCATCCAGGCGCTGCTGCCCTCGCTTGCTGAGCCGCTGGCCTTTGCCGAGGCCCAGAGGCGTTATATCAAGGCGGTGGGCAAGGGCCTGAAGAAGGTGATGTCGAAGATGGGTATCTCCACCTACCAGTCCTACTGCGGCGCCCAGATTTTCGATGCGGTGGGCCTCTCCAGCGGCTTCATCGAAAGCTACTTCACCGGCACAACCACCACCATTGAGGGGGCGGGACTGAGCGAGATAGCGGCGGAAGCGGTCAAGTGGCACGACAAGGCCTACGGCGACCAGCAGATCTACAAGAAGCACCTGGATGTGGGCGGCGACTACGCCTACAGACTGCGCGGCGAGGATCACAACTGGACGCCTGAGACCATCGCCAAGGTGCAGCACGCGGTGCGCAGCAACGACTGGGATACCTATCAGTCGTTCGCCGATGCGATCAATACCCAGAACGAGATCCTGCTGACGCTGAGGGGGCTGTTCGAGTTCAAGCTTGCGGATCAGCCCTTGTCCCTGGACGAGGTTGAGCCCGCCAGCGAGATCGTCAAGCGCTTCGCCACCGGAGCCATGTCCTTCGGCTCGATCTCCTACGAGGCCCACTCCACCCTGGCCAAGGCGATGAACGCCATCGGCGGTAAGTCGAACACCGGCGAGGGGGGCGAGGAGCCCGAGCGTTTCAATCCGCTGGAGGACGGCAGCCGGAATCCGGAGCGTTCCGCGATCAAGCAGGTCGCCTCGGGACGATTCGGCGTGACCACCGAATATCTGGTCAACTCCGACGACATCCAGATCAAGATGGCCCAGGGGGCCAAGCCCGGCGAGGGCGGTCAGCTGCCCGGCCACAAGGTCAATCAGCAGATTGCCCGGGTGCGCCACTCCACCCCGGGAGTGGGTCTGATCTCGCCGCCGCCGCACCACGATATCTACTCCATCGAGGACCTGGCGCAGCTGATCCACGATCTGAAAAACGTCAATCCCAACGCCCGGATCTCGGTGAAGCTGGTCTCGGAGGTGGGTGTGGGAACGGTCGCCGCGGGCGTCTCCAAGGCCCATGCGGATCATGTGACCATCTCCGGATATGATGGCGGCACGGGCGCCAGCCCGTTGACCTCGATCAAGCATGCCGGCTCGCCCTGGGAGATCGGCCTGGCCGAGACCCACCAGACCCTGGTGCTGAACAGGCTGCGCGGGCGCATCGCGGTGCAGGCCGACGGGGGTATGAGAACGGGGCGCGATGTCGTGGTCGCCGCCCTGCTCGGCGCCGATGAGATCGGCTTTGCCACCGCGCCGCTGATCGCCGAGGGCTGCCTGATGATGCGCAAGTGCCACCTCAATACCTGCCCGGTGGGCATCGCGACCCAGGATCCCGAGCTGCGCAAGCGCTTTACCGGCGAGCCCGAGCATGTCATCAACTACTTCTTTTTCGTCGCCGAGGAGGCGCGCAGGCTGATGGCCCAGCTCGGCTTCAGGAGCTTCAACGAGATGGTCGGGCAGAGCGACCGCCTCGATATGCGCAAGGCGATCAACCACTGGAAGGCGAAAGGGCTCGACTACAGCCGGCTGTTGAAAAAGCCTGAAGCAGAGCCGGAGGTGGCCCTCTACAATTCCGAAATTCAGGATCATGGACTCGACAAGGCGATCGACCTGGAGCTGATCAAGCGCGCCCAACCCGCCCTTGAAAAGGGCGAGGCGGTGAAGATCGAGATCGATATCCACAACTACAACCGTACCTTCGGCACCATGCTCTCGGGCCGGGTGGCCGAAAGGTATGGCCATAAAGGTCTGCCCGACGACACCATCTACATCAAGGCCAAGGGCACCGCGGGTCAATCCTTCGGCGCATGGCTGGCGAAGGGGGTCACCGTCGAGCTGGCGGGTGAAGGCAACGACTATGTGGGCAAGGGTATCTCAGGTGGACGCCTGGTGATCTATCCGCCGGAGAATGCCGGTATCGGCAAGGCGGAGGAGAACATCATCGTCGGCAACACCCTGCTCTACGGCGCGATCAGTGGCGAGTGCTATTTCCGTGGCGTCGCCGGCGAGCGCTTCGCCGTGCGCAATTCGGGTGTCACCGCGGTGATCGAAGGGGTCGGCGATCACGGCTGCGAATATATGACCGGCGGTGTTGTGGTCTGCCTCGGTCCCACCGGGCGCAACTTCGCGGCCGGTATGTCCGGTGGCATCGCCTACGTGCTCGACGAGGCGGGTGACTTCAGCGAGCGCTGCAACATGGCGCAGGTGGAGTTGGAGCCGATCGAGGAGGAGGACGATGCCCTCGAGAACCTGGATCATCAGGGTGGGGATCTCGAGAGCCACGGCATGGTCGATCTCAGTCGCGACATGACCCGCTTCGATGCGATACGCCTGAAACAGCTGATAGAGCGCCACATGCACTACACCGACTCCGCGGTCGCGAGGCGGATTCTCAATAGCTGGGAGAGCATACTGCCGAAGTTCGTCAAAGTCATGCCGGTTGAGTACCGGCGTGCGTTGAAAGAGATGCAGGCGCAACGTGCCAGTTCGGCTGCCAGTCAGGGGAGTTTCTAAAGATGGGTAAGCCAACGGGATTCAAAGAGATTGCGCGGCAGGACAGGACCTATGCGCCGGTGGCGGATCGCATCATCCACTACAACGAGTTCGTGATACCGCTGAGTGAGGAGAATGTCAGTCAGCAGGGTGCCCGCTGCATGGACTGCGGGATCCCCTTTTGCCATAACGGTTGCCCGGTAAACAATATCATCCCGGACTGGAACGACCTGGTCTACCGTGGGGATTGGCGTGCCGCGATCGATGTACTGCACAGCACCAACAACTTTCCGGAATTCACCGGCCGCATCTGCCCGGCCCCCTGTGAGGCGGCCTGTACGCTGAATCTGGATGACGAGCCGGTGACCATCAAGACCATCGAGTACAGCATAATCGAAAAGGCCTGGAGCGAAGGCTGGGTCAAGCCCCAGATCGCCGATCACAAGAGCGGCAAGCGTATCGCGGTCGTCGGTTCCGGGCCTGCCGGGATGGCAGCCGCGCAGCAGCTCGCCCGGGCGGGACATGCGGTGGTGCTGTTCGAAAGGCAGAACCGGATCGGCGGTCTGTTGCGCTACGGTATCCCGGACTTCAAGCTCGACAAGAAGGTGATCGACCGCCGCATGGCGCAGATGCGCACCGAGGGGGTCGAGTTCAAGACCAGTGTACACGTCGGTGTCGACATGCCCGGCAAGGCGCTGATCGATGAGTTCGACGCGGTGCTGCTCACCGGCGGTGCGGAGAAACCCCGTGACCTGCCGATTCCCGGTCGTGAGCTGAACGGCGTCCACTTCGCCATGGATTTTCTCCGCAGCAACAGTCACCGGGTGCAGGGCGACAGGGTGGACAACTTCATCTCCGCCGAAGGCAAGCATGTGGTGGTGATCGGCGGTGGTGATACGGGATCGGACTGTATCGGCACCTCGAACCGGCATGGCGCGGCCTCGGTCACCCAGCTGGAGATTCTGCCGAAACCCCCCGAGCGGGAGGAGAAGGGCACGACCTGGCCCCATTGGCCGAACAAGATGCGTACCTCCAGCTCCCAGGAGGAGGGTTGCGAGCGCATGTGGCAGGTCGCCACCAAGGCGTTTCTGGATGACGGTGAAGGCAATCTCGACGGGGTGCGCTGCGTCAAGGTCGAATGGGAGAAGGATGAGAGCGGCAACTGGAAAATGAACGAGATCGCCGACTCCGAATTCGAGATCAAGGCGCAACTGGTCACCCTCGCCATGGGTTTTGTCCACCCGGTTCACGAGGGTCTGCTCGAGGAGCTGGGCGTGGAGCTGGACAGTCGCGGCAATGTCAAGGCGGCGACGGACGGTGCGATTGCCTACAAGACCTCCATCGACGGCGTGTTTACCGCCGGCGACATGCGCCGTGGACAATCCCTGGTGGTCTGGGCGATTCGGGAGGGCCGGCAGGCGGCCCGGGCGGTGGACGAGTATCTGATGGGCACTACCGATCTGCCGCGTTGGTAAATCACAAACTGAATTCCGGCGGCGGATCTGCAGCGCCGGGATTCGTCACCCTTTCCATGGAGTAGCACCATGTCAAAGCATGAGACCTCTGCTGCCAGGCCATTGAAGCATGCCTGTGACCCGTTGGTTCCCCTGCCACCGCTGGGGATGGACTCGGAGGCGATCTCTTTCGACTTTCGGCGCTACTTCGCCCACACCCTGGGCCGGGACGATCACTGCACCTCCAGTCACTACCCCTATAAGGCCCTTGCGCTGGCGATCCGGGACCGTCTGATCGAGCGCTGGAAACGCACCCGCTCCACCTACGAGCAAGAAGACTGCAAGCGCACCTTCTACCTCTCGCTGGAGTTCCTCATGGGGCGGACCCTGAGCAACGCCATCCTCAACCTGGACGTCGATGAGCAGGTCACCCGGGCCTTCATCGACCTCGGCATCAATCTGGACGATATCCGCGAGAGCGAACCCGACGCCGGTCTCGGCAACGGGGGCCTGGGTCGCCTTGCCGCCTGTTTCCTCGACAGTTGCGCCACCCTGGAGCTCCCGGTGCGCGGCTACGGTTTGCGCTATGAATACGGCATGTTCCGCCAGCATATCGCCAACGGTTATCAGATCGAGGACCCGGACCACTGGCTGCGGGACGGCAATCCATGGGAACTCGAGCGCCCCGAGTATACCCAGCGGATAAAATTCTGCGGCCATACCGAGCATATCAACGGCAGTGTGCGCTGGGTCGATACCCAGGACGTGCTGGCCGTCCCCTATGACCTGCCCGTGCCCGGTTATCGCAACGGCACGGTCAATACCCTGCGCCTGTGGAAGGCGGCGGCCACCGACGAATTCAACCTGGAGGAGTTCAACGCCGGCAGCTATCCCGAGGCGGTGGAGGCGAAGAACCATGCCGAGCACATCACCATGGTGCTCTACCCCAACGACGCCAGCGAAAACGGCAAGGAGCTGCGGCTGCGTCAGCAGTACTTCCTCGCCTCCGCGAGCATCCGGGATGTGATCCGGGAGTGGACGGAAAACCACGCCGACTTCGCCGGCTTCGAGGAGAAGAACTGTTTTCAGCTCAATGACACCCATCCCAGCGTCTCGGTCGCCGAGCTGATGCGTCAGTTGATGGACGAGCATGGTCTCTCCTGGGATCGGGCCTGGGAGATCACCGGCAACACCATGGCCTACACCAACCACACCCTGCTGCCCGAGGCCCTCGAGCGCTGGCCGGTGAAGCTGTTCCAATGCCTGCTGCCCAGGCTGCTGGAGATCATCTACGAGATCAATGCCCGCTTCCTCAGCCAGGTCGCCCTGCGGTGGCCGGGGGATACCGACCGCCTGCGGCGGATGTCGATCATCGAAGAGGGTGAAACGCCGATGGTGCGCATGGCCTATCTGGCAATCGTCGGCAGTTTTTCGATCAACGGCGTGGCGGCCCTGCATACCGCGCTGCTGAAGCAGGGACTGTTCGAGGATTTCCACGACTTCTGGCCCCACCGGTTCAACAACAAGACCAACGGCGTCACCCCGAGGCGCTGGCTCGCGGCGTGCAATCCCGGCCTGCGCAAGCTGCTGGATGAGACGGTTGGCAACGGCTGGATCTCCGATCTGCCGGCCCTGGAGACACTGACGGACCATGCCGGGGATCCCGCCTTTCAACGCGACTGGCAGCAGGTGAAAAGGGAGAACAAGCAGCGCCTGGCGGAGTTGGTGAAGATCGATTGCAACGTCAGCTTCGATTGCGACGCGATGTTCGATGTACAGGTAAAACGGATCCATGAGTACAAGCGTCAGCTGCTGAATATCCTCCATGTCATCCACCTCTACGCTCGCATCAAGGCGGGCGATACGGAGAACTGGACCCAGCGTTGCGTCTTGATCGGCGGCAAGGCGGCGCCCGGCTATCAGATGGCGAAACTGATCATCAAGTTGGTCAACAGCGTCGCCAGGGTGGTGAACAACGATATCCAGGTGGGCGATATGTTGAAGATCGCCTTTCTGCCCAACTACCGGGTGACCGCGATGGAGGTGATCGCACCTGGAACCGATCTTTCAGAGCAGGTCTCCACGGCGGGCAAGGAGGCCTCGGGCACCGGTAACATGAAGTTCATGATGAACGGTGCGGTGACCATCGGCACCCTGGATGGCGCCAATATCGAGATCCTCGAGGAGGTCGGCGAAGCCAACTTCTTTCTCTTCGGCCTTACCAGCGAAGAGGTGGAGGCGAAGCGCCACAACTACATGCCCAATCGAATCATCGACAAGGACGGCGATCTGAAACGGGTGATGCAGCTGCTGGAGAGCGGCTACTTCAACCAGTTCGAGCCCGGCATCTTCGATCCCATCATCGAATCGATCCGCAATCCCTACGACCCCTGGATGACCGCCGCCGATTTCCGTTCCTATATCGACGCCCAGGCGCGGGCCGCACAGGCCTACCAGGATCAGAAACAGTGGACCCGCATGAGCATTGTCAACAGCGCCAAGAGCGGCCGCTTCTCCACTGACCGCACGATCGATGAATACAATCGGGATATCTGGCAGCTAGACAAGATGTCGATCCCAGCGGTCAGTCTACCCTCTGTATGACGCGGCCTGGCCTGCCCTGCTGGATCTACCGCAGTCCGCGCAAGGATGAGATGTATCTCTACATCGCCCGCGAGGACGATTTCTCCTGCGTGCCCGAATCCCTGCTGGGGCGATTCGGCAAGCCCGAGCGGGTCATGGAGATCCTGCTGACAGAGCAGCATAAGCTGGCCCGCGAGGATGCAATCCTGGTAATGGACAACTTGCGTACCCAGGGTTTTCACCTGCAGCTGCCGCCCCGGATGAGTGTCGATCTCTATAGCGGGGATTGAGTTGCTTTCTCTTGCGATATATCAATACTGACTCGATGTTGTTGGCGTTATAGTAGGTGCGGTACTGAATTGTCGCCACGAGCGACTATCCGAATCGACAGGGTGTTGTGAAGGATGAAGATAGAGGACGCAATCGACGACTTGCAACAGGCCGCTGATGTAGAGCGGCTCTTTCAAATCTATACTCGGACGGTAGAAGCATACGGCTATGACCGGGTTCTATTGGCACTGATTTCCGACCACCCAAGACTTCAACAGTCGGCTCAGCATGGGATCCTGAGCAGTTATCCCGGTGCGTGGGTTGAGTACTACCTGTCACAGGGCTATGACAAGGACGACCCGGTAAGATTAGAAGCCGAAAGAGGGATCTCCCCCTTCAGCTGGAATCAACTGCGGGAGAGAAGGGAGTTGACCAAGCGGCAGCGAGTGCTGTTCGATGAGGCAGACGAGGCCCACCTCCATAACGGACTGGGCATACCGCTGCATGGGCCCGGAGGCACAAACGCCGGCATTGGCCTGGCCAGCTCTAGTGGAGGTTTATCCACCGATAGCCCGACCCTTTGGACCATTTACAACCTCTCATCCCAGTTTTATGCCTGTTACTGGAAGATCAATGAAAAACCTTCAAGCCGACCCCCTCGCGTCGTGCTGACACCCAGAGAGACCGAAATATTACGGTGGCTGGCATCCGGGCTGACCAAGTCGGAGGTAGCGGACAGGTTGATAATCTCCTATCACACGGTCGACTTTCATACCCGCAGTATCCTGCAGAAATTCAAAACAGGAAGTATTACCGCGGCAGTCCATTTCGCCACCGCGCAGGGATACATAGCATTGGATTAAATTGAAACAAGGGGGGTATGGCTACGTATTCACGTAGGTTACTGGGGAGCAATTGCCCAATATTATGCAAGCCTGGCTGTTTGTTTGAATAGGGGTAAGGAAATGAATTTAAGGAAATATACGCGGCATGGAGTTGGTGTATTGGGTCTGTTATTGCTTAATGGGTGTGGTGGAGGATCCGGCGGATCCTCGGATGAGGAGGTCCTGACCGGGCGCTTTCTTGACAGCGCCTGTGCCGGTCTGACCTATTACACCCAATCAAGAAGTGGCGTCACCAATGCCAATGGCGAGTTTACCTACCTGGCGGGTGAGACTGTAGTCTTCGGTCTCGGCGACCTGGAGTTTCCCGCGGTCACCGCGGCGCAGATTCTAACCCCGCTGGAGCTCGCAGGCGTGGAAGATATCAACGATACGGGCGTGGTCAACATGGCGAGGCTCTTGCAGTCACTGGACCAGGATTGCGACCCGGACAACGGTATCACCATCAGCGGTGAAGCCTTGCTCGCAGCAACCGGCATGTCCATCGATTTCGAAGACCCCGATTTTGATACACAAGTTGCGAACCTGGTTGCCAATGCAGGGCAACAGAACTCAACCTGCACAACACTGATTGATGCCGATCAGGCCATCGCTCATCTGCAAAACACGCTGAATGAGCTGAACAACCAGACAGAACCGCCGATAGGCGATGGTTTGGCTGGCAAGGTCGGGCTTTGGGAAGGTGAGGGGCAGCAGCCCGGGATTTCATGGACCATCAGCATCGACCTCCAGCTCGACCAGCAATTGATTGAGTATCCGTCTTTGGAATGTGGCGGCTATCTCACTCTGTTGCAAGAGAGTGATGCACAATTACAGTTCCGGGAGACGATAACCTTCGGCGCAACTCATTGTTGTGACCAGGGCATCGTTGAATTGACGGACCAGTCTGCAACCGAGCTGGTCTACAGATGGCATGCGGATGAAACCACTGTGCCGCCGAATTGTGATATCGCGGTCGGTAGCCTGACAAAGGTGGAGTAGTTCCAGGTTAGGGGCCTCTGGGTAACCCAGTGGCGCCTGCGGTGGAGGGATTCAATCTACGCTTGGATGCTGATGGCAGTCGGGGGGTGTTTTGCTGTGTCATTGTTTATCTGAAACAGGTTGCGCGAATCAATTGAGGGAGAGGTATCCGTAATGAGGGGCATCACAGCTGTTGTTGCAGCAACATTCTTGTTTTCGATCGCTACACCGTTGTCCGCACTCACTGAAAGTGAGTACAAAAGCCAAACCGACGCCGTTCCAGCTGATGAAATGATTGTTTACGGTTCAACCGGCAAGCAGCGTCATATCACCGTGTTTACGGACATCGATTGCGGTTACTGCAGAGAGCTGCACGCGGAAGTGCCAGCACTGAATGCGTCTGGGGTGGATGTGCGTTATGTGGCATTTCCCCGTGCAGGAATAGGCTCTGACAGCTATAAAAAATATGTCTCTGTCTACTGCGCAGACGATCCGAAAAGAGCGCTGACTGAGGCCAAGATGGGGGTGGTGTTAAAGCCGGTAAACTGCCCAAACCCTGTTAAGAAAAACTTCGATTTAGGCAGGCAGCTAGAGGTTAAGGGCACACCCATGATAGTGGTGGATGACGGCACAGTCATCAGAGGTTATATGAAGGCGCGCAAACTGTTGCGTCGCATGAAGCTTGCCTATGTAAAGCCGCCGAAAGGGAGCGAGATGTTCCCCAAGGTCGCTGCAACTCGTATTTCTCCTGAGCACTATCTGGTTGTTGCCAAGACCCATCTCTACACAAGGCCCGATACGCGCATGCAGATAATGGGCACATTGGAGCCCGATGTGGTGCATAAGTTCAGTCTGGAAGTCGATGTGGATGGAGAGCGATGGCTCGGATTCAAACAGGGTGGTAGCCGATACTACACCAAGGCAAACAATCTACAGCTGATCCCTAAAGTAATAAGCAAATCAATAAAATCCAAAAAATATGCGGCGACAAGAGCCACGGCCATTTTTATTTCGCCAGACAGATCGGCTAAAAAAATGGCCGATATGCCGGTGAATAGTTACTATCGATTCAATCTTGAAGTCGAGAATGATAACGAGCGCTGGCTAGGCTTCAGTCAGGGTGGGATAAAATACTACGTCCCGGCAGCGGATCTGGAGGAGATTTAAAGCGTTATATGCGCAAGGTTGCTGCAGTCAGTCGTTACGCGTTAGACTTCCTGTTGTGACGCTCATGAGTGGTTAAGGAAGGCATTGAATATAACAAGGGATATGAACTCAATGATGAGAATAAGCACAAGATCATTCGCACTGATTCTGCTGACCTTTTTCTCTTTTACGGTTAACGCGGTAAACCTCTCCCGCGATGCCACCGGCCAGGTCCTGCTCTATCCCTACTACAACGTCAACCAGGGCAATGTCACCTTCGTCTCTGTGACCAATACCACGGCGGTGGCCAAGGCGGTCAAGGTGCGCTTCCGCGAGGGGGTCGGCGGTGAGAGTGTCTTCGATTTCACCCTCTATCTCTCGCCCAGGGATGTCTGGGTCGGTGCGGTCAGTCAGCAGAGTGGTGCGGTAAGGCTTTCAGTTCCCGCCGATACCAGCTGCACCATACCCGCCACACTGGCCAGCGTCGACTTCAGCGCTGCCCGGATCGACAGCGCCTATGATCCGGATGAATCCGGTACCCAGAGCAGCGCCGAGGTGCTGGAGCGTCTCTCAGAGGGACATATCGAGATTATTGAACTGGCGGAACTGCCCAGCACCACCGATGCCAATGAGATCGCTGTAGCGATTAGCCATAGACAATTCGCCACCCCGGTTACACCGATAGACTGTACGGTAGCCGTCAGTTTCAATGATACCGCCGATCTCGGCGCAATCCTCGATGCGGGATCTGTAACGGCCAGTGGCGTGACCCAGGATTTCCAGTCGCCGGGTGGCGGCTTGATCGGGAACGCGGCGATATTCAATGCGACTTCCGGCATCTACTTTCCCTACAATGCAACGGCGCTGCGGGCATTTGCCAGCAACCCGATCTGGTGGCCCCAGAACAGTGAGGTATTTACCCATGTGGAAGGGGTTGCCACGTCAGGCGAGGACAGTGCGGGCAATGCCATCTCCAACTATCGCACCGCGGATGAAGGTACCTCCGTACCCTCGGCCGGTGGAACGCTGAACATCGACCTGCCCGATTTGAGCACCCCCTCGATGGCGGAGGTCACCGCCGACAGCTCGGCCTATATGACCTTCAGTCATGATACGGCTGGCGGTGAGCTGGTCATCAACAGCGGCAGCTTCGGGGGATCGGTTCCGGATGCCAAGTATGATAAGGCGTCTGCAGTCGGCGCTGCACTGACGGCTAACCGGATTATGGGCGAATATATCAACTCCGGGGATTATGGCACTGAATGGATTGTCACCTTCCCGACGCGTTATACCAAGGTGTCGAATAGTAAAGCGGATGCGCCATTTACCACAACAGAGACAGCTTCCAGCGGCATGGCTTGTGAGAATATGCTTATCGATTACTGGGACCGCGAAGAACAAAAGAACAGTGAGTCCTTCATAATGGGGCCTGAACCCAATCAGATCAGATTTTGCTATGCGGCCAATGTGCTATCCCCTTACTTAACGACTTCATTTGATACTATCGACGTAGTCTATTCCAAGGCCGCGAAACTAACGTTTAGCCTGGAGTATGATGATGGTTGGGGATACGTGGATATGAGTCGTAGAAGCGTAACACCGACGCTATTCAACGCAGGTGATCCGGGAGGTGAGTTACTGGGTCTTCCGTTGATTGGCTTCATCGCTGTAGCCGATACGGTCACCGGCACCGAACGGGGAGGCGTGTTTCCTCTCCGTGTTATGGCTGACGAGCAATAATTCAACCAAAAAATAAGTTTTTCTCTATTTTTTTCAGAAACATATGGGTTTCAGCCCTGCGAGGGATATGTCACTATTCTGCATGCTCAGATAACCTGGCTCGGAATACCTCTGTTTGTCTGCCACCGATGGCTCTGTAATAAGCCCCCTCATTGCTCAAGGAATTGATACAATGATCACCTGGTCATACCAAGCAGGAGGCTATATTCGCAATGAACTCCAATCCTTGAAACAGTGAGGGTCAGACGTGACTGATATGGTACTAAGCGGCAGCGGCCTCTACACCCCGCCTTACAGCATCAGCAACGACGAGTTGGTGCAGACGTTCAACCAATATGTCGCTCACTTCAACAAGCAGCACAGCGATGAGATTGCCGCCGGCACCCTGACCCCGCTGGAGTACTCAAGCAGCGAGTTCATCGTCAAGGCCTCCGGCATCAAGAGCCGTTTCGTGGTCGACAAGGAGGGGATTCTCGATCCCCGGCGGATGCGCCCGAAAATCCCCGAGAGGGCGGATGAGGAGCTCAGCCTGCTCGGCGAGATCGGTGTGGCGGCGGCAGAACAGGCCCTTGAGCGTGCAGGCCGCAAGGCGGAAGATATCGATCTCGTGATCGTGGCCTGCTCCAATCTTCAGCGCGCCTACCCGGCGATCGCCATCGAGATCCAGCACCACCTGGGGTGCCCGGGCTATGGCTACGATATGAATGTGGCCTGCTCCTCGGCCACCTTCGGCATCGGGGCAGCCGCGGATGCGATCCGCTCCGGCAACGCCCGCTGCGCCCTGGTGATCAATCCCGAGATCACCTCGGCCCATCTCAATTTTCGCGACCGCGACAGCCACTTCATCTTTGGCGACGTGGCCACCGCGGTAGTCGTCGAAACCGAAGCGGACTCTCGTTCGGACAACGCCTTCCGCATACTGGGCACCAAGTTCAAAACTAAATACTCCAACAACATACGCAACAATTTTGGTTTTTTGAACAACTGTCATCCGGAGACCCGGGACAGCGACGACAAGCTGTTCAGGCAGAACGGCCGCAAGGTGTTCAAGGAGCTGCTGCCCCTGGTCGGCAGCGTGATCCATGAACATCTGCAGCAGATGCAACTGCAGGCGTCGGATATAAAGCGCTACTGGCTGCATCAGGCCAACCTGACGATGAACCTCTTTGCGGCCAAGAAGCTGCTCGGTCGCGATCCTGAAGATCAGGAGCTGCCCATCGTTCTCGATCGTTACGCCAACACCAGTTCGGCGGGGTCGGTGATCGCCTTTCATCTCTACAGTGACGATCTGCAGCCAGGCGACAAGGGACTGATGAGCTCCTTCGGTGCCGGCTACTCGGTAGGCAGTGTGATACTCGAGAGATGTTGAGCGAATCGGGCAAGGCTGTCTGTTAACAACAGGGAATCTATCAAAGGATGGGCTCGAGGGGCAGCAAGCCCCAGAGATTCACCTTCAACTTTTTGCCGAAGTTGACATCCTGGTGCTGATTAGAGGCACCTGCCTCCCAGCTGTTCTCCGGGGCCATATCCCGGCGGATCGCATTGGCCACTTGTTGTGCGATCTTCCCGTCGCGTATCACCAACCCAACTTCCGTGTTGAGGTTCGCCGACCTGGGATCGAAATTGAAGGTGCCGACATAAGCAACTTGGTCGTCGATAACCAATGACTTGGCGTGCAGGGCGAATATCGGTATCTCCTTGCCCAGTTCTTCATGACGATCGATGAGATGGCGATAGATGCCAGGTTTTGGCTTGAATTCAAAGATCTTGATGCCGAGATCGAGGAGTCGCTGTTTCTGTTTCCGGTAGCCTGAATAGGCCTGGAGGTTATCGGTGGATGCAAGGGAGTTGGTGACGATGGCTATCTCGACACCTGCTGCCACTAATTCGGCAAAAAAATCGAAGCCGCCACTAGGCATAATCAGATAGGGGCTCTCAATCAGGATCTGATGTTTCGCCTCTGATAGCAGATTAATCAAGGAAGTGGTGGTTCGTCCGCCGCCGTCAAGCCCATCGGAGCTGCTGTTCTTGCCGGGGATATCGCTGATATATTCCACCTCGGTCCACTGCATCATGCTGACAATCTGGTCGAATCGCGTACCCATGTCGGTGATGGCGTCGCGGACTTCAGGGGCAAAATTTTCCGGGTTTTGGGCGTACCGGTGGAGCCAGTCGGTGTAGCGCAGGACTTGATCCCCGGTCAGCCTCTGCTTCTCCTCCGCCAACAGGCTGTCGAGGGATACCGAGAGCGGGCTATGCCAAAAGGCATCGAAGCTCCGCTGTATCTCGGGCAGCACGGAGCCGGCAACCATGACATCCCGATCGCGGAAATTGTAGGCGTGATCATAGTCGTAGTATTCGTCCGCCATATTGCGCCCGCCGGTGATGGCGAGGGTCTGGTCGTAGATCACCACCTTGTCGTGCATGCGCTGATTGGAGCCGCGGAAGTCGGTGATCAGGTGCCAGAGCCGGGAGAGAAAACCACGGCCCACGGAGTGCACGGGATTATAGATCTTGATCTGGATATTGGGATGGGCCTCCAGGGAAAGCAGTGTCTCCGGTTCGGCGTCGATCAGCAGATCATCGACGATGACCCGCACCCTGACACCCCGCTCGGCGGCATTGAGCAGGCTTTCGCTGGCCAGTGTGCCGATATTGTCGGTGCTCCAGATGAAGTACTGCACATCGATGGTATTTGCCGCGGTCTGGGTAAGCCAGGCCCGTGTCAACAGCGACTCTTCCCCTTTCTCCAGGATATAGACCGCGCTTTTGCCGGGGTGCTCACGGCCCGATTCAGCCAGACTGTCCATCGTCCCGGCTTGGAGGTACCAGGTCTGCAGCAACAGCATTAACAGGGTAGCTGACAATGCGCGGTGTTTCATCTGCTGTTTGCGTGTGAGCTAAGGGGTCGTTGCCGCTGTCGAAGCCGAAACGACTCGGCCTGCAACCGGACCACGGATCCGGGGGACAAGAGAATGCAGGGTCGTTGCATGGTCAGTAATGAGGTGGGGGCGGTTCCGTTTCACCGGACTGCAGCGGCGACGGTTGCAACGCCTGCAGTCGCTGTCGCAGTGCGTCCACGGTTCTGCTGAGGGAGTCGATGGTGCGCTGCTGCTCCACCAGGGTCTCACTGAGGGTATGTATGGCCTGTCCCTGAAAAGCCAGCCGGCTCTCCAGGTCGACTATGCGATCGTCCATCGTTGTCGGTATCGCCCTCTATCTTGGGTAACGGTCGTCTAGATTGGCGGGGCAGAGCACATTCCGCATGATGCCGATCAGCTCCAGCAACTGGTGGTTGCGGATGCGATAGTAGATGCGGTTGGCCTCTTTGCGCGATACCACGATGTTCTTGTTTCGCAGCTGCTCGAGATGTTGCGAAATATTACTCTGGGAGGTGCCGGTACGCTCAACGATTTCGCCAACTGAGAGCTCGTTCTCCCCCAGCGAGCAGAGAATCTTCCAACGCAATGGATGGGCCATGGCCTTGAGGGCATTGGCGGTGAGCGATGTGTCTTCTTCATCGTTCAGGCGTGGGTCGATTGGCTCGTTCATTTTTCAAGCTCCTTAGGATGCGTTCTGCACGGCATCCATGTCGCGGATATAACCCGTCATATCCTTTGCGATACATATAATATGGCTGATATTTCCCGCGCTGTCTTTAACCGCGGTGCGGGAGAAGAGAATCGGTACACGGCGTCCATCCTTGGCGATGAAGCTCGCCTCGATTCGACTCAAGGCCCCGGTCCTGATCAATGCCTCCAGCCAGGTACCGAAAAAGGCGCCGGCCTGCTCCTCCGCCTCCTCTTCGAAAACATC
>QBVC01000008.1 GCA_003058495.1 gamma proteobacterium symbiont of Ctena orbiculata | reverse complement strand
GGCGATCCAGGAGGCATCTCGAAAATGGACCATGCCCATCCGGAACTGGAAGACGGCACTGAACCGCTTTATGATCGAATTTGAAGACCGTCTCGCGGACTACGTGTGAATCGGGCAGTTACACAAAATTATTTACAGGCTCGACTAATATCAACAATAGACAAATGAGAGGCTCTTTAAGATTCGTTAAAGGGTTATGGTGAATATAGATAACATAGGAATACGAGCACCTCAGATTTTTTCCTGATCCCGCAACACCTTCACCTGAAACAACGCATTCCTCTCTTCCTCTTCAAGCGCATTCTCAATAAACCGAATGGTATTGCGATACTGCGGAATGATGTTGTAACGCAACGCATTCACCCGCTTCTGCGCCTTTCTCTGTTCTGCGATCAAGCGGTTCAGGCTCATCGAGACCTCCCCCATCTTCGCCAGTTGCAGCGAGGCCTCGGCGAAGTGGTGGCGGGTGGAGTCGAAGCTGGGGTCGGTGCCGAGGAGGCCGACCGGGTTGAGGGGGAGCAGTTCGCCGCTGACCGAGGGGTACTCCACCCCCAGGTTGCGGCGGGGCAGGATCTTCACGTCGAGCACCGGCTCTACGCCGAGCACCGCCTGGTTGATGGCGCGGCTGCCCATGCGCAGCTGCAGCATGCTGAGCCAGTGATAGGCGAGCTTGATCGCCTCGTGGGCCTGGTCGCGGATCTTGCGGTATTCGCCGATGCGCTGGTAGACCAGCCGGGTCAGCAGCTCGCGCTTGCGTTCCAGCAGGCTGTGGCCCTCCTCGAGAAAGTTGAGCTGCCGCTTCAGATTCAGCAGGGTGTTTTTGGTCGGGGCGGCCTTGATGCGTTTGCCGGTCATGCGCTCTGCCGATGGTACTTGGCGATCTCGGTCTCGTTGACCCGGGTGAGCGCCTGGGGCGGGAAGCTGGAGAGCAGGTCCCAGGCCAGGTTGAGGGTCTCTTCGATGCTGCGGTCCTCATCCTCGCCCTGCTGCACGAAGCGCTGTTCGAAGGCGTCGGCGAACTCCAGGTAGCGGCGGTCCCGGGCGGAGAGTTCGTCGGCGCCGATGATCGAGGCCAGGTTGCGGGTCTCCAGGGCTCTTGCATAGAGGGCGTAGAGCTGGTTGGAGACGTGGGGGTGGTCCTCCCGGGTGAAGTCCTTGCCGATGCCGTCCTTCATCAGCCGCGACAGCGACGGCGAGATGTGCACCGGCGGATAGATCCCCTGGTTGTGCAGCTCGCGGCTGAGCACGATCTGCCCCTCGGTGATGTAACCGGTGAGGTCGGGAATCGGGTGGGTGATGTCGTCGCTGGGCATGCTCAGCACCGGCACCAGAGTGATCGAGCCGTGGCGGTCCTTGATGCGGCCGGAGCGCTCGTAGATCTCCGCCAGGTCGGAGTAGAGATAGCCGGGGTAGCCCTTGCGCGCCGGCACGTCCCCCTTGGCGGTGGCGACCTCGCGCAGGGCCTCGGCGTAGTGGGTCATGTCGGTCATCACCACCAGTACGTGGCGGTCGAGGTCGAAGGCGAGGTACTCCGCCGCGGTCAGGGCCATGCGCGGCAGGGTGAGGCGCTCCACCGGCGGGTCGTCGGCCATGTTGACGAACATCACCACGTTGCCCAGTACCCCGGAGGAGGCGAACTCCTCCTCGAAGAAGCGGGCGTCGGCGTAGGAGACCCCCATGGCGGCGAAGACCACCGAGAAGCGGCTGTCGTCGTCGGGGAGCTTGGCCTGGCGCACGATCTGCGCCGCGAGGCGGTTGTGGGGCAGGCCCGAGGCGGAAAAGATCGGCAGCTTCTGCCCGCGCACCAGGGAGTTGAGGCCGTCGATGGTGGAGACGCCGGTCTGGATGAACTCCCGGGGATAGGTGCGGGCCGCCGGGTTGAAGGCGGCGGCGCTGATGCTGCGGCGCAGGTTGGAGACGATGGGGGGGCGGAAGTCCCTGGGTTCGCCGAGGCCATTGAAGATGCGGCCGAGGATCTCCGGGGAGAGGGCGATCTCCACCGGTTCGTCGAGGAAGCGCACCCAGGTGCTCTCCAGGTCGAGCTCGGCGGTGCCCTCGAAGACCTGGATCAGCACCTCGTCGTTGGCGCTGCGGATCACCTGGCCGTTGCGGGTGTTGCCCTGCTGATCGCGGATGTGGACCCGGTCGCCGAAGGCGATGTTGGGCACATCGGCGACGGTCAGCAGGCCGCCCCGGGCGGAGGAAGCGGTACGATACTCCTTGGCACTCATGCGGTCTGTTCCCCCCGTTGTGCATATTCGGAATGGATCGCCTTGAAGTCGCTCAGGGCTTCATCGCGAAAGGCCTTCAGCTGATCGGTCTGGGACGAGTCGTAGAGCTCCTTGCAGCGGCGCAGCCGGGCCAGCACCGGCATCTCCGAGAGCTCCTGCACCGGCACCCCGAGCTCGATCAGGGCGGCGCCCTCGTCGTAGACCGTGAGGACCAGGTCGAGGAGCATGAACTGCTTCTCCGGGGAGGAGAAGGTGTCCACCGGATCCAGCGCGCTCTGCTGCAATACGCCGTCCTTCACCAGCGCGGCGCCCTCCAGCACCCAGCGCTGGGCGGAGGAGAGGGCCTCGGGGCCCACCAGGTTGACGATGCGCGATAGTTCCGCGTCCCGCGCCAGCATGGCTAAAGCCTGGGCGCGGCGCTTCTCCCAGCCGCGATCGATGTTCTCGTGCCACCACTCGGCGGCGGTGCCTACGTCGGCGGAGAAGCTGTCGACCCAGTCGATGGCCGGGTAGTGGCGGGCGTCCGCCAGCTCCTTGGAGAGCGCCCAGAAGGTCTGGATGATCTCCTTGGTGTGGCTGGTGACCGGCTCGGAGAAGTCGCCGCCGGGGGGGGAGACGGCGCCGATCAGGGTCACCGAGCCCTTGCCGCAGTCCATGGTCTCGACCCGGCCGGCGCGCTCGTAGAAGGCGGCCAGGCGCGAGGCCAGATAAGCGGGGTAGCCCTCCTCCACGGGCATCTGGCCGAGACGGCCGGAGACCTCGCGCAGGGCCTCGGCCCAGCGGCTGGTGGAGTCGGCAAGCATCACCACGTCGTAGCCCTGGTCCCGGTAGTACTCGGCGATGGTGATGCCGACGTAGATCGACGCCTCGCGGGCCACCACCGGCATGTTGGAGGTGTTGGCGATGAGCAGGGTGCGGTCCATCAGCGGCCGTCCGGTATAGGGGTCCTTCAGCTTAGGAAAGCTGTCGAGCACGTCGACCAGCTCGTTGCCGCGCTCGCCGCAGCCCACGTAGATGACGATGTCGGCGTTGGCCCAGCGGGCGACCTGGTGCTGCACCACGGTCTTGCCGGCGCCGAAGGGGCCGGGCACCGCGCACTTGCTCCCTTTGAGCAGGGGGAAGAAGGTGTCGAGGATGCGTTGCCCGGTGATCAGGGGTTCGATGCCGTTGTCACGGCTCTGGTAGGGGCGCGGTTTGCGCACCGGCCAGCGGTGGAAGAGCTTGAGGTGGTGCACCCGGCCCTGACGGTCTCTTACCTGGGCGATGGTCTCTTCCAGGTTGTAGTCACCCTCCGGGGCGAGTTCGATCAGTTCGCCTTCGATATCCGGCGGTACGATGACGCGGTGCTCCACGGTCTCCGTCTCCTGCACCACACCCAGGCGGGCGCCGTTGATGATCGGCATGTTGGGTTCCAGGTTTTCGCTGGGTTGGAAGTGCCACAGCTTCTCCCGGTCCAGGGGGAGGGGACTGAGGCCGCGGGGAATCTGGTCCCCGGCCTTGAGAAACATCTCTTCAAGGGGGCGCTGCACGCCGTCGAAGATGCCGCCGATGAGACCCGGGCCGAGCTCCACCGAGAGGGGGTGTCCCAGACCCTCCACCGGCTCGCCTGGGCGGACCATTTCCGTGGATTCGTAGATCTGCGCCAGTGCCTCGTCGCCCTCGAGGGAGATCACCTCGCCGTAGAGGCCGAGGCTGCCGATGCGCACCTGCTCCCCATTCTGCACACCAGGCAGCCTGATGGTGACGATGGGACCGTTGATCTCCTGAATGGTGCCTTTTTTCTGTTCTTGGGTCATTGTCAAAGTGCCTGTCCGTCACCGATGGGGGGTAGCAGCCGTTCGACCAGCGCCTGATGCACCTTGCGCTGCAGTCGCTCGAGCCGGCCCTCGAATGTGTGATCGATCTGGATGCGCTGATCGGCGGTGGTGATCAGGCAGCCGCCGACGGTCTCGATGCTCTCATCGAGCAGTTCAAATCGTTTGCCCGGGACCAGCTTTGCGGTCAGGGTTTCCCATTTTGGCTTAAGTCGCCGCAGGTCCTCGTTGTTGACCGAGACCAGCACGGGATCCTCCTCGATCTGATCCGCCGCCTGCTTGAGGAAGGCCTGGAGCAGCTCGAAGTAGGTCTCCTCGTCCCGGGTCAGGGCCTGCATGCGCTGTTGCAGGCGGTCGACCACCACCTGTACCAGGTTCCAGCGCATATGGTCCATCTTGCTGTGCAGCTTCAGCTCGTCCGCCTGCACCTTGCGCAGGTAGGCCCGGTCGGCCAGCGACTTGGCCAGCAGGGTCTCCTTCTCCTCGCGCAGATGGAGCCGTTCGCTGGCCTCGCGGAGGATATTCTTGCGTCCCGCCTCGGCGCGGCTATGACACTCGTTGGCCATCAGTTCGGCCCGTTCAAGGATCGCTTTCTCAAGCGCTTCAACCTGATTCAATGTCACTCTCCTCTATTGACCACCCGTCAGTTTTTTCAATTGCCCATCCAGGTCGGAGTGAAACTCCTCGGGATCGTGCAGCGATGGGACCTCGGAGAGGACGATGTGTCCGCCCTCGATACGAATCTGATCGAGCAGCTTCGAACCGATCCGGTTAACCGACTGCTCGATGATCAGCAGCACCCGCTCCCTCTCCTGCAGCAGCCGTGAAAGCAGCTCGTCCAGGCTGGCAGCGTCGGGCTCGGTGATGGTCTCAAAACCGATCAGGCGGAAGCCGTCGGTCAAGGCATGGCTGCCGACGAAGATCTTTCTGACCTTATGGGTTGTTGCATCCGCCACGATTAGATCTTATCCAGCAGCAAGATACTCATCACCAGACCGTAGATGGCGATACCTTCCGCCAGTCCGAGATAGATCAGGGTGCGGCCGAAGATCTCCGGTTTCTCCGCCAGTACCGCCAACGAGGCGGCGCCGATGGGACCCACCGCGATGCCCGCGCCGATGGTGCTGAGCGCGGTCGGAATACCGACGCCGATGATGCCGAGACCGAGTCCGATGGATATCTCGCCGCCCCCTCCGGTGGCCGCCTCGGTGGCGGCCATGACCTCGTTGAAGCCCATGAAGATCAGCGCCGCCTGGGCGGCGACAAAGACCACCAGGTTGACGCCGATGGTTGGCTTGAACCAGGGCCTGCTGACCTTCGCCGGCTGCATCTCCATGATAACGCCGGTGATGATCAGGCCGGCGATACCTAGGGTCATTACTGCGATAAGCCAATACATAATATGCTCCTCTTTGTTTGAATTTTGAATTGTGAATTATGAATTTTGAATTGATGTGTGCGCTAGGCGCACGCCTGTTTATATAACAAGACGCGAGCATAGCGAGCACCGAAATTCATAATTCAAAATTCATAATTCAAAATTACAACGTAAGCGGTTTAAACGCCTTCCCATCCCCCGAATAAAAACGGGAGAACCCTTCATAGAACTCGAGCCTCAAGACCTGGATGGCGACAATCAATCCCTCCAGCACCAGAATGAAAACATTGCCCAGGATCACCGTGATCCAGTGCCCCATGTCGCCCATCATGTTGGCCAGGGTGAAGACCGCGATCGCCAGCGCCACATGGTTGAGGCTGAAGGCGGCGACACGCAGGAAGGAGAGGGTGTTGGAGGCGTAGCCTGTGATCGTCTCGAAGGTCTCGATGAAGGCGACCAGGATGCGTTCGCCGATGGCGGCATCCTGTTCGTCCAGTTTGTGGGCGAAGATGCCGATCAGGGTGAGGATCGCCAGGGTACCCCAGAACAGATTGACGCTGCCCTCGGCATACAGGCTGTAGCCGGTGCCCAGCAGGCCGGCATAGAGCAGCAGGGAGAGCAGGCCGTTGTCGCCGAACAGGGCACCGATGCGGTCGCCCATCATCAGGTGATTGAGGATGTTGAGCAGGGTTACCAGGATGATGAAGCCGACACCCCAGAGCAGGGCCACGGTGAGCATATAGAGGGGATCGGTAAGGGGGGCGATCCAGATTGCGTGGAGGATATGCTCATAGCCGAAGATGCTGCCGTAGAGAAAGCCGAACAGGATCGATGAGAGACCGGCGGCGATGCCGAAGGGGGTGAAGCTTCTGAGCTTGCGCCGCAGCAGCAGGGTGACCCCGATGATCACCGCGCCATGGCCGATGTCGCCGAACATCATGCCGAACATGAGGACATAGGTGAGGGCGAAGAGCTGGGTCGGGTTGACCTCGCCGTAGCGGGGCACCCCATACTGCATCACCAGAGAGGAGAAGGGGCGCAGCAGCCGGCTGTGGCGCATCACCGAGGGCACCAGCCCGCGTTCGTCGGGGCGCGGATCCCGGGTTTCGAGCACATAGGCGTTGGGCAGCTTCTCCCCCAATGCCGACTCCACCAGATGAATATCCTCGGCGGGAACCCACCCCTGGAGCCGCGAGAGGTTGCCGCGATGGCGAGCGGCGTCACCCAGCGCCACGTAGGGCGCCGCCAGATGGAGAACCCTGGCTGCCTGCCGCAGCTCCAGGTCGGCGGATTCGCTCCAGGCCTGGATCGTCTCTTCGAGTTCCTTGTCTGCCGCCTCCACCGATGCCCGGCGCTGCATCAGCCGGCTCTTGGCCGCCTCCGGCTGGGCGTGCAGTTCCGGTGGAATCTCCAGGGGGCGGAAACCGGCGGTATCGAGCACCGATTTCAGTTTCGTACCCTCGCGGCCGCCGCTGCCGACGATGATCACGTGACTCTCGCTGTCGCTCTCGTGAAAGGGGAAGAGCAGGTAGTTGTCGAGGCCGAGGGCGTCCTTCAGCTGACTGACCTGGGCGCGGGGCACCATGCCGATGGTGGTCTCGAGGAACTGCTTGTCCCCCTGCAGCTGGCCGAGATCGATATGGAGATGGTGGAAATTGGCCAGGGTGGTCTCCAACTGGTCGATGCTGCGACGCTCCTCGAGATGGCGGCGGCGGCTCTCTTCGAAGTCGGAACAGCTCTCCCAGGCCTGGCCCAGCCACTGGTTCGCCTCCTCGAGCTGCTGCTCGGAAATCGGCGTGATCTCTCCGGTGAACACAGACGGGTTGAATCCCACCTGGGAGGCGATCTTGTCCAGGCGCGCCTTTGCCTGGGCATAACACTCGCGGAAGTGCTGGCCGGGGATGTCCGGTAACTCATCCTCGGCGTAGGGACGGCTGTCCGGACTGAAGCTGTTGAGACCGGCCAGGATCATCGAGGCGCTGGGCAGATCGGCGGTGAGCACCTGCAGGCTGATATGCTTCATCGGCAGCGGACTAAACATGGCCCGCCTCCGCTGCCTCGGCGTGCATGGGATCACCGGGCACCGCCTCATTCATGATCCCCTGATCCATCTGCAGCAGCTTGCCCTGAATGATGGCGTAGAGTTTCATCAGGTCCATGTCCCGGATGATCATGTAGCTGAGCGCGGAGACCATCGCGTCGGGGCTGTAGTGCATCAATTTGCGCAGCTCTTCGCAGGCGGTATGGTCGAGGCGCTGCCGCACCTGGGTGATGTTGTTCACATCGGCGAGGATCGTCTTGAACTGGGCGGGCAGACGATCGATGATGGTCTCCAGGCCGTCGAGATTGGCCAGCTCCATCAGCCGCTCCCGCTGGATGCGTCCGCCATAGGGGATCAGCAGGTAGTAGGCCTCGCTGGGCGCGAAGCGATAGACCAGGCGGTAGCGCAGCAGCCAGAGGATATTCTGCCGATCGATCATGATGCCGATCACCTTCTTCAGGCCGCGCTTGTCGATGCCGTCGGTGATGTTGGCGTGGCGCAGCATCCCGGTGTAGTAGAGCCGGTCGATGGCGGCATCGAGGGAGAAGCTTTCGTGATGCTCCTCGAAAACATTGCGCGCCTGTCTCGCGATCAGGGCGTAGGGTCCCTGGTCGAGCTGGCGCAGCATCTCCAGCACGTTCTCCGCCTGCAGCAGGGATTCGTGGGGCAGGCGGATGTTCTCCGGCATCTCGAACAGATTGTCGCGGATCTCCTCCATCCCCAGGCTGTTCAACTTGCCCCGGATCAGGGTCTTGAGATTATAGAGTTCGAACTTTCTCGGCCAGTAGAGCATCAGGCCCCGGGAGCGGCCGCTGAGGGGGCGCAGCAGCACCGAGAGTTCGCCCATCAGGCGCTGCAGCAGGGCCTGCTCGACCAGGCGGATCTTTTGCCGGTTGTCGATCGCCTCGTCGAAGATGGGCTGCAGGTCGAAGGCTTCGCCCAGCTGACTGAGCGACATCTGCTTCAGGCGTTCAATGGTAGCGGGATCGAGCAGCCGTACCGAGAGCACGCCGACGCGGGTCTTGAGATAGGCCTGATCTCTATGCGAACTCATCTGGTCCGGTCAATCTTCGTCGGCCTTGGGATCGATCAGCACCGCGAAGGCCGCATCCAATGCGTCTTCCTCCCGGGCTTCGGCATATTCGCGCAACTGGGCATGACGTTCGTTGAAGCGTTTTTTCAACTCCGCGATGGTCTGCTCGGCGCGGCTCTCCGCCTTCTCCATGAAGCCCTGATGCAGCTCGGGGATACGCGCCTCGAAGTGCTCCTCTTTGGTCTTTGCCTCTTGCAAAGCCTCCTGGATCATGCGCTCCCGCGTCTCTTCGGCCTTACTGTGGATCTGTTGCGCTTTGGTTTCAGCGTCGAGCAAGCGCTGCAGTGATTCTTCCATTAAGCGTAACCCCCCAGTCTTATATCGGGTCGTTTGTTGTCTCTGAGGATTGATGCAGGGGCAGTATGTCGCAACTCTGCAATACATAGATAGTGTAGCTAATTTGGCTGCGGAGTGTACGACTTCATTCCGCTTGGGGATTGAGCCAGATCATTGATCGAACATCTAGTCCCACATGAGTTGAAATTATTCATCCACCAACCAGGGTGGACTGCAACTCTCATCATGTTAGGTATTAGGTGGGGCAGGGCCCCACCCTACCCGGTATTGTGGAGTGTAGGGTGGGGCCCTGCCCCACCATTAGGGTTGAATTAACTCGATCTTGCTGATCCAAGTTTATTAACCACTTGCTCATCACTTCAAACGTCGTCATCGGGGGGTGTCAAATCCGGATCCCGGCGCTGATAACCAACCGCCTCGAGCTTCTCCAGATAGGCCCGCCAAAGCTCATTGTGGTGTTTGCCCAGGTTATAGAGGTAGACCCAGTCGTAGAGCCCGGAGTTGTGGCCGTCGTCAAAGTGGATCTTGATCGCATACTGACCGACCGGCTCGATCCTGGTGATGGTCACCCGCTCCTTGCCTCGCTCCAGTTTCGCCGTGGCCGGGCTGTGGCCCCGGGTCTCGGCGGAGGGGGAGTAGACCCGCAGGTATTCGCAGGGGAGGGAGAAGTGGCTGCCGTCGTCGAAGGCGATATCGAGGAAGCGGCTCTTCTGGTGCAACTTGATTTCAACCGGATGCGGGTGTTGGGCCATCAGCCTTCCTCCCCCCTGCCGGATTCAGCCTCGGGCCAGCCCGAGACATGGCTGCAGACCAGCTCCGCGAGCATCTGCATATGTTCCGGCGTGTCATTGAGCGCCGGTATATAGGCGTAGTGCTTGCCCCCCGCTTCAAGGAAGGCGTCGCGGTTCTCCTCGGCAATCTCCTCCAGGGTCTCGAGACAGTCGGCGGAGAAGGCCGGGCAGACAACCTGCACGCTCTCAATACCCTCGGAGCCCCACTGCTTCAATGTCTCCATGGTGTAGGGTTTGACCCACTCCTGGGCGCCGAAGCGGGATTGATAGGTGAGGTGCCACTGATCCGCTCCGAGGCCGAGATTATCCACCACGGCCTCAGCCGTGGCCCGGCACTCGTCCGGGTAGGGGTCGCCGGCTTGGTAGTAGTCCTTGGGGATGCCGTGAAAGGAGAAGAGCAGCTTCTGCGCCGCGCCCTGTTGCGCGCGATAGCCGCGGATGCTCTCGCTCAGCACCCGGATATAGTCGCTTCGATCGTGGTAGCGCTGGATGAAGCGCAGTTCCGGTATCCAGCGCCAGCGCCGCAGCTCCCGGGTGACGGCATCGAAGGTCGAGGCGGTGGTGGTGGCGGAGTATTGCGGATAGAGGGGAAACACAAGCAGTCGCTGAACGTTCTTCCGGCGCAGCTCATGCAACGCGCCGGCAATGGATGGATTGCCGTAGCGCATCCCCAGCGCCACATGGAAACTGCCCTCCAGCCTGGCCTGGAGTATCCCGGCCAATACCGCCCGCTGACGTCTTGAAATGACCAGCAGCGGCGAGCCCTCGTCGGTCCAGATGCTTTTGTATCCCTCGGCCTTGATCCTCGGTCTGATCCTCAAAACGACTCCGTGGAGTATCAGCATCCAGACCAGTTTCGGGATCGCCACCACCCGCGGGTCACTGAGAAACTCCGCGAGATAGCGGCGCACCGCGGACGCGGTCGGTGCATCGGGAGTGCCCAGGTTGACCAGCAGTATGCCAAGGCCGCCGTCTGGCTGGTTCAGCTGGTCGGATTGATTGATGTACTTCATAGACTCATTTCCGGTTTGCAGAGCGGATTTTTGCCTCTACCCGCGCACTATTCAACAGATCGTTATTGTGTATTTCGGGATAGAGACGCCACAGGCGCTCCACCACCTCGGCCTGATGCACGGCGATCGGTTCAAGGCGTTGACGCAGCTCCGGCTGGAGCCCGTGCAACTGCAGCAGCTGGGGTGCCTTCCATGCGATATAGTCCGCCACCAGGCGCCGATCCTCCGCATCCTCCCACGCCTCGGTGATCGGCAGCCGGGGGAATGCGCCGGGATCGATCTCGTCCTGCCCCGGCTCGCAGGGTGTGTGGCCGCCGTCCGGGTTGCGCCTGAACCAGGCGCGTCGGTACTGCTGGCCGCCACGGCCCCGCACCGTCGCCTCCAGGATCGAGGCATGCACCCTGGGATTATAACCGTCGCTGTTGGCTTGTCCCCTCTCCAGCAGGCTTGGTGAGACAAATGAGAAATCGCCCCGCTCGGCGGCGATCCACTTGGCGCTGTCCGCTTGCTCCAGCTGATCGCTGTCTTGACAAGATGCCAAGAGTGCGACCGGCGTCAGCCCCTGCTCATCCAGCAGCCAGAGCTCATACCGATCTGCCGGGGGGAAGGGGAGTGTCTCGATGACGTCCGCCAGGTCTGCGATCAGCTGTTCTGCCGAGGCGATCATGTCACGAACGTGGAAGAGGGGATTGACAGCTACCTGGCGCAGCCCCGAGTCGGGTGACCAACGTCCGAAGGTGTAGAACTCCTTGCCGCTGAAAGGCATATTGGCCCACAGGCCCTGGGGTGTGTCGCTGAGAACCTGAATCTCCCAGACGACGCCGTTGCTGCTCAGTGCGCGGGCGGAGTCTCCGCGAAAGACCTGGAGTACGCCGTTGAACGGATTGAGGCGGCGGATGCTGAAGCGTCTGTAATCCTGACTGACCATGGGCTGAGACTACATGAGCCGACTGGAACAAGCGAGTTCCCGCTTGCTATAGTCGCTAATCCAGATAAGCCGCTCCATTGTATATGAATAGACAGAAACGACAGGCGATATTCGAGCGCCTGCAGGCGAACAATCCCAATCCCACCACTGAACTCAGTTATGAATCCGCCTTCGAACTGCTGGTGGCGGTGATTCTTTCGGCCCAGGCGACCGATAAAAGCGTGAATAAAGCCACCGCGGAACTGTTTTCCGTGGCCAATACGCCGCAATCGATGCTTTCACTGGGTGTCGATGGACTGAAGCGGTATATCAGGACCATCGGACTGTTCAACAACAAAGCCAAGAACATAATCGAAACCTGCCGGATCCTGCTTGAGGAGCATGCGGGAGAAGTACCGCAGACCCGCAAAGCACTGGAGAATCTGCCCGGCGTGGGGCGCAAGACCGCCAATGTCGTACTGAACACAGCCTTTGGCCAGCCCACCATGGCGGTGGATACCCATATCTTCCGGGTTGCCAACCGAACCCGCCTGGCCCCGGGCAGGACGCCGCTGGAGGTTGAAACAAAATTATTGCGCACTATTCCCCCGCCATTCTTGCATGATGCCCACCATTGGCTGATATTACATGGACGATATACTTGTATTGCGCGCAGGCCCCGATGCGGGAGTTGTGTCATCGAGGATCTGTGCGAGTTCCCCGAGAAGAGAGAATAATCCTGTCCGAGGCCTTTAGACGGTCCGTCAAATGCATTCAAAGGAGATGACGATGAATAAAACAACCCCATTTCTGGTGCTGATTCTGATCCTGGTCAGCGCGTCTGCTGCGTTGGCAGATTCGGGACTTGTCAACGTTTCCAGCCAATTCAGCGTAGGCGAGACCGCAGACCGTTTCGCCTCGGCGGCGACAGGGGCGGGATTGAAGGTGTTCAACCGCATAGACCATGCGGCAGGTGCGGCAAAGGTGGGAAAGACCCTGCGTCCCACCGAGTTGATTATCTTCGGCAGCCCCAAGGTCGGCACCGCGCTGATGACAAGCGACCAGCGGATCGGCATCGACCTGCCGTTGAAGGCGTTGGTGTGGCAGGATGCGGAAGGCAAGGTCTGGCTGAGCTACACCAACCCCGACTACCTCTTCGGTCGGTTCTCCATCAATGACAGAGAGAAAGTCAAAGGCAATGTCAGCGGGGCATTGAAGAAGTTCGCCAAGCATGCAACGCAACCCTGAACCATGATCAGCGGTGATCGCAATCAGTTGCGCCAGGTCTTTTTCGAGGCATGGCGAAAGCAGCAGGCCGGTGCTGATATGGAACCGCTGGAAAAGATGGTCTGCAGCGTGGTCAACGCCCATCCGGAATACCATCGGATGCTGAATGACAGGGAGCGCTATCTGTTGCAGGAGTTTCATGGCGGGAGTGGCGAGGAGAATCCGTTTTTGCACATGGCCATGCATATCAGCCTGCTGGAACAGATTACAACAGACCGGCCGCTGGGCATCAGCGAACTCTACCGGCGTCTTTGCCATCACTTGGGCGAGGCGCATCAAGCCGAGCATCAGCTGATGGAGTGCCTGGGACGGATACTGTGGGAGGCCCAATCCGCCAACCGGATGCCGGACGAGGCCGCCTACATCGGCTGCATCGAACGACTGTTGGGCGATGGACAACAGTAACTGCACATTGTGCCGGATGATGCGCGGTCTGGCCTTTGGCGGGATCGGTGCCGCCATCGGCGGTTACGGTTCGCTGCTGCTGGGTGCCGAACGCAGCGATGCCGTCTACTATGCGCTGTTCGGCGCCTTGGCGATGACCGCTGTTCTGCAGCGCAAACGGGGTAAGAAGGATTCCGGGGATGAATAGGCGCCAGGGCCTGACGGATCTGTCTCAACAGGCCCTAGCCCAGCGCCTCCAGGTCGCGCTGCAGCAGCTCTTCATCAGCGATATTCAATTCGATCAGGCGGCGTAAAAGGGTGATGCTCTCCATATCGATCTCCTTGCACAATACGCCGATGTGCTGATTCTCCTCATGGGCGCAAACGGCGTGCATGGTGATCACCGCCTCGGCATCATTGAGCATGACCTCGACGCTGACATCGTCGCCCTGTTCGCCTGGCCAGTCTGCCGGCGCCTTGAGCAGAGCCCCTTTGAGCGATATGTCGATGAGGCTGGTGGAGTAGGCGACCTGTCGCCTGGTGAGGGTGGCAGGGGCGTCGAACAGGATACGGTGAAAACGCCTGCGTTCGTCTGATCTAGTCATGGAACTGCATCTGTGTGCCGCCCACATCAATGATATCGCCATCCGTCAACAATCTGGCTTCGTCGCCGATCGGTTTTTGATTGATGCGGGGAGGGTTGGGCCCCTCGAGGAAAGAGATGAAATAGCCGCCTTCCCTGCGCGCGATCATTGCGCAGTCACCACCCGCGTGTCCGATTCTGGTCATGTTCCTGTTCAAGGGGATGATGCGCCCGAAATTATCCCCATTGATGATCTGGAGTACCCCTAGCCTGGCGATGCTCTCATCGTCCTCATCCTGTTTGGTCGCCTCGGCTATCTCCTGGGCTGTTTCGCTCTGGCTCAATTCGGCACCGAGATCCATCACATCCTCTGCAAACGAAAGGGTGTGCTTGCCGACCTGGATGACGTCCCCGTGATTCAGGGTGGCCTCCGCGGTCTTTTCGTGGTTGACCAGTACGGGAAAGGCCTCGTCCAGGGCCTGCAGCTGATAACGCTGGTCGCTCTGCTTGGTGATAACCGCCTGCCGCGGGGCGATGGCGAGACTGTCTATCGGGATGGTGCAGTCGTCATCGCGCCCGATCTGCGTCTTGTCGCTCTCGAGGTGAAAGACGTCGATCACGTGACCTTTGAATGTGAGGGTGAGCTTTGCCATGGAGTGTCTTAGATTCAACCTGTACAAGTTAAAGTATATACCGATATTTATTGATAAAACCATATCAGGATCACTCTTCACGGAGAAGTCCCTGGGTGTAGGCAATACCTTGCCGGCCCGGTGCCTGGTCGCCTCCGTGAATGAAAAAAAGATAGCCCAGGTATAGAGAGGGGCAGGGTCAAAAAAGGGGATAACCAATCAAACCTAAGCAAAAATTGTGTTTATCCATGGGATGGCGTTGAGATAAAATTATTTTTCAGTTTTAACAATGTGTTATTTAAATCTATTAAATAAAAATATTGGATCGACGAAATTTTGACATTTTGCAGAATTACTGCTTAACTTCGCTGACAACAGGGCGGTTAAATGGCGTCTCTATGCGACCTGGTCGAGCGGCCAAACGAAATATACAGAAGGTCCCGTGTTCCCAAATCTTTGCATCTATCTCATCGATCAGGATTCTGCACGGCAGAGCTACCTGAAGCACATCATCGGCTTTGTCGAAGGCGAACTGCGCGTCGTTGCCGATCCGAGTGAGATAGAACTGCCGTCGCTGGACAAGGGGAGTGCCTGTGTCGCCGTTTTCCTCGGTCTCGATATGGATCCGGATCAGCAATTGCTGATCGCGCGCGCCCTGCATGATCAATTTCCAGGCCTGCCGGCCTTTCAGCTCTATGATGAAGAGAGAGGCCTGCCGGAAAAACTGGAAGGCTGTGACAATGTCCTGGGCAGCTTCAGGATGCCCAGTCTCTACGACGACCTGATGGCCCTGACCCATAAGGCCCAGGTCTATCAGGAGTTGAAGACATCCGACAGCCAGACATCCCGTCCGGTGGAACTCTTTCGCAGCCTCTCCGGCAGCAGCAGGGCGACCCGGCGGGTCAACAAGATGATCGAACAGGTGGCGGATTCCGAGGCGACCGTGTTGATCCTGGGCGAATCGGGCACAGGGAAAGAGGTGGTTGCCCGCAAGCTCCATTTCCACTCCGTACGGCGCGGCAAACCCTTTGTTCCGGTCAACTGCGGCGCAATCCCGGGGGATCTGCTCGAGAGCGAACTGTTCGGTCATGAAAAGGGCGCTTTCACCGGCGCCATCAGCGCCCGTCAGGGGCGCTTTGAGATGGCCGAGGGGGGCACCCTGTTCCTCGATGAGATCGGCGACATGAGCATGCCGATGCAGGTCAAGCTGTTGCGGGTGCTGCAGGAGCGAACCTTTGAAAGGGTCGGCAGCAACCGAACCATTCCCTGTAATGTCCGCATCATCGCGGCCACCCATCGCAATCTGGAAGACGCGATCAAGAACGGCGACTTTCGCGAGGATCTCTTCTACCGGTTGAATGTGTTTCCCATCGAAATGCCGCCGCTGCGGGATCGGGTAGAGGATATTCCGGTCCTGGTGAATGACCTGATCCACCGTATCGAGAACGAGAAGCGGGGGTCGGTGAGACTGACGCCGGCCGCGATCGCCGCCCTGAGCCACTACCGCTGGCCCGGCAACGTCAGGGAATTGGCCAACCTTATCGAGCGACTCGCCATCCTCCACCCCTACGGCGTCGTCGACGTCACCGATCTGCCGGAGAAGTTTCGTCCCACCGGGGAGCTGCCCGAGGCCATGCAGTTGCCGCAAGTCACCCTCGAGGGGGAAGAGCCGGGCACCGTCATCAATGCGCCGCGACTCCCCAATGACGGTCTCGATCTCAAGGCCCATCTGAATTCACTCGAGCAGAGCCTGATTCAGCAGGCCCTGGATGAATCGGACGGGATTGTGGCTCACGCCGCCAAACGCCTGCATATGCGTCGAACGACCCTGGTTGAGAAACTGCGAAAATATGGCCTTCAGCGCCATACAGAGTCGCCGGGAATTTGACGCGGTCGACTATCAAGTAAGATAACTCATTGATTATAAAGAAAACGTAATTTCGGCACGCATATTGCAAAGTTGGTTGTGTGTTCACAAAACCAACCGCAGAGGCCGAATCACGTGTCACCCAAGCCATCTCTCGCTGACAGACAGCATGCCTTGGAATCGGCGTTCAATCTGTTCAACCAGCTCTCGGAAGAGCTGACCGGCTCCTATCAACAGCTCCAGGCCCAGGTTCTCGAGTTGAGTCAGGAACTCGCGGCTGCGCGCAGCGAGCGCATGGTGCAACTGGCGGAGAAAGAGCGCCTGGCGGATCGTCTTGAGCGACTGCTCGAGACCCTGCCGGCCGCCGTCATCCGGCTGGATGGCGAGGAGCGTGTCCGGGAGTTCAATCCCGCTGCGGTAGACCTGCTCGGCGCCATCCGGGAACTCGATCTATGGCCCGATATCATGCGCGCCAGCGTCTTGAGCAGCGATCTGGCCGGCAGTGAACTGAGGCTGAACAACGGCCGCATTCTTACCCTCTCTTCCAACCGGCTTGAACAGACCCCCGGTCGCATTCTGGTGCTGCTCGATGTGACCGAGACACGTGCTCTACAGGAGCGGCTGAACCGACGTGAAAGGTTGAGTGCGATGGGTGAAATGTCGGCCCAGCTGGCCCACCAGATGCGTACCCCATTGAGCACGGCGCTGCTCTATGTATCCCATCTCGCCAATGACGACCTGAGTCGTGAAAGGCGCCATCAGTTCACCGCCAAGCTTCGTGACCGTCTCCAGCATATGGAACGTCAAATTCATGACATCCTACTCTTTGCCCGGGGTGCGGATGCGGGGGAAACCCGGCTCGCGCTCGGTGCTCTGGTGGAAAGGTTCGCCGCGTCTGCCGAACAGCAACTCAAGGCCGCCAAGGTCAAACTCCAACTCGATGATCAGAGCAGGGGCCGCGCGATCATGGTGGGCCGCGAAGATGCACTGCTGGGGCTGCTCGGCAATCTGCTGGAGAATGCCGTACAGCAGGGCGCCGGCCGGATCCGTCTCTCGCTGCGGGTGAATGCGGATATCGAACTCGAGGTGGCCGATGACGGCAGGGGTATTCCTGTCGAGCTGAAACAACAGATCTTCGATCCCTTCTTCACCACCCGCAACGGCGGTACCGGCCTGGGTTTGGCCGTGGTACAGAATCTTGTCCTCAATCATGGCGGTGAGATCAGCTGTGGACGCTCGGATCAAGGTGGCGCCCTGTTCCGTCTGCGCTTTCCAATCGCCCTGAGAAAGGGCGATCTGCAACCGGTGATGGTGGGTGAGCGAAGAACGATTGAAAAACAATATCCTGTGATGAGGAGCCTGTCATGAGCCAGTCGACGGTGCTGATTGTTGAAGATGACCCATCCCTCAGGGAGGCCTTGAGCGACACCCTGGAGCTTGCCGGCTACCCGGTCTGTCTGGCCGAAGAGGGCGGAGCGGCATTGGAGTTGCTGCAGCAGCGCTCGGTGGGCATGGTGATCAGCGATGTGCAGATGCAGCCGATGGACGGACACAGCCTGCTGCGCCAGGTCAGGGATCGCTTCCCCGAGCTGCCGGTGCTGCTGATGACCGCCTACGGCACCATCGAGAAGGCGGTGACGGCGATGCACGACGGCGCCGTTGACTACCTGACCAAGCCTTTCGAGGCGGAGGTCCTGGTCAGCAAGGTCGCCAGTCATATCCGTCCCATCGTGGATGTCAGGGCAGAGGGTCCGGTTGCCGAGGATCTGCGCAGTCGCGAGGTGCTCGAGTTGGCGCGCCGCGTGGCCCATAGTGATGCCACGGTGCTGCTGCACGGCGAGAGCGGAACCGGCAAAGAGGTCTACGCCCGCTACATTCATCAGCACTCGAACCGGGCCGAAGGCGCTTTCATCGCCATCAATTGCGCAGCCATTCCCGAAAATATGCTTGAAGCGGTACTCTTCGGCTACGAGAAGGGCGCCTTCACCGGGGCCTATCAGGCAACGGCCGGTAAATTTGAACAGGCCCAGGGCGGCACCCTGCTGCTGGACGAGATCTCCGAGATGAGCCTGGCGCTGCAGGCCAAGCTGCTGCGCGTCCTGCAGGAGAAGGAGCTCGAACGTCTCGGCGGCCGCAAGCTGATCGAACTCGATGTCAGGGTGCTGGCCACCACCAACCGTAAACTGCGGGAAGAGGTCTCCGCCGGCCGCTTCCGCGAAGATCTCTTCTATCGCTTGAACGTCTTTCCGCTGAGCCTGCCGCCGTTGCGCGAACGCCAGCGGGATATTCTTCCCCTGGCCCGCCATCTGCTGCGGCAGAGCCTGCGCCCGGGGCAGACCCTGCCCGACTTGAGCGACGCGGCGAAAAAACGCCTCCTGGCCCACCCCTGGCCGGGTAACGTGCGTGAACTCGACAATCTGATGCAGCGGGCGCTGATTCTCAACAATGATGGCGTGATCGAGGCCGACGAGCTCTGTTTCGAGAGTGATGTGGCAGAGCCAAAGCCGGTCGAGACGGCGCAGCGAGCGAATCCGGGCCGTCTGCCGGAAGACCTTCGTACCGTGGAGGAGCAGATGATCCTGGATGCCCTGGAAACGGGGCGGGGCAGCCGCAAAGAGGTCGCCAGCCGCCTCGGCATCAGCGAGCGGACCCTGCGCTACAAGATTGCACGCATGCGCGAGGCGGGGGTCGCCATTCCGGGTTGAACTGGTATGAAAACTGCGTGGAAAAGGTGAGATGTTGATGAAACGGGAAGTGAATCATGAGTGACAACATGAACATTGATCAAGTCCTGGCCCAGATGCGGGTGATGTCGGCCCAGGCCGCCAACCGATCGGCCCAGACATCCGAGAGCCCCGGGAGCGATTTCGGTGAACTCCTCAAGCAGTCGATCGATCATGTCAATTCCGCGCAGAAGGAGGCCAGTGCACTGCGCAGCGCCTTCGAAACCGGCGAGGGCGATATGGACCTGGCCCAGGTGATGATTGCGGCGCAGAAGTCGAGTCTCTCCTTCGAGGCCATGGTGCAGGTGCGTAACAAGCTCGTCGAAGCGTATAAAGACGTAATGAACATGCCAATCTAAGTTACTAATAAAGAAGGCGAAAAATGGCAGAGACAGCAACCGAGACAACAACTGAGATCCAGGTAAGGAATAGACTCCAGACCAATCCGACACTGCGCATATTTGCCGTGTTGGTGGGATTTGCCGCGAGTGTCGCGTTGGGATTCGCCGTGGTGCTATGGAGCCAGGAGCCCAGCTACAGCCCGCTCTATGGCAACCTCTCCCACAAGGATGCTGTCGAGATCGCCCAGGCCCTGCAGCAGGCGGGGATAAAATATGAGATCGACCAGAGCAACGGCATCGTCATGGTGCCCAGCAGCGACCTGCAGCAGGCGCGGATGAAACTTGCCGGCCAGGGATTGCCGCAGACCGGTTCGACCGGCTTCGAGCTGATGCAGGAGGATACCGGATTCTCCACCAGTCGTCTGGTCGAATCGGCACGCTATCAGCGCGCCATAGAGGGTGAGCTGGCCCGCACCATCATGACCCTGGCCAGTGTCGAGAGCGCAAGGGTCCACCTGGCGAATCCGAAACAGTCGGTCTTTATTCGCAAGCGGAAGTTTCCCAGCGCGTCGGTGGTGCTGAAACTCTACTCCGGAAGAAACCTGGAGAAAGGGCAGGTGGAGGCGATCACCCACCTGGTTGCCTCCAGCGTACCGGAACTGGAGGTCTCCAAGGTGACCGTGGTGGATCACAAGGGGCGTCTCCTGAGCAGCAAGGACGACTCCCGGGAGATGGAGTTGACCAGCAGCCAGTTCGAATACACGCGGGAGCTGGAGAGCCACTATAAGCAGCGCATCGAGGATATCCTGGCGCCGATGGTGGGGCGGGAGAACCTGCGCGCGGAGGTCACCGCGGATGTGGATTTCACCTATGTGGAGAAGACCCAGGAGTATTTCAACCCGGATGCCACCGCATTGCGTTCCGAACAGGTCAATGAACAGCAATCCGTATTGAGCGAGGTCCAGGGTGTGCCTGGCGCGCTCACCAATCAACCACCGGCCGCGGCCGCAGCGCCGCAACTGGCGGGTGCTGGAGGGGCGGCGGAGAACACGACGCCAGTCAACTCAAGCAAGCGGGCGACGCGGAACTACGAGCTGGACAAGACAATCAGCCATACCCGGCTGCCCACCAGTCGCCTGCGCCGGCTCTCCGTTGCCGTCGTCATCAACCACCGCTACCGCGCCACGGAGGATGGAGCCGTGGAGGCGGTGGAGCGCACCGCCGAGGAGATTACCCGGATATCCAACCTGGTGAAGGAGGCGATCGGCTACGATCTGCAGCGCGGCGACAGCGTACAGGTGATCGACGAGGCCTTCTACGTGCCTGAGGCGCCGGAACCGCTGCCGGAAATTCCCATGTGGGAAGAGACATGGTTCTGGGATACGGTACGGCAGGTCGCTGGCTTTATCCTGGCTGCGCTACTAGTCTTTGGATTGATAAAGGTCATGAGTCGACTTGTGAAGCAGGTGTCTATAGAACCGGCCATGCCTGAAGGTATGGCTGCGGCGGCGGGTGGAGCCATGGCTGGCGCAGAGGGGCGTCTCGAAGGGGGTGCCGGTCTGCCTGGCGGTGGCGCGATGGGTGCCCTGACAGATGACGATGCCTCACTCCATCTCCCCGGACCGCGAAGTTACGAGAAGACCCTTGATGCCGCACGCAACATGATCGAGGAAGATCCGAAGCGGGTGGCACAGGTGGTCAGGAAGTGGATCGCAGAAGATGGCAGATAAACAGGCAGCACAAACCCAGCAGGCCGCACCCGACCAGAGCAAAGAGGTTGCCAAGATCGGCGGCGTCGCCCGCTCCGCCATCCTGCTGCTGGCGCTCGGGGAGAAGGATGCCGCCGAGCTGCTGCGGCACATGGGGCCGAAAGAGGTGCAGGATGTGGGCCTGGCGATGGCGACCCTTACCGATGTCACCACCGATCAGATGGAAGCGGTGATGCGCCAGTTCGTCTCCACCCTGGAGAAGCAGACCGCGCTGGGTCTCGGTTCCGACGAATATATCCGCAACATGCTGACCAACGCCCTGGGCGAGGACAAGGCGGGTGGTGTGATAGACCGCATCCTGCTCGGGCGCAACAGCAAGGGACTCGAGCAGTTGAAGTGGATGGATCCGCGGGCGATCGCCGAGCTGATCCGCCTCGAGCATCCGCAGATCATCGCCATCGTACTCTCCTTTCTGGAGTCGGATCAGGCGGCCCAGGTGGTGAGCCAGTTTCCCGAGCGGGTGCGCACCGACGTGATCATGCGCATCGCGACCCTGGACGGCATCCAGCCCGCCGCCTTGCAGGAGCTCGATGAGATTCTGGAGAAGCAGTTTTCCGGCGCCACCAACGTCAAGTCATCCAGCCTGGGCGGGGTCAAGACCGCTGCGGAGATACTCAACATGCTCGATGGCGCGGTGGAGAGCAAGCTGATGGAGGAGATCATCGAGATCGACAGCGACCTGGGACAGGAGCTGCAGGACAACATGTTCGTGTTCGAGAATCTCATCGATGTCGACGACCGGGGCATCCAGAGCCTGCTGCGCGAGGTGAGCACCGAACAGTTGCTGCTCGCCCTGCGCGGCGCCGATGAAGTGCTGAAAGAGAAGATATTCAAGAATATGTCGAAGCGTGCCGCGGAGATGCTGAAGGATGACCTGGAAGCGGCCGCCCCCGCCAAGCTGAGCGATGTTGAAGCCGCCCAGAAGGAGATTCTGGTGGTTGCGCGTCGCCTCGCTGATGCCGGAGAGATAATGCTCGGAGGCGGCGGTGAAGAGTTCGTCTGATAAAGACAAGGATCAACAGGTCACGCAGATCATGCAGTGGCTGCCGCCGGACATGAGCGATGGCAAGGTGGGCACCCCACGTACCCTGCAGCCGCCGGGTGCGCCGCCTACCGCCGGCGCCCTGCAGGAGATTCAGAAGCAGGCCTACGAGGAGGGTTTCGAAAAGGGCAAGCAGGAGGGTTTTGAGTTCGGTCACAAGGAGGGACTGGCGCAGGCCCGGCGCGACCTGCAACACTACACTGTTCACCTCGACAAACTGCTCTCCCATTTCGAACAGCCGCTGAAGGATCTCGACAACCGGGTCGAAAAGGAGCTGCTGAACCTGGTCATCGCAATCGTCAAACAGCTGCTGCGCCGGGAGGTGAAGAGCGATCCGAACCTGATCGTCGGCGTGGTGCGTGAAGCGCTCTCGGTACTGCCGGTCTCATCCAACAACGTGCGCCTGCTGCTCCATCCGGAGGATGCCGAACTGATTCGTGAAGTCTACGCCTTGGGCGACAACGAGGTGGGTTGGAACCTGATCGAGGATCCGGTGATCAACCGCGGCGGCTGCAAGGTCGTTACCGATACATCGCAGATCGACGGCACCATGGAGTCCCGTCTTGCAACACTCATCGCGCCGTTGCTGGCAGGGGCCAGGGCGGTGGACGACAAAGCCGATGAGTAGCCGGCCATGAAAGAAGATAGGATCGGCGCGAAGCGTCAGGCGATCTGGGCGGAAAGACTGAGTCAGTATCAGGACAGGCTCGGGGATGACCGCGGACTGATCGTGGAGGGTCGTCTCACCCGTATGGTCGGATTGACGCTGGAGGCGATCGGCTGCCGCGCGGCCATCGGCGGACAGTGCGATGTGGTCAGCAGCAACGGTACCCATATCGAGGCCGAGGTGGTCGGCTTCGGCGAAGAGAGCCTCTATCTGATGCCCACCGGCAATATCCAGGGCCTGGAACAGGGGGCGCGTGTCATTCCCACCGGCCGGGTTTGCGAGGCGGTGGTTGGGGAGCAGCTGCTCGGGCGGGTGATCGACGGGGCGGGCAAGCCCCTGGACGGTCTCGGTGCGCTCCATACCGATGAACACCGGCCGCTGACCGGGAGGACGTTCAATCCCCTGGCGAGAACACCGATTCGCGAACCGCTGGACGTGGGCGTGCGTGCCATCAATGCCCTGCTAAGCGTCGGGCGCGGTCAACGCCTGGGGTTGTTTGCCGGCTCCGGTGTCGGCAAGAGCATCCTGCTTGGGATGATGACCCGTTACACCAATGCGGATGTCACGGTGGTGGCGCTGGTCGGCGAACGCGGCCGTGAGGTCAAGGAGTTCGTCGAGAATATCCTGGGCAAGGAGGGCCTGAAACGGGCAGTGGTGGTTGCGGTGCCCGCTGACAATCCTCCCCTGAGGCGCATCCATGGCGCCATGCTGGCCACCAGCATCGCTGAAAGCTTCCGCGAACAGGGCAAGCACGTATTGCTGCTGATGGACTCCCTGACGCGATTCGCTCAGGCACAGCGGGAGATCGCCCTCGCGATCCACGAACCTCCGGCAACCAAGGGCTATCCGCCCTCGGTCTTCGCCAAGATGCCGCAGCTGGTGGAAAGGGCCGGGAACGGGGATAAGGGCGGCGGATCGATCACCGCTTTCTACACGGTGCTCACCGAGGGTGACGATCAAAACGATCCCATTGCCGATGCGGCGCGGGCGATACTCGACGGCCACATCGTGCTCTCGCGCCGCCTCGCGGATGGGGGACACTACCCCGCTATCGATATCGAGGCCTCCATCAGCCGCGCGATGAACGATGTCACCAGCTACAGTCATCAGGAAGCCGCGCGTTCCTTCAAACATCTCTACTCCGTGTATCAACAGAACAGGGACCTGATCAGTGTTGGCGCCTACGAGGCCGGTAGCGATGAGCAGATCGATATCGCCATCTCTGCAATGCCCGCGCTGAGTCAATTCCTGCGCCAGGATATGTTTACCCGGGTAACCCTCGAGCAGAGCCTGGAGGATCTGGAAGCCCTGTTTCCCGCGGAGGATGTCAATGATGTAGAACTCCCCGAGGGGCTGAGCCTGCCGCAGCCTATTGAGGAATAATCGGAATTCGGATCATGTCCCCATCAAAGCGACTCAAACCGGTACAGCGATTTGCCCACTCGAAAGAGCAGAAAGCGGCGCGCATCATGGGGCAGGCAAGAAAAAATCTGCGCCAGGAGGAAGCGAAGCTGGAACAGCTGAAGCAATATCATCAGGAGTATCTGGAGCGTTTCAAGCAGATGGCGGGGGAGGGGATGAGTGCGACTCAACTGCAGGAGTACCGTGCGTTTCTCGCCAAACTGGACGAGGCTATCGATCAACAGCAGGAAGTGGTGGCCACCAGTATCGACAACCACACCAGCTCAAAGCGTGTCTGGAAGAAAAATCACAGCCGCAGCCAGGCCTTGAACAAGGCGGTCGATCGTTTTCGTGAACAGGAACAGAAGATTGCCGACAGGCGGGAGCAAAAAGAGAGCGACGAACGTTCACAAAGGGAAAAGTAAGCCTCATCTTCAAGCCACGGAACGGGTGGAGAGAATCGACGGCAAGTTTGCCAGGGCATGCCAAGCTAGGGAATCACAACACCATGGATCGGGCCGGATGGGGTATGGCAGATGCAGTAGTCACCCACCTTCGCCGTGCTGCCCATTGGACAGACGCCTGAATAGATGGCGCATTTGCGGCTGCGCCGGGTCGGATTCGAGGATTGACTGCTGTACTGCCTCGTATGTTTCGACGTTGCCGTTTGAGATTCTTGGGACTGCCCTTGGGTCGCGACCTCTTCGGCCTGCAGGGGCGGAAATGAAAACAGTACCAGCAGCAGAGCCATTCCCATTATCAAGCTTTTCATCGGTTCTCTTCCTTTGTTGTCTTGGCCTTCAATAGGCATCATCGTATCCAGGGGGCAGTTTGCCGGAAAGCAGGTAGGCAAAGGCGATCACCTCGGCGACTGCCCGATAGAGAGATTCAGGTATCTCATCACCCAGCGGAATTTGAGCAAGCAGGGCGGCCAGTTCCGCATCTTCATGCAATGGAACCTCATGCTCCGCCGCCAGGGCGAGAATTCTGTCCGCCAGATCCCCGCGTCCCTTGGCTGTCAGACGTGGCGCATTCTCTCCATCGTATTTCAAAGCGATGGCGAGATCGGACTCTTTGGCTTGATGATAGTCAGTCATGCCTTTTCGTTCAGCAACGGTTGTTCGCTGGGTAGTTCATTTTCAATATGGGCCATGCCCTGGAAGGCTTCCAGTTTGTCGACCTGCAGACCGGCCGACTCGAGGCCCGCTCGAAGCTCGTCGAGATGCCGGTCGACCAGTTTCGCGGTTTCCGCTCTCTCAGACCAGATTGTGGTGGAGATGGTTTCATCGGCGAGGGACAGCCTCACTCTCATTGGGCCCAGCGGCGCCAGACTCATATGCAGCGTGAGGCTCCAGCTGGTCTCAATCTCGCTGCCTTTGTGAGTGGTGTCGCGAGCGATCCTGAAATGGAACAGGTCGAAGCTGTTCTCCTGGCGTATGGGTAACTCAAACTGCCATACCTGGCGCGAACTGTCGTCAGCCGCCGGCAGCGAACTGAGCTGGTTTGTCTGAATCCGCGCGATGGCGCCGTCCAACTGCTTGAACAGCTCCAACAGCAGCCTGGTGGTGGGGTTCGTCTCCCGGGGGGTGGCAGGCTGAGGCGCTGCAGCGGGCGATGGCGAAAGATTTGAAAGTTGCTGCTGCATGGCAAGCGCTTGATTGAGCTGTTTCGGGGCGGTGCTTATCAACGGTTTGATCAAGCCGATGAGACGAAGCAGATTGACCTTGAAATCGTTGGCTTCCACCTGTTGCCTGACCAACTGGGCCTCCGTCTCTATGCCGCTCAGCCGCAGCGCCTGCAGGAGTTGAGTCTTGAAACCCGGGTGATCGAGCGGAATGATCCGCTGCAACAGACTCTGCACAGCCTGCTTTACCGCGGGAGGCGGCGCCTGAGCGGGGCGACTTGTATCACTGGCAACCTGGGTCAATAATCTGAACAGCCTGGGTAGCGGCTGCTGCCGGGGCAGAACCTGTTTCAACGCAGTCGATTTGATCTCTTCCAGGCCGGGCAGGGTAAGCACCCTCAGTTCAGGCAGTTTGCCGGTCTTTTCCACCTGCAGGGTAAGCGCTTGGCCGGCAGGCACGCTCAACGTGGTTTGGGCGATCAATCGGGTGACGCCGATCTGCAGCCGGATCTTGCCGTCTATGTTTTGGCTCAGCGCGGTCCCTTGCAGAATCTGCCCGGGCTGCAGTTGCTGCAAAAGGGATTTGCCCGCCTCGGCTGTCGGCAGGGGTAGGACGATTTTGGTGCCGGGTATCTCCATATGGATCGATTGTAACCGGGAACAGGACGGCTTTGGTTGCCGGGATAGTAGTATTATATGCGAGCGGTGTTGATGTTGTTCATTTCTTTCCGTTTCGGTCGCTAGGATAGGTGACGAATATATTGACAACATGACGATGAAAAAGCAGGAAGAAAAAGAGCCACAGAGCTGGTTCGTCCGACATGAGGGCCTGGTTATGGGGCCCCTTAGCAACGCGAGAATCCGCCACCTCCTGCTGGATGGCGAGCTTGAGCTGTCTGATCAGATAAGTCCCGATAAACAGTCCTGGCAGGCGATCGGGCGCATACCCGGCGTGGTGCCGCTGCAGTTGAGGGCGGATGCCGGCGATAGTGAGGCCCAGGCCAAGCTAGCCGCGCGGGAACAGGCCGAGGCCAGGGATATCGAGCAGGAGAAGCGTTTTCCCTTGGCCGCCCTGGCGATCTCGCTGCTGATTGTCGGTGGGGTGGTACTCTATTCCCTCTGGTTTGGGATGCCTGATGCGATCGATACCCCGGAGTGCGCGACCCCCCCCGCACCCGGCGTAAACTGGCGAAACTGTCTCATCAACGATCTCGATGTGGGGGCGGCCAGTCTGGCCGGCGCGAATCTGAACAGCGCTGTGCTCCGACGGGCGAAATTGAGCGCCACCGATCTGAGCAATGCCGATCTTCGCTATGTCAATCTCAGCCATGCGGATCTGCGCCATGCGCAACTCCAGGATGCGGCAATGGTGGGCGCCAACCTCCAATTCGCCGACCTCAGGGGCGCCGACTTGAGTCGGGCGGATCTGCGCTTCGCCGACCTGTCCGGGAGCAGGATCGACGATGCCAATCTGCAGCATGCCCGACTGGGGAGCGCCTTGTGGCTCGACGGCAGGAGTTGCGGAGACGACTCGATAGGAAGATGCGAAATCGCCACTGAGTAAGCAGCGGTCTGAACCGCCGGTTGCGGGCCGTTTCAGGCTGGGGTATCACTGAACGACTCTGTCTCGTAGCGAAATACCTCGAGGGTGCTGGACCAGTGGTCGACGGGCAGACCCGCTTTCTGCTTGAGATGGCTGAGGAAGATACGGGTATCGGGCAGTGATTCCCATACCGATGGCAGAAAGGTGCCCCGGTGGTGGCCATCCACCAGAATCAGACCATCCACGGACGGCCTGATCTTCGCGATCAGATCCTCTTCCGAATCGAACCTTAGCGGTTCCGCGGGGGTCAACACGGAGATGTGGATCTCAAGCCTGGCCCGCTCTGTTGCGTTCAGCGGAGGGAATCTGGGATCGCGGAAGGCAGCGGCATAGGCATTTTCGGCGACATCCTCCACAAGCGGCAAGTGGGCCTCGAGGTGGCCGATGCAGCCTCTCAGGTCTCCCCGCAGCAGCAGGGTGACGAAACAGGCGCGTATCTGTTGCAGTTGCGCCTCGAAAGCGGCGGCTTCGACGGTCAGCGGTCTGCCCTTTTCGAGACCATGGTCAATGGAACGCGCCGCGGTCTGCAGCAGGATGGCTCTCTGCGCCGCTGTCAACTCTGAATGCGGTCTCTGGTTCATTCGATACACCCGATCTGTCAGCTTCTCGCCCCTCTTCAATCCTGTCGCGGATTGTCGCCGATGCCTAAACCATGTGCCGAATTCGAGCAAATAGCAAGGGCTGGATGGGATTGTTGATTGGGGCCGGGATGCTATCAGGGGAGGATGCGGAATAATCGGAATCAAATCCTGGATTACTGCGCCCGGGTTCGCCATAATCCGCCCCTCACTTCAGCCAACGGTATCGATAATGTGGTTTAAAAATCTCCGGATCTATCTGCTGCAGCAACCCTTCAACCTCACCCAGGAGGCCCTCGCCGCGAGGCTGGAGAGCAAGCGTTTCCAACCCTGCGCAAGCCATGAGTTGAACGGCATGGGGTGGGATGCGCCACTTGGACGCAATGCGGAGGCATTAGTGCATGAGGTCGGCGGCTGCCAGATGATCTGCGCCCGCCAGGAAGAGAAGCTGCTTCCCGCGGCGGTGGTGAATGAGATCGTGGCAGAGAGGGTGGATCAGATTCAGCAGGAGGAGGGCAGAAGGGTTGCCCGCAAAGAGCGCAGCGAACTGCGGGATGAGACATTCCATCAGCTGCTGCCGAAGGCGTTCAGCCGCTATACCCGCCACTATGCGATGATCGACAAGCAGCGGGGATGGATAGTGGTGGATGCGGCCAGCGCCAATAGAGCGGAGGCGCTGATCTCCCTGTTGCGCGAGAGCCTGGGTAGTCTGCCGGCAAAACCGTTGCAGGTGACGGTCTCTCCATCCCATGTGATGACAGAATGGTTGAGACATCCCGATCGGTATGGGGATTTCACTCTTCTCGACAGTTGCGAACTTCAGGACCGGAGCGATGAGGCGAGCATGCTGCGTTGCAAGGGGCAGGATCTGTCGGCGGCGGAGATGATGGCCCATATCGAGGCCGGCAAGGAGGTGATCAAGCTCGCCGTCGAGTGGGATCAGCGCCTCTCATGCCAGATCGATGGGGATCTCTCCATCAAGCGTCTGAAGTTCCTCGACCTGATCCAGGAGCAGGCCGCGGATCAGCAGATCGAGAGCGAGGCCGATGCCTTCGATGGCCGTTTCACCCTGATGAGTCTGGAGTTCCGTCGCTTTTTACCCCGTCTCTTCGAGATTTTCGGGGGCGTTGCGGCCATTGAGGAGTAAAACCCGGACACTGCTGAAGCCCGGCGGTCAATAACCAGATCTTTGTCATGGTTTATTGACCTGCGTCAATGTCTGCAGGGCCAAGAATCTTTAACCTCTCTCTACGCTCACGGTTGGTCGTTTCCGTGTTAAGCGCTAGTCTGGGCGGGGACTGCGGCCCATCTGCCTCCAGGGTCCTTCCCCGCCCGCTTTTTTCTAGCTGTAACCGTAGTACTCCAGAAACCAATGCGCAAACTCCGCCACGCCCGTTTCAAGCCGGGTATCGGGTTTGTAGCCGGTGTCCGCGATCAGATCCGAGACGTCGGCGTAGGTGGCCACAACATCCCCATCCTGCAGCGGCAGCATATTGATTTCAGCCTTTCTGCCGAGGCTCTCCTCGAGCAGCTCTATGTAGCGCATCAACTCTACGGGTTGGTTGTTGCCGATGTTGTAGAGGCGATAGGGCGCGGTGCTGGTTGCCGAGTCGGGATGATCGCTGTCCCACTCCGGATCGGGTTGGGGTATCCGGTCCAGCACCCGGATGACGCCCTCCACGATATCGTCGATGTAGGTGAAATCCCGGCGATGCTTGCCGTAGTTGTAGACGTCGATCGGTTCGCCGCGCATGATCCTGTGGGCAAACTTGAGCATCGCCATGTCGGGCCTGCTCCAGGGGCCGTAAACGGTAAAGAAGCGCAGGCCGGTGGTGGGTAGACGGTAGAGATGGCTGTAGGTGTGGGCCATCAATTCGTTGGCCTTTTTCGTCGCTGCATAGAGACTGACGGGATGATCCACATTGTCGTGCACGGAGAAGGGCATGGAGGTGTTGGCGCCATAGACCGAACTGCTCGAGGCATAGACCAGGTGTTGAACATCATGCTGCCTGCACCCCTCCAGGATATGGCCGAAACCCACCAGGTTGGAGTCGATGTAGGCGAGGGGATTTTCCAGGGAATAGCGCACCCCTGCCTGCGCCGCCAGGTTCACCACCCTATCCGGCTTGTAGTCGGAAAAGGCCCTGGCAATACCCTCGCGATCCTCGAGTTCAAGCCGCAGGTCGGTGAAATTGGGATGTTCCAGGGTGCGCGCAAGACGGGCCTTTTTCAGCTCGACATCGTAGTAGTCATTGAGACAGTCGATGCTGATGACCTCATCGCCGCGCGCCAACAGGCGTAGCGCCAGCGCTGAACCAATGAAACCGGCTCCGCCGGTGACGAGTACTCGCATGATTAGAGTTCCTGATTGCTGATTCGTGAACGACTCTGAGGTTGATGCGTCCCGTCGGGACGGCCGCATGCTGATCCGGTCCCGCTACATCAACGGCGCCTCAGAGCCGGCCAGGTCATCGATATACCAGCGCATGGCCTCAGCCAGGCCCTGATCGATGTTGTGGCTCGGCTCATAACCGAGCAGTTCCCTCGCCTTGCCGATATCGGCCAGTGAATGGCGGACATCACCCGCCCGGAAATCGCGGTAGGTGGGTGCGGTCTCGTGCAGATGCGGGTAGCTTTGCGCCAGGATCTCGCGGATCTTGGAAAAGAGCTGGTTCAGCGTGGTGCGATCGCCGACCGCGATATTGTAAACCTGGTCAGCTGCCGCCGGGTTTTCACAGGTGGCGGCCAGCAGGTTGGCCTGCACCGCGTTATCGATATAGCAGAAGTCGCGGCTGGTCTCGCCGTCGCCGTTGATAAAGAGCGCTTGATTGCCGATCATGGCGGCCACCCATTTCGGAATGACCGCGGCGTAGGCGCCATTGGGGTCCTGACGGCGGCCGAAGATATTGAAATAGCGCAGGCCGATGGTTTTGAAGCCGTAACAGCGGGCAAACACCTGGGCATAGTGTTCGTTGACCAGCTTTGTCACCGCGTAGGGCGAGAGCGGATTGCCTATTCTATCCTCGACCTTCGGCAGTCCCGGGTGGTCGCCATAGGTTGAGCTCGATGCCGCATAGACAAAACGCCTGACCTTGGCGTCGCGGGCGGCAACCAGCATGTTCAGAAAGCCCGTGATGTTGCTTTCATTGGTGGTGATGGGATCGGCGAGGGAGCGGGGGACCGATCCCAGTGCAGCCTGGTGCAGTACGTAATCGATCCCATCGCAGGCCTCGCGGCAGCTGTCGAGCTTGCTGATATCGCCTTCGATGAACTTGAACCGGCTCCACTGCTCCGCCGAGACGGCCTCCCTGACCTTGTCAAAATTGTGTCGGTGGCCGGTGGCGAAGTTGTCGAGGCCGGTGACGTTCTGCCCGAGGGTCAACAGGCGTTCCAGCAGATTGGAACCGATGAAACCGGCAACGCCGGTGATCAGCCAGCTCGATTGGTTTGATAATAAACTATCCTTCAGTGAGTCGTAGGCCGTCATAGTCTTGCGTCGACCTTATCGGCAGGGAGGACGTTCTTGACGTCGAAGAGAACCCCGTTCTCCTTGCATAGCGCGCGAATCTTTTCCGCGCCCATCTGTTGGAACTCGCGGTGGGCGACGGCGAGAATGACCGCGTCATATTCGCCCTCCTTGAGATCCGTGATCGGTTGCAGTCCATACTCCTGCTCAGCCTCATCAGCCGATACCCAGGGATCGTAGACATCGACCTGGGCGCCGTAATCCTCGAATTCGGAGACGATATCGACCACCCGGGTGTTTCTGAGGTCGGGGCAGTTCTCCTTGAAGGTCAAACCCAAAACCAGCGCCTTGCTGTTGCTGGAGGCTATCCCCCGCTTCATCATCATCTTCACCACGCTGTGCACCACGTAGGCGCCCATGCCGTCGTTGAGTCGTCGCCCGGCAAGGATGATCTCCGGCTGATAGCCGATCGACTGGGCCTTATGGGTAAGATAGTAGGGATCGACACCGATGCAGTGGCCGCCGACCAGACCCGGCCTGAAGGGAAGGAAATTCCATTTGCTGCCGGCCGCTTCGAGCACTTCCAGGGTGTCTATATCCAGGCGGTTGAAGATCAATGCCAGCTCGTTGATCAGCGCGATATTGACATCGCGCTGGGTATTCTCGATCACCTTGGCGGCTTCCGCGACCTTGATGCTGCTGGCCTTATGGGTGCCGGCGGTGATGATCGAACGATAGAGCGCATCCACGAAATCGGCCACCTCGGGGGTGGATCCCGAGGTCACCTTCTTTATCGTCGACAGGCGGTGTTCCTTGTCGCCGGGGTTGATCCGCTCCGGACTGTAACCCACGTAGAAATCCTCGTTGAATCGCAATCCCGAATCCGCTTCCATGATCGGTATGCAGACCTCTTCGGTCGCACCCGGATAGACGGTGGATTCGAAAATTGCGATATCACCCTTCTTCAGCACCCTGCCAAGGGCGTGGCTGGCGCCGATCAGGGGGGAGAGGTCGGGCTGCTTGTGCTCGTTGATCGGAGTCGGAACCGTGACGACATAGACATTGCAGGGTTTTAGATCGTCAAGATTGCTGGTGTAGCTCAGGTGTGGCACCTGCTGCAGCTCTTCAGGGTCGACCTCGAGAGAGCTGTCTTGTCCCGATTTGAGCTCAGCGACGCGGGCCTCGTTGATATCCAGGCCTATCGTCGGATACTTCTTGCCGAATTCCACCGCCAGCGGCAGTCCCACATAACCGAGGCCGAGCACACCGATGTGCACTTTCCCAAGATCAAACATACTTTATCCTTGTTAAAGCGAACCTGAGTCGTTGAAGTCAGGGTAATGAGAAGATCCCGGCTAGAGACCGGGCCCCGGTCAAAGGCGCCAAGCTGGCCGCTAGCCTGTAAAAGTGCCAAATGATAACTTGGCATGTCGGTGAAATCGAGGGATTTTTACCTAATTTAGCAGCGGAAATCCGGCCCTGTGGCTGATGCGCTATGATTGAGACGAAACAGGGAATAGAGTAGGAATCGACAGCGCCCAATCAGCCACCATGATCCCCATGTCACACTCAAGCAGCGTTGTAATATGACTGAAATGATCGCCCTGGTTGCGCTCCATGCCGGTTATAGCCATAGCTCGCTGGCACTGCAGTCCATAGCGGCCTATGCCAGGCACGAGCCCTACTACGACCGGTTACGGCTGTTCGAATCGCTGGTCAACAGCAATCACCAGCCGCTGCTGGAGGCGCTGGTGGCGCTGCGGCCGAGGATCGTCGGCATCTCCACCTATTTGTGGAATATCACTGCGGCCATCCATCTCTCAAAACTGCTGAAGCGGTTGCTGCCCGATCTGGTGATCGTGTTTGGCGGACCAGAGGCGGGCCCCAGAGGGGCGCGGCTTTTGCAAGAGACACCGAGCCTCGATTTTGTCATTCGGGGGGAGGGCGAGGCGGCGTTCAATGACCTGGTAAGTTTCATCCTCTATGGCAAGGGCGGATTAGAGAAGATCTCCGGGTTGGTCTATCGAGCGCATGGAGCGACGCGCGAGAATCGAGTCGAATTGCTGCCTGTCGACAGGATACCGTCGCCGATTGCCGCAGGCGTGGCGGAGACGAATCGCCCCCTGGTCTATTGGGAGACATCGAGGGGTTGTCCCTACCGCTGCAGCTTCTGCAGCAGCGCCACGGATCGTCTGAGGAGCCTTCCGCTGACGCGGATAGAGCAGGATCTGCGGCAGCTGGAGAGACTCGAAAACAAAACCGTAAAGCTCATCGACCGCAGTTTTCATCTCGGCAAGGAGAGAAGCTGCAGACTGCTGGAGCGGTTCGCCGGGACCCCGCCGGGACTGCGTTTTCACCTCGAACTCAATCCCGATCGCATCTCGCAGCAGGCGATGGCGATCTTTGCAGCGGCGCAGCCCGGCAAATTTCAGTTCGAAATCGGCCTGCAAACCCTCGATGAGGGCGTCTTGGAGACCATCCGACGAAGCATGGATATTTCCAAGGCGCTGCAAAACATCCGCCAGCTGGTGGAGATGCGGCGCCACCCGGTCCACCTCGATCTGATCGTGGGACTTCCCGGGGAGAACGCGCGGCAGTGCGCCAGCGCCCTCGACCGAACCTTCTCGCTCCATGCCGATCACCTGCAGCTGGGAACGTTGAAACTGCTTCCGGGAACGCCGCTGTTGGATCAGGCCGAGGCGCTGGGTTATCGCTGGGATCCCGATCCACCCTATGAGGTGCTCTCCCATCCGCATCTCGAATTCAGCGAGATTGCACGCTTCAAGCGCTATGCCGCGCTGCTGGAGCGTCTCTGGAACAGCGGTCATCTGCGCACTACCCTGGCGGGAGTGGTGGAGCGCTGTTTCCAAGGCTCACTCTGTGCCTGCTTCGACGAACTGATGCGGGTGTGCGGCGAGGGTCTGGCGCGGGACAACCTGCAGCCCGATACAATCTTCAATCATCTGACAGGATTCCTGCAGCCCTATCTGAATCAGCATCCGGTACTGGGGGAGTGGCTGCTGTGGGACTACAGCCATTTCAGCCTGACCACCGGCAAGACACCGCAGTGGATTGCGCAACAGCTTGGGCAGTCGGAGCGGTTCGTGGTCGATGGCAGACGAAGGAGACTGCCGCTGCTCACCCTCAGGGCGGAGGCCGTGGGGCTGATCAGACGGCTTGGTCATGGCGTCGAAGCGCCCGGCCGCTATGCGGTATGGCCGAAGCAGCACAAGCGGGGCAAACCGGTGGAGATCATCGCGTTAAACGGGTGATTCGGCCTGGCCTAGGGCAAGGATCTATCCTGCTCCGACCGGTCCGCGCCTGCCCGGGTGCGGCGGACAAGCCCGAGAACCTCATCATCGCCATAGTGAAGCACCAGGTTGCCGATGAGCCGACGGATCTGCCTTACCAGGGCGCCGCGGCCCGAGAGCTTCAAGTCAGAAGCGCACCTCCGCCACGACTGTTTTTGGATGACGCGCTTGATAAGCAGCCTGGCATCCTCACCCGTGACAAGCCCCTCGGCCAGGGCGGCGAGGGTGATGCGTTCGATCCCATAGAGGCTAAGGTCGTATCCCCGCCGGGCGAAGGCAAAGGCGACCAGATCGAGCCAATCCTGGGATGCCAGCCTGGTGGGCGAGGGATGGTCGATATGCAGCAGCAACAGGCTTGCCAGGCTGCTGGAGAGCCGGTTTGAACCATCGCCCAATTGGGCGGGGAGCTGCTTTGAATAGCACCCTCTGGCCTCCCCTGCCATCGCCGCCCCGGACGAGCTCAGCGGTTGCAGAAAGATGGCTGAAGGGTGGCTGCTGCTGGCGCCGGGACGAAGGCCGATGCGCACGGCCTGCAGCCCGCAACGCCTCCAGAAGCCGATCAAGCCGGGTGTCGCGCCAAAGCTTGTCCCGAGGTAGTCAAGGCCAGCTTTGCCGGCGTCCTCCCGTATCGACTCCACCAGCAGGCGGCCAAGGCCTCTGCCCTGTGCCGCGGGATGGACCGCGATACGCATGATACGCATGCCTTTGAGGGTGGCCGCATTGGCGAGCCCCAGGTGAGCAGCAAGGGATTGGGCCAGCAGATGACCGCGGGGTCTGCGCCGGCCCGACCAGATCTGCTCCGCCAGCTCCGTGCTGAATCCGCCCTCGCCGGCGAGCAGTGCAACGGCAACGATGAGTCCGCGATGGCGCAGTGTGGCGATCTTCAGATTCGGGCCGTCCAACAGATGACGCAGATCGAGGGGGGTGGTTCGGTAGTGGGCCGTGACCAGCAGGCCGAACAGCTGCTTGAGGTCGGACTCCCGGGCCAGCAACTGATCCCGGGTTGGAAATTCGAGGCTTGTATTGTGCGCTTGGGCGTCCCCGACCAGGCTGTTTTGCGCGGGGGTTGCGTCAAGGGCGAGCAGGCGGAAGATCAACCGCTCGAGGGGATCGTCCTGTGCCCATCTGATGGGTTCGGAAAGGGTTAGCTCCCGCCATTGGGGCCTCTTCCGATCGAGATGACGCTTGAAGCGGATGTTGAATCCCAGCCCGGTCCCCTCATAACCATGCACCGTGGTGGCGAAGGCGATGCGGGGATAGCGGGCGAGCAGACCCTGGAGTATGACCGTCGGGATCGCCGCCGCTTCGTCCACAAGCAGGAGATCCGCCGACTGAGGATCCGACAGCAGATGGTCCGGCGCGTGATAGTCTATACGGCCTCCATCGCAATGGAGAGAGAAGGGTGAGCTGTCGGCCGTGGGCAGGGCGCGGGCCGCCAGTTCAAAGAGTGATGCAACGGCGCCTTGTCTCGGGGCCGTGACCAGGACCTTCCGGTAACCCGCCTTGATCAGCTGCGCCGCGGCTATGCCCAGGGCGGAGGACTTGCCTCTGCCTCGATCGGAGGTGAGTACCAAGGGTCTTTTTCTGTGCCCCGTGACGACGCGGACGATGGCTTCGACGGCCGTAAGCTGATCCCGGGTGCGGCAGAGTGGATGGGTGAAGGGGGGCAGTCGTTGGGCGCTTGCTCCGCTGTGGCCGGGTGGTGGGGGTACGGCCTCCCGGGTCACTATCAGCGCGCTTGGGTCGCCCTCGAGGAGGGTCGCAATCCGTCGCAGAAATCGCCCCTCGAGTTCGGCCGTTTCGAAGCCGGCGACCCTGATCCGTTCGGCCTGGGGGTCCGGGTAGGCATGCCACCGGGACAGGGGGGGCGTCAGCAACAGCAGCAGCCCGCCGCCGCGCAGGGTCCCGCTCACAGCGCCGAAGGCGTCCGGGTCGAAACCGGCAAAGGCGTTGTAGACCAGTAGTCCGCACTCCTGCCCCAGGTATCCCAGTGCCTGATCGTTGCTCAGGACCCGTATGCCATCTGCGGCCGGCTCCCCTATCCAAAGGTAATCCCCGATGTCGAGACGATGCAGCGCCGCGGCGGCCTGACCCAAACACCAGGCAGGCTCTCCGGCGATTACCAGGAGGGACCTGTGGCGCTGACGAGATGCCTCGCTATGGAGCCTGTCAAGCAGATCTGGAAATATTAAATTACTATTAATAATAGTATCTTAGATTGTATATATAATGTATTAAATTAGATATGAGCTTTACTTTCCTCGGCTTTCAAAGTAGAGAGGAGAGATAACCTCGAACATCTATCCGGTCTAAAGGGCGTTGTAGATCGATCAACTCATATCCGGCTCGACTGTTACGGGGTAACAGCATGTATCGCTGCCAATACTAACAGTGTAAGGGTGTAATTTTTATGTCTGGTTTGGAGGTCGCCGAACAGATCCGGGTTCAGGGTCTGGTGCAGGGGGTGGGTTTCCGCCCCACTGTCTGGCGCCTGGCAAGGGATAATGGACTTCGCGGCGCGGTTTGGAACGACAGCCGTGGGGTGGAGATCCATGTCTGCGGGGAACAGGTTCGGATCGATCGCTTCTGCGAGCAGCTGCTGTCTCAGCCGCCGCCGCTGGCGAGAATCGATGCCCTGAAACGCCATCCCACGGAGCGGCTGCCCGCGCAGCTCGAGTTCATCATCACGGAGAGCCGTTCGGGCCAGGTGCAGACCGGCGTCGTCCCCGATGCGGCGACCTGCGAGGCCTGTCGGGAGGAGATCGCCGATCCCCATAACCGCCGCTATCGCTACCCCTTCACCAACTGCACCCATTGCGGACCGCGTCTGACCATTGTCGAGGGCATACCCTACGACCGCAGCCATACCAGCATGCGCCATTTTCCCATGTGCGATGCCTGCGAGGCGGAGTATGGGGATCCGGCGGACAGGCGCTTTCATGCCCAACCCAACGCCTGTCCGGTATGCGGACCGCGGGTCTGGCTCAGCGACGGGACGGGCAGGGCGGTCGGCGCCGAGCGGGAGGGTGAGGATGCGATAGCGGTGGCGCAACGGCGCCTGGCCGAAGGTGCGATTCTCGCGATCAGGGGGATCGGCGGATTTCACCTCGCCTGTGATGCCGGCAATGAAGCGGCGGTTGCCCGTCTGCGTGAGCGCAAGGGGCGTTACCACAAGCCCTTTGCCTTGATGGCGAGGGATTGCGGCATCATCAGACGCTATTGTCAGCTGGACGACGCAGGGGAGGAGCTGTTGAAAGCCACCGCCGCACCGATACTCCTGCTCCCCCGCAATCCGGAGTGCACGCTGCCGGAGAACATAGCACCGCGGCAGACAACGCTCGGCTTCATGTTGCCCTATTCGCCGCTTCACCAGCTGCTGTTGGCCGGCTGGGAGAGACCCCTGGTGATGACGAGCGGCAACCGTGTCGAGGAACCCCAGTGCATCGACAACCAGGAGGCGGCGCAGCGTCTTCAGCCGCTGGCCGATCTCTTTCTGCTGCACGACAGGGAGATCATCAACCGGGTCGACGACTCGGTGGTGCGGATCATGGACGGCAGGCCGAGAGTGCTGCGGCGCGCCCGGGGCTATGCGCCGGCACCTCTCAGACTGCCGCAGGGATTCGATCGGGTCCCGCCGCTGCTCGCGCTGGGGGGCGAACTGAAGAATACCTTCTGTCTGACCCGTGAGGGGGAGGCGATACTCTCCCAGCACATCGGCGATCTGGAGAATCTGGTCTCCTATCAGGACTATCTGAAGAATCTGGAACTCTATGGCAAGCTGTTTGACCACCGGCCGCAACGGCTGATCGCTGACCTGCATCCCAACTACCGCTCCACCCAACACGCCGGGAAGCTGAGCGAGCAGCTGGGCGTGCCGCTGGTCCTGGTGCAGCATCACCACGCCCACATCGCCAGTGTGCTGGCGGAAAACGATTGGCCGCTGCGGGGCGGCAGGGTGCTCGGGATCGCCCTCGACGGTTCCGGTTACGGCGCTGACGGCACGGTCTGGGGCGGCGAGTTCCTGGTTGCCGACTACATCGACTACCGGCGTGTCGCCTGGTTGACCCCCATACCCCTGCCCGGAGGCACCCAGGCGATCCTGCAGCCCTGGCGAAACAGCTTCAGTCAATTGAATCACTACCTGGGCTGGCAGCGGGTGATGGCCGAGTGGGGGGATCTGGAGCCGATTGAGTGGCTTGGAGGTCAACAGGTGGATCTGCTCGGGAGGATGATCGAGGGTGGTGTCAATTCGCCCCTGAGCAGCTCCTGCGGGCGCCTCTTCGACGCCGTGGCGGCGCTCTTGGGGATCTGCCGGGAGGCGATCAGCTACGAGGGCCAGGCCGCGATCGAGCTCGAAGCGGTGGCATCGATCCATCGCAACAGCGGCCTGAGGCCCTACGCGCTGCATAGGAGGATCGATGGGAGGGATTGTCTGCTCGATTGTGCAACCCTGTGGACGGGCCTGCTGGAGGATCTGCGCCAGGGACGCGACAGGGGTGAGATCGGCTGGCGTTTTCACCTCGGCCTGGCAGCGGGCCTGTGCCAGACGGCGATCGATCTGGCGCGTCAACAGGGGTTGGATACCATCGCCCTGTCAGGGGGTGTTTTCCAGAACCTGACCCTCTTCGAACTCGTTACGGCTCGGCTGCGGGAGGCCGGTTTCCGGGTCTTGTCACAGCGCCGTGTTCCCGCCAACGACGGCGGTTTGGCCCTCGGCCAGGCCGCGATCGGTGCTGCAAGAAGCCTGATGTCGGACTAAATTTAACAGTAGGAGTTCCTATTCCAGAGGTCGCCATGAAGCCCTATTTTCCCACCAGATATTGGCACAGAGTCGATGCTGAGCGGATCCAGTGCGATCTATGCCCACGCTATTGCCGGGTCAAGGAGGGGAAGCAGGGATTCTGTTATGTCAGGGAGAATCATCAGGGCGCCATTGTGCTGAACACCTATGGCAGATCGAGCGGCTTCTGCGTCGATCCCATCGAGAAAAAGCCGCTCAATCACTTTTTGCCCGGCACCCCCGTGTTCTCCTTCGGTACCGCCGGTTGCAATCTGGCCTGCAAGTTCTGTCAGAACTGGGATATCAGCAAATCCCGCGAGATGGACACCCTGGCCGATGAGGCATCACCGGAGGCGATAGCGCAGACAGCCAGGCAGCTGGGCTGCAGGAGCGTCGCCTATACCTATAACGATCCGGTGATTTTCCATGAATACGCCATCGATGTCGCCAAGGCCTGCGCCGAGTATGACATCAAGTCGGTCGCGGTGACGGCAGGCTATGTCTGTGCCGAGCCGAGAGAGGAGTTCTATCGCCACATGGATGCGGCAAACGTGGATTTGAAATCCTTCGACGAGGCGTTCTATCACAAGCTGACGGGCGCCCATCTTGAGCCGGTACTCGATACCCTGAAATACCTGAAGCGGGAGACCGGGGTCTGGGTGGAGATAACAACGCTGCTGATTCCCGGAGAGAACGACTCGGATCAGGAGCTCGACGCGCTTAGCCGATGGGTTGTGGAGAATCTGGGTTCGGAGGTTCCCCTCCATTTCACCGCCTTTCATCCCGATTGGAAGATGCGCGACCACCCGCCCACCCCCCACGCCACCCTCAGTCGGGCACGCAAGATCGCGATAGACAACGGCGTACGCTATGCCTATGTGGGCAATGTGCATGACAGCCAGGAGTCGAGCACCTGGTGCCACCATTGCAGCAGGCTCCTGATCGAGCGGGATTGGTACCAACTGGGTCAATGGCATCTCGACGATCAGGGCTGTTGCGAACAGTGCGGCACCCGCCTGGCCGGTCACTTCGAGTCAAAACCCGGCGCCTGGGGGAGCAGGCGGCAGGCGGTCAGGATGAGTTATTGAATAGGATATTACAAAGTTTTGAGTTTTTAGTTGATGGGTTCGCTTCGCTCACGACTTATTGATTAGGTCTTAACAACTCAAAACTCAAAACTCTTAGAGTATCGAGGTGGTTGTTATGACGATGATCAGAAATCCCGCGGTATCAGATCTTTTTTATCCCGGGGATGCGGACAGCCTGCAGTCGATGGTAGGCGGGTATCTCGACTCGGTCGCAGGGCCCGGGAATCCGCCGAAGGCTGTGATCGTCCCCCATGCAGGCTATATCTATTCGGGCCCGATTGCCGCCAGTGCCTACGCAAGGCTGGCCGCCGCGGCCGGTCGCATCAGCCGTGTGGTGCTTCTGGGACCCTCTCACCGGGTTCCCTTCTACGGACTGGCCACCAGCGAGGCGGACTACTTCCGTACACCCTTGGGCGATATCCCCATCGACCGGCAGGCGCTCGAGGCCCTGGAGGCCTTGCCTCAGGTGGCTCGTCTCGAGGCGGCGCATGCCCAGGAGCACTCCCTGGAGGTGCAGTTGCCGTTTCTGCAGAGCGTGCTGCAGGACTTCAATCTTGTTCCCCTGGTGGTGGGTGATGCCTCTGGTGAGCAGGTGGCGGAGGTGCTGGCCAAGCTCTGGGGCGGGCAGGAGACCCTGATCGTGATCAGTTCCGATCTCAGCCACTATCACGACTATGCCACCGCACAGCGCATGGACAGGGCGACCAGTGACGCCATCCTTACCCTGCATCCCGAGCGTCTCGACTATGAGGATGCCTGTGGTCGAATACCGGTGCAGGGCCTGTTGTTGGAGGCGAAGCGCCTCGGTCTGCAGGGCGAATTGATCGATCTGCGCAACTCCGGCGACACCGCGGGCAGCAAGGAGCAGGTGGTCGGCTACGGCGCCTACGCCTTCACCGGTGCCTAGGCTGCGTGAAGCGTCTCTTCAAGCGGGACCCCAATACCAGCCATATCGCTCGTTGGATCGAGTTCCAGGGTCGCGAACTGCAAGCGCAGAGGGAAGAGTCGGAGCGCTTTCTGATGCGCTTGGATCCCGAGGCCGGTTATTTCTCGTTCCGCACCTTTTCCGACACGGGTTATACGCGGTCAAGCACTGGAGATCCCCTGCAGCAGGAGATCCATGGCTCCCTCGATGCCTGCTGGCACCGTCTCGTTGCCCTCAACCGCCAGGGCGCGGTGATCGCCGTCACCATCAATCATGGCAACGGCCGAGGGAGGCGCAGTGCCGATATCCGTCGGGTCAGGGCCCTGTTTCTGGACGATGACCGGGGATCCGATCCCGGCCGCTTCCCCCTCAAGCCCCATCTCCGGGTGCAAACCTCGGTGGGGCACAACCACTTCTATTGGCTGGTCGAGGGTCTTCCGCTGCAGCACTTCGCATCCTGTCAACAGCGGCTGGCCGAGCGCTACCAGGGCGATACCCGGGTACAGGCCCTGAATCAGGCGATGCAGCTCCCAGGATTCTGGCGCCGCAAGCGTATTACCCAGCCCCGGTTGCCCAGGGTATTGGAGATCAGTGACCACAATCCCTATAAATGTTTTGAATTAGGTGAACTATTCAAACCGCAAATGAGCCCAAAACCAGTGCGAAATTAATGCTCATCCACTGAGGAGTTAAAGCGAAAGGCCAACATTGGTGGGGCAGGGCCCCACCCTAGGGTCTGTTAGATTGGGTAGGGTGGGGCCCTGCCCCACCATTTGGCGCTGGATATCTGTCGATATCCGGGCAGGTCAATACAATCCAGCGCTAGATCAGTATGGGGAGTAGTTATCGGGTATCAGTATCGTGGGTCTCTGTTGAACCCGGTCATCCAGGTAGGGATAGTCGATGATGAAGTGGAGTCCTCGGCTCTCGCGGCGGGATTGGGCCGAGCGGATGATCATATCGGCGACATCGACCAGGTTGCGCAGTTCGAGCAGGTCGATGCTGACCCGGAAGTTGCTGTAATACTCGACGATCTCCCGGCGCAGCAGGTCGATACGCCGACAGGCCCTCATCAAACGTTTATTGCTGCGTACGATGCCGACATAGTCCCACATGAAGTGGCGCAGCTCATCCCAGTTGTGGGAGACCACCACCTCCTCATCGGGTTCGGTAACCCGGCTCTCGTCCCAGGGCGGCAGTGCGGGTGGTTCGGGGGTCTCTGCGTCCAGGGCATGGATATCCTCGGCTGCGAGATTGGCGAACACCAGACACTCCAGGAGTGAATTGCTGGCCATGCGGTTTGCGCCGTGGAGACCGGTGTAGGCGCTTTCACCGATGACGTAGAGACCGGCTATGTCGGTACGTGCCTTCTCGTCGGCCATCACCCCGCCACAGGTGTAGTGGGCGGCGGGAACCACCGGTATCGGCTGCTTCGTCATATCGATGCCGAAGTCGAGGCAGCGCCGGTAGATGGTGGGAAAGTGCTCCTGGACGAAATCGGCGGGTTTATGGCTGATATCCAGGTAGAGGCAGTCGGCGCCGATGCGCTTCATCTCATGGTCGATGGCGCGGGCGACGATATCACGGGGCGCCAACTCCTCGCGCGTATCGAAGTGATGCATGAAACGGCTGCCGTCCGGGAGCTTCAGCTGCCCCCCTTCGCCCCGCACGGCCTCCGAAATGAGGAAGCTCTTGGCCTCGGGATGGTAGAGACAGGTGGGGTGGAACTGGATGAACTCCATATTGGCGACCCGGCAGCCGGCCCGCCAGGCCATGGCGATCCCATCGCCGGTGGCGACATCAGGATTACTGGTGTATTGATAGACCTTGCTCGCACCCCCCGTCGCGAGTACGATGAAACGGGCCGCAAAGGTCTCGACGCGGCTGTTTTTGTGATCGAGGATATAGGCGCCGTAACAGCGCTTTTGCTGTTTCTCCTGGCTGCGTTCGCTGGTGATCAGGTCGATCGCGATGTGGTGTTCGAAGAGGTCGATATTGGATTGCGCCATTACCTGAGCCTGCAGCGTGGTTTCCACCTCCTTACCGGTGGCGTCGGCGGCGTGGATGACGCGCCGATGGGAGTGCCCCCCCTCCCGGGTCAGGTGATAGCCGCTGCTGGATTCCGAGTTGTCATCGCGGGTGAAATTGACCCCGCCCTTGAGCAGCCAGTCGATATTCATCGGACCCTGTTCCACCACCAGCTGAACTATTTTTTCATCGCAGAGTCCCACCCCAGCGTCAAGGGTGTCCTTTACGTGGGATGCAATGCTGTCCTCTTCGTCCAGGACCGCGGAGATCCCGCCCTGGGCATAGTAGGTATTGGTCTCTTTGAGTTCTCGCTTGGAGATGACGGCTATTTTCAGGCCGCTGTCAAGGTGCAGGGCCAGGCTCAAACCGGCGGCGCCGCTGCCGATGATAAGAACGTCATGCTGATGATCTGTCGTCATATTTGCGGGGTCGGGTCGTTACGGTGATAATGCGCATCCAGATGTAGCGCATCCTAGCTTAATTTGCCCTTTCGTTGAACTAGATCAATTGAAGCTGGGGGATTGCGAGAACTAATCAATACAGAGACTGTCAATGGGACTGAGCACAGGATGTGCCCGTCGCGAGGAGGTAACGGCCCGGATGGGCGAGCGGTTAATCGATCAGGAGCTCGTTGCACGAGTTCAACAGGGTGATAAAAAGGCGTTTGACCTGTTGGTGCTCAAATACCAGCAGAAGATCACCAATCTGATCTCACGCTATATCCGGGATCCTCATGAGGTGCTGGATGTGACCCAGGAGGCCTTCATCAAGGCCTACCGGGCGATCCCGAAATTCCGTGGAGACAGCGCTTTTTACACCTGGCTCTATCGGATCGCCATCAATACGGCAAAAAACTACCTCGTGGCCCAGGGTCGCCGCCCGCCGTCGGATGACGTGGAGGCCGAGGTGGCTGAACAAATGGACGTCGGGACGCGTCTAAAGGAGACAGGTACACCGGAGAATCATGTATTGACCGATGAGATCAGCATGACTGTACAGAAGGCGATCGACGATCTGCCCGAGGATCTGCGTACAGCCATTGTTCTGCGAGAGCTCGAGGGTATGAGCTACGAGGAGATCGCCAATGCCATGTCCTGCCCGGTCGGGACCGTGCGTTCCCGCATTTTCAGGGCGCGTGAGGCGATCGACAAAAAACTGAGACCACTGTTAAAACCTTAATGTCAGGCATATGAAGATGACTGAGCAAGAGTTCGAGAGATTGTCCGCACTGGTTGACGACGAGATTTCAGGAGATGAAATTTCTGGAGAAATCAACAAGCTGAAGACTAGCCAGGAGAGTCTGGGTGTCTGGTCGCGCTACCATTTGATCGGCGATGCGATGCGTAACGAGCTTGGCCGGATCCATGACACCGGCATGGCGCATTCCATCAGTCAGCAGATTGAGAGTGAGCCGGTAGTGCTGGCACCCGCCGCGCTGAAGCGCAGGCGTCCGATCCGGAAACGTACCTTGACCGGGGTGGCGGTTGCGGCCTCGCTGACTGCCGTGGCGGTGGTCATGGCGCCGCAGATGATCAACCCGGGGAGTTCCGAGGCACCCAGTCAGCTGCTCTCGGGCAATCAGTTCGAGAACCGCAATCAACCGCAGGAGAGCAGGACAGTCTACGTGGCGGAAGACGGCACGCGCTGGAAATTGTTGAAAAAGCCCAAGGTTGAATCCCGTTTGAACGCCTACCTGTTGAATCACCAGGACCTTTCGCCTTCAAGTAACATAAAGGGTATCATGCCCTACGCGACATTCGTCAGCTATGATGAGAACAAGCAGTAATAATTGGTGACAGGGACCCACACGGAATGCGTTCAGAGCCGACTATTCACCGCCTCAGCAAGAGCTGTTTGATCCTCTTTCTCGGTTTGCTGATTTCCCACTCCGCGCTCGCCGAAGAGGAGCTGTCCCCAAAGGCCTGGCTTGAGCGCATGATGGAAGCGGTGCAGAAACTGAATTACCAGGGCACCTTCATCTATCTCCACGACAACCAGCTCGAGAGCATGAGAATCGCCCACGCGGTGAATGGGGATCGTGTCCGAGAGAGTCTGATCTCGCTAAACGGCGCACCTCGGGAGGTGATCCGCGATGAGGAGTCGGTGACCTGCGTACTGCCCGATTCGCATGAGGTTTCGGTGGACAAGCGTACACCGAGCGCCAAGTTCCTCAATATCCTGCCCCACGACCTGGGCCGGCTCGACAATCACTACAGCTTTCAAAATCTGGGCAGGACCCGGATCGCCAATCGTCAGGCCCAGCTGGTGGTGATCCTGCCGAATGACCGTCTACGCTACGGCTACCGCTTCGCACTCGACATGGAGAGCGGCCTGCCGTTGAAATCAGATCTATTGAATGAGCATGGCGAACTGGTGGAACAGACAATGTTCACCGACCTGCAGATAGGCGTCGCCGAGATCAGCGAGCTTCACCACAGGGAGTCGCTGTTTACCTACCGCTTGAAAAGTCACCCCGATACGACGAACAAGGTTCCTCTGCTGGATCCGAACAAATGGAATTTCAGCGGATTGCCGAGCGGCTTCAAGCTCAGCATGCAGCATCAACTGATCGATCAACAAGGCAGCGATCCCATCGATCAGTATGTGTTCAGCGACGGACTGAGTTCGCTTTCGGTGTTCGTCGAGCCGGAAACCAGGGAAGAGGCGTTCAGCGGTGTATCCCGGTTGGGCGCCATCAATGCCTGGGGCGGCCAGGTTCACGGCTATCAGGTGACTGCGGTTGGTGAAGTGCCGGCGGTTACAATTCTCGGCGTGGTGCAAGGCATGCAGCTCAAACGGGCCGATGATTGAAGAGCCTGCCACCGTCATCAGCGTTGATGATGGCTACGCCCTAGTCGAGACACGTCAAAGTCCAGCCTGCGGCGCCTGCAGCAGCGCCGGCGGCTGCTCCACCTCGGTTCTGAGCGGTCTGTTCAAACGACGCCATACCCGGCTCAGAGTCTCGAATCCAATCGATGCCAAAGCGGGCGAACGGGTGATTATCGGCCTGGCGGAAGGTGCGCTGCTGAAAATCTCCTTCATGGCCTATCTGCTACCTTTGCTGAGCATGATTCTGCTGGCCCTGTTGATGCAGCTTTTGGCGAGCCACTTTGCATGGCAGGCCGGGGAACTCCCGCAAGTGGCCGGTGGTCTATTTGGCCTGATGGCCGGATTTTTTCTGCTCAGGCGTGTCGCCGGGCAGCGACGGGATAAACCAGATTATCAAGCAGTCATTTTACGTTTAGCCAATAGCAACACCGTGGAGTTATCCAGGGAGTACGTCGGTTAATCATCAACCTGCAGCTAACTGAAGTTTTTCACTCACACAAGTTCGGTGCATTTTCTTTGAGTTTCCTCCAGGAGCTGTTTCATGAGAGCCAATAAAATCCTTGTACACTTCGTATCCCTGGTAATGCTGGGACTCCTCTTGCCTGTATCGATACAGGCTCGGGATCTGCCGAACTTCGCCGATTTGGCCGAAGAGAATGCACCCTCCGTGGTCAACATCAGCACCAAGCAGAAGTCGCTGGGGCGCAATCTGCAGCGCTTCAACATTCCCGAATTGGAAGAGTTGCCTGAGGGCAGCCCGCTTGGAGAGCTGATGAAGAAGTTCTTTGGCAACCACGGCTTTCCGATGCCGGATGAGGGGCCCGAAAAGCGCTCGCTCGGGTCCGGATTCATCATTTCCGGGGATGGCTATATTCTCACCAACAACCATGTCGTCGATGAAGCGGACCAGATCCTGGTGCGCATGAATGATCGCCGGGAGTTTGTCGCCGAGGTCGTGGGTAAGGATGAACGCAGCGACATAGCCCTGATCAAGATCGATGCCGAGGATCTTCCGGTTGTGGAGATCGGCAATTCCAAGCAACTCAGGGTAGGCGAGTGGGTGCTGGCAATCGGTTCACCCTTCGGCTTCGACCACTCGGTCACCGCAGGCATAGTGAGCGCCAAGGGACGCAACCTGCCGAGTGAAAACTACGTGCCTTTTATCCAGACCGACGTCGCCATCAACCCGGGGAATTCCGGAGGACCGCTGTTCAATCTCGACGGCAAGGTTGTGGGCATCAACTCCCAGATCTACAGCCGTTCAGGTGGTTTTATGGGCCTCTCCTTCGCCATTCCCATCGAGATGGCGATCGATGTCGCGGAACAGCTGAAGACCCGGGGGCGGGTCACCCGCGGCTGGCTTGGGGTGTTGATCCAGGATGTCACCAACGATCTCGCGGAAAGCTTCGGCATGAGACATCCCCGCGGCGCGCTGATCGCGCGGGTGTTGCCTGACAGCCCTTCGGAGGCGGCCGGCTTGCAGGTCGGCGACGTCATCTTGGAGTTTAACGGCACCCGAATCGCCACCTCTTCAGAACTGCCGCCGCTGGTCGGCAGCAGCAATGTGGATAAGCCCGCGTCGCTGAAGATCCTGCGTAACGGCAAGACCAGGGAGATCCAGGTCAATATCGGCGAACTGCCGGCGGAAGACGAGCTGGAATTGGCCAGCAATCAGGCGCCGAAGGTTTCGGAAAACCGTCTCGGGCTGATGGTCTCCAAGGTCAGCCCTCAGTTGCGCAAACAGCTGCGCCTGTCCAGTCAGCGCGGGGTGGTGGTCGACTCGGCCACGGGCCAGGCGGCCCGGGAAGCCGGCATTCAGCAGGGTGACATCATCGTCATGATCAACCAGCGGGAGGTAGAGGGGGTGGAACATTTTAATCAGCTGGTCAAGGAGTTACCTGCTGATAAGACAGTGCCTCTGCTGGTACACCGCAATACCGGGCCGATCTTCCTGGCATTACGCGTTCCCGAAGAGTGAGCCCCTTACGTTTCTACTACCGGGAGGGGTGTCATCTCTGCGATGACATGCTGCAGGAGCTTAAGCGATTGCAGACGGAGTGGCGATTCGAGCTGATCGAGATAGATATCGACCGCTATCCTGAGATTCGGGATAGCTACGACACCCGGATACCGCTCTTGGAAGACAATCAGGGGAGGTGCCTGAGCGAGTATTTTCTCGACCAGGCGTCGCTTCTGAGCTATTTGCAGGGCGCTTGATTTGGTATCATTCCCCGTTTGCGGCATCAAGCAACAATTGAAACGCCCCGAAATGGGGCGTTTCTATTTATTCGGTGACATCTTCAGGACCCTATGGCTGATTTGCAACATATCCGTAATTTCTCGATCATCGCCCATATCGATCATGGTAAATCGACGATTGCGGATCGATTCATCCAGAAGTGTGGGGGGCTGAGCGACCGCGAAATGGCGGATCAGGTGTGTGATTCCATGGAGCTGGAACGGGAGCGGGGAATCACCATCAAGGCGCAGAGCGTCACCCTCGACTACCCTGCCGGGGATGGCGAAATCTACCAACTCAACTTTATCGATACCCCAGGTCATGTGGATTTCTCCTATGAGGTCTCGCGCTCGCTATCGGCCTGCGAAGGTGCGTTGCTGATCGTGGATGCGGCCCAGGGGGTGGAAGCGCAGAGTGTTGCCAACTGCTATACCGCCATCGAGCAGGGGCTGGAAGTGCTGCCGGTACTGAACAAGATCGATCTGCCGTCGGCGGAACCGGAGCGGGTGATCAAGGAGATCGAGGAGATCATCGGGCTGGATGCCGAAAACGCCATCCGTGTCAGCGCCAAGACCGGGACCGGCATCGAGGAGTTGCTGGATCAGTTGGTGGCGACCATACCGCCGCCTTCGGGGGATGCCGGGGCGCCGCTGCAGGCGCTGATCATCGACTCATGGTTTGACTCCTATGTCGGTGTCATCTCCCTTATCCGGGTGGTGAACGGCTCCATCAAACCGAAGGACAAGATGCGCATCATGTCCACCGGGCGGGTCTACCAGGTCGAGAAGGTCGGGGTGTTCACACCGAAACAGCTGGACAAGCCGCAGCTGACGACCGGGGAGGTCGGTTACCTCATCGCGGGCATCAAGGAGATCGACGGCGCCCCCGTTGGCGACACCATCACCCTCGAGAATCGTCAGGCGGAGGCGCCTCTGCCCGGTTTCGAGGAGATGCGTCCAAGGGTGTTTTCCGGGCTCTATCCCGTGAGTTCCGATGATTACGAGGATCTGCGGGATGCGCTGCAGAAGCTGCGTCTCAATGATGCTGCGCTGCACTACGAGCCGGAAACCTCGCAGGCGTTGGGATTCGGCTTCCGCTGCGGATTCCTCGGTATGCTGCACATGGAGATCGTCCAGGAACGCCTGGAGCGCGAGTACGATCTCGATTTGATCACCACCGCGCCCTCGGTGGTCTACCAGGTATTGCTGAACAACGGTGAGCTGATTCATATCGAGAATCCCGCCGCGCTCCCCGATCCCAGCCAGATCGACGAGGTTCGCGAACCGGTGATCGTTGCCACCATCCTGGTTCCCCAGGACTATCTGGGCAACGTGATCACCCTCTGCATAGAAAAGCGTGGCGTGCAGAAAAACATGCAGTACCTCGCCGGCCAGGTTCAGTTGAGCTTTGAATTGCCGATGAATGAGGTTGTGCTCGATTTCTTTGATCGGCTGAAGTCGGTAAGCCGGGGATACGCTTCGTTCGAATATGAGTTCACCCACTTCCAGGCGGCCCCGCTGGTAAAGCTCGATGTCCTGATCAACGGGGAGAGGGTGGATGCCCTTTCACTTATCGTACACAAGGATCAGGCGCAAGGCCGGGGACGCGAGTTGACCTCCAAGATGAAGGAGATCATCCCACGCCAGATGTTTGAAGTGGCCATCCAGGCGGCCATCGGCAATAAGATCATCGCGCGCACAACGGTCAAGGCGCTGAGGAAGAACGTCACGGCCAAATGCTATGGCGGCGATATAACCCGCAAGCGCAAGCTTCTGGAAAAGCAGAAGGCGGGTAAAAAGCGCATGAAGCAGGTTGGTAAAGTCGAAATCCCGCAGGATGCCTTTCTTGCCGTGCTGCAAGTGGGTAAGGATAATTAGCTCTCCGGGAGAGGAAGAAGAAACAGATGAATTTTGATTTTCCTACTTTTCTTGTCGTTGCCAGTGCCCTGACAGGCGGTATCTGGCTGTTGGACAGCATCTTTCTGGCGCCGAAGCGGCGTCAGGTGGCGACTGAACGAGGTGTCGACGGGGAAGCGGTGTCAGCGGCAACAAAAGAACCGCTGATCGTTGAATATTCGCGGTCGTTTTTTCCGGTCATATTCGCCGTGTTGATCCTTCGCTCCTTTCTGGTGGAACCGTTTCGCATACCTTCGGGTTCCATGATGCCGACGCTGCTGGTCGGGGATTTCATTCTGGTGAACAAATTCAGCTATGGCATACGGCTGCCTGTGCTCAATAAGAAAGTCATTGAGCTGGGTGATCCGCAACGCGGCGACCCCGTGGTTTTCCGTTATCCGAAACAACCCTGGGTGGATTACATCAAACGCGTGGTCGCGGTACCGGGCGATAGGGTCTACTACCGCAATAAGACCCTCTATGTAAATGGCGAGGCTATGCCGCAAACCCCCCTCGGCCGTTACACCGGGGTTGGCAGCGGCGTGCGCATGACCGGCGCCATCATGGCCGCTGAAAACCTGGATGGCATTGAACACTCAGTGCTGATAAACCCCCTCGCGCCGGACCTGCCCACAGGCTGCCGGGTATTGAGCCAGGGTCCGATTACAATTCCCCAAGGGCACTATTTCGTGATGGGGGACAATCGGGACAACAGTAACGACAGCCGCTGTTGGGGCCTGGTTCCCGACGAGAACCTTGTTGGCAAGGCCTTCGGTATTTGGATGAATTGGGATTCTGAAATTGACGCTTTCCCGCCGATAGCATGGGAGCGCCTTGGAAAGGGAATCGAATAGACATTTTGGTGAATGGCAGCTTGCTGAATCACTGTTTATCAACTATCTGTTCATAACATTAATATATTATCGAGGTTTGTCGTATGCAATCATTGAAGAAACAAAAAGGCCTCACCACTATCAGCTGGTTAGTGATCTTCATCATCGTGGGTTTCCTGGTCTATGTCGGCATCAAGATCACACCTGTCTATATCGATCATTATGCGGTTGTGTCAACACTGAAAACGGTACAGGAAGATCCGCTGTCGGCGCGAAAATCGAAAAAAGAGATTCGTGAAATGATCACCAAGAGGCTGTATGTAAACAACATCCGCCATGTCAATCGGGATCACATCAAGATTCAACGCAGCGGCAAGGTGACGACGATCAATGTCGCCTATGTGGAATCCAGGCCCATTGTTTACAATATTTCTTTGGTTATGACTTTTGATGAAAGCATCGAGTTAACCGCCAATTGAAAGCCGATATCAATAAGCTGTGTCGTGAGCTGGGCTACAGCTTCGCAGATCCGCAGCTGATTGAGCAGGCGCTGACTCACCGCAGTGCCGGTGGAAAAAACAATGAACGTCTGGAATACCTCGGTGACGCCATTTTGGGATTCGTCGTCGCTGATGAGCTGTTTGAACACTTCCCCAAGGCAACCGAGGGGCAGCTCAGTCGGTTGCGTTCAAGTCTGGTCAAGCGCGACACGCTGGCCGACGTCGCGCGTGAATTCAATTTGGGTGACTATCTCCACCTGGGTCAGGGCGAGTTGCGCAGCGGCGGTCAAAGCAGGGACTCTATCCTGGCCGACGGCCTGGAGGCGATCTTCGCGTCGATCTACCTGGATGGTGGTTATGATGTCTGTCGCGGCGTCATACGGGGGATATTCCTGCCACGCCTGCGGACGATGAGCCTGGATCGTCACCGCAAGGATCCCAAGACCGAGTTGCAGGAGCATTTGCAGGCGAAAAAGATTGATCTACCCGGTTATGAGATCGTGAGCATCAATGGCGATCCGCACAATCAGCTCTTTACCGTAACCTGCATGGTTTCCGCGCTGGACAAATCCACAAGCGGCCAGGGTGCGAGCAGGAGAAAGGCTGAACAGGATGCCGCATCGAGGATGCTGGCGCTGCTGAAGAATGAGCGACAATAACCACTGCGGATATGCCGCCATCGTCGGCCGCCCCAACGTGGGCAAGTCGACGCTGCTAAACCGACTCCTGGGCGTAAGGCTTGCGATTACTTCGCACAAGGCACAGACGACGCGCCATACCATTCTCGGCATCAATACCCTCAGCTCGGGACAGGTGATCTATGTGGATACACCCGGGATCCACGAGCGCAGCGACAATGCCATGAACCGCTATCTCAATCGAACCGCCCAGACCGCCTTGGCGGATGTCGATCTGCTGATCTTCGTGGTTGAGGCATTGAGCTGGACCCGGGAGGATGAAAAGGTTTTGCGGCTGATCAAACAGATCGAAACCCCGGCCATACTTGCCGTCAACAAGGTGGATCGAATCAGGCAGAAGGAGCAGCTGCTGCCCTATCTGTCAGAAATGGCAGCGCGCCACTCCTTTGTCGAGATCGTCCCGCTCTCCGCCAAAACCGGAAAAAACCTGGAGACCCTCGAGCAACTGGTGCTGCGCGCGCTGCCTGTCGGCGAGAACTTCTTTCCGCAGGATCAACTCACGGATCGACCTGAAAAGTTCTTTGCCGCCGAGCTGATCCGCGAGCAGATTACCAGGCGCTACGCGAAAGAGCTGCCGTATGCGGTATCGATCGAGATAGAGCGTTTTGAAGAACTCTCGGGGCTCTATCGAATCAATGCCGTGATCTGGGTCGAAAAGACGGGACAGAAGGGAATCCTGATCGGTAAGGATGGGCGGGCGCTCAAGGAGGTGGCGACCCAGGCGCGCAAGGCCATGCAGCAGTTTTTTGAATGCAAGGTCCACTTGGAACTCTGGGTCAAGGTGAAAAAGAGCTGGTCCAGCGATGAGGCTGCCATGGTCCGTTTGGGATACGGAGAAACTCAGTAGTGAATTGATGCATGAACTGATACCGGCATTTGTCATCCATCGGCGCGACTATCGCAACAGCAGCCTGTTGTTGGAGCTTTTCTTGCTCAATCAGGGAAGGCTGCCGGCGATAGCGCGAGGTGCCAAATCCGCTCGCTCTTCGCGCGCCCTGCTGTTACAGCCCTTTTCCCCGCTGCTGCTCGGCCTCAGTGGCAGGGGCGAGGTCAAGAGTCTCACCGGGGTGGAGCCGGATGGCCGTCCCTACCGCCTTCAGGGAGAGACGATCTATTGCGGCATCTACCTGAATGAGCTGTTGATGCGTCTGTTGCAAAGAGGTGATCCCTACCCGTCACTCTACGTACACTATCAACATGCGTTGAGCGGACTCGCCAGCGGTGAATCCGCAAGCCAGTGCTTGCGGGAGTTCGAGATCTCGCTGATGAGGGAGTTGGGGTATGGATTGCTGCTGGACCGCACAGCGGATACGAATGAAGAGATCGAGGCGGATCGGGTCTATGATTATCGCCTTGAGCAGGGTCCCGTGAGGATGCCCGGCGGTGGATCCGGAGAGGGAATTCATGGGCGTACACTTCTCAGCTTGCATCGGGGCGAGAGACTGGATGAGCGTGGCGAGGCGGAGGCAAAGCGACTGATGCGCCGGGTCATCGGCCACTATCTAGGCGACAGACCCCTAAAAAGCAGGGAGCTATTCCAGTCCATGAAGTAGATTATGAAAAAGGGTTCTTCCACTGATTCAGTGGGTAGTATACTGAAGAAGAACAAGCCGCAAATGAAAGCTGATCACCGCAAATTAACGCAAATAAATAAAGGTATAAGCATATGCATGGTTTTCACCTAATGCATTTTTATTCGCTTTTTCGGATATTCTCCCTGGGACATTAGGGTGCATTACCCTAGGCTTGTGGCTAGTTTGTCATTGCCAGCCTCATAGTAGAAAATTCGCGTGAATTTGCGGTGATTAGCGTTTAATTGCGGTGAATTGTATTTCGCTGTTGAGTATTTCAAATCACATTTTCCAGGCTTTGATAGAAATGGACGAAAACGAGATATTACTTGGCGTCAATATCGATCATGTCGCCACCCTGCGCCAGGCGCGGGGAACCCCTTATCCGGATCCGGTGCAGGCGGCCCTGGTCGCTGAACAGGCAGGTGCGGATGCCGTCACCCTGCATTTAAGGGAGGATCGCAGGCACATCCAGGACAGAGATGTTGAGATATTGAGCGGCATGCTGCAGACACGAATGAACCTGGAGATGGCGGCAACTTCGGAGATGGCGGCCATTGCCACGCGTTTCAGGCCCCATGATTGTTGTTTGGTGCCGGAAAAGCGCGAAGAGCTGACGACCGAGGGCGGGCTGGATGTGGCGGCCAATCTGGATTACATGACCGACTACTGCAGCGAACTTATCGACGCCGGTATTCGTGTTTCACTCTTTATCGATGCCGACAGCAAGCAGCTGGAGGCCGCAAAGGAGACAGCCGCGCCTGTCGTGGAAATTCATACCGGCCACTACGCGGATGCAACATCGGAACGGGCCAGGCGCACTGAACTGGAACGGATCATCAATGCTGTCGACTATGGCAACAGCCTCGGACTGCAGGTCAACGCGGGGCATGGCCTTGACTACCACAACGTCAAGCAGATAGCGGCCATCGCGGGGATCAGGGAGCTGAATATAGGACACGCCATAATCTGTCGTGCACTTTTCTCCGGTCTTGACCGTGCGGTCAGGGATATGAAGGCGTTGTTGTGATCAGCCGTTTATGTAGCTGACCAACTGGTCTATGACAAACTGCTGCTCTTCAATGATTGCCTTTACGAGATCTCCGATGGAGATGATTCCAACCAGTTCATCGTTTCGCATCACAGGCAGGTGACGGACGCGTTTGTCGGTCATGATCGCCATGCACTCCTCCACCGTCTGGTCGGGGCTGACCACGATTACCTGACTGGTCATGATCTCCTCAACCTGCGTATCCTTCGAGGTGCGGCCTTTGAGAATGATATTGCGCGCATAGTCGCGTTCGGAAAAGAGCCCGGCGATATCGTTCTCCTCCATTACGACAAGTGAGCCGATGCCCTTATCAGCCATCAACTCCAAAGCCTCGAATACCGATGCCTTGGAATCGATGGTTGCGACATCAAATCCCTTGCGTTGTAAAAGCTGGTTGACCGTTTGCATGCCGATGCCTCCTGTGTTTTTTTATTTGGGTAAGTTCCGATAAAACCCCGGGGGCTTGGATCGGAATGTTTAACAGTCCGCTAGGCGAGCCTATGTGACTATAGGGTTAGCTGATTCCGTACCGGAGTTCCCATAATAATAGAACATCGAGACCATCTTTTTACACCTGGCCGGAGGATGACAGGCTGAGCGAAGATGAAATCACTTGAATCTCCGGAAAAATCCCTATCCCGGTCCGGCAGATAGATTCGAAAGATCCCTGAATGCCCATGTCGATCAGCCGTCCGGGATCAGCCTTTTACGGGCCGGGTAATTCGGTGCTGCGATCGTTTGAAGAATCAGGGTAGAATTCCCTCCATGAAATATAAATCCATTGAAGAGTTCGTCGGCAATACACCGTTGGTCAGGCTCCAGCGTCTGCCCGGCGACAGCAGCAATACCCTGCTGGTGAAGCTGGAGGGAAACAATCCTGCCGGATCGGTAAAGGACAGGGCAGCCGTCAGCATGATCAGCCACGCCGAATCCCGCGGCGAGATAGGGCCGGGTGACACCCTGATCGAGGCAACCAGCGGAAATACCGGAATAGCGCTTGCCATGGCGGCCGCAATCAAGGGTTATCACCTGATACTGGTGATGCCGGAGAATATGAGCCATGAGCGGCGGGCCGTGATGAAGGCGTTCGGCGCCGAGCTGCTGTTGACCCCTAAAGAGGGGAGCATGGAGGCCGCCATCGACAAGGCCAGGGAACTGGAGGCATCCGGCAGGGGGTTGATCCTGGATCAATTCTCCAATCCGGATAACCCTCAAGCCCATATCGAGGGTACCGGGCCGGAAATCTGGCGGGATACCGACGGCGAGGTAACCCATTTCGTCAGCGCCATGGGCACCACCGGCACCATCATGGGCACCTCCAGCTATCTGAAGAGACAGAATCCGCGGATAGAGATTGTCGGTGTACAGCCCATGGAGGGTTCGAGTATTCCCGGTATTCGACGCTGGCCTGAGGCCTACCTACCGAAAATCTACGATCCGTCCAGGGTCGATCGTATCATCGATATCGCTCAGGAGGAGGCGGAAGAGACCACCCGGCAGCTGGCGGCCAGAGAGGGGATCTTCGCCGGCATCTCCTCCGGGGGTGCGGTGGCCGCGGCCTTGAGGCTGTCGCGCATGGTTGAAGATGCCGTGATCGTCTGCATCATCTGCGACAGAGGCGACCGCTACCTCTCCACCGACGTCTTCCCTGCGGCCTGAGATGGGGCGCAGACGCAAGCGAAAGCCGCTCCCCGCGGAGCCGGTTGAGGCGGAGATTGAATCCCTGACCCATGACGGCAAGGGCGTGACCCATATCGATGGCAAGGCGACTTTCGTTCATGGATCACTGCCCGGGGAGCGGGTGCGTTTCATCTATACCGGCCGCCGACGCAGCTATGACGAGGGCAGGGTGGTCGAGGTGCTCGAGCCGTCAGTGCAGCGCATCGAGCCACGCTGCAGCCAATTCGGCATTTGCGGTGGCTGCAGCCTGCAGCATCAAAAACCGGAGGCGCAGGTTGCCGGCAAGCAACAGGCAATGCTGGATGCCCTGAAACACATAGGCAAGGTGATCCCCGATGAGATTCTCAGCCCCCTCGTGGGTGAATCGGTCTGGGGCTATCGACGCAAAGCCCGGCTCGGCGTGCGCCATGTGCCGAAGAAGGGCGGGACGCTGGTCGGCTTTCGTGAACGGGGTTCCTCGTTCGTTGCCGATATCGATCGGTGTCATATACTGCATCCCCGGGTAGGCGATCTGCTGCCGGCGTTGAGTGCGCTGATCGATCGGCTTTCGATCCGCGATCAAATACCGCAGATCGAGATGGCGATGGGTGATGACGACTGCATTCTGATCTTCCGCATGCTCTCGCCTCCCACGGAGGAGGATCTGCTGAAGCTTTCCATCTTCGGTCCGCAGCATCAGTTGGCCATCTACCTGCAGCAGGGCGGCCCCGAAACCGTCCGCCCATTGGATTTCGAAGCCACATCCCTGAGTTATTCACTGCCGGACTTCGATCTCCGGCTCTCTTTTTTGCCCAGCGACTTCACCCAGGTCAACAGCGATATCAATCGAAGGATGATCAGCCGGGCGATCTCGCTGCTTGAATTAGAGGCGCACGACAGGGTGCTGGATCTGTTCTGCGGGTTGGGTAATTTCACCCTACCGTTGGCGCGGACCGCGGCTCATGTCACGGGGGTTGAAGGCGATGGCGGACTGGTTGCCCGCGCCAGGGAGAATGCAATAGCCAACGCAATCGAGAATGTGGCGTTCTATACTGCCAATCTCTACGATAGCCTGGAGAATGAACCCTGGCTCATGCATCGTTTCAACAAGGTCTTGCTCGATCCGCCCAGGAGCGGCGCCCAGGAGGTGCTGGAGCATCTGCCCAAGTTGGGCGCAGAGCGAATCGTCTATGTCTCCTGCTATCCAGGAACCCTGGCGCGGGATGCCGGTATACTGGTGCACGAAGCGGGCTATCGCCTGCTCAGTGCAGGTGTCATGGATATGTTCCCGCACACGGCGCACGTGGAATCCATCGCGCTGTTCGAGAGGCGTTGATGCTCGCATCGGCTGCCTGCAGGTAAATAAGGTATGGCATTAGAAATTGAGCGTAAATATCTGGTTATAAACGATAAGTGGCGTGACAGTGTGATCAGGGAATCGGTCATGAAACAGGGCTATCTGGCCAGTCAACCCAACGCCACCGTGCGCGTACGGGTGTCAGGCAGCGAGGCCCGGCTGACCATCAAAGGGAGGAGCAGGGGCATCCGCAGAAGCGAGTACGAGTACCCCATTCCCCTGCAGGATGCGCAGGAGCTGCTGGACAGCCATAGCGCGGGGGCATTGATCGAAAAGGTGCGCTATCGGGTGAGGTGCGGTGACCATGTCTGGGATCTCGATGTCTTTGATGGCGCCAATCGCGGCCTGGTTATCGCCGAGGTGGAGCTGGGTTCGGAGGATGAGGCTTTCCAAATGCCCGAGTGGGCGGGAGAGGAGGTCTCCACGGACAGCCGCTATTACAACGCGAGTCTGGTTTCTCATCCCTATTGCGACTGGTAGGGGAACCTGTCGTGGGATGGCGCCAGCCTCTACTCCTCCTCTGGGTCACCCTCTCCAGCCTGGCCTGCTCCACGGCGTATGAGGAGGATTCGATTCGCATGGGCCTGGCCTCGGCACCTATCACGCTTGATCCCCGCTACGCCACCGATGCCACATCGGAACGCATCAACCGGCTCCTCTATCAACGCCTGGTGGCATTCGACGAGCGGAGCATGCCGATACCCGCTGTCGCCGATTGGCAACGCCTGTCGCCGCGCCGCTACCGCGTTCGCCTCAATCAAAGCGCGGGCCGTTTCCTCCAGGGCCGAAGGCTGGATGCGGACGATGTAATCGCAACCTATCGTTATGTACTGGATCCGAACAATGCCTCGCCGCGACGTTCGGGAATCACAATGATCGAAGAGATCGTCAAGGTGGACGACCTGACCGTCGATTTTAAGCTCTCCCGTTCAGACCCCCTCTTTCCCGCCTACCTGACCCTGGATATCCTGCCCGCGGATCTGATCAACAGCGATCACGACTTTGCCCGCAACCCGGTGGGCAGCGGCCCCTTCTCCTTTAATGCCTGGCCGCTGCCGGGAAGGCTGATATTGAAGCGCAGGGAGGACAATCGACGGTTCGAGTTCGTGGAGGTGAAAAATCCCACGGTCAGGGTGTTGAAGCTGCTGCGGGGGGAGATCGATATGCTGCAGAACGACCTCTCGCCTGAACTGATCGACTATCTCCAAGCGCAGGCGGGGATCGGAATCGAGCGTCGCGACGGCAGCAATTTTACCTACATCGGCTTCAACCTCCGGGATCCCCAGACAGCTGATCCGAGGCTGCGCAGGGCAATCGCCCATGCCATCGACCGCCAGGCTATCATCCATCACCTGATGCAGGGTGCGGCGCGCAGGGCCGAGGCCCTCTTGCCGCCGGAGCATTGGGCGGGGGCAGACGCATTGAAGGCCCATGCCTACGATCCGCAGCGGGCGGTCTCGCTGTTGCGGGAGGCAGGATACGGCGCCGCCAACCCGTTGCGCCTGGTCTACAAGACCTCCAGCGATCCGTTTCGGATCCGGCTTGCCACCGTGGTCCAGAGTCAGCTCAAGGCAGTGGGAATAGAGGTTGAACTGCGCAGCTACGACTGGGGCACCTTTTTCGGCGATATCAAGGCGGGCAACTTTCAACTCTACAGCCTGAGCTGGGTCGGTATACGTACCCCCGATATATTCAACTATGTCTTCGCCAGCGACTCACTGCCGCCGGCCGGCGCCAACCGTGGACGCTATGCCAGTGTAGCTGTCGATCGGTTGCTGCAACAGCTTGAGTCAGCCGATTCACTCGAGCGGCAAGCGCAGCTCTATCATCGGATACAGCGACAACTGCATGCCGATCTGCCCTATTTGCCCCTCTGGTATGAGGGGCAGGTAGTGGCGTCGAGCCCCAGGATCAGCGGCTATCGATTGATGCGGGATGGGAACTATGATGGTCTTGAGCAGGTAAGAGTCCGGCGGCAACAGGGGATGGAAGATGGCCATATTGCAGTTGCGTATTGAGTTGTCGAAGCAGCGCCTGCTCTGTCACGAGGAGGGCCGGGTCGTAAAGACCTACCCGGTCTCCACCGCGGCAAACGGCCCCGGGGAGGTCAGTGGAAGCGAATGCACCCCAAGGGGAAGACACCGGATCCGGTTGAAAATCGGCGAGGGTTGCGAGGAGAACACGGTGTTCGTCGCGCGCCGTCCCACCGGTGAGCGCTTTAGCCGCCGGCTCGCGGCCTCCGCGCCCCAGCGGGATTGGATCCTGACCCGAATTCTCTGGCTGACCGGCATCGAAAAGGGCAGGAACAGGGGAGGGGAGGTGGATAGCCTGCGCCGCTTCATCTACATTCACGGCACCCCGGATACGGAACCGATGGGAAGCACCGCCTCTCATGGTTGCATCCGGATGCGCAACCGGGATCTGATCGATCTTTTCGAGCGGGTCGAGAACGGCACCCTGGTGGAGATCGTCGAATAGTGGGCAGATTCCTCTTCTCCCGCCTCATCAGCGCCCTGGTTGTCATCGTCGGCGTCGTCTGTCTGGTCTTCATGCTGATCCACCTGGTCCCGGGGGATCCGGTGGACGTGATGCTGGGCGAGTCGGCGCTGCCGGCGGACCGTGAGGCCCTGCGCAGCAGTCTGGGGCTCGACCGCCCCCTGGCGGTGCAATTGGCGGAGTACCTGAAGGGCGTCGTCAGATTCGATCTGGGGCGCTCGCTGCATGCCAAACAGGCGGTGGCTGAGCTGCTTGCCGAGCGCATTCCCGCCACCCTGGAGCTGGCCCTTGCCGCCCTGGTCATCACCCTGCTGATCGCCATTCCCCTGGGAATAGTTGCCGCCGTCAACCGGGGTCGCGCGGCGGATTGGGGTGCCATGGGCTTCTCCATGCTGGGTCTGTCGATCCCCAATTTCTGGCTGGGCCCGATGCTGATCCTCTGTTTTTCACTCTGGCTGGGCTGGACGCCGGTTAGCGGCAGGGAGGGCATGAGCAGCCTTATTCTGCCCGCGGTGACCCTGGGCATGTCCTTTGCCGCCATACTCGCAAGAATGGTTCGCAGCAGCCTGCTGGAGGTGCTGGACGAGGATTTCGTGCGCACCGCAAGGGCCAAGGGGCTGGATGAGAAACGGGTAATATGGCGTCACGCCATGGGCAACGCATGGCTGCCGGTGATCACCCTGGTTGGTTTGCAGCTGGGGGCCTTGCTGGGAGGTGCGGTAGTGACCGAGGTGGTGTTCGACTGGCCCGGTATCGGCTCCCTGATGATTGAATCGATCCAGAAACGGGATTACCCGGTCGTGCAGGGTTGCGTGCTCTTCATCAGCCTTGCCTATGTGCTGGTCAATACCCTGACGGATCTGATCTATGGCCTGGTCGATCCCCGGATCCACGGCGGCGGTGGGCGATGATCCGGCGCTGGATCCCCTATCTGCTGATCGCCCTCTGGGGCATTGCCGCATTAATCGGCCCCTGGTTCGGCGAGGCGGGAAATGCTATCGATCTCGAAAGGATTCTTCAGCCGCCCGGCCCCACCGCCCTGTTGGGCCACGATGATCTCGGACGGTCCATCCTCCTGCGCCTGGTGGCGGGGGCGCAGACCTCCTTCATGGTTGCGGTTGGCGTGGTCGGCTTCTCCGCCCTGGCAGGCAGCCTGGTCGGTCTGCTGGCCGGTTATCACGGGGGCTGGCTGGATCTGCTGCTGGTCAGGGTGATCGATATCTTTCTTGCCTTTCCGGGTATCTTGCTGGCCATCGCCCTGGCCGGCGTCATGGGTCCGGGAATCGACAATTTGATCATCGCGCTGTCTGTGGTGGGTTGGGTCGGCTATGCGCGCCTCGCCCGCGGCCAGGTGTTGTCATTGAAGCGTCGAGACCATGTCATGGCGGCCGTGGCCCTGGGCAGTTCCCGCTTGACGATCCTGAGAAAACATCTGTTGCCCCTGTTGATGGCCCCCTTGATCGTGGAGGCAACCTTCGGCATGGCCGGGATGGTCATCGCCGAGGCGGGTCTCTCTTTTCTGGGATTGGGGATTCAGCCGCCCCAGGCATCCTGGGGAAGCATGATTCGCGATGGCGCCGGCTACATGCTGATGGCGCCGCATATGGTGCTGGCGCCGGGGGTGACCATTATGCTGGTGGTGTTGTCTCTCAACCTGCTTGGCGATCGTCTGCGGGACTATCTCGATATACGCCTGCCAAAGGCGGCTCACTGAACCAAAAAGGTGGTGAAGAAGAGGGCTTTCAGTTCATTCTTGCCACTCAGTTCCTGCATCAGCTCGCCAATGGTGGAGAGCGCCTTTTTGCGTAGCGCCTCTTTGCCGTTGGGTGTCTTGATGTCCCTCCCATCCTGTTCCGAGAGCAGAAGCAGCAGGGCATGGCGGATCGCCGGACCATGTATATTGAGCGCTTCGAGGAAGAGCTCGTCATTGGTCATCAGTTGCACATCGCAGCGAATATATTTGCCGCCGCTCGACAGATTGGCGATCAGGGAGGGTTTGACCTGATAGTAGCTGATGGTCGGAGGTGCCTCTTCGACCTCCTCTTCGTCCTTTTCATCCTCGGCGAGAAGCGGCATGGCAAGGAGCATCAACAATGCAAGTAGTAGCTTGAATGAGCGCATGTTTATACCTTCAGGGCTGTGCTTGGTTTCCACTCCACCTATGTTTACGGCATACTGACTGAAATATTGAGTCTGACGGGGTCTGATATGGGGGCTACATCGGCGACGGACTGTTCTGCGATATCCCCTGTTTGCGGGGTGGCCGGATGAGCCTGGGGCCGGTCATGCTCGATCTCGAGGGGAGATCCCTCAGCGCGGATGAGAAACGGCTGTTGAGTCTTCCCGCCGTGGGGGGTGTGATTCTGTTCACCCGAAATTTCGAATCCCCCGGCCAGCTGGAACGACTCTGCAGTGAAATCCACGGCATAAGAAATCCCCACCTGCTTATCGCCGTCGACCATGAGGGTGGCCGGGTACAGCGATTTCGAGATGGATTCACACCGCTTCCACCGCCAGCCTGGTATGGCGAGCAATATCGGAAAAGTCCGGAACAGGGCTTGAAGTTGGCGCAGCTGGGTGGTTGGTTGATGGCGTCCGAACTGAGGGCCTGCGGAGTGGATTTCAGTTTTGCCCCGGTACTCGATATCGGTTTCGGTGTCAGTGAGGTGATTGGCGACAGGGCCTTCTCCCCGCAACCCGATATTGTTGCTCGATTGGCCAAGGCCTGGATGCAGGGGGCGCATGGTGCAGGAATGGCGGTGGTCGGCAAGCATTTTCCTGGCCATGGAGGGGTGAAGGCCGATTCCCACTTGGCACTGCCCATTGACCAACGCCGGTTCGAGGATCTTGAAATGGAGGATCTACGGCCGTTTGAATCCATGATCCATGCCGGCATGGAGGCGATAATGCCGGCGCATGTGATCTATAGCCATATCGACAGGGAACTTGCCGGTTTTTCGCCATTCTGGCTGAAGAAGGTGCTAAGGCGGCAGTTGGGATTTCAAGGGGTGATCTTCAGCGATGATCTGAATATGGCCGCCGCCGAGGAGGCAGGCGGTTATGGCGACAGGGCGGCGGCGGCACTCTCTGCCGGCTGTGACATGGTTTTGATCTGCAATAACCGAAAGGCCGCCACGGTAGTATTGGAGCGCTTGAAGGATTACGCAGATCCGGCCGCCCATGTGCGCCTGGTTAGAATGCATGGCCGCAAGCAGAAGACGATTCAACAGCTCCACCAGGACCCCCAGTGGAAGCGTGCCGTTAATCGGTTGTCCGTGGCGCCGGAAGTGATCAGCCTCGATCTGGGCACGGAATAGATTTGTTACACCTGAGCTGAGTTGATATATGGGACGGAAACCGCAATGGCGATAACCGCACGACAAGCGGCCGAAGTGCTGGCTGCCGCTGAACAGATCTATTCAACGGTCGAGGTCGAACAGGCACTCGATCGTCTGGCGTTGGAGATTACCGGTAAACTCTCCGGCGAGGATCCGCTGGTTCTCTGCGTGTTGAACGGCGCACTCATCCCAACCGGACAGCTGTTGACACGGCTCAGCTTCCCGCTGCGGCATGACTACATCCACGTGACCCGATACCGGGGCAAAACCAGTGGTGCCGCATTGGAGTGGATTGGACGACCCAGTACCACGCTGGCCGGCGAGACGGTGTTGGTGGTGGATGATATTTTCGATGAAGGTGTCACCCTCTCGGCTATTGTTGAGGCCTGCCAGGCCGCCGGGGCGAAGTCGGTATACAGTGTGGTATTGGTCGAGAAGCTACGTGAGCGCAAGGTTGGGTTTGCGCCCGATTTCGTCGGCCTGACGGTCGAGGATCGATATGTCTTTGGCTATGGTATGGACTACATGGAATACCATAGGAATCTACCCGGTATTTATGCGGTGGCCAATGATTAGGTAATTACCCTAACTCGCGATCTTTACACTAAAGGGTAATCCCCCTGAGGTTTGGAATAATAAGCTTCTAATGACCTGTATCTATTGCCATTTCTCAAGTAATGGTGCAAGCTTGAGTGTAGTATGCCCAATCCGACGAAGATCGGGTGGCGTATTTTGTTTTAGGCGTTGCTTGTACCTGTGACACAGGGCAGGGGGCTAACGATTAAATGGAGGGTGGAACGTGACTAATTTAGAAAGCCTGAAAGGCAGTCATACTGATATGCAGGAAATCATCAGTGATCTACGGGCTATGATGACCAGGGAGCAGTTGAGTATACGTCCGAACGCGATGACGGCTCACAAGATGATCTGTGATCTTGCAGATAAGATGAAGCTCCACATGTCCGAGCAGGATAGAGGTATCTACCCAGATTTGCTGACTCATCATGACCCGAAGCTGAAGTCGATGGCGTGGGGATTCCTGAATGGCCAGAAACCGATGCGAAAGCAGTTCGAGCAGTACCAAGGCCGCTGGCTTAAAAACTGTGACTTTAACTTCACCGATGAGTTTATCGCCGATACATTCGAGATCTTTGACATGATCGAGGACCGCATACAGCGCGAAGAGACGATCCTGATTCCAACACTAGAAAAGTCAGGGGTCTTTGCCCGGGCTGTATAAGATCTATCAGGATAATTGGAGGAGACTCTGGAGGGGGTGATTGGTTCGCCCCTTTTTTTTTGCCGCCGCGACAGCCAGCCTGATCTCGCACTGAATCCGCTCGTGTATGTCTGCCCTTTTCTCGCATGGCATCCTGTCCATGGAAGAACTATGCTACCTCCCCGAATCGGATCCGATTCATCCCGTTTGGCGGCAGCCCATGTGGAGATGAAGTGAGAGCCTACCAAGGATGGATATGCAGTGCTGTTCTCCTATCCGCTCGACTTTGCCTTTGTCTGCCCCGCCGGCGTTTTTTTACTTAATCGCTCGATGTACAATGCAGGCTTGATCAGGAAGCGATACAGCATTCAATAATGACAAAACTGGCCATCATCGGCGGCACCGGGTTGGACGAGATCCCGGACCTGGAGATCACCCATCGAGAGGTCTGCCACACCCCGTTCGGCGAACCTTCGGCGGCGCTGACTCATGGTACTATCTCCGGGCATCAGGTGGTGTTTCTACCCCGCCATGGCGCCTCCCATATGATTCCTCCGCATCTCGTCAACTATCGGGCGAATCTCTGGTCGTTGCGGCATGTGGGCATTCAGACCATCCTCGGCGTCGCGGCGGTGGGGGGGATAAGCGCGGCCATGGCGCCGGGGCGTATCGTAATTCCCGACCAGATCATCGACTATACCTTCGGCCGCGACCACACCATTTTCGATAACGATCTGAGCCATGTGACCCACATCGATTTCACCAAACCCTATTGCGAGGGATTGCGACAGGCGCTGCTTGAGGCGGGCCGGCTCAGCAGTGTGAATCCGGTGGCGGGGGGCACATACGGCGCGACCCAGGGGCCGAGATTGGAGACGGCCGCCGAGATCCTGAGGATGGAGAGGGATGGGTGTGATATCGTCGGCATGACAGGGATGCCGGAGGCGGCTTTGGCAAGAGAGTTCAACCTCTGTTATGCGTCATGTGCCGTCATATCCAACTGGGCTGCGGGAAAAATGGATTCGACGATCGATATGAGTGAGATCGAAAAGAACCTGGTAAAGGGTATGGAACAGGTCAAATCGCTGTTCGTGGAACTGCTCAGGCTGGATGCCTGGTAAGTGCTTGTTCGAGGGCGTTATCCGATAGATTAAAAAACTAAAAATAATAAGTAAAAAACAATAGTTAATATAATATTTCTCATGTTAAATATAATTTCTGATCGCCCACTTCACGGAGCAGCGGTCAAACCGGACATGGCATCATTGCGGGCCGGCAACCAGGCGGGGGCGAATTTATCGCCGGGGCCTTTGGCGATGCCGGGAGAGAGTGGGGCAGGCTTCCGTTTGCTGATGCCATGCCAAAGGCCTGGGTGCCGGTATCACAGCGGCTGGTCGATGGGCAAATAGATTTCACTCGCCTGGGTGATGCGGATATCCGCGCGATCATCGGGATGAAACTTCGCGATAACGAACCGGTGGTACGCTCTCTGATTGGCGAGCTTTTTACCGGGGCCCTGGCTTGGGGATCGGGTCACCGTCTCCGGGGGGAGGATTAATTTGCGCTCCGGGCCAAGTGTCGATAGTGTTGTTTTCGAACAGCTCGGCATGGGACAATCCCCGATCGTCATGGATCGCCAGGGAGATTGGTAGAGGATCATTGACCCGCAAGACTCTGGGCTGGCCTGGGTTGCCAGTCGATTAGTGCTAAATAACTAATTCGCTAGATAGTTTTTGAGACCCAATCGTGGATTGGGTTACAATAGTTGCGACATAAAATGCATGCCAGAGGGGAATTATAATGGCTGATGAGACAACCAATACAGATGACAAGGCAGGGAAGGAACCGGCGACAGAGACAGCGGCAGTCAAGAAGAAGGTTGCCAAGAAAAAGAGCGCAAAAAAGAAGGTTGCAAAGAAAAAGGCAACGACGAAGAAAAAGGTTGCGGCAAAAAAGAGTGCGGCGGCGGTGAAAACTCCCGCAGCGGCCGCTTCGGCGAAGACGCCTCCCGTTTCCGCCGCCAAGACGGAATCGAAGTCGGCGACCCCGACGGCCGTCGCAGCCGCAAGCGCCATGGCCGCGAAACCGGCGCCGGCAAAAGTCGCCGCATCGACCGCTGGCAAGCCGGACACTTCGAATGTCGTTGTTCGTACTGAGCTTAAAAAAGAAACAACAGCGGAGGATTCCTCGATGACAACTCAATCTAAGGGCGCAGGTGGCTTCGGGTTAAAAGTCATTTTCTGGCTCGTCATCATCATACTGGCCTTCATGTACATCAGATCGTTGGCCAAAAACCCGCAAGCGGAGGACACCGCCTCGACGAGCGCGGTGGAGCAGGAGGTCGTTGAGAGTGCATCCACGGCACCCGCAACAGCAGCGGAGGAGGGCGCGGCGGAACAGAGCGCTACAGCGCGAGATGATGCGGAAACGGCGGCTGAAGCAGCGGCGGAGGCTGGTGCTGGATCCGCTGCCAGTGTCAGCGAAGTGGAACAGCAGGCCCCGATGGTGTCGGCGCCGGCTGTCGACGAGGAGCAGGCTGCAGCCGCGACCGAGACCGCATCCGGTTCCGATCAATCCTCCGGGCAGACGACGGCTGCAGCTGGAGCTGAGACAACAGCGGATGCCGCTCAGGGCGCGGCCCCGGCAACTGGAGATCAGCAGGTGCCCCAGTCCATCCGCGATCTGCATGCGGAGTCGGTGAGTAAGATCCTCAAGGAGTTTGATGAGCTCCGGGACGCCGCGAGGGCGGAGATGGAGGCGATGCGGAACCTGATGCAGGCCGAGCGCGAGCTACAGGAAGCCATGGCTTCCCCGCCACCGCGTCCGGCATGGCCTGGCAGGGGCTATACGCCCTATGGCGGCTACCCCCCGTCGCAGCAAGGCTATACTCCTTACTACCCGCGCTGAAAAATGAAAGCGGGCGCCTGGCGCCCGTAGTCATGGTGAAGACAAACCCCGGTATCAGCACCGGGGTTTTTTTTATTAGTTGAGATGGGCCAGGGCCTGATCGTAGTCGGGTTCCTGTACGATTTCCGGCACCAACTGGGTATAGAGGACCTTATTGTTCTCATCCAGAACCACCACGGCTCGGGCGCAGATACCGGCCAATGGGCCGTCGGTTATCAGGACGCCATAATCCTTTGCGAAATTTCGGTTGCGCATCATCGACAGCGAGACGACATTATCGATTCCCTCGGCGCTGCAGAAACGTCCCTGGGCAAAAGGGAGATCCGCCGAGATCACCAGTGCGACTGAATTGCCCTTATCGCCCATTGCCTGATTGAATTTGACAGTTGAAGTCGCGCAGACACCCGTATCGAGGCTCGGTACGATGTTGAGCAGTTTCCTCTTGCCTGCATAGTTACTTAAAGAGACATCTGAAAGGTCGGCAGCGGCCAGGGAGAAATCGGGCGCATCCGAGCCCACGGCAGGGAGGTCGCCATTGGTGTTGATTTGATTGCCTTCAAGGGTGATTGTAGCCATGTGTATTTCCTATTCTTGATCTAAAGAGAGTCATCAATACTGAACAGGGTGATTGTATTGACAACCGTGAGCGTGAAAAACCCTGAATTGTTAAAGTTACTTCTCCGGCTATCATCTCTGTACGGCTTGAGCCATGAAACCGGTTGGAGTTTCAAGCAGCAGCGATCTCCCGGTAGATCGCTGGCGAGACCTCTTTCGTGATCGCAAGGATGCCTTGCTGCATGGGATCGGAGAGTTCCCGGATATCGTTGATATTGATGATCTCTTCGAAGGATGGAATACCGGAGATCTCGGTATTTTGAATAATGATGTCGTCAGGCGGCAACAGGGTCTTCAGGGGGCAGGAGATCATAACCACCGGCAGTTCGCCCAGCCCCTCATGATGGCTTGTCTGCAGCTCGAAGCGCAGGCCTTGGAGTATGCTTGCGAGTCCTGGGCGCTTCTCCAGCACCAGGCTCAGTGTCAGGCACTGCAGCAAGGCATGGGATAATTCATCTTTCAGCTGGTTGCGATTGCCCCCGAGCATTTCCAGCAGCTTTTTAGGGTGCTGGTCCGGATAGGAGAGATACCACTTCAATGGGGATGTCACCGTGAGCGATGCGGACTTGCTCCCCTGTTCCGCGCTATAGGGGTACTCCACGGCGGTCAGGGTCGGCGTGGCCGCGAAGACATCCAGCGGGGTGGAGAGCTCTCTCTCCAGCAGAAACGGTTTTTTTCCGGCGATGGTTTGATACCGGTTCTTCAGGTCGCGAAAAGCGATTTCCGCTCCCTTCACAGGTGCCTTGGAGCCGCCCCGGACATACTCACCCAGGATCGGTGCGGGCGAGAAGATTGGGGCAAGGGTGGTTAAGTAGCCACTTAAGTCGGTTTCGATCTTTTCCGATATTGACCTTGTCAGTTTGCGTAATTCAAGGATTCTTGGGATATCGAAGGTTTCGTTCATCTGCTTGCCTGCTGTTTTTGTCTGTCCAGTCCATCTGTCGGGTGGATTTTCCGCTACTCCATGAACGCTAATCAATGGCGCTCAGATCGTCAATACAATTTTCTTTAAATTAACACCATTTGCTACACTCTATCAGGGGTAGCATAGACGAGACATGAAAATATGCACGTTTCGAGACAGATCTGCATGTCCCGGACAGCGTAGTAAGGTAGGAGAAGGGATTTGGAGAACCAACAGCCCATGCCGGATACCATAGGCCGATTCAATCTCATCGAGGAGATCGGCGAGGGGGCGATGTCAATTGTCTACAAGGCTTTCGACCCCGAGATCAACCGCACCCTGGCGATCAAACTCCTGCGCGGGGAGGTTGCCACGGATCCGGAGTATCGCTACCGCTTCCTGCAGGAGGCGAAGGCCGCGGGAAAGCTCACCCATCCCAATATCGTCACCATTTTCGATGTCGGGGAGGTCGAGCAGGGGCCCTACATAGCGATGGAATTCCTCGAGGGCAGGACGCTCGAGGAGATGATGGAATCCAAAGCCCCCATCTCCATCAGAGAGGCGGTGGTCTACGGCATTCAATTGGCGGAGGCCCTGGACTACTCCCACAACCGCGGGATCGTCCACCGGGATGTGAAACCGGGCAACATCATCTCCCCGGACGACGGCCACACCATCCGCATCACCGACTTCGGCATCGCCCATGTGGACTCACCCAACAAGGAGCACCGCACCCGGATGGGGGCGGTCCTGGGTACCCCGCAGTATATGTCCCCCGAGCAGGTCGAGGGTTTTCCCGTCGATGGACGCTCCGACCTCTTCTCCCTCGGTGTCATTCTCTATCAGCTGATTACCGGGGAGAAGCCATTTGTCTCCGAGACCCTCACCTCGCTGTTGATGAAGATCGTGCAGGAGGATCCTGCGCCGATCAAGGACAAGAAGGGTGAGATCCCCCACAGCCTGATAAAGATCGTCGAAAAACTGCTCAACAAGAAACCCGAGCAGCGCTTTCAGACAGGCAAGGAGGTTGCATCGGAACTGCGCAGCGTGGTCCACGAAATCGATGAGAAGCAGCAGCATCTCAGCGAATCGAAGATCCTGCCGCTGCGTATCAAATGGACCGCCGTGATGGCGGCCGTGGTCTCGATTGCGATGATTCTAGGGTCCTACCTGGTTTATCGAAAACAGGTGGATGCGATGATCGAGCTGGCCCTGGATTCAGGGGGCTCGCTGGCGGAATTCATCGCGGTGGAGAGCGTCGAGGCGGTATTGATCCAGGACTGGGTGGCGCTGGAGACGTTTGTCCATGAGATCAAGCAGCGGCAACAGATCAGCTACCTGAAGATTGTCGATCACAAGCAGGTTCTGCGCGCCAGCACCTCTATTGAAGAGGTCGGCAAAAAACAGGAGGCGGCGGAGGGGATGAAGCTGTTGCGCGAAGACGAAGGCATGGTGATATCAGAAAAAGAGCTGAACGATGAGATGGTGTTCGATTTTCAGGCGCCTCTGGTTTTCCAAAAAAAGCAGGTCGGCATGGTTCAGCTTGGCCTCTCCCAGACACCCCTTATCGCCGCAGCCGACCTTACTTTCTACACCATGCTGGGATTGCTGGTTGCGGTGGTGTTGACGGTCGTTATCGTCGCTTATCTGCTGGCAACCGGTATTACCGTGCCGATAAGAATCCTCAGGCGGGCCATCGCCCATGTGCATCATGGCAATCTGGGATACCGGATCCACAAGGAGCGAAACGATGAACTGGGATTGCTCTTTTCGGAATACAACAGAATGGCGGATACGCTTCTGAAACAGCGCGATGAGTGCCAGCATCAGCTGCAGCAGCAGACCGTAACGCAGATCACCGATGGGGATGACGATACCACCAACATGGCGCATGAGCAGGAGATCCAAGCGTCCCCGGCGCCGGCACAGGATGAACAGGAACTCAGTGCGCCGGACCCTGAGTTCGATGATGCCACAAGAATCATGCCGCCCAAGCAGAACAACACCTAGTTGTCTGTTGGCATCTTCAATGAAAGGAACCTGGGAGTTGTCAATACAGGAGGTTTGCAACCGCAAATGCCGAGGTATACCTCAATGCGAGCACTGTTGACGAAAATCACGCCACTGATCATTTTTGCATTGCTGTTTACCGCTTGTTCCTCTCCCGTGCTTCGTTCCTCCGGCAGCCAGGTTATCGCGAAAGACAGGGATTTCATCGTTCTGCGCGTCGGTAGCGATGATGCGCGCTCGCTGGCCAGGCGTTACCTCCGTGATGAGAGCCTGTATTGGTTGATCGAGGATGCCAATCATCCCAATCCGGTGGCCGAAGGCCGTGAGATTGTCATTCCGTTGAAGATGGAGAATCCGACCGGGATCGAATACAAAGGCTACCAGACTGTACCTATCCTCTGCTATCACCGTTTCGGCAGGCGCAGCGACCGCATGGAAGTGACGCCGGCGATGTTCAGAAAGCAGATGGAGTACCTGGATAAAAATGACTATCGGGTGATACCGCTGAGCGACCTGGTCGGATTTCTCAAGGGGGAAAAACAACTGCCAAAACGTGCCGTGGTGTTGACCATCGATGATGGCCACCGCTCTATCTACAAAGAGGCCTTCCCCATTCTCAAGGAGTATGGTTATCCCGCTACCGTGTTTGTCTACAGCGACTACCTAAACAACGGCGGCCTGAAGACACAAGAACTCGACGCCATGATAAAAAGCGGCTTGATCAATATCCAGCCCCACTCCAAGACCCACAGCAACCTGACTGTCAGGCAGGCGGGTGAGAGCCCCGGCCAATATCGACGCAGGGTGCGCCAGGAGATCTCGATACCGAATGAGAGATTGGTGAAGTACCTGGGGGAGAGACCGCTCTATTACGCCTACCCGTTCGGTGACAGCAATGATCTGGTGATCGAACAGCTGCAGGCGAACGGCTTGTTGTTGGGATTGACCGTGCAGCGGCAATCCAATGCCGCCTTCAGCTACCCCTATCTTCTTCACCGCACCATGATCTTTGGCGACAGGGACATGCAGGCATTCAAGAAGAGCCTGGTGACCTTCAAGGCATTGCGTTGATGATGCGTCCACCGGCGTCGCTATTCAGTCTACTTGGCATATTGCTGCTGGTGCTTGGCAGCGGTTGTTCATCCACCCAGTCGGCCAAGGGCGTGATATCGGGCGACTATGGCAGACCGGCCACCTGGTTGCGTAGCGCCGAAGCCCGGGAGAAAAAGGGTGATCTGCAAGGCGCCCTGTACAATCTCAAGGTGGCGAGGACAGTATCGCGACGGGATAGCAAGATCAACGCCGCGATCAAGCGTGTTGAAGCGAAGATAAACCGGCAAAGCGAGAAAATGATGAGGCAGGGAAAGCAGGCCGTCAGCCAGGGCCGGTTAACCAAGGCTCGGCGCTACTACCTAAAAGCCCTCAGTCTCAATCCAAAGCACAAATCGGCGCTAGAGGCCATGCGGGAACTCGACAAGCGGGCATCCAAGGCAGCAATGAAAAAGAAGGTTGCGCGTTCAAACAGCAATTACAACAATAGAACAAAAAAGAAAAAGCTGGCCAAGGGTTTTCACGAAGAGGCCTATATCTACTCGCGTCAGGAGATACTGCAGGCGGAAGGGAGGCAGGCAAACCTAGGGGAATATCTCAAGGAGATCGAGACGCATTTAAAGAAATTCCCCAAGGACAGGGAGGTGCGTGATCTTCTCTCGAAGATTCTTCTCGATCAGGCAGGCGCCGCTTTCGATGCGGAAAACTACAAGGATGCCCTGGACTATCTGCAACGGGCGGAGCGCGTTTTCACCAGCGATGCCGACAGGCTTGATAAAATTCAGCAACAGCGCAAGGCGTATGGCAGGGCGCTCTACCTCAAAGGGGTGAGGAGTTCCCGCAATGAGCCTGAGCATGCGATAAAGTATTGGGAGTATGCCCTCAAGTTCGATCCGGACGACAAGAAGAGCCGCCTGAGGCTGCGTAACTTTCAATCCATGTAGACCGAACCCGCTTCAGCCAGGTATGTCTCGCGAAGTCCAGTCGATCTTGAGCAGCTTCAACGCCGCCAACGGCAGCAGCATAAGGGTGAGAACCAGTATCAGCTCATACCAATGCAGCGCCACCAGGTTCGTGGCCCCGGTATATTGGTGCCGAAGATAGAGGGCATAGACCAGCAGCGGCGAATAGAGGGCGCCGATCGTAAAACCTGTCAATAGGAGACTGAATTTCTGAATCATCATGTCATCGGATGAAGGATTTGGCTTCCTGCTTGTTCTGTTTATGGCGGCAACTGCTGCTTGTAGGGATCCTGACGGTAACAATCTTGAGTACCTCTGATTGAGTCTGTCGATCATCAAACTCTATAGTGGCACTGGGGGTATGTTCTTGAGCGGAAAGCCTTTATTTGAAGGCAATAGAGGAATAATATTACTCAAATAGGAATTAGAGGAGCTAAATGGGAATGAAACAGTGGGTTCGTTATGACTATCAGGGAGAGAGGGGCTTCGGCGTCTTGAGCGAGAATCTAATAACCACCTACCAGGGGGACATGTACAACGGGGCGGTAGCGACAGAACAGACACTGCCCCTGGAGGCAGTCAAGCTGTTGACCCCCTGTGAACCTACAACGATGATCGCCCTGTGGAACAACTTTCATTCCAGGGCGGCGAAGGAGGGCTGGTCTAGACCCAACCATCCTCTCTATTTCATGAAGGCAGGCACATCCTTTCTCCCCCCGGGTGGGACAATCAGGCGACCGGAGGGATATGACGGTCCAGTGGTCTACGAGGGTGAGCTCGGCATCGTCATCGGCAAGCAGTGCCATAATATCAGTGAGGACGATGTCGATGATTATGTGTTCGGCTACACCTGTGTCAATGATGTCACTGCCCGCGGCCTGCTGCGGGAGGACCCCTTGTTCGTGCATTGGACCAGGGCAAAGAGCTTTGACACCTTTAGCGCCGTCGGGCCGGTTATTGCAACGGGTCTGGATGCGGAAACATTGTCGGTCAGGACCCTGGTTGACGGCGCAGAATTACAAAACTATCCCGTGACCGATATGTTCTTCAAGCCGCGCCAGATCGTTAGTCGTATTTCCCATGACATGCCGCTGCGGCCTGGCGATATCATCGCTTGCGGCACTTCCATTGGAGCGGGGCCGATGGAACGGGGTTGTACCGTGGAGGTGGTGATCGAAGGTATCGGGGCCTTGGTGAATGAGTTTAACTAGGGCCTGTTGAGACGAGTCCAGTCGGTTCAAAAACCATTCAGCAATCCTATTTCGAGGCTACTTCAGCAACAGCGCCAAGCCACTGAAGACCAGCAGCATGCTGATAGCGCGCTGGAAGGTTTGCTGTGACATGTTGGTATGGATGCGGCCGCCGATGAACATCCCGATTACCATCAACGGAATGGCCACCGCCATCATCAACACCAGGTCGAGGGTGAAAAAGCCGGTAAACAGATAGCCCGCGAGGCGACCTGCGCCATCGAGCAGAAAGATGGTGGCGAAGGTGGCCCTGAACTGGGTTTTCTCTATCTTGCGGAATTTCAGGTAGAGGACATAAAAGGGGCCGCCGGTCCCATACAGGGTGCCGATCAATCCGCCCATGCTGCCTGCGGGTACCGACCAAACCGAAGAGATCAGTTCCTTGCCGGAAAAGGAGAAGAGCGAATAGACGGCGAATACCAAAATAAAGGCGCCCAAGCCTATTTTCAGGGCCTCCATGTCCACTGATTTGAAAATAAAGAGGGCGGTTAAGACACCGACCACCGCGAAGGGCAACAGGGAGAGGATCTCATTCCATTTAATCGCCTCCCGGTGTTTGATGCCATGACTGGCCGAGGCCATGTAATCGAGAAAGACGATCAGCGGTACAGCCGTGGTCAGCGGCAATATCAGGGCCAGCAGTGGGATCGCAATAAGGCCGGAGCCGAAGCCGGCGATACCCCGCACCAGGTAGGCCAGGCTGATGACAACTGCAGCAAAGAGAAGATGGGTCAGGGTAAGAGACTCAATCACGGCTTCCATGAATTATTATGCTTTGTTCAATTATGTCCATGCGGCGTAATCTTCCATGTTTAATTAACTAGATCATTGATCGAAAGCAATATATCCTGAGTTTTTTGGGATCCTGTCGGCGATTTGATGGACAAATGCGCCCAGGGATGCAAATCGCTGATAGGGTGTGATTGGTTGACGGCAGCTGGGCAGCAGCGCTGTCACAGAGTGGTATCCATTGTGCCATTGTCTTTCCCGGCAATGCTGTAGTTCCCTATTGTTCCATTGTATTCAAGCAGTACCGTATCTCTCCGCTGCATGAGACAGGGATATCTGCAGGTACTACCCAAGGTATAAATCGGTTGCAGTGAGGTTTTAACCTATGCTTGACAGCCCCGATGTCGATGATGATCCATCATCTTAGTGGTAAAAAAACCACAAAACTTAGCCAATCGATCCGTTTGGCATGCTACTGCTAATTCTTGCCCGCCATATTACAGATCAATAGTAGACGAGACAACCAATCCATCAAGTTGACATGTTCGATTTTATGTCAGAAACATAGGATTTAACTGGGTTTTTTCTCCGTCAAATTCGGCAACTGGATAGCGGGAGATCCACGACTCATGGGTCACTCTTCTCGCGGGTATTTGAAGAGATCATCTATTCATGCGGAATCCTCGGCCGTCGGCAGGGAGAGGGTTGTGACGGATGATTGTTTATTCTTCTCACGATTTCGTGTTCAGTTTGCCTCAGCTCCTGCTGCAAGGCGCCGCTCTCTTTCTGCAATGCCTGTTGAATCACTGCCCTGGCCTCGCTATAGCAACCCCTGTCGGCCAATACCTCGGCCAGGTTGTTGTGGGCTGCGATAAAGTCAGGCGCTGCCTCCAGGAGCCTCCTATAGTTCAGTTCAGCCGCCGCCAGGTCCCCCTTGGCGTGCTGGGCGACCGCCAAACCGAACATTGCGATTGCACTCTCCGGCCAATGATCCAGGGCTGCACGGTAAGCCGCGATGAGGTGCTCGGCGGGGGCCGATCGTTCCATGGCGGCCACTGCCTTCAAGTAGGGCAGCTGGTCTGGCACAGCGGGTAAATCACCGGGTCTCAGCAGCACCATGGCCCAGTGGCCCGACTGTTTCCAGGTAGCGAGAAAGCGATGCGCGTCGAGGACCTCGCGTCGGGTGACCCCGGAACGCAGGATCATCTCATCCCTCTCTGCCGAGTAGCCGATCACCACCGCGTAGTGCCAGACAGGGAATTGGGTGAATCCGAGGTTCTGCAGCACCAGCACGGGTCGGCCTGCCTGCAACTCCGCGAGCAGTGAGTTCAGATCGGGTCTGATAACGTAGGGGATCCGCTGGTAACGACGGCTGACCGCCACCATCTCCATTTGAAGGCTGCCCTTTTTCTCCGGCAGGTAGACCAGCGGCACCAGGGATTCGGCAGTCACCGGAACCCCTGAATCTTCAAGCAGGGTGGCGAGAGCCGCCGGACCGCACTGATACTTCTCTTGCGCATGGAACGGGGTGGCCTCCAACTCCAGCATGGCATGCGTTGACGCCGAGGGGAGCAAAGGAGAGAGTAGGGGTGGATGACTTGCGCAACCACTAAGCAGCAATAACAGTAACGAAGCGAGGTATGGCTTGGCCACCTCGTTCGGTTTGCCCGGGATCGCGTTCAATGCGGATTGAATATCAGTGGGTCGGTCCTTAACCCAGCTGATATCATCCAGACTTAAAGCTTGGTGAATACATTAGTGACGCCCAGCAGTTCCAATACGATTAGCACGATCAGTAGTGCGCCGAGTACACCCAGGACGCTGCCGCCGGCAGGCAGTTCATCTATTTGTTGATTGAGTACATACAGCTCATGGTCAGTGAGCGCATCCAGGCGTAGTTCAACTGCCTGAGGATCGACGCCCATTTCCAGCAAGGAACTGCGAACCTCGTCACGGGCCATGGTTGAACGGATTTGGTCGATACTCTTTTGCCTGTCATCCAGCTGGATGACGGTCATGGTATCTATTGGAGCCGCTAGCGAAATGGCGGGAAAGCCGATGATTGCCATGTTTAGGGAGAGAAGGTATATCAGGAATTGCTTGAACAGTGATTTGAGCATATAACCCACCATCATATCGTTGCATATGGACCAACAGGTTATATAACTTCTTTGGGGGGGAGAGGCAACTATAACGCTCAAAATCGTAACTGCATTGTGATCACCGTATAGCCAAGAAAGACGCTGATATCGCGCTACCAAATATCAACCTTTGACGAAAACATGTGGAATTATTGCCAGCATGAATTATGAATTAAAGTGGTATTTCAGTATGGCTTGGATATGGCAAGCCCATTGGAAATGAGGTTGTGAATGACATCCCGGTCTACCTGCGATGCCTGACTCTCAGTCTCACTTACACTGTCAATGAGATAACGACTGCTTGCCACGAGTCTTTGATTGTCGTTGATATCGAACAGGCTTACGTTGTAGTAACCGGTTTTCCAGCCAGGGTTGACCGATGTGTGACTGGCTTGGCGTGTAATTACAGAGAAGGCGATATCATCCGCCGGGTTCGATCTTCTGCAGCTGCTGTTTCATCTCCAACGCCCGTGCCTTGTAACCCGGGGCCAGGGAGTGGTTCGGATTCAACTCCAGGATCTTGTTCCAGAATCCAATCGCATCATCCAGCTCCTGCTTTCTGAAAAGCTGCATGGCGCGGCGATGATAGCTGTCAGTCAGCTGATCGCGGACAACCAGTCGCGAATCCTTCGCGATTTGGTTCTCCGGGTCGTAGGTGAGGACTTGACCATAGGTCTGGTAGGCCTGTTCCAGGTTGCCTGCGTTTTGCTGATCCTGTGCGGCCAGCATTAATTTTCCTGCCTCGATACTGTCCTCTACCAGGATCAGTTTATTGATCGCTTGATCATCGGATGAGTCAAGGATGATCAGTTTTTCCAAGGTTGTCCGCGCATCGTTCAGCTCGCCCCGGTTGATGAGTTGATCTGCATGCTCATTGTAATAATCGGCAAGCAGTTTCTGCAGCTCCTTTGAATCGGGATGCTGGCTGCTCTCGTTTTCCAGCAGATAGATCGCCGCGCTGAGGTTTCCTTCTCCATGCAGGCCTCGCGCAGAGCTGAGCGCCTCCTCGACGGTCATCGCTACCGGCGCCTCTTCGACAGGCTGTTCCGCTTGCTGTTGCGGCGGCTCCTCGGTCACCTCCGTAGCTGCCATGGGGATTGCCTCCATGGCGGGTGATTGGGTCGGTTCTGGCTCGCTCTCTTCCATCACGGGCTCGGCCGTCAAGGCTGTCTGCTCGGCAGTGGTGGCAGGGGGTGGTGTTGCTTCGACGGACGCTTGCGGCAGGGCAACAGGTTCTGATCGTTGTGGCTTTGGCTTGGGTTTTGCTCTTTTTCTCTCCGGCATCACACCTGGCACGCGGATACGCTGACCCGGGGCCAGTTTGCTGGGATTCTCCAGTTTGTTGTAGCGGGCCAGAACGACAAACTTTAGCGGATCGTTGAGGAATTTTTTGGCGATTATGGAGAGCGAGTCACCCGGCTCCACATCGTAGAAGAAACTCTTCATGCCGAGATGGTCGATGGGATCGACATCCATCTGTTGCAGCAGATTGGCGGCGATCTGCAATGTGGGCTTCTCCTGTAATGCCCAGGTGAGTTGCAACCGGGCGTTCCCGTAGTCGCCCTGCTCCAACTGCTGCAGCGCCTTGCGTACCCGCTGTGAAGGGGTCAGTGAGTCAGGCGGCGGAGGAATGGTCACTACCTCCTCCTCTGGTTCCTCCGCATCGACCGGTTCCGGTTCCTGCTGCGGTCCCAGGGCAACACAGGCGGAGATGCTTATTGCCAACAGGGTGATGAGGAGGAGTTTGGTGAAATCTTCTATGTTCTCGCGGCCCGGTTTCACAACGTTATGTCTCATGGTGAACATGTTAGATTCCAGCATACTGCCGTCCTATCGGTAGTTTGTAAGCCAATATAGCAGATCATTCCTGTTCAGGCCCGTTTGCCTGGGTCGAACTCGCCTGCACCAGTACCAGGGTTACGTTGTCCCGTGCGCCGCGCTCCATCGCCAGCTGGATCAGCTGTTGCGCCGCTTGCTGAAAGCTGTAGCCGCCCAGGATCTCGGCAATCTCCCCGTCGCTGACCTCCTTGTTCAGGCCGTCGCTGCAGAGCAGGAACAGGTCGCTGTCGCAAGGCTCGAAGATCTCCGCATCCAGCTCCAACTCCTCACTGGCGCCCACGGCGCGGGTGATGTAGTTGGCGATCGGGGATTGTTCCGCCTGGTCCAGGGTGACCAGACCCTGTTCGATCAGCTCTTCCAACTGGCTGTGGTCGCGGCTGAGTTGTTTGAGTCTGCCGCGGCGGTAGAGGTAGATCCGGCTGTCTCCCGCCCATTGGTAGATACAGTAGCCCTGGTAGGTGAGCAGGGTGACCACGGTGGACCCGATGATCTCGCCACCGCGTCGCTGCGACTCAAGCAGCAGCTGCTGGTTGACATGCTGCAGCCGCTGCTCCACATCGCTGGCCAGCGCCCCCAGCGAATCCCCCGGAGTGATCGATTTGAGCTCATTGACGATCATTTCCGAGGCCATGTCGCCGGCGGCATGCCCGCCCATGCCGTCAGCCACCGCCCAGATCCCCAGGTCGGCCCGATCGAGACAGGCGTCTTCGTTGATTGAGCGCACCTTTCCCTTGTCGCTCATGTGCGCCGAGACCCAGTAGAAGCTGTTGAGGCTCATTGAGACTGCGAGGCTTCGATATTGGACAACCCCCCCAGTGCGTAGGTCCCGGTTTCGATCTCCTCCCAGCCGTGCTGGCTCCAGGCGCCGTCGATCAAGGCGCTGGCGCCCTTGATCTGGGGCAGACCCTGGCACAGCAGCAGAGAGGGCGAGATGCGCTCGGATCCCTGGGTCCACCAGAGGCTGTAGGCGAAGAGCAGCTTCTTCATCAGATGGGGAAGGAACAGCGGATAGATGCTGCGCAGGGATGACTGCTCCTCCAGTTTGGCGTGCCAGGCGTTGTTGAGTGCCGTGGTCGCGGCCTCCGGTTGCGGCGGGTGGGGTTCGCGTTCGGCACTGGGCAGACCGACAGCGCGCAGCTGCTGCTCGAACGACTCCATCTGGAAGCCGTCTTCAAGGCAGGAGAGCGCGAGCTCCTCCATCCTGGCAAACCAGGGCTCGGACTCCTCCATGAAGAGGAAGAGATTGAATTTCGGATCGAGCCTCGCCGCCAGGGTAAAGGGATAGTAGCGTCCGACCCGGTCGACGCTCGGCATCAGCACGCCCGCCCAGCCGTGTTCTCCGCAGATCCCGGGGGTGAGGGCAAATCGCCACAGGGGGCTGGTGAGATAGTTGTCCAGCCAGAAATCACCAAGCTGTTCGCGGCTGTTGGCTATCGCCTCCTGCATCCAGGTCTCCCAGGGCGCGATAAACCCGCGCGGCAGGCGTCTCGTTACGAAATCCCCGAGGGAGGGTATCTTGCCGTAGAACCCGGGGACATCCTCGTTCAATGTGCTGTTCAGAGTCTGTTCGGACACCGGAAATCTGCCAATTCTTTGAGCTTGAAGGGATTGAGGGCGCCACTGGCACGCAACATAAAACGGGATTTGCGTCCGCCCACGTTGAACTCGACCTTAATGGTCTCGGGTGAGTCGGTGGCCTCGGTCTTTGCCTGGTCGATGATTCGGAACCAGCCCCATGGACCATCCTCGGTCAGTCCGGAAGGCTTGTTTCCGGCGGGAGGCGCCAACAGGATCTTGGTGTCGCTGATCCCGGAGTCGTCGGGCCAGATCATACGGTTCCAGCGGGCGGGGCCGTGGTTATACCTGACGCGCTGCTGATTGAGCAGCAGGGTGATCTGGGTGATGGTGGTATCCATGCTCAGCGGTTTGACCTCGAAGTTGATCTTCGGATCCTGGGCGGAGCCGCTGAAGAAGGCGTCGCGGATAACCGCCGCCCGCTGGAACTGCCTCAGGGTGCCGGTGGGTATGCCGAGGGCGCGGTTGCCCGCCGCGTTCCAGCGCCAGCTGCGGCGGGAGGTATCGACAAAATCCTGCAGATAGCTGTTGAAGAAGTTGTCCATCATGCCGCCGGGACCGAAAAAGCGTCCGAAGTCGCCGATGGTGACCTCGCGGCTGCTGTCGCGGTCGAGGGGATAGCGCCCCGTGAGGCTGCGTTGACAGAAGGGCAGGACCTGGGTGGTCCAGACCGAGTTCAGGTGGGCCCTGACCCCGGATATGGTCAGATTGGAGCTGCCGTCCGCCAGGGTGTTGAGCATCGCCGCCAAGTGACCCGGCTGGCGTTTCGCCTCAAGTTTGAGCCGGCTGATGACACTGCCCCCCGCGGAGGGATCCCGGGCCACGTTGAAGGCCTGGTTGGACTGATTGCCGGCAGAGGCGATGGAGCTCATATGGGCGTAGAGTTCGTTGAGCATCTCCATGGTCCTTTCCAGCGGCGCCTGCTCACCCTCCTGGGCCTGGATCATTCTGTTCAGGCTGGCGAAATGCTGATCCACCGGGGTGGTCAGCAGGGAGTCCTCGGAGGCCGCCTCCGAAGCGTCCGGGGCCACCTGCAGGATGGAGGCGAGCCTGCGGGTGATCCCCGAGGTGTTTCTCTCCACCAGTTCGGCGGCCTTCTTGGCGCCGCCGGGAAGACGGGAGAGGCTGGTCTGCTCCTGTACCAGTTTCAGGTAGCGCCGCAGGGGGGAGCTCGGACCCGAGATGATATTGAGGATATCCACCGCCTGGCGCATGTTGGCGAAGGGCTTGACCCGGATATCGGCCAGTTGTTGCTCCCAGGTGCGGATATACTCCTCGTAGTAGAGCTCCTTGACCCGGGCGCTGAGCTTGACCAGGTCGGTTTCGCCCACGATCTTCTCCAGTTCGGGGCCGAGTATCCACTTCTCCTCCAGCAGCTTGTTGGCGATCTCGAGATGATCCTTGAGAAACAGTTTGTGATAGCCCTCGTAGGTGAAAAGGGCGGGGATCTCCTTGTCCAGGGGTTCCCCGGAGCGGCGGCTGAATACCTGGTCGGCATCCGCGCCGATGGCCTGGGTGAGCCGGATCGGCGGTACGGATCCGCTCGCGGTGGTCCTTTTCATGCGGTTGTAGACCCGGTCTGCCAGGGGTACCCGCAACAGGTTGCCGCGGACATGGGCGATCAGGTCCTGATCCAGGGGCAGGGTCGGGGTCATCGGCAACATCTCCAGCAGCGCATCGAGATGACCGGCCAGGGCCTGCCTTGCCTGGGCGTTCTCGGCACCGGGGAGGTTCAGCTGCCACTGCAGCAGCATCCAGGTCTTGACGGTTTCGGCATCGAAATGCTCGCTGTCGTCGAACATCAGGTAGACCTTGAGGGCCTCGTAGAGATAGTCGGGATTGTTCCCCGGCCGGGTGAGCTGGTTTTCCAGGCTGAGGATGATGCGCGGCAGGAACAGGTTCTTCAGGCTGGTGCGGTAGGCGCTGACGGCCTCGCTGCCGAGCTTGTCGCCCTGATAGAGGCCCAGCCCCATCAGCCAGGGGATCTCGGCCTCCTGGTCGGCGTAGCCCCCGGGGATCCGGCGCACCGAGTCGAGGGCCGGCACCACGTTGGCCAGGGTCAGGTCGTCCGGCGCCACGGCGTTGACCTTCTCTTCCGCGGCGTTCGCCTGTATCGCCACCTGATCGATATAGCTCTGATTGCGGCTGTAACTGGTGAACCAGGCGACCCCGGCCAGCACGGCGAGAGAGATGGCGCCGACATAGGCCATGCGCTGCAGCCAGGCGCGCCGCTTCTCGACCCGGGTGTTTACCCCGGCCAGATGGGCCTCGGGAAATATCAGGTCCTTGAACAGCCGGTTGATGAAAAAGCTGCGTCCGCTGCCGGAAAAGGCGGGTGCGATCTGCCGGTTGAGGCCGAACTCCTGGGCCATGGAGCCGAGCAGCCGATCGATGGGGGTACCCTCCTGGGTGCCGCTGGTGAAGTAGATACCCCGCACCATGGGGGTCTCCTGAAAGCGGTTGGCGCTGAAGGCCTCATAGAGAAAACTCTCTGCCGCCTCGCGCAGGGCGCTGAACTGCTGGGGGAAGGAGTAGATCAGGATCCTGCGCTTGGTGTCCCGCTCCTGCTCCAGGCGATCCATGAGACGCACATCGATGCGCTTTTCGAGCGCCCTGAACTCATCCTGGAAGCGGCTGATGCCGCCATCCTCGTCGGCCTTGTCGGTGAGGGGGAAGGTCATCCCCCAGACCTGGCTGCGCTCCTCCCGCCCCATGTTCTCGAAGAATTCATTGAATCCCGCCAGGAGATCGCATTTGGTGAACAGGATGTAGATGGGGAAGCGGATGCCGAAATGATCGATCAGCTCCTTGACCCGCATGCGGATCGCCTTGGCGTGACTGAGACGCTCCAGCTCGGTGAGCTGCAGGATGTCCTCCACGCTGATCGCCACCAGGGCGCCGTTTATCGGCCTGCGCTTGCGATGCCGTTTCAGCAGGTCGAGGAATCCCATCCAGGCCGCCCGGTCGACCTCCTCGTAGCTGTCCTGGGTGGTGTAGCGCCCCGCGGTATCGAGCAGCACCGCATCGTCGGTGAACCACCAGTCGCAGTTGCGGGTGCCGCCGATGCCCTGGACGGCATCGTTACCCAGCTTGTCCGCCAGGGGGAAGTGGAGACCCGAGTTGAGCAGGGCGGTGGTCTTGCCGCTGCCCGGTGGACCGATAAACATATACCAGGGGAGTTGATAGAGGAATTGGCGATCCTGTTTGCCGCCGATCTTCGACTCCTTGAGGATCCGGATCGCCTCGTCGAGACGCTGGCTGAGAATCGCCACCTCCTCGTCGGACTCGCGGGCGTGAATTTGCGGTTGATCCTTCTGCCCCACCACGCTCTCCAGCATCTGCTGGTTTTTCTTGCGCGCGGTGAGAAAACGGCGCAGCTCCATGCCGAGCCAGATCAGCACCACCAGGAGAATGGCGATCAGGCGTCCCAGCACAGAGCCCAGGGGCTCAATGCCGGCAATGGCGATCAGAGGCCCCACCAACCAGATGATGATCGAGATGGCGATCAATCCCAGGATGGCAACGAACCAGCGATTTTTTATGATGCCCATTATTGCTCGCATGCGTCGACGCCTATGGTTTTATCAGGGTGATCTCCACACGCCGGTTGCGTGCTCGACCCTCGTTGGTGTTGTTGGAGGTCAAGGGTTCCGCCGAGCCTCTGCCCAGGCTCTGGATGCGGCTCGGACTGGCAAGGTCGCTTGCCATTATCTTCGCCACCGATTCGGCGCGGGCCCGGGAGAGGTGCCAGTTGGAGGGGAAGCGCAGGCTGCGTATCGGCACGTTATCGGTATGGCCTTCGACCACAATCTCCCCCTGCAGCTGGTCCATGGCGGCCGCGATCTTGCTCAGCAGCGGTAGAAACTGCGCCTTCACGGCGCCGCTGCCCGAGGCGAACAGACCGTCTCCGGCAATTCGCACCCGGCCTTCGCTGTAATCCTCCACCACGTCGACACTGCCCTGGGTTATCTCATTCGCCAGCAGGACGCGCAGCGTCAGTTCAGGTTCCGGTGCCGGTGGCGGCTTGCGCTCGACAACGGTTTTCACATTGCGTGCAATGTTGTGCAGTTCGGCATGCACCGGATCCGATTTCACGTTCAGGCTGAGATTGAAACCCGAATACATCAACAGCAGGATCACACCGGAAACGGCCAACACGACCCAGAGCGGAACATATTGCACCAGGGCATTCTGCTTCAGGTAGACACCCTGCCAGTTGCCGGAGAGGTCGCGCTCATACTCTTCGTGGTGGTTGCGGATGGTGCGATAGAGGTTGTCGCGCAGGGTCTGCAGCTGTGCGTAACCGTCCGGCAGGGGTTTGAAGCGTCCCTCGAATCCAAACGAGAGACAGATATACATGACTTCAAGCAGTTCGATGTTCTTGGCCGGATTCTGCAGCAGTTTCTGCAGCAGCTGGAAGAACTTTTCACCACCCCAGGCCTCGTTGTGCAGGGTCACCAGAAGACTCTGGTCCCGCCATAGGCTCTGGTTGCCCCAGGGTGTGGAGAGTACGGTCTCGTCGAGGGCGGTACACAATACGTAGCGGGTCCAGAAGATGGTCTCCTTGTCCACGCCAAGGTCCTGTGCATTGCGTTCGAACCCCCGGATCTTCTCGATGATGCTGCTCTTCAAGGCAGCCGGATCGGGATGGGATGGGGTTTCACGCAGGCGGCCCAGCAGGGAGAGCAGGGCAGTGGCGGCGATCTCCAGCTTGTTCGCCCCCTGGCGGGTCGGCAGCCTCGGGGCCGGACCTGAGCGCTGCGGAGGCGGCGCCGGTTGGCTGGGCTGTGGCGGTGACTGGGGTTGCGAAGCGGGTCCCTTGCCGCCGGGGCGGGGTCGGATCACGGTGCGGTCGCCGGCGTCGTTGGGCTTCATGCCAAATGGGTCGTCATGATCCATGGTCAACTACCTTTTATTGCCCAGAGTTCGAGTTCCAGCCCAGGGAAGTCGCCTCCTATATGTATGGCACATCCTCCCGAGGTTTCAAGCAGGTTCCAGTACTCGTTGTTCTTATCGAGTTCGAAGTAACTGAAGCCCGCGTTGTAGGGTATCTGTCTTGGCGCCACCGAGAGGATACGCAGGCCGATGCCGGGGAGCTGAAGGTTCACCAGATCGCGGATCTTTTCCACCGGGCCGATCTTGGTCTGGCTGGGAAAGCGGCGTTGCAGCACATCGGCCGTCATACTGGCATTCACGGCGAGGACGAATATCGCATCGCTGAGCAATGAACGATCGGATACCACGGCGACACGGATGCCGTACTTTCGCTCTTCCAGGGGTATCGCCACCGCCTTCTGTTCCAGAACCATGCTCAGGGAACGGCGCAGTTCGCGCATCAGCGGTATGAAGGTCAACTGCAGCTCCTGATGCTGATAGATTGCAAAGTCAGGGGGGCGCTTGTTGCTGCTGGTGAAGGTGGCCAGTTCCCCGGCAAGCTGCAGCGATGCCTGGTAAAACGAGATCGGGTGCAGCGGTGTCGTCTCGCTGAAATGGGTATACAGCGGCTCGAAGCGGTTCACCACCTGCAGCATCAGAAAATCGGCGACCTCGGCGATGCCCTTGCCGCCGTCGACCAGGCGTGAGGCGATGGCGTCGGCGCGGTGGTGCAGCAGGCCCTCGATCTCCTTCACATAGCCATCCAGCCGGGGAGAGACCTGGCAGTCGAGGCAGGGAGGAATAAAATCCTCATCCAATACCAGCATGTCGTCGGAGCGGCGCTCGACGATTTTGGCCACCGCGAGATGGGCGAACTCCTCCAGTTCGGAGTCACCGATCAAGAGTCGCATCGTCGGCTGCGCCACCTGCAGGGTGGAGCTGTTTGTCGAGCCGGCAATCCCGTCCTTGATCTCGATCTCTTCGGCGATATACCGCTCCAGGCCCTCTTCCTGATCGGCGAAGCGGACACTCGCGGTACCCTGGCGCGACAGCGGCAGGGCGAGGTAGACGATGTCGCCCTTGTGGTCAGCGCCGATATCCAGCGGCGGTGGTGGATTGTCGTTGCCCGGTATGTCGAAGGTTGTGCCGTCTGGGAGTACGCCGCGGCAGGACTCGATGGCCAGTCTGCCGAGGGCCAGTGCCTGCCTGTCGATCTTAAGGTGGGTGAAGCCCCAACTGTATGGGATTAGATCGGCGCAGCGCGCCTCGACCATATGCTCCAGGAAGCGCTCCTGTTGCTGAAAATGGTGCGGTCTGAGGAACATTCCCTCCGACCAGACGATCCTAGACATCCAAGACATGTGTTCGGCTCTTTATAATCAGTTAGCTACTTTTTCTGAAGCACGATGCCGTTCTTTCCAAACTCTATCACAAAGGTTGTTTCATCGTGCAGGTCGATCTCGATGGAGCGGCGCCATGCCGCATTCTCTATATCCCGGTAGGCGCCGATGACACCCACATAGCGTGTATCGGGTTGCAGATCCCGCTCCAGCATCTTCACCTCGCCGGGCTGGAAGTGGAGCTCATCACGCATCAGCATCTCTTCTCCCAGCAGGGCCACGTCCTGTTCGAAAAGATTGAAGAAGTCGGCATTGTTGAAGACGCTCAACGACTTCAACTCATAGATGCGGGCAACGATGGGCGAGGGGCGGCTGTTGATGTCCGGATTGACGCCGCTGGCGGCACTCATGGTCACGGTAATCGTGGAGACACTGGAACAGCCCATCAGCAATAACAGGTAGAGAAGTCCCAAGATATGCAGTAGGTTTCTTATGCTTGCTCTCATCTGCTTGATTCCTGTCAGTTGGGTGAACCGGGGGCGGGGTCTTTCAGCGACTCCAGGCGGCGGATCTGTTCCTCATAGGCCTGGGAAAAGGTACGCCCGAAGAGTTGATGAAAATCGTCCTCGGCCTCGTCGGCGATCTCGCTATAGAGTTCCGTGAACAGCTCCCAGGTCTTGGCCTGGCGGTAGAGCGGCAGTTTTTCCAACAGCGCCTGCTGGCCGAGACGTTGTTCCAGTATCTCTGGTTTGAAGCGTTGCAAAACGGCATGCAAAGCGGCCTGCATGCCTACCATGACCGCCAGCATATGCGCCTCGATATCCTCGTGGGCCTCCTCAAACGCGGCGAGGGGAGAGAGGTAACCGCTGCTGGGATTTGGATTGATGATATGGCGCAGTGCCTCCTCGATATTGATGGAAAACTTCAGCGGATTGTTCTCGACCGGTTGGATCATGGTCTGGGACATGCGGAACTCGCCCTTCATCTGCGCTCTTGCACGCAGCATCGACATGGTTCCGCTGACGCTGACCCGCATCACCTGGCCGAGGTTCTGCAACAGGGTCGTGAGCGGAAGATCGGCAAAGTGGCTTTCGTCTATCCCCATGCTTTCAGCCAAGGTGCGGCGCAGGACCGCCTCGTCTCCCGAGTAGGCGACAGCAGCCGCAGGGGGCTCCGCGGGCATTTGGGTCGCTGCAGCCGTTGCCATGCCCGGCTGTTGTTGCTCCGCCGTGGGCGTCGGTTCCTGGATGGCGAAGGGCGCCGGCTCTTCAGACGGCTCCGTATCAGGGATCAGCGCAGGCTGCTCGGGGGCGCCGGGTAAAGGCACATCATCGAGGGGCGGCAAAGGTTCAGCGGGTGGCGCTGCCTCTGGCCCGCCACCCTGGACCAGGCTGTTTTCTTCCTGGTCCCAATCCTCAGGGATCGGACTCGGCTGGTTGAAATAGGCATTCAGATCGGGGACATGATCCGCCTGTGAGGGCAGGCCTTCCGCCTCCCCTGTTTCAGGGGATGATTCATCCGTTTCAAGACTGGGTGTCTCCGCCTCTTCCAGGGAGTAGCCCTCATCGATCAACGGCTCGGGTTGAGGCTCCAAGGGGGCTGGGAATCCCCCCTCCAATTTCTGCCCCGCCTGCTCATCGACCATCTTCGCAAAGGGATCGTCCAATCCCTCGAAGCTGTTGCCTTGCAGGATCTGGTTGACCGGTTCCTCGATCGCTACGCCGATCTCGTAGTCGCCGATGGTAAGGCTGTCGCCATGATGCAGGGCGACGCGGTTGTTCTTGCCCATGGGTTGGGCGGAGCGGTTTATGAAGATCCCATTGGAGCTGAGATCGGTTATATGGAAGGCGCCGTCGCTGAAATCGATCAGCGCATGACGTCCCGATATGAAGCGCTCCGGATCGGGCAACACCCAGTCGTTCTCTCCCCTGCGGCCGATGCTGCCGCCCTGGTCATCGAAAGTCACTGTCATGGGTTGCGCGGGGGGAGCCCCGGCAACCTGGTTGACTGTGAGGGTGATCTTCATGATGCCGCTATCCGCCGATATCTCTGAGGTTTAAGAAAAGTTATAGCTGAATTCATCATTCTCCACACCGATGTGGATTTTTCCAATCGGACGCGACTCCATCTTCTCGATCAATACATGCCGGCTGATCTCCGGCAGCAGGGTGTTGGTGAGGATGGCATCCACCATGCGCGCACCGCTCTCCACCTCGGTGCAGCGGTCGATGATCAGGGTCACGACACTGTCGTCGTAGCTGAGCGGTATGCCGTGGTTCTCTTCTATGCGGGATTCGATGCGGCCCAACTGCAGGCGTACCACCCTGGCCAGGATCTCGTCGCTCAACGGATAGTAGGGGATCACCACCAGCCTGCCGAGCAGGGCGGCGGGAAAGACCTTCAGCAGCGGATCGCGCAGGGAGCCGGCGATGGCATCCGGCTCGGGCATCAGCTCCGGGTCCTTGCAGAGATTGTCGATCATCTCCGTGCCCACGTTTGAGGTGAGCAGGATCAGGGTGTTCTTGAAGTCGATATGGCGGCCCTCGCCATCCTCCATCCAGCCCTTGTCGAAGACCTGAAAGAAGATCTCGTGCACATCGGGATGGGCCTTCTCCACCTCGTCCAGCAGCACCACGCTGTAGGGCTTGCGCCGTACCGCCTCGGTCAATATGCCGCCCTCGCCGTAGCCGACATAGCCGGGAGGCGCCCCCTTCAGGGTGGAGACCGTGTGCGCCTCCTGAAACTCGCTCATGTTGATGGTGATGACGTTCTGCTCGCCCCCGTAGAGGGATTCGGCCAGGGTCAGCCCGGTCTCGGTCTTGCCCACGCCGGAGGGTCCGCAGAGCATGAAGACGCCGATCGGCTTGTTGGGATTGTCCAGGTTGGCCCGCGAGGTCTGGATGCGCCGGGCGATCATCTCCAGGGCATGGTCCTGGCCGATCACCCGTTTCGCCAGGGTGTCGCTGAGGTTGAGAATGGTTTCGATCTCGTTTTTCACCATCCGCCCTACGGGGATGCCGGTCCAGTCACCGACCACGGAGGCGACCGCCTGGGCATCCACGCTGGGCAGGATCAGGGGGCTCTCGCCCTGGAGATCGCTCAACTTCGACTTGAGCTCGGCCAGGCGCGGCACCAGCTCCTCCGCGCTCAGCTCTGGACTGGGGGTTGATGGCGTATCGGCTGCCTCGTTTTCGCTTTGCGCAACGCCTTCCCCGTCGCTTTCATCCTCGGCGGCCGCGGCTTCATCGCCGGCATTCAATCCCTTCAGCCGCTGTTGAATCTGCAACAGCTCCTCCACCAGCGCCTTTTCGGTCTCCCAGCGCTCATTGAGCCGGTCCAGGCGATCACGCTCCTCGGCCAGTCTCTCGCGGGCGGCGCTTTCGCGCTCATCGGTGTCCATGCCGATGGCCTTCTCCCGGTCGATAATCTCCAGTTCCGTCTCCAGGGCCTCGATCCGGCGTTGACTGTCATCGACCTCGGCGGGGACGGCGGCCTGGCTGATGGCCACCCTTGCACAGGTGGTATCGAGCAGGCTGACCGATTTGTCCGGCAGCTGGCGGGCGGGGATATAGCGGTGTGAGAGTCGGACCGAGGCATCGAGGGCCTCGTCGAGGATCTGTACCTGGTGGTGATCCTCCAGGGTCGAGGCCACCCCGCGCATCATGCGGATCGCCCGATCCTCGTCCGGTTCATCCACCTGAACCACCTGGAAGCGACGGGTGAGGGCCGGGTCTTTCTCGATATACTTCTTGTACTCCGCCCAGGTCGTGGCGGCCAGGGTGCGCAGGGTGCCGCGGGCGAGGGCGGGCTTCAACAGGTTGGCCGCGTCTCCGGTGCCGGCACTGCCGCCGGCGCCGATCAGGGTATGGGCCTCGTCGATGAAGAGGATGATCGGCTTCTCGGAGGACTGGACCTCTTCGATCACCTGCTTGAGGCGATTTTCGAACTCGCCCTTCATGCTGGCGCCGGCCTGCAGCAGGCCGACATCGAGCACCCGCAGGTTGACGTCCTGCAGCGAGGGGGGGACGTCGCCGCGGGCGATGCGCAGGGCGAAACCCTCCACCACCGCGGTCTTGCCCACACCCGCCTCGCCGGTGAGGATCGGGTTGTTCTGGCGCCTGCGCATCAGGATATCGACAATCTGGCGGATCTCCTCGTCGCGACCGACGATCGGGTCGATCTCTCCATTTCGCGCCCTTTCGGTGAGGTCGACGGAAAACTGCTGCAGCGCCTGCTGCTTGCCCATCTGGGCCGGGGCGATGGCGTCGCTGGCCTCGCCGGGTGCGGCGCCGCCACCGACCTGGAAGCCGTCGCTGGAGCGCAGGGCCTGCTCGGGAGAGCCCTCGACCACCTCGTTGAAACGGTCGGTGAGGGTGTCGATACTGAGCTTCTTGAACTGATCGGAGATCCGCAGCAGGGCGTTGCGCAGGCTGTTGGTCTTCAAGATGCCGATGACCAGATAGCCGGTGCGCACCTGGCTGTCACCGAACATCAGGGTGCCGTAGACCCAGCCGCGTTCGGTGGCCTCCTCCACATGGGAGGAGAGGTCGGAGATCGAGGTCGATCCGCGGGGCAGATCATCGAGGGTTTCGGTGATATCCTTCGCCAGGTGGGAGGGGTCCAGGTTGAACTGCTTGATGATGCGGTGGAGGTCGGAATCCTGCAGCTGCAGTATCTGGTGCAACCAGTGGACCAGCTCGACATAGGGATTGCCGCGCATTTTGCAGAACACGGTCGCACTTTCGATGGCCTTGTAGCCAAGGCTGTTAAGTTTCCCAAACAGTGCGGCACGATTAATCTCGCTCATCTCTCAAGCCCTCTAATTTCAAGCGGATGGAGGAACAGGTCATCACCGTCCCGCCCCAGTGGCTGCTGCGCAAGCCAGGTCGTCCAGCCGAGGCGGCTTTCGCCGTCGAGACTGAGTGGCGGAACCTCTTGCTCCTGCAGTATCAGGTTCAATTCCCAGTCCAGTTCATCCCCGATATAGTTTTTCACGATTGCGATCAGGCGTTTCAGGCTTTCGCCCCCCGGCAGCATCCGCTGGTAATCGGCGAAGTCGACCGCGCCCATGACAATGCGGAACTTCTGCTGTCCCTGCCAGACCCGGTCGCCGAGGATGATGGTCATTCCCAGGCTGCTGATATCCGTCGACTCGCCCAAGCGGCAGCGGCTGTTGTCCGGTAGATCGATCCAGGTTCCGATAAACTCCTCGATCCGCACCGGGAGGTGGAAGAAATCCTCCAGGATGGCCTCCAGGCCCTCGGCATTGTGGTTATGATCGGCGAGCCGTCCGGCGTAGTGCAGCTTCGCCAGGTCCGGCATTGCGTCACGATCGCGAAGATGGGGAGAGCCGATGCCGAACACCGTTCCGAGATAGTTGCCGAATCTGTCATCCCCGGGGCGGTCGAAGCTGACGCTGGGCTGGCTGTTTGCCCAGACACGGTAGAAGAGGGTCAACAGACGATGGTGAAAGTGATCGAGAAAGCCGACCTGGGTGTTGTCGTGTTCGTTATGGACGCGATCGTGGACATACTCGGTGAGATGGAGCGGAAGCGGGCCGTTGGGCCCGAAGAGGCCGAAAAAGTAGACCCCCAGACGGGGCGGCAACCCCGACTTGCCCTGTTTGAACGAGGCCAGGGTGGAAGGCTGAAACGCCATGGTCGGATCCTGCCCGAGGCGTATCTTGTCCCGCTTGCTGTGCAGCGAGTCGCCCAGACGGGGCTCATTCGGATAGGCGCATTCGAGGCGGCGCATCGCCTGATAAAAATCGAAGCGATAGGGCGCCTGCTGCAGCCTGCCAAAGAGGCCTAGAGCGTCTGTCTCAGACCCAGCCTTACCGGCCATCGCATAATCTCTCCGCGTTGAAGGGTGACCACTACCGTCTCCGTAAAGGAGTTGATTGCCGTGTATTTTCTGAAAAACTGCTCCATCATTGCGCCGAACAGAAACGCACCGCTGCCTTCGAAGGCCGCTTCGTCCAGGGTGAGGGTGACCTCGAGGCCCCGGCCGAAAGCGATGGGACCCGGGCTCGGCAGGCGCCTGTTGACCGGCTTAGAGGCGATGGATACGACCCCATCGACCTGTTTGCGCATCGTCGGGTCGCTGGTATCGGCATAGAGCTGGAGGAAATCCTTCAGCGCCGCCGTGCTCCGCTCCCGGTCTTCGCCCGACAGGGATAGGTAGTTGAGCGATAGATGGTTGATCAGACGCCAGCTGATGGCGCCTTTGGTCGTCGAGGGTTTCGGTTTCGAGGGTGCGCCGATACAACGGATACTGTTCACCGGGGTGCTGCTCTCGAGGGTGAAGCTCGACTCCCCCTGGCCCAGCGGAATGTGCATCGACAGATCGCGGTTGGTGCAGAGTGTTGCCACGGAAAGCTGCCGCAGATCGCTCTTGAAAGGCGCCTCATCCGCATCCACGATGGAGACAAAGACCTCGTTGCCGATATAACCGGAACGTGCGCCTTCACGCTGCTGCTTGGATGAGAGCAGTCTCGGCATGCGCTGGATCGCGTAGTAGGCGCGGGGCTGATCACCGGTGATGAAGTCGTTGCTGGCATAGAAGGGATAGAAGGTCTGGCTCTGCTCGCTGTTGCTGCCGAAACCCTTGATCTCCGTGACTTCATAGACCTCGTAGTCCATGGGGCGCGTGCGATCCGGCAGGACGTGATATTCCGCTTCGCTGTCGGTGAGGTGGATACGGTCTGCCCGCTTCGGAAACAGGTTGATGCAGGGTGCGCAATAGAGGAGGAAATTTACCTCGCTCAGACTCCCTTCGAGCCCGGGATCGCTCTCGTCGAGAAGGATATAGAGATCCAGTGCGTTCCCTTCACAGGCGCTGACCACGGGTTTCAGGTCAAGCAGTTCGAGGAACATGAAGCGTTCGGGCAGGGTGTAATACTCCGCCAGGTAGCGATAACCCTGAAACGATCGAGGGCCGTAGGGCAGCAGGGCCTCGTTCTCCTCAAACCCCATGATGCGCGCCGGACGGGGGTGGCTGGTTGAAGCATGGTTTTCCGACTCAGGGTCGCGGCCGACGATGCGCAGGGTGTGTCCGGCGATGGCTTCAAAGGCGCGCATCCCGGTCTCCCCGCCGGTGAGGAACAGCGGCAGTCGATGCAGATCCAGCTTGTTGAAAGGGATCTCTCCGGTCGTGTTCAGCCTGATACGTATCGCTGCCTTGGCATGCTCCTGCCTGCCGATAGCGGCCAGCTTGATCGCCGCCGGCGTCGGCAGATAGTCCACGCTTTGAATCTCGATCGGCCAGAGGGTGACATCCTGCGCGGTTCTGTAGATGCAGGCGGTATGGATCCCCTTGCCGAGTCTGCTGCGCAGGGTGGAGTGGCGAGGCAGGAGAAAGCCATCCCCCAGGGAAGGCTCCAGCATGTCGGCCTGGAACTGGACCACCATCATCGATGGAGTGGGGCAGAGATAGTGGGGGAAGACCCGCTCCATCAGGTGCTGGGTAAAGCGCGGGAACTCCTCGTCGATCTTGAGTTGGATTCTGGCGGCGAGGAAACTGAAACCCTCGAGCAAGCGCTCCACATAGGGATCGGCACACTCGAATTCGTCGAGGGAGAGACGGCTCGCGATCTTGGGGTAGGCCTTGGCGAACTCGCCTCCCATCTCGCGCATGAACTGCAGCTCCCGGTTGTAGTACTTGAGCAGTCGCGGATCCATCAGCCTACTCCATACCCGAGCTGAAGGCGTCTGCAATGGTCACACCGCCCTCCTCGAGATCGATCTGGGTCTTGATCAGCAGGTGGGACGGCGTCGGCACGGCCCACAATTGGCCCTCGATTTCAAACATCAGGCGGTTGTGGCTCTCCTTGCCACTGTCCCTGACGGAGCGAACCTTGACCGTGTGGGACAGGATGCGGGGTTCGAAATCCTGTATCGCCTGGCGCACCAGGCGTTCGAGCTTGCCAAGATCCATGCCTGCCACCAGGCGCCCCGAAAGCTCGGTCATGCCGTAGTTGAGCACTGAATGTTCCACTTCGGGATAGGGGGCGAGCTCTTCCGTAGTCGCGAGATTGGTGGTGTTCAACAGCCAGGCCAGGTCACGTAAAACCAACTGCCGCAAGCGACGCATCGAGATAACCCGTTTGTCTTGCGATTCGCGGCCCTTGGCGGGCTCGTCGTCGGTTAACCGGTCCAACAGTGACGGTTGCAACTGGTTTTGTTGTTTCGCGCTCTTCAACCTGTCTACCTCAACGGACCGACGGATGCTTTGGGGATCGTTCGATGAGCATGGGCTAGTTCGATCTTTATCTACTCCTGGGCCCGAAAAACGATCTGACGGGTACCCAGCAACGGATATTCGTCCTGATCGGTGGTGAACATCCTTTGACCCAGTCCGGAATAGAGACCAGGATAAGGCTCATGCCATTCGGTCTTTCGTGCGAGCTTCAACATCGCGTCGGATTCGTTTTCCGTGCTTGGGTAGCGCGAAGGAATCAAAGCCACGGCCTGGCCCTCGTTTTCAAAAGTCAGATGAGCAGGTGCCCAAACCATGTCTCTGAGGTCTTCCGGCGGCTCGATGCCGACCTCTTTCAGGCGCTGCATGGGGATCCAATAGTAGCGGCCGTTGATGATCGCCTCCAGCATCGGCCCGACCCGGTTGTCGGCATCGGCAATCCATTCAAAGGGTTGCCCGTCGATGCTGCCGGCACTGCCTGGTGCCGATTCAAAGGCCTGATTGCGCAGCGTCTCCGATTGAGAATATTCCCCGTTCCCCGCATGCTTGAGCGCCTCGATGAGAAAGGCGGCCCATTCGGGCGGGTCGCCGAATATCAAGGGGGATCTGGCGCCGTTGAATACCTCCTTTCGGAACAGTTCGCATTGAATCGCCTGCCGATAGGTCTGAGCCATAGGCAGATTCAGCGAGTCCATGTCGGCGGCCACATCGAGCTGACTCAATGCGCGCTCCCATTCGCCGGTCACGCATAACAGCTGAAACAGGAATACCCGTAATTTGACATTCGAGGGCTCTTTTCGGATTGCCTGTTGCAGCGCCTGGAGGGCCTCGTCTAATTGGCCTTGTTGTAAGAGTTCTTCAGCATCCATCATGATGACCTTGTATATGCTAAAGATCGAGCTGATGAGCAACGACCCCAATGGTGTTTTTTACGTTATTATCTGTGGTTCGCAAGAAGATAGATGTCATAAGGTGCACCGCCACATCCATGAGGAGGTGACGGTGCACGCCGGCAGCAAGATCCGTTACTCCTGCTTATTGGTCTCAAGATTCCAGGTCCTGTCCGTGGCAGCGCCTGGTTTGCCGGTGTGATCGATAGGCGTGTACTCCCATTTGATCTTGCCGTAGGCGAAGGCGACGGCCTCCGTGGGCTTGACTTCATCACCTGCCGTGCCGCCGGGGGAGATGGAGGTGACGATGCAATCCTCCATGGTGTATTTCATGAAGGTGTGTTTGTCACCCGTGGCAAGGCAGAGCTCGACTTCCACCTTGGGAATGTGTTCACCCTTCGCGCACTTGATGTTGAGGTCCGGGGTGGCCTTGTCGAGGGTTTTGACCGCGACAAACGGCGAGAAGTCGGCGCGTCCGCCGGTCCTGCCGCCAGTACCGCTGGCCCCGGACACGGGTTGAGCAACGCCATGATCGAAGCTCAACAGCTCAATCCAGTTCTTATGGGCATCATCGGTACTCTCACCGTCCGCTCCATCGATTTTCATAAACATGTCAACTGCCATGATTTAATCCTCCAGTAAGTGAAATTTCTTGGTTCTAGGCCGTCTTTTCAGACGGCAGTTTGGATACCAGTCGTAATGAAACTGTCAAACCTTCCAGCTGATAATGCGGTCGCAGGAAGAACTTCGATGTGTAGTAACCCGGGTTGCCTTCGACATCGGAGACGACCACTTCGGCAGCGGCCAGCGGCTTACGCGCCTTGTCTTCCTCCGAGGCTGTTGAAGGATTTGGTTCGACATAATTCATAATCCATTTATTGAGCCATTTTTCCATGTCCTCCCGCTCTTTGAAGGAGCCGATCTTGTCGCGCACGATACATTTGAGATAGTGCGCGAAACGGCAACTGGCGAAGAGATAGGGCAGGCGCGCCGCGAGATTGGCATTTGCGGTTGCGTCCGGATCGTCATATTCAAATGGCTTCTGCAGTGACTGCGCGCCGATAAAGGCGGCGAAGTCTGAGTTTTTACGGTGCAGCAGCGGCATAAATCCATTTTTCGCCAACTCGGCTTCGCGGCGGTCCGAAATCGCAATTTCGGTCGGGCATTTCATGTCCACACCACCGTCGTCTGTGGGGAAGGTGTGGGTTGGCAGGCTCTCCACCGCACCGCCGGACTCAACGCCACGGATGCGAGTGGTCCAACCGTAAAGCTTGAAGGCGCGGTTGATGTTAACCGCCATCGCGAAAGCGGAATTCGACCAGGTGTACTTGTTATGCTGCGCACCTTCGGTATCCTCTTCGAAATCGAACTCCTCAACCGGATCCGTCTTGGCGCCATAGGGAAGACGCGAGAGGAAACGCGGCATCGCGAGGCCGATGTACCGTGAGTCCTCGGACTCTCTCAACGAGCGCCAGGAGGCATATTCCGGTGTCTGGAATATCTTGGTCAGGTCCCGCGGATTGGCGAGCTCCTGCCAGGAGTCCATCTGCATTACCGTCGGCGCCGCGCCAGCGATGAAGGGTGCATGGGCGGAGGCCGCAATCTTGGACATGCTGGTGAGCATCTCCACATCGGGCGGCGACTGATCGAAATGGTAGTCGCCGACGAGACAGCCATAGGGTTCGCCGCCGAACTGTCCATACTCCTCTTCATAGACCTTCTTGAAGACCGGGCTCTGGTCCCAGGCGGTTCCCTTGAATTTCTTCAAATTCTTGGCCAACTCCTGTTTCGAGATATTCATCACCCTTATCTTCAGCATCTCATCGGTTTCGGTGTTGTTGACCAGGTAGTGGAGCCCGCGCCAGGTGCCCTCAAGTTTCTGGAAGTCTTCATGGTGGAGGATCAGGTTGACCTGTTCGGTCAACTTTCTGTCGATCTCCGCAATGATGCCCTCGATGGTCTCGACGGCATCATCCGACACCACGCTGGTCTCTTTCAGCACCTGCTCAGCCAGGGTCTGCACGGCATTGGTGACCGCCTCCCTGGTGCGCTCGGTCTTGGGCTTGAACTCCTGCTGAAGCAGTGCTGAAAACTCGTCAGGTGCTACGCCTTCTGCAGACTCTTTGCCTGTAGCCTGTTGGGTATCTGTTTCGGCCATGCTTTACTCCTCCGTTGAGGACGAATCCTCAGATGATGCTTCGTCAGGATTTGGGGAAGAGGCGAGGGACTGCAGCAATGCCGAATCCTGCAACGCCTTGGCGATCAGCTCCTCAGCCCCCGATTTACCATCCATATAGGTCAGCAGGTTGGCCAACTGGGTTCGGGCATCGAGCAGTTGACGCAAGGCCCCCACCTTTTTGGCGACCGCCGCTGGCGAGAAGTCATCCATACTCTCGAAGGTGATATCCACATTGATGTTGCCTTCGCCAGTAAGCGTGTTGGGAACCCTGAAGGCAGTCCTCGGTTTCATGGCCTTGAGACGCTCATCGAAGTTGTCGACGTCGATCTCCAGCATCTTGCGCTCGGCTACCGGTGGCAAGGCCTCTTCCGGTTTGCCGGACAGATCCGCCATCACTCCCATGATGAAAGGTAGCTGGATCATCTTTTCAGCCCCGTAGAGTTCCACGTCGTACTCAATCTGGACCCTGGGTGCCCGGTTGCGGGCTATGAACTTCTGGCTGCTCTCTTTTGCCACGATCTACCTCTCTATATATCTCTGTACCTAATCGGTATGTTGCCGTTCAAAATCGGATTCCTGCAGGACAGATCCGTTGCCCTATCTGTCCTCTTGCTTCCACAAAAAATCGAATTGCTGCATGCCGTCCGGGGCCAGGTCCTGGACGATCTCATAAAAATCCATCTTTACCAGCCGTTTTGCCCGGTCGAGAAGCAGTGGGATAGGGCTGGAGGGTTCATGCTTTCGGTAGTATTGGTTGATCTTCTCCAGGGCGCTGATGACATCGTCGCGGCTGTTGATCACCCCGGGAGATGAGCCTTGCTGCTGCGCTGCCGGTCCGCTGCCGTCAGGGCTCGATCCCTCCGCCTGAATGTCGACCCCGGTACGCGTGGCGACCTCCTTCTCCAGCAGTGTCATATGTTCGGTCAAGGATTGAAGATTGGGGGCGTTGTCCACGCCAACCAACTCGTTAAGCCTGCTCTCTATCCCGTTCACGCTCTCGATCGCGGCTCGAATATGGGACAGGGTACGCTGCGACTCTTCACTCGGGCATTCGCGGAATGCGGCGTCCACCTGATCCAATGCAACCTCCTGGTTATCGGCATCGGTGGCTTGCAGGTTGCCCAGTGCAATCTGAATGTCGCGATAACTGTATTTCCCCATCACCGTGGAGGAGACCAGCGGGATCTTGCTGACGGCGCCCAGGGTGTCGATGGGATCGCAGAGGTTGACCAGGGTGTTGATTCTGAGTGTCGGATCGTTGTTGTCATCGGGATCGAGCTGAGGGTGCAGGCTCTCCCAGTAGTTTTCGATATAACCTTTAATCAGCGAGAGGCCGTCGGAGAATCCTGCAAAGCCGTCCGTATGCATCAATGCACGGGTGAGATGGATTGCCGCGCGAAGATCCTTGCTCTGCTCGACCACCTGCAGTGCCCTCTTTTTAAGTTCCCGCCAGTCAGGATCTTCCGCCGGAATAACGGTATCCCCGAACTCCTGCTCTTCCTTGCCCTCAGCGGCCCTCTCCATTTCGCCGAACATCGGGTCGTATTCTAAATCGGTGCCCGCAGGGGCCTCATCCGAGACTGGGGTGAGAAGCTGTTCAAGGTCAATGGTAGCGGTCAATCCTGCGTCCCCCATGAAATAGTGGTCAACCCTCTATTCATTTTAAAATGCTTTTGCTCTTCTGTTTCTAACTGCATCAGACATCACTGGCTGGCTATCCAATATCGATTCTGCTTTTCCCTTTATACAGTTAGGTTTAGCACAAATCTGTTGTAGTTGATACTACATCAAAAACAGATAAGTGGAAGGTAAATATTACCATTCTGCTGAATTGGCCGGATCTCTACATCTCCTTTCATCGGGCTGACTCAGATCATGGTGAATATTCACATGATGCGGCAGTTGTTCCTGGATCTGTAATTCCGTTATGCGACGGGCAGAACCAGGTGTTGATACCAGGGTATCTGAATGGCGTTCCTGTTGCGGCTGCCGACGACCGGAACAAGACCCAGCTTGAGCAGCAGATCAATCTGCTGTTCATGCAGCAGGTGCTTGGTGCAGGGTTGAAGATGGCGTTCTCCTTCGCTTTGGTAACTGTAGGCCGGCAGGTCTGTCAATAGGGAAGGCTGCTCCCTCTCTCCTTGATCGGTCCATTGATTAAGCAGCAGGATCATCTGTGCATATGCGGGATTACCCCATACAAGCTGATCAATCGTCCAAGGCGCCATCAACTCTTCAAATGAGATTGCTTGAAGCGGGTCGGTTGTGGCGCCATAGGGCAGCCTGAGCAGCACGTCCGGGTAGAGCAGAGCGATCCTGGCGGCCGATGGACTTGCTCTGAATCTCTGCCACTCCCTGTAGCGATCGTCGGTTGCCGCGGTATCGGCCATAAAACTGGAATCAGCTCCGGTCAGCAGGGTGCCGTCGAATTGATCGACCAGCGACCCTAGCCACTCAAGCATAGCAATGTTCGCCCGATCCGGGCCATAGTGGTGGTTGTCTATTAGTATAAAATCGGATTCTGATGCATCCTCGCCACCGATCCGCTCCCTGAGCAGGTGGTGGAGCGGCGAGGATTTGGCTTCCGCGTGGTCCGCCTGCTGCCGTTGCAGTTCGCCGCGCGTGATATTCAGGACATAGAACCGGATCGCCGGATCCGGCTCGGTAGCGTGCAGCAGCCAATCGACGGATCTCCAGCTCGCCTCCAGTCGTTGGAAGGCCTCAAGGTGGAGCAGGCTTCGCAGTAAGCCGGCTCTCTCATCTGCACGCTCACCCTGCGCTGAACCTCCCTCCGTTGAAACGGGTTCATTCATGACTGTTGCAGTCTCGGCAATTCGCCGAACCACATCCTCTATCATCGCCTTCCTGGGGACTGTTGTTGACGATCCTGTTTGCTGACGCTGCTCTACTGAGAGTGGGCGCTTCCCGAGCAGCCGGGATAGCGTCGCTTGTTCCGACTCGGAATCATCCGCCAATCCACTCTCCCTAGAGACCTCCTTCTCCATTGTGGCGGTTGAAAGGTCATCAACCGTCGCCTCACTCGTTGTATCACGATAGTCCCCAAGTTGTTCAAGCAGTCCATCCGGATGGAAGTCGTCCATTGCCGCAAAACGGAGGGTGAGGGGGTTCTCTTCTTCCCCCTCTGCAAGGGTGAGTGTCGGCTGCAGTGTTGCGATAAGGTCGTCGAGTGTGTCGATATCGACCGGGTGCAGCGAGGTGGTCTCTTCACTTGGCGGCTTGCGAGCCCCGCTGCCACCTCCGAACGCCCCGAGCATGACGACCGTAAAACCTTTGCCGGTCCTTCGGCGCTGGTTCGAATCCCCCTGTTCGCCCAGCTTGAGCGAGAAGTGCATTCGTTGCGACATGTTTTTATTCCATCCCTATCTTGGGTTGTTTATTAGTATATGACCACAAACAAAACTTTGTTAGCAGCCAATGCCACTTTCTGCCCAGCAATTGTGCGGTGCAATGTAAAAAGCGACACTGACAAGGTGTGCAAAAGTACCTATACGACAACATTGACCCAGGCTAATCTGAATCACATACTCTAAAGTACTGAACATGCTATTAATAACCACTCCGACTGGGAAAGGTTAGGCATGGGACAAAAAAATACAATGCTTAAAATACGCAGGAGTCTTGGATGGCCTTCACACAGAGCAATCGACAGCTGCAGATCAAAACCCCGCTGGGTCCGGACGAACTCTTGATCCTCAAGATGGAGGGGCAGGAGGAGCTGGGGCGTTTGTTCCATTATACGTTGGACATGCTGAGCGACAACGAGTCGATCTCCCCGGACGATCTTCTGGGCAAGAAGATAACGGTGGAGATGGACATGGTGAACACCTCGAAGCGCTATTTCGATGGCTATGTGAGCCAATTCACCCAGGTCGGGCACATCGCCTACTTTGCCCACTACCGGGCTACCCTGCGCCCCTGGTTTTGGCTGCTGACCCAGACCTCGGACTGCCGTATTTTTCAGCACAAGACGGTGCCCGATATTGTCAAGGAGGTGTTTGGAGAAAACGGCTTCAGTGATTTCGAGGAGCGGCTGAGCGGGAGCTACCGGGAGTGGGAGTATTGTGTTCAGTACCGGGAGACCGACTTCAATTTTGTCAGCCGCCTGCTGGAGCAGGAGGGCATCTACTACTTTTTCAAGCACGAGGCGGGCAAGCATACGCTGATATTGTGTGACGACTACAGTTCCCACAGTGTGCTGGAGGCCTATTCGGATATCCCCTATTTACCGCCCACGGAGGCCGGTTCGAGCCGTTTTCGGGATTACATCTCCAGTTGGAAGTTCAGCAAGTCGGTGAGACCGGGGAAGTATGTACATACCGATTACGATTTCACCAAGCCAAAGTCGGATCTATCGACGAATGCGCTGCAGCCGCGCAGCCATCCCTATGCGGATTATGAGATTTACGACTATCCCGGGGAGTACGAGGTGCCGCCGGACGGGGATAATTACGCCAGCTACCGGATCCAGGAACTGCAGGCGGGTCACGAGGTACTGGGGGGCAAGGGGAATGCGCGCGGGGTGACCACGGGCGGTCTGTTCACCATGACCGATCATCCGCGAGGGGATCAGAACCGGGAGTATCTGATCACCGGTGCGAGCTATACGCTGCAGTCCGATGCCTTCGAGTCGGTGCCTGAGATAGCCCAGGGACCGTTGTATCTGTGCGAGTTCAGCTGCATGGACAGCAAGGAGAGTTTTCGCACCGCAAGGACGACGCCGAAGCCGATGGTGCAGGGGCCGCAGACGGCGGTGGTGGTGGGTCCGGCGGGTGAGGAGATCTATACCGACGAGTATGGCCGGGTGAAGCTGCATTTTCACTGGGACCGCTATGACAGCAGGGACGAGAACAGCTCCTGCTGGGTGCGGGTGGCGCAGGTGTGGGCGGGGAAGAACTGGGGTGCGATGCACATACCGCGGATTGGCCAGGAGGTGATCGTCGATTTTCTCGAGGGGGATCCGGACCGGCCGATCGTGACCGGTCGGGTCTACAATGCGGATCAGATGCCGCCCTATGAACTTCCCGCCAACATGACCCAGAGCGGCATCAAAAGCCGCAGCACCAAGGGGGGCAATCCAAGCACCTTCAATGAGATCCGCTTCGAGGATAAGAAGGGATCCGAAGAGCTCTACATTCACGCCGAGAAGAACCATACCAATATCACCGAAAGCAGTCGCAACGAGAACGTTGGATACAATCGCTCACTGACGGTCGGGCACGACAAGTCAGAGACGGTAAATAACGACAAGACCATCACAATCGCCAAGAACCACACGGAAACCATCGGTCTGAACATGTCTGAAACCGTGGGTGTGGACAGGACCGAGATGGTCGGTTCGAATAAATCCGAGACGGTTGGCGTCAACAGCACGGAAACCGTGGGCGCCATCAAGGCGCTTACCATCGGCGGTCTCTACCAGGTCTCCGTCGGCGGCGCGATGAACGAGACGGTGGCCGGCGCGAAGGCGGAGGAGGTCGGCGGCGCCAAGCTGGAGGCCGTGGCGGGTGACAGAAAGGCCAGCGTCGGCGGTGACAGGGGGGAATCGGTCGGCGGAGATCTGACGGAAGAGGTCGACGGTAAAAAAGAGTGCGCTATCAAGGGCAAGTACGAAATCAAAACCCAGGACGAGTTCAAGCTGGAGGCCGCCACCAAGATCGTGATGAAGACCGGCGCTGCATCCATCAGCATGGAGCCGAGCGGCAAGATCGAGGTCTCCGGTACCGACGTGACCTTCAAGACCGCCGCGGGCAAGGTGCATATCGATCCCGGCGGCATCATTACCATCAAGGGCACCATGGTCAAAATCAACACCTGACGCAAAGGATCGAAGCTCGATGTTGGATGGGAATTACAGAGAGGGTAGGGAGGAGAGCGAATCATGAGTGGTAAACCTGCCGCGCGTGTTGGCGATACCATCCTCTGCATGCTGCCGCAAACAGTGCCGGCCACGCCGCCGCCGCCCCATGCACCGCCACCTGGCCTGCCGATCATGCCGCCCGGGGCGGCCACGGTATTGATCGGCGGCAAACCGGCGGCCAGGATGGGGGATTTCAGCAACTGCCTGGCCCCTGTGCCCACGCCGAATCCGATCATGCGCGGCGCCTTCCCCGTGCCGATCATGAATATGCCCGCCGCCAGGGTGAGCGATTCCGGCACCCATCCCGGATCGGTGATCATGCCGCCGGGTTGCCCGACGGTGTTGATCGGGCTCGCCGGCGTCACCGGCAATCCGCGGCTGGGCAACCAGGCCTGTCAAAGTATGGCGGCGGGGAGAAATCCGCCCCCCGGCTCCACCGACTCGGGTGGCAATCCCCTGGGCTCAAATACCCCCGGTCAGAGCTACAACAACTGCGGCGTCGAATCCTCGAGACAGCTGGTGCAGCAGGCCACCGGGGCAAATCCGGGTCAGGAGACGATGCTGAACAACGCCATTGCCAACGGCAATGCCTCCCAACCCGCCATCGGCAGTGCTGGAAGCGGCGGCCCGGTCACGGCGCAAAACCAGGCCTGGTACAGCGGCGGCACAACCTCGGGAGGGCAGGTCTCGATCCTTTCCAACAACGGTGTGCCGGCAAGCAGGGTAGCACCTGCCGCAGGCGGTATGCAGCTCAGTCAATTGGAGACCGCGCTTTCCCAGGGCAGAGGGGTGATCGCCAACGGCGATGTGGCGGGACTGCCGGGTTGGGGCACGCAGACGGGCGCCCATGCCGTGACAGTCACCGGCTATGAATACGATGACGCTGGGAACATCACCCATGTCATCTACAACGATACCGGTATCGGTGTCTGCAATCAGCGCGCGACCGCGGCCCAGTTTCAGAATTTTCTCACCACGGGTGCGAACAATGCCGTGGCAAATGGTTTTGCGCCATCGGGCGCGGCTGTTACCACTAATCCTATTTGGTAGCGCTCATGGTTAAGAGGTTCATGTTGTATGCCAAGCTATTTTTGTTGCTGTTATGCATTAACTCTACAGGTCTATTCGCCATGTCCATGAAAGAAGCGGTCCAGCAGATTGGAGAACATGCGAACATGATGCCGATGGAACGCGGCATCACCTTGCCGATGATAAAGGTCGAGAACAACAGGGTCATCGTGCGGCGGCTGATCTATTTTACCCGTACCACGCCGGAGTACGGGACCGCGATCACCGAACCCCAATATGTTGCCATCTATGATCTCTCAGCCGCCGCCTTCTTAACCCTGAAGCGATTTGAAATGGAGGTGCCGAACCTGAAACCGCCACCGTGGATCCACAACAGGCCGGCATTTGACAAACCCGAGGACATCATCCCCGAGTTTGATCGGATTTGGACCCTTTATGACATGCTGATCCCCGCCTTTCTCAACCCGGATGCCGGCATCAGCGAGGAGATAAAGCAGGCGGCCAAGGCCTATGTCCACTATTTTGACCGTCATGCCGAAAAGCCCCTGCTGCCCTTTTATGATCTGTTCGGTGGCGATTTTTTGCGATGGGTTGGGCAGGTCGCAAACTCCTAACTAGAGATAGATTGCAAAGGTAGTCATCCAATGTCTGATCAGCTCTCCACATCAGTTGTCACCGCAGCGGCCAGAAACCTCATCGGTCCCTCGCTGCAGTTCGCCAATTATATGAGTCCGCCGATACCGGTTGTTGGTGAAAACAGGCTTTTTTTCGCCTTCTTGGTGGGTAGAGGCGAAGCGGTGAATCCTGAGCTGGGCTATCAGATCTGGCCCCCGAGTCTGTTGGCCCTGTTCGACGGGGGGACCGGTCAGTTTCACGAATTGCGAGCCGTTTCTCCCGCCTATTTCTCCCTCGAACAAGCGCCAGATCAGCCAATGGGTAAGGGCTTGTCGCCTCCGGAGAAGGATGCCACCGACTATCTGCAGAATGAACTTCACCTGTTCCAGTGTTGTGATAATGTGATTGCGGCGATTCGCACCAAGCAGCCCTACAAAGATGCGCTGAAAGAGTATGACGATTATTTCAGGATTCTTGGTGACCAGGCCCTGTTACCCTTTTATCAGAAGCTGTGCATGGCAAAAGTGGCTTGATGGTACAGGAGGCAAGTATGTATAGACACCCATCTCCCGCTCAAACCAATCGACCAGGTCCGGCAGCGCCTTCGGAGTACACGCCCCATGCGGGATTCGCATCCGCGCAACCGGAGGGTGCGGACGTGCCGCCCGCTCAGCCCGGACCCGCCCTGGTCGGTTGGCCGCGCACGATCGCCTGGAGTGAGTTTCGGGATATCAATAAACGCCCTAAGGGCGAGACGGAAAATGCCCAGATCTCAGTTGGTCTACGGCATGGCAAGGTAAAAACCGTGGAGGAGCATGGTGAGTACAAACTGGGTGAAATGGAGTTCAAAATTATAGTGAAAAAAGCTGAATCCTGGGTCGTAAAATCTGAAAAAACGGAGCAGCTTCTTGTCCACGAACAGGGTCATTATGATATCGCCGGTCTCTGCTATCGTGATTTCTTGGCCGCGGTCAGGGCCTTGCAGGAAGATTCGCGCAACGAATTGCTGCGCCAGGTAAACGGGCTTATGGCTGAACATGGTCAGCGCGCAGTCAGTTTAAGCGATGAATATGATGTCGACACGGAGCATGGACTCAATCAAACCCAGCAGCAGTCATGGCTGAATCAAATAGCCGCGAGTCGCGAGAGCGGGACGCCGTTGACGGCCCCCGCGATCTAACGGTTGCAACCTTGTGATCCTTGACTGCTTTGGTTGACGTAACTTGTGATGACTCTTTCCTCCAGGCCTCTCCACTGCGACGACATTCATAAAGGTGCATGCGCAGTGATATTCCTGTGCTGGATTGCTTGGCAATGATGGACCGTGATGGATCTGCTTAACACTACACCAATGCAGGCCGGATATACTTTGAGCCTGCTGCCCAACGGCAATGACCTGCTCGTGATTGTTGTGAAGGGTACCTTCAAGATACCGGAGAGAGGCAAGCTGGCTGGCTATGCCGAGCCGCAAAAGCAACTGCTGGAAGCCGACACCTACACCGGTGAAGCAGGCTTTTCCGCACCACTCTACGAACTCGATTTTGCGCCATTCAAACGGCACTGCGATGTTCTTTTGGTCGGCAGCGCCTATGCGCCCAGGGAAAAGCCGGTATCGAGGGTTGAGGTAACGCTAAGATTGGGTCCCTTGCTGAAATCATTCGCCGTCACCGGCGATCGCTTTTGGGAATCGGGAAATATTGCCATAAGGCCGGGATATGCGGGCATCTTCGACAAAATGCCAATAAGCTACGATCGGGCATTTGGCGGCGTAGACGATTACCACAAGAACATGGACAGGCACAGCGTATTTATGAAGAATCCTGTGGGCAAGGGTTACCATAGAGAAATGAGCCGATCCTTTGTCGACGGATCGCCGATGCCAAATACCGAGGAGCTGAAACGGCCTGTGACCATGCCGAACGGAAATTATACTCCGGTGTCGTTCGGCCCGTTAGGGAGGGGTTGGGAGCCACGACTCAAGCTGGCTGGTACCTACGATAAGAACTGGCGTGACAATATCTATCCATTACCGCCCCCAGATTTTGATTCCGCCTACTTTCAGGCGGCACCTGTTGATCAACAGATTCCCTATCCGAAAGGTGGTGAGCGTGTCTTCTTGGAAAACCTGACTCCGGAAGGGCATACCGGCTTCACCCTGCCGGCGATAGATGTGCCCATAGTATTCTTTTACAAGAGGGGCGAAAGCGTTAAAAAGAATGCGGTGCTGGACACCATAATTCTGGAACCGGACCAGGGTCTGTTCACTGCGACTTGGCGCAGCTTTATTCCACTCAGGGAGCATATACTGGAGATACCCCAGGTACTGATCGGAAGAAAGTCACGCGGCTGGTGGCGCGCACGTGAAATGGGGAAGACCTACTACCCATCGCTGCAACATCTGGCGCGTGAAAAAAGAATAACGTCGGCTGAGAAGGATTGATGGTATGTCTTCGTTGATTCCGGATGATCGGCAGAATGAACCCCTGAGCCAGTTTTCAGCCCCGGTAGGCGGCCAGATGCTGTTGCTGGGGCTGGGATGATTTCGCTAAAGATCTGGGTGCCACTGCTGTTTACCGCAGTAGGGGCTTTTCATGCGCTAGGGGCTTGGCGTGAGTATCAGCGTAGTGGAACTAAGGATACGCCGGTTTTCAAAGCAAAATCCCGAGTTGCGGGGATATTCCTGGTGGTTTCCCTTTGTCTTTTTTTAGTACTATAGAAAAATCGGCATGGCTTATCCAGGGAACAGGTTTAGTGGGAGATAAACGGTGTTGGTATCAAGGAGAAAGCACAATTAAACAGAGGATTAAATAATCAATCAAAACTTGGTATTGGCGGTTGGTTGATCTATTGTATTGGTGGGGTCGATATTGTTACTGGATCAAGGGTGGTTTTTACATTCTCAAGCTGCTGCCTTGCAGTAGAAGAAACTGATTCATCATCCATTAGCACAATTAATAAAAACCAGAAGGAATGGGGAGCCATGAACGACAAAGTTGCTTATCTTCTTATTCTATCGCTTGGAACACCCTTTTTGGCGGATGCGGCTGAGACCAATTTGGGTGGTTTCGGTCGAACCATGCTGCAGCAGAATACAGGGGACTCAGTTACGAATGCCTGTGTCGGATTTGTCAACGCGGGGACGCAGATTGGCACTATACCCCTGTTCGATACCTGTAGCGCCATGGTTGTGACCGCCAACGAATTATTGGGTCTTGGCTCATCTGAATTGAGCCTTGGATTGAATGCGGATGAACTCGCTGATGCGCTCCAGCAGATTGCCACGGAAGAGTATGCGGCAACCGGTTCCATGGCCAATGAAATGGCGAGTGGACGGGTCGATCCGATTGTTTCACGTCTCCATGCGCTCCGGGGAGGTGCTCGCGGTTTCAATCTCTCTGGCCTCCTCCAGCCTGATCGGGCTGCAACACCGCTGCTTGGTGGAGGACGGAGCGGCAAACAAGACAGAGGCGCGGGGGCCGGCGATGGGTTGCTCGATAACGCACTGAGCGGATTTGCCAATGTAAACTACGGCAGCGGAGACCGGGACAGCACAGACAGTTCCGATGCCTTCGACTTCACCAACTACCGTCTCACCCTCGGGGCTGATTACCGCCTTGATCGCAACACTGTGATCGGCGGTGCCCTGAACTTCACCCGTATCGATACCGATTTCGATACGCGGTCTACGGTATCGGGCGGCAATATCGACAGCGACGGGTGGGGCGGTGTGTTGTATGGCACCTATTACGATGACGGCTACTATGTGGACGGACTCGTAGGCTACGCGGTCTCTGACTACGATATCAAACGCAGTATCTTCATCCCCTCCAATACCGCGGTGCCTTCGATCGGTGAAACCGCAAAGGCCAGCACCGATAGCAGCGACTATAGCTTCAGTCTGGGCGGCGGTTACAGACTGGGTTCGGGGGCTGTCTCCTTCGGGCCCTATTTCAGGGCCAGCTATACCCGTGTCGATATTGACAGCTATCAGGAGCGGGGTGCAGTGGCTTCCGGTCTGAACTTCAATGTGGCGGATCAGGAGTGGACATCCCTTACCTCCGTTCTCGGTGTGGAGTACGCCTATGTCGTGAGTGGACAGCAGGCAGTAATAACCCCCCAGTTCAGATTGGGCTGGGTGCATCAGTTCGAAAACGACAGCAGTGAGATAACTGCAAGTTACCTTGATGATCCTCGCAACAATCAGTTCAGGGTGTTGACCGACGATCCGGATAGGAACTATTTCGAGCTCTCGCTTGGCGTCTCGTCTGTGCTGGAGAATGGATTTCAGATATTTGCCAACTACGATACGCTTCTGGGGCTGGATAATCTGAGCGACCACCAATTTACCCTCGGTGGTCGTTGGGAATATTAAGGCCTGTCAACAGACCGATAGTCAATCCTTTAAGGCCAAAGTCGATCTGTAGAGGCCCGGGTCCGAATCGGGTATTTCAACCGCATCGGCAATCTTGCGATAGAATTCCGCCTCGCCTGCCATTCCGACCACCGCATAGCCATAACCTTTAAGGCGCATATCCAATAGGCAGGCACGGGCCAACGATCGGCCTATACCGGATCCGCGGGCAGACTCAACAACCCCGAGTGGGCCGAAATAGCCGAGCGCCGTTGCATCGTAACAGGCTATACCGAGCAGCGATGATTCCCGTTGCGCGATAAAACAGGAGCAGGGCGCATTGTTGAGTGCCCGTTGAATCTCACCCAGCCAGGTTTGCGGAAAGTGCCGTTCTGCCCAGCTGGTTATGGCTGCCCTGTCCGGACCGATAGGCTTGCGTATGGTCACCCGCTGCTCCGCCTGCTCCGATATGAAGCTGCAGTCAAACTCCATATCATAGAGCTTGATAAGCATGTCATTATTTGCCATCTTTACCATCCCATCGCCGCATAGCCATCGATCAAAGACATTGACAGTACAAGAACCACAAGCGGAGACTCTGGAGACAGAGCTCCGTATCGGCAATCATAGCATTCGTTTCTCTGCTCAATTCAGCACCGAGAAGGTTGGACTTCATGAGTTGCTGCCGCTGTTCCAGAATATCACCGATAAGGTAGTCGATATAGCGGCTACAGAGGCCTCTGAGCAAGGGGAGCGCATTTCCTGTAGAAGCGGCTGCAGTGCCTGTTGTTCGCAGCTGGTGCCCGTGAGTAAAGCGGAAGCCGTCTCGCTGCTGAAGCTCATAGAGTCGATGCCGGGGGCAAGGCGGTCTGAGATCGAGGCGCGATTCGAAAAGAACATGGTCGTCCTGGAGGAAGCGGGACTGCTTGAGGCGCTGGAACATGCCGCTTTGGATCATGATAAGGAGCGGCTCAGGGCAATCGGGCTGGACTATTTCAGACTCGACCTGCCGTGTCCGTTTCTACAGGACCATTCCTGCTCGATACATCCACATCGCCCCTTGAGCTGCCGGGAATTCCTTGTGGTTTCCGATCCGCTCTATTGTGCCGATCTCGATCCCGGGCATGTCAAAAATGTCGCTTTGCCCAAAACCGTATCGCCCATCATCTACGAGATGTGCAGCGGGGATCGGTCCCGTGACAGGGGCTTCATCCCCCTGGTCCAGCTCCTGGCAGATGCGGAGTCGCTGCTGGCCGGCCAGCCGGACCCCGCACCCGCGGTGGCGTGGGTGCGGCGCTTTTTCAAGCGCCTTTGCGGTTAAAACTCCATCCGCAGCCCGGCGCTGATGGTGTGCGAGCTCCATTCGCTGTGGGCGAGGATGGTG